>DATFFR010000065.1:0-61163 GCA_035249925.1 Actinomycetota bacterium
ATGGAGGTCGTCGCTCCACTGCGCATCGATGCCGTAGCCGCCCGCCTCTCGACGCTGGACGATGCGCGGGTCGTTCAGATCGCTCTCGGCGATGAGGAACAACTGACGGCCGAGGTGGCCGGACAGCCGCTCGACGTTGCCCGCGATCTCCTCGAGGATATGCAGGGCGGAGGTGTCGAGGATCGCATGGACCGCATCGATCCGGAGGCCGTCGCAGTGGTAGTCGTCCAGCCACATGAGCGCGTTCTCGACGACGAACGCGCGCACCCCCGGACTGCCGGGCCCGTCGAAGTTCACCGCGTCGCCCCAGGGGGTCGAGTAGCGGTCGGTGAAGTAAGGCCCGTAGCTGCCGAGGTAGTTCCCGTCGGGGCCGAGGTGGTTGTAGACGACGTCCATGATCACGGCGAGCCCCCGTCCGTGGCACGCGTCGACGAGTCGCTTCAGCCCGTCCGGCCCTCCGTAGGCGTGATGGGGCGCGAACAACGAGACGCCGTCGTATCCCCACCCGTGGTCGCCGGGGAACTCGGCGACCGGCATGAGCTCCACCGCCGTTACGCCGAGGTCCACCAAGTGATCGAGCCGCTCGATGGCGCCATCGAACGTGCCCTCGGGGGTGAACGTTCCGACGTGGAGCTCATAGACGATGGCAGAGGCGAGGGGAGCCCCTTTCCAGTCGTCGTCCGTCCACCGGAATACGTCGTGGTCGACGGTGCGCGAGGGACCGTGCGGGCCCTCGGGCTGCCACGGCGAGCGGGGATCCGGCAGGCCATCGCCGCCGTCCAGCGAGAACCTGTAATCGGTCCCCGGCTCGACGTCGGCCTCGACCTCGAACCAGCCGCCACCCTCGGACGCCATCTCGACGCGGCCGGAATCCGTCACCAGCTCGACGGCGGCCGCGTACGGAGCCCACACCTCGAAGCGCTGTGTCATCGAGCCCGATTGTGCCCGTTGCCGCCGGGTCTATGCGCGCACGAGCAACGCGACGGGGGATCGCTCCGTCAGACCGCGGAGAGCTACCACACCCTGCCACGCGGTGTCCGAGAGGCGTTCAACCCAGCGCCCGGTCGGAAGTTCGATCGTGGTGTCCCCCCACTCGCCGCCGAGGCCAAGCGGAAGGCGGGGGGCGATCGCGACCACTGTGCCGGCGCGAGCGAAGGCCACGACGTGATCCGCTGCGGAGCCTCGGGCGACGAGGGGCTCGTAGGTCGAGCTCTTCCCGAACGCATCCGGTAGCTCGCGCCGCACCGCCAGTGCGGTCTTCACGACGTGGAGCTTGGCGCCCCCATCGTCGTCGACGTCGGCGTGGCCGGTTCGGTCGGCGAGGTTTCTGAGCTGCTGGTAGTCGACCGGCCGCCGATTGTCCGGGTCGACGAGGGAGAGGTCCCAGACCTCGGTCCCCTGATAGATGTCGGGGATCCCCGGGGCGGTCAGCTTCACGAGTGTCTGCGTCAGGGAGTTGATGCGACCGGGCGTCACGAGCGGCGCGACGAAGGCCTCGAGGTCGGCGGCGAAACGCTCGTCGCTCAGGATCGCCCGCACGAAGTCGGCGAGCGCGGCCTCATAGTCCGGGCGAGGGTCGATCCACGAGGTGTTGACCTTGGCCTCGCGCGCCGCCTTCTCTGTGAACGTCACGGCGCGTTCGGTGCTCAACGGCCACGCGCCGACCAGCGTCTGGTACAGGAGGTACTCCGTGTTGCGGTCGGGCATGTCGCCCTGCTTGTGATGGGCGTTCGTCTCGGCCCACCGCCGCGTGGCGTCGGCCCACTGACGGGGGATCTCCGAGAGCAGCGCCAGGCGCGCCCGGACGTCCTCGCTGCGCTTGGTGTCGTGGGTCGACGTAGCCAGCATCGATCCCGGCCAGTCGCGCTGTGCCCGTGCCATCTCTTCGTGGAAGTCCGCGACGGAAAGGCCGAACGTCCCCGGATCCCCACCTACCTCGTTCAACCCGGCGAAGCGGTTGTAGACGTAGAACACGGTGTCCTCGACGCCCTTGGCCATGACGGGCCCGGTCGTTTGCTGGAAGCGCAGCGCCAGCGCCGCGGCGATCTCGCCGTCGACCTCCAGCAACAGGATGCTCTGCAGGAACCCCAGTAGATCTACGAGGTCGGGACGGACGCGGCGGGCGTCGTCGACGGCCTCTCCGACGTACTCGGTGTCCTGCGGCGTGACGCGGCCGCTCGCCGGGCTCACGTAGGTGCGGTACACGGGGAACGCGGCGATCGTCTCGCGCAGTGCATCTCGCATGTCGACCCGCGTGTAGTCGCGATAGTCCCGGTGTCCCTGACAGATGTCGGCGAAGAGATCGGTGAGGCGCTCCAGGTCGGTGGCGAGCTCGGTCTCCATCAGCAGCGTCTTGGACTCGCGCTTCAGGTCGTGGAGATCGATGCTCGCCGACACGAAACTCTCGTACGTCTCCGTCAGCGCTGGCTCGCCGGCGGGATCCAACAGCAGCCCGTAGACACTGTTCAGGAAGTCGTAGCCGGTGGTCCCCTCCACCGGCCACGTTTCGCGCAGCCGTTCGCCCGGCTCGAGGATCTTCTCGACAACGAGGTAGGCCCGGGGGCACCACGACCTGAGCTGTGTCAGGTAGGCCTCGGGATCGCGCAGCCCGTCGATGTGATCGATGCGCAGGCCTTCGAGTCTGCCTTCGCGCACCAGTTGCAGGACCAGCTCGTGGACGCCGTCGAAGACGTCGGGGTTGTCCATGCGCAGGGCGGCGAGGTCGTTGATCGAGAAGAAGCGTCGGTAGTTGAGCTCGCGCCCGGCACTGCGCCAGAACGCGAGTTGGTAGTGCTGCCGTTCCAGCAACAGGTGAAGCGCGTCGGTGTCCTCGTATGTTTCGGCCCCGACAACGGACCCCGGCGCGACCGGCAGTACGTGTTCGAAGTACCGAACGAGGTATTCGTCGCCCTCCCTCTCCAGACGGATATCGCCCGAGCGCAGAACGCGCCCGTAGTGGTCGCCGAGGATCGGAACCAGGATCTTGCGATGCAACTTGGCCTCGGGCGGGTCCCAGTCGATGTCGAAGTAGGGCGCGAAGTGGCTCGACGGCCCGTGCTTCAGCACGTCCCACCACCATTCGTTGGCGCGGTCCGTCACCGTCATATGGTTCGGCACCACGTCGAGCACGTGGCTCATCCCATGCGTGGCCAGTGTCTCGCACAAGTGGCGGTGCGCATCGGGCCCCCCCAACTCGTCGCTGATCCGGCTTTGATCGACGACGTCGTACCCGTGGGTGCTTCCGGGTCGGGCCTGAAGATAGGGCGAGCAATAGAGGTGACTGATCCCGAGCTCGGCGAGATAGGGAACGATCTCGGCGGCAGCGTGGAAGCCGAAGTCCTTATGCAGTTGGACCCTGTAAGTGGCGCGGACCTCAGGACTCACGACGCAGCACCACGACCGAACGCGCCTCGATCGGCACCTCCTGGCCGGCCTTGTAAGTGCGCGGCCCGTCGGGCTGCGGCTGGGCGGTGTCGAGGTCGACCACCCACTCCCGGCCCCATCCCTCGTGAGGCAGCGTGACCGGCGTCAGATCGTGGTGTGCGTTGAAGATCAGAAAGAAGCTGTCGTCGGTGACCTTCTCACCCCGTTCGTCCGGACTCGGTATCTCGTCGCCGTTGAGGAAGATCCCGATCGTGTTGAACTGGGCGGAGTCCCAGTCCTCCTGGCTCATCTCTTGGCCCCCCGGATCGAACCAGGCGATATCGGTGACGCCGGAGCCGTGGATGTCGCGGCCCTGGAACCAGTTCCTGCGGCGAAAGATGGGATGCCGGCGCCGGAAGTCCATCAGCCGTCTGGTGAACCCGAGGAGCGCGAGGTTCTCGTCGCGCAGACTCCAGTCGAACCACGAGATCTCGTTGTCCTGGCAATAGGCGTTGTTGTTCCCGTGTTGGGTCCTGCCGATCTCGTCGCCGCCGAGGAACATAGGCACCCCTTGCGAGAGGGCCAGTGTGGTCAGGAAGTTGCGCTTCTGGCGCTCGCGCAACGCGTGGATCTCGGGATCGTCGGTGTCGCCCTCCTCGCCACAGTTCCAGGAGCGGTTGTGGTTCTCGCCGTCGGCGTTGTTCTCGCCGTTCGCCTCGTTGTGTTTCGCGTTGTAGGACACGAGGTCGTTGAGCGTGAAGCCGTCGTGCGCGGTGATGAAGTTGATGCTGGCCAGCGGTCGCCGGCCGTCCCACTGGTAGAGGTCCGAGCTGCCGGTGAACCGGAACGCGAACTCGCCCAGAGTGGCTCCCTCGTTGCGCCACAGGTCGCGCACCGTGTCCCGGTACTTCCCGTTCCATTCCGTCCACAGCCAGGGGAAGTTGCCGACCTGGTACCCGCCCTCGCCGACGTCCCACGGCTCGGCGATCAGCTTCATCTCCGACAGCACCGGGTCTTGGTGGATGATGTCGAAGAACGACGACAGTCTGTCCACCTCGAACAGGCCGCGCGCGAGTGCCGATGCGAGATCGAAGCGGAACCCGTCGACGTGCATCTCGATCGCCCAATACCTCAGGCTGTCCATGATCAGCTTCAAGGTCTGCGGGTGCCTGACGTTCAGCGTGTTGCCGGTACCGGTGAAGTCCATGTAGTAGCGCTCGCTCTCGGGAACGAGACGGTAGTAGGCCTCGTTGTCCACGCCGCGGTAAGACAGCGTTGGCCCGAGGTGGTTGCCTTCACCGGTGTGGTTGTAGACGACGTCGATGATGACCTCGATGCCGATGGCGTGCAGCGCCTTGACCAGGTCCTTGAACTCGTTCACCTGTTCCCCGCACGCACCGGCCGAGCTGTAACCCGAATAAGGAGCGAAGTAACCGATCGAGTCGTAACCCCAGTAGTTGCGGAGACCCTTTTCCACCAGATGCTGCGGATGGATGAAGTGATGGACGGGCATCAGCTCGACTGCGGTGATCCCCAGCAACTGGAGATGCTCCAGCGACGCCGGGTGCGCGAGCCCGGCGTAGGTGCCGCGGAGCTCCTCGGGGATGCCCGGGTTCGTCATCGAGAACCCGCGCACGTGGGTTTCGTAGATCACCGTCTCGTGCCACGGCGTCGCGGGCGCCGCGTCCTCGCCCCAATAGAAGGAGCCGTCGACGACTACGGCCTTGGGGACATGGGGAGCGCTGTCTACAAGCGAGAGGTCCAGGTCCTGGGCGTCGTCTCCGAAGGGGTAGCCGAAGACCCCTGGCCCCCACGACACGTCGCCCTCGATCGCCTTGGCATAGGGATCGATCAGCAGCTTGGAGGGATTGAAGCGCTTGCCGACGGCCGGCTCGAAGGGGCCGTGGACCCTGAACCCGTAGCGCCGGCCGGGCGAGATCCCGGGCGCGTACCCGTGCCAAACGAACGCGGTCACCTCGGGCAGGTCCGCGCTCGTCTGGTTGCCCTCGTCGTCGAAGAGGCACAGCTCTACCCGCTCGGCGTTCTCTGAGAACACGGCGAAGTTGGTGCCCTCGCCGTCCCACGTGGCGCCCAGGGGGTAGGCCCGCCCCGGCCACAGCTCCATAGACGGGGCAGCCTATGGCCCCGGTCGACCGGCTCGATCCTTCCGTGCGACGGACCGGCCTTCCGGTCGACCGGCTCGATCCTTCCGTGCGACGGACCGGCCTTCCGTGCGACGGATCGGCCTTCCGTGCGACGGACCGGCCTTCCGTGCGACGGACCGGCTCCCCCCGGCGCCGCAGAGGACCGCTCCGTTACGCTCGCGCCGTGCCCGGCTACGACGACCCCACGCTGAAGCGACTTCTCGACCTCCAGTCCGAAGACACCGCCATCGCCCGGTTGCAGGAACGAAAGGCCTCGCTTCCGGAGGCACAACGTCTGTCCGAGGTGAACGACCTGCTGGCCGAGCTGGAGGCCGATCTCGAGATCGCCCGGAAACAGAACGACGAGATCGGACGCGAGCAGAGCCGTCTGGAAGGCGAGATCGAGATGATCGATCAGAAGCTCGCCCGCGAGGAGCAGCGGATGATGTCCGGGAAGGTCGCCAACCCCAAGGAGCTGTCGGCGCTCCAGGCCGAGGTCGAATCCTTGAAGCGCAAGCGCGGCGGCGTCGAGGACCAGCTCCTCGAGGTGATGGTCCAGAAGGACTCTGCCCTCGCCACCGTCGAGAAGCTCGACGCGGAGCGCGAGCAGGCCCAGAAGGAACACGATGAGCTGTCCGCCACCGTCGCCCGCCTAACCGGGGAGATCGAGGCCGAGACGTCCGAACACGCCGCGACAAGAGCGGAGGTCGCGGCCGAGCTTCCGGCCGACCTGGTGGAGTTGTACGAGAAGGTCCGCGCCACCAAGCACGGCGTCGGCGCGGCGGCGATGGTCGGCGGGACGTGTCAGGGCTGTCACACGCAGCTCCCCGCGATCGAGGCCGAAAACATGCGCAAGGAACGGGGCCTGCAACGGTGCAGCAACTGCCGCCGCCTCCTCGTCGTCGCCTAGTGGTCTGTCGCGGAAGCAGCGTGGCGCCACGGTGATTTCCGCGGCGAGCCACCTAGCGACCGTGGAATGAAGGCCAGCCTCTACGCCGACGGCGGCGCGCGCGGCAATCCCGGTCCCGCCGGCATCGGGGCGGTGTTGCGCGACGAGAGCGGGGAGGTGATCGGCGAGATCGCCCAGGGCATCGGTGAGGCCACGAACAACGTTGCGGAATACACCGCGGTGATAACCGGGCTCGAGATGGCACTCGAACGTGGCGTCACCGACATCGACATCTACCTGGACTCCGAGTTGGTGGTGTCTCAGCTGCTGGGGAAGTGGAAGATCAAGAAGGACACGTTGCGCCCGCTGGCCGTCAAGGCGCGAGCCCTGATGAACCGATTCGACTCCTTCACGCTCTCCCACGTCGCGCGCGAGCTGAACGCTGATGCCGACAAGCTCGCCAACCAGGGGATGGACGCCGCCGCTCTGGACGGGGCGCTCGACCGCGAGAGCGCCGAGCAGAGCACCTTCTTCGAGTGATCCTGTGGCACCTCGGCGTCGCGGTGCTGATCGTCTACTTCACGCTCGGTAGACGCAGGATCGATTACCGCTTCATCCTCGTCGGCGCGGTGGCACCCGACATCGTCGATGGGCTCCTCGGCGCGTTCTTCTTCGAAGGCGACTCCGGTCGCTACGTAGCGCACTCGGTGCTGGCGGTGGTCGTCGTCTCCGTGGTGATCATCGTCGGATTGCGAGGCGAAACGCGGCTCGCGTGGTTCGGCCTCGGCGTCGGATGGCTGCTGCACCTCGTCGGCGACGGCATGTGGTCGGCTCCCGAGACCTTCTTCTGGCCTGCGTTCGGCAACCGGTTCTCGGTCGCTCCCGCCGAGCCCTACTCGTGGGATCTGCTCACCGATCCTCTGGCGCATCTCTCCACCTGGGGGGCCGAGCTCCTCGGCCTCGCACTCCTGGCATGGTTCTGGGTCGCCTTCGAGCTGGGCCGCGACGACCGGTTCCGGCTGTTCCTCAGAGACGGCTACCTCCGTCCGTAATTCCTGCGGCGATAGAGTCCGCATAGAACGCGTCCCGTTTCGGGGAAGTCCGGTCGGAATCCGGCGCTGTCCCGCAACTGTAGGTCCGTAGAAGCGGACGAGCCAGGAACCCGGCGGAACGCACGGCTCGATGACCTTCGTGGCAAAGGGAGAGCCGGGTCCGCTCCGCGACCCCTCTCCCGGATGCTCCGAAGGCTTACCGCCCGGCGAGGAACCGGGGGAGAGGAGCATCGGATGGACCCCACCAGAGGCCGCCGCCGCGCGCGCGGATCGGGGAGGACCGCCACGATCGCGTTGATCGTGCTGGCAAGCCTGATAGCCGCCGCATGTGGACCGGGTCCGGCTAACGACCGGCCGGCGCCCGCCGCGGGCGGAACGGAAGGGGCGTTCCCCGTCACGATCGATTCGGCCGCCGGCTCCGTCGAGCTCGTCGCCGCTCCGGAGCGGATCGTGTCCCTGTCGCCGTCCTCGACCGAGATGCTCTTCGCGATAGAGGCCGGCGATCAGGTCGTGGCTGTGGACGATCAGTCGGACTTCCCCTCCGACGCTCCCATCACCGATCTGTCCGGCTACGAGCCGAATGTGGAGGCGATCGCGTCCTACGAGCCCGACCTGGTGGTGATGGATGTGGCACCGCCCGCATTGAAGAGGTCCTTCAAGAAGCTCGCCATCCCCCTGTTGCAACAGCCTGCGCCGCGCGACATCACCGGCACGTATGCGCAGATCGAGGAGCTCGGGGCGGCTACTGGACATACCGATGAGGCGGCCGGTCTGGTGAGCGAGATGCAGGCCGATATCGACGAGTTGGTTGTGTCTATTCCGACCTTCGACGAGGCGCCGACCTACTACCACGAGCTCGACGACACGTACTTCTCGGTCACGTCGGAGACCTTCATCGGCGAGGTCTATTCGATGATGGGGCTCGAGAACATCGCGGACGAGGCCAAGGGCGCCGGAAGCGGATATCCACAGCTCTCGGGCGAATACATCATCGAAGCCGATCCCGATCTGATCTTCCTTGCCGACACCGATTGCTGCGATCAGTCCGCGGAGACCGTCGCCGAGCGAGCCGGGTGGAACCAGATCGCTGCGGTGCGGAACGGGCATGTGGTCGAGCTCTCCGACGACGTCGCGTCGCGGTGGGGGCCGCGCGTGGTCGAGTTCCTCCGCAACGTGGCGGACGCCGTCAACGAGCTCGACGGCTAGAACCGACATGGCCGCCACCGAGCTGCGCCCGGCAACCCTTCGAGCGTTCTGGCTGATCGCCGGCCTCTCGGGGGTTGCCGTCGCACTCATCGTCGGCGTGATGCTGGGGCCGGTATCGCTCGGCCCCCTCGCGATAGTGCGCGAGCTTCTCGATCGATTGCCTCTGATCGAGATCGCCTCGGGTCTGGACGAACGCGAAGCCGCGATCCTCTGGGAGCTGCGGATGCCGCGCGTCGTGCTGGCTGGGTTGGTGGGCGCGATGTTGGCGCTCAGCGGCGCCGCCTATCAAGGCGTGTTCCGCAACCCCCTTGCCGACCCCTATCTCCTCGGAGTGGCGGCCGGAGCAGGTCTCGGTGCGACCATCGCGATCGCCTACTTCCCCGTGGCGTCGGAGTGGCCCGTCGACCCCCTTCCGTTGGCCGCGTTCGCCGGTGCGCTGGTGGCCGTGTTCGCCACCTACACGTTGGGCCGGTCTGGCGCCCGGAGCCGGACGGCATCGACGTTGATCCTGGCGGGCGTGGCGATGGCATCGTTCCTCACCGCCCTTCAGACCTACGTCCAGCAACGCGAGTCGGACACCCTGCGTCAGGTCTTCGCGTGGATCCTCGGGCAGCTCACGACCGCAAGCTGGTCGCAGGTCACCTTGGTGCTGCCTTATCTCGCCGTAAGCACGATCGCGATCCTGTCGCACCGTCGGTTGCTGGATGTCATGGCGGTGGGCGACGAGGAGGCGGACTCACTCGGGGTGGACACGCGCCGTGTCCGCCTGTTGATCGTCATCGCCGCGTCGCTGGGCACGGCCGCGGCCGTATCGGTCAGTGGGTTGATCGCCTTCGTCGGGATCATCGTTCCGCACACGATCCGTTTGCTCCTGGGGTCCAGCTTCAGGATCGTGCTGCCGTTGTCCCTGATGTTGGGGGCGGCATTCTTGATCCTCACCGATCTCACGGCAAGGACTCTGATCTCGCCTGCGGAGTTGCCGATAGGTGTCATTACTGCGGTGCTGGGCGCTCCGTTCTTCCTCATCGTCCTCAGACGCAGCCGGAGCATCACTTGATCGGGGTCGGGTTCCACGACGTGCGCGTTCGGCTCGACGGCCACGAGATCATCCGCGGTGTGAACCTGGACGTCCCCGCTCGATCCTGGGTTGGGATCATCGGGCCGAACGGCGCCGGCAAGACGACGCTCGTGCGGGGCTTGTTGGGTGCGGCACTCGTCGGGGGAACGATCACGATCGGGGACCGCAAGGTCAGCGATCTGGACCGGCGTGGTCTGGCTCGTCTGATCGCGTACGTCCCACAGCTGCCGTACATCCCCCGGGCGATGAGCGTCGTGGACTACACGCTCATGGGTCGCACCCCCTACATCTCGTATCTGGGGGTCGAGACGACCGAGGACCTGCGTGTGGTGGAAGAGGTATTGGAGCGACTGGATCTGCTGCCGTTCGCCGGTCGCTCGCTCGGGTCGCTGTCGGGCGGCGAGCTGCAGCGGGTCGTGCTGGCTCGAGCGCTAGCTCAGCGCGCCCCACTGCTGGTTCTGGACGAGCCCACCAGCGCGCTTGACGTCGGGCACCAGCAGCAGGTTCTGGAGCTCGTCGACTCTTTGCGCAGGGAGCAGGACCTCACGGTGATCAGCGCGATGCACGACCTGACTCTCGCCGGTCAGTTCGCGGAACGCTTGGTTCTCCTGCGCGACGGACAGATCGTCGCCGAGGGCACCGCAGAGGAGGTCCTGACCGAGGCGACTATCGCGACCCATTACGGCGCGTCGGTAAAGGTGTTCAGGGACAACGGAACGCTCGTCGTCGTTCCTATGCGCGAGCGTGCACGCGTAACCGGAGCCCTCTGATGGGCCTGACGTTCGTGACCGGCGGCGCCCGAAGTGGCAAGTCGTCGCTGGCGCTTCGACTGGCCTCTCGCACCGACGCTCCGGTGGTGTTCGTCGCCACGGCGCCCACCGACGTCGGGATGGAGGAGAGGATCGCGCGCCATCGAGCGGAGCGCCCCCAAGAGTGGTCGACCGTGGAGGAGCCGGTGGAGCTTCAAGCCGCCGCGGAGAGCCGGCCGCCGGACGAGACCATGATCGTGGATTGCATCACGTTGTGGGTCAGCAACCTCATGATGGCGGGCCACGACGACGCCTCGATCGAAACGAGGGCGGCGGAGGCGGCGCGCCTCTGGGCCGGGCGACCCGGAGAGACCATCGTGGTGACGAACGAGGTCGGCTCGGGTGTGCACCCACCGACCGAGCTCGGCGTCCGGTTCCAGGACCTGCTCGGACGCGTGAACACGACCGTCGCCGGTCACGCGCAGCGTGCGTTCCTCTGCGTCGCGGGTCGAGCCCTGCCGCTCGCAAGCATCGAGGGGTTGGAAGGCGGATGAACCACGACGGTTACTTCGACGCGATCGTCTCCGAGCTTGCGGCCGCGCCCGGCCCGGATGCCGGCGCCATGGCGGCGGTTGCGGAGCGCGCCGAACGGGTTCTGCGACCTGCGGGCGCCTTCGCCCGCCTCGACGGCATCGCGACATGGCTGGCGGGCTGGCAGCGGTCGGATCGCCCGGCCGTGCGCAAGCCCGCCGCCATCGTGTTCGTGGCCGACCACGGTGTCGTCACCGAGGGCGTGAGCGCGTATCCCGCAGCCGTTACCGCGGCAATGCACCGTGCTTTGACCGAAGGGGCCGCGACCGCCTCGGTCATGGCCGCCACCCTGGGCGTGACCCTGCGTGTGGTCGACGTCGGAGTGGGGCGCCCAACCAATGATCTGACCTCCGCGCCCGCTCTGGATCAAACCCGGTTCGCCGAGTGCTTCGGGAGCGGTCGTGCCGCGGTAGCGGAACTGGCCGGCGGCGACGGCGTCGACCTTCTCGTGCTGGGGGAGATGGGGATCGGCAACACCACGGCGGCGGCCGCTATCTGCGCGTGCCTGTCCGGCCTTCCCGCGGGGGAGTGCACCGGACGCGGGACCGGGCTCGACGCCGGATCGCTCGAGAGGAAGGTCGCAGCGGTCGAGCGAGCCCGCACGCGCGTGGGCGAGGCGCGTCCCTTGGAGGTCTTGCGTCAGGTCGGCGGCAGCGAGTTGGCGTCGCTGGCCGGCGCCGCGTGCGAAGCGCGTCTCCGATCGATCCCCGTCGTGCTCGACGGTTTCGTGGTGACCGCGGCCCTGGCCGCACTCGAGGCCGAGGCCCCCGGGGCGCTCGACAATTGCCTGGCGGGCCATCGTTCCTCCGAGCCGGGTCACGGGATCCTCCTCGACAAGCTCGGCAAGCAGCCGCTGCTCGACCTCGGCCTGCGTTTGGGAGAGGGCAGCGGGGCCCTGCTGGCGGTCCCTCTCGTCGCTCTTGCGGCGCGGACCGTCGTCGAAGTTGCCACGTTCGAGGAATGGGGGCTTGGTTGAGCCTCGCGGGGCTGAGTCTCCGAGGATTGGGCGGCGCGTTGACCTTCCTCACGCGGGTCCCCGCGGGGCACGGCGGTGGTTCGCCGACCCGCAACCTTGCCCGGGCCGTTCCCTGGTTTCCGATCGTGGGGGCCCTGGTGGGCGCTCTGACGGGCGCCGTCTACGCGCTGGCTCTGGAGCTGTTCCCGACCTGGGTCGCCGCGACGCTGGCGGTCGGCGCGGGCGTCGCCGTGACCGGCGCCTTCCACGAGGACGGGCTCGCCGACACGGCGGACGCGTTGGTCGGAGCGAACCATCACGAACGCGCTCTCGAGATCCTGCGGGATCCGAGGCTCGGCACCTATGGGGTTGCGGCTCTGATCGTCAGTTTCTTCGTACGCGTCGCCGCCGTCGCAGCGTTCGAGGGCCTTGCTGCGATGGCCGCGCTGATCAGCGCGCATGCACTGGGTCGCTCGGGCGGCGTGGCAGCGATGCTCGCGCGACCTGCCGATCGCCAGGGTCTCGGCGCGGATTACGTGGCCGCCGTGACGAAGCGCCAGATCCTGATAGCCACATGCGCAGGTGTCGCAGTCGCGCTCGCCGCGGTTGGATGGTGGGCGCTTCTGCAAGGGGCTCTGGCAGGGTGCGCGGCCGCGGTCGTCGTGCGCTACGCGCGTCGCAGGATCGGCGGAACCACCGGGGACGTCCTCGGCGCGGTCGAACAGATTGCAGAGATAGCGACCCTGCTCGTGGCCGTGGCGGTAGTGCACAACGGATGGGGTGAGCTTCCCTGGTGGCGCTAGAGAGCACATGACGATCTGGTTGGTGCGTCACGGTACAACCGACTGGACGCAGGCGGGAAAGCTCAACGGCTGGACCGACGTGCCGCTGAACGAGATGGGCCGCGCAGAGGCGGCCGCTCTCGCGGCCGATGCCGGTCTCCCTGCGGATGCGGCGATCTGGTCGTCCGACCTGCAACGCGCGACGGAAACGGCGTTGTCGTTGGGAGCGCCCCGCGAGGATGCTCGGCTGCGCGAGCTTGATTTCGGCGATCTCGAAGGACTGACGTGGGCGGAGCTCGAGCCCGAGACGCGACGGTCGCTCGTTGACTTCGACGGTTTCGTGGCTCCGGCCGGGGAGTCCGTCGCCGCACTGGGCCGGCGGGTCGAGGCGTTCCTTTCGGCGCTCGAGCCGGGCGATCACGTGGTGGTGACCCATGGAGGCGTGATCCGATACCTGCTCAGGCAGACCGCGACCGACCGTCACGTCGCCGCCGGCGAAGCGGTCCGGCTCGTGGAGCCCTAGGCGCCGCCCCAGCCGGCCGCGGCCCGCAGGGAGGGATGAACCGGACGGCCACGAACCCTTGGGTGTGGGGTCGAAGTGGGCAGTTCGGGCTGCGGCCGGGGTGGCCGCGATCGTCATGGCGGCGTCCGGCGCGCCGGTGGCGGCGGATCCCGCGCCCGCCCGGGAGGGCGCGCCCGTTGCACCGGATCTCGGCATCCGGCTGCGGATGTTGCGGCAGCTTCAAGAGCTCGATCCGTCGCCCGAGATCGTCGAAGCCCTCACGGCGACCGACAAGGCCAGAGTCAGGCGCGGCCGCAGCGTCGCGGCCTATCCCGTCAAAGACGTAAGCGGAGACGGCATCGCCGAAGTGATCGAAAGAGACGTTCGCTACAGCCTCGTGATCGACGAGACCGGACAAGAGGTGAACACGATCGCGGAGGACGAGTTCACCACGATCGTGCGCGTCCGCGATGGACGCACGGGGCGGCTCCGATGGAAGAAGCGTTACGAGGACTACGTGGTCGTAGGTCGAGCGATGGTGGGCGACCCGGCTCGCCCCGGACTCATAGCGATCGGGGGGATCCTCTCGTTCTTCGGTGGCTCCAGCGGCGCTCGGTACCTGGACTTCCACGCGCTGCGAGGCGATTCCGGAAAGCGCATCTGGTCCAAGACGTATACGTCGGTGGCGGCTTCGTACGACTTCACGACCACTGTGGTAACCGACAGCCCGATCTCGTTCGCATTCGTCCAGGCGCGAAAGGACGACGCGACCGAGATCCTCATCGGTCTCTCGACTCTCACCGAGTCGCTGTTCACGACGACCGCCGCCACGCGTGCGCTCTTGCTCAGCGCGGCCGACGGCACCGATACGTTCCACCCCACGATCGACGTGGGGGTCAATTGGCTTCCCTTCCCCGACGCGGTTCCGGACGTCGACGGAGATTCCCTGGACGACTACGTCGTCATCAACGACACGGGTTTCTACGCGGGCGAGGGCCAGGACCCGCCTGCGATCGGGGGAATCATCCATGCGCGCCGCGGCCTCGACGGGGCTGGGGTGTGGACGGAAGGCGGCCTCGAGTTCCGGTACTTCGCCTGGACGATCCCCCTGGCGGACGTGGTCGGAGACGGCAGACGTGACTTCGGGATCCTCACCTACAACTCCGGAACTTCCTCCTTGCTTCCGGCCCTTCCCATCGTGCCGAACGTCCTCTTCGAACGGGATCACACCGTGGTGATGCTGACCGATGCCGGGGCGGGTGACGTGATCTGGACGAAACGCGGGTTCTGGGTGCACTCGCCGGGCGATCTGGACGGAGACCGCGACGCGGACGTGGTGCTGGAGCGGCCGCGTTTCGACGACAAGGACAATGCGATCCACTACACGCGTCTCGCGTTTCCCGGAGCGGGAAAGAGGATCTGGCGCTACCACCTCGTCTGGCACGGCACGCCGTGTCCGGCCAGGAGATGTCTGGCGGGCGGCGGAGCGGTGGGGCTTGGTCCGGCAGGTGACGTTCATCCCGACGCGATCGGGGACCGTTTCCTCTGGATGGCTCTCTTCCAACCACCGGATACGGAGGACTACGCCACTTTCGTTCTGAAGGGCGATGCCGACCAGACCTTGATCCGCTCCGACGAGACGCTGATGCCGCTGGGGGTGGCCGTCGACGGCCGTGGAGCCGACGTGATGAACGCCCGGGCGGACCGGCACGAGGCGAGCTTCAGGGCGCGGACGGGCAGCACCGGCCGGACCCTGTGGACGCTCCGGTTCGAGGGCCCCGAGCAGTTGCTCCCAAAGGACGTATACGCCTACGGGTACGGCTTCTCCCTTCCCGGCGATCGATGCGGAGACGTCGTCGTCAACGTGGGCGGCGAGGACGGCACTCTGTACGCGATCCTCGATGGTGGGACCGGCGCGATCAGGTGGTCGCGGTGGAGCGGTGCTCGAGATCAGCGCCCTCGGGCCACGCACCGTCGCGATCTGAACCCCGCCTGTTAGGCGGAGGGCCCGGGTCAAGGCGGGCGGGGGCGGCTCTGGCGCGGGAAGGGTCGAGGCCGGATAATCGTTGTGCACCAAGGAGCCGGCCGGGCGACCGCGGCCTCCCTTCGGGGAGGTCGAGGAAAGTCCGGACTCCACAGGGCAGGACGCTGGTGAAAGTGCCAGGCGGGGCGACCCGCGGAAAGTGCAACAGAGAGCAGACAGCCTCGGGCTTCGGCCCGCGGTGATGGTGAAAGGGTGAGGTAAGAGCTCACCAGCGCACCGGGTGACCGGTGCGGCTAGGCAAACCCCGTCCGGAGCAAGACCGAGCAGGAGGTTGGGTGGCCCGCCCGCCTCGGGAAACCGGGGCACCTCCGGGTAGGTCGCATGAGGCGAGCGGCAACGTTCGTCCCAGATGGATGGTCGCCCCCGGGGAAACCCGGGACAGAATCCGGCTTATAGGCCGGCTCCATAGCTTGGGGCTCCCCGCCGAAAGGTGGGGAGCCCCGCTTTTTCTAAGCCTGCTTCTTGGTGCGCCAGTGCTGCACGCCGCCGGTGGCGAACACCGTCAGACGGCACTCCTCGCACTGCCAGCGCGAGCCGAAGTCCGGCATGACGACCTCCCACATGGGCTTGCGACACTCGGGGCACGCCTTGCGCGACTTCTTCTTCTTCTCCTGGTAGGTCTGCTTGAGCTTGGGGCCGGCGGGCTTGCGCCAGATGAACGTCTTGCCGTCGTCATCGAGCAACGCCATCACGCAGGAGGGGCATTGCCAGACGCGTCCGAAGCCGGGAAGCTCGGCGTACGACAACGGCCCCTTGCACCGGGCGCAGATGCGCTGCTTGGGTTCCTCGGTGCTGGTCCGCTCGGGCTGGGCACTCATCTCCGCCATCCTGTCACGTCTGGAGACATGGTCAACGCCCTCGCCTTAGGAACGGCGCCGACCTAGGATTTCGCGATGAGCCCGAGCCTGAAGGCCTTCCTGGCGTTGGTCTTCGTGGTCGTCGTCGGAGCGATCCTCATCCAGCCGATCCTCAGCGCCGTCGACTCCGAGCCCGTGGCCGTGGAACCGACTCCAGAGCCCGCGCCGTCGGAGCCCGAAGAGACCGACACTCCGGAGCCGTCCCTCGAGTCGACTCCCACCCCCAGCCTCACCGAGGACGAGAGCGCCTTCATCACTGGCCCGTTCCGAACGGAGCCGCTGGCCGATCGATACCCCCGGTCGTGCCTGCGGCCCACCGGCGAGGGGGTCGGTACCGAGGTCGCTGTGCGGCAGCAACCGAGGTGGGTAGGCAGGGCGCCCGTACAGGGAGGACCGGTCGAGTCGGCGATGGGCGTAGGCCCGTTCGGCTTCGGCGCAGACGGTGAGGCCCTGGCCATCCAGAAGAAGGTCAGGCCCTTCGTGTTCATGGACGATAGACGCGTTCCGTTGCTCCGAATTCCTGAGTCGCCTCTGTGGGCTTGGTCGCCCACGTCGGACTGCATAGCTGCGGTGGATGTGGAGGGGTCGCTCTGGGTGGGGCCCCCCGGGGAAGAGCCGGAACAACTCGTCCGCGAGGCTGTGCGGGACCTTGCCTACTCCCCAGATGGCCGCATGCTGGCAGTCCTCCTGGAACAGGGCAAGACGACGTCCCTGTGGATCGCCGACCTGACACGGACCCGCATGCGCGAGATCTACCGGGTCCGCACCGGGCCGCGCGTGTCGCTAAAAGGGTGGAGTCCGGACGGCTTCACGATCTATCTCACGGTTGCTCCGGACAGCGGACTGAGCTTCGTAGGCTTCACGAGGACTTCGGCCCCGCCGCTCAGCGGTGGGATCGTCGCGGCTCCCGTGACGGGTCTCGAGCAATGCTCGGGACGGTTGTTGGGAATAGTCAACGGGGCCATCGCCGAGATCACCCGGCGGGGGCCCGAGTACCTCACTCCGACCGACGCCGGATTCACCGCGGTGTCGTGCGCACCCAACGGAGCCTTCCTGGCCGCCGTGCGCAACGCCGACCTGCTTCTGCTGAACGGCGACGGGAGCCCTATACGCGACCTGACGACCGACTCGGGCTTCCGGGACGTCTTCGTCGACTGGGGGCCGCGTGGGTCGGGGCTCCTGTTCGGCCGCGTTCCCGATGCCGGCGGCGACGCCCAGGTCTGGCACATCGCCGAGGGTGGGACCGCCCGCGACACCGGGCTCCGCTATCGTCCGGGACCCGACGCGATCGACTGGGCCGCGAGCCCACCGACCGGCCTGCCGTAGCCTCACTCGCAAATCCGACACGTCCGGCCCAACGAGGAGGCATCTCGTGACGAAGACATGCATCAGCACGACGTCCGCTCCCGCGGCGATCGGCCCCTACTCGCAGGGGATCTCGACCGGGAGCCTGGTGTTCTGCTCGGGCCAGATCGCGCTCGATCCCTCGAGCGGCGAGCTGCTCTCGAGTTCGATCGCCGAGGAGACGAGCCTGTGCATCAACAACCTCAAGGCGATCCTCGAGGAAGCCGGTTCCGGACTCGACAGGATCCTGAAGACGACGATCTACGTAACGGACATGAACGACTTCGCGGAGGTCAACGAGGCCTACGGCTCGTTCTTCCCCAGCGAGCCCCCGGCGCGCGCCACGGTCGGCGTCGCCGCGTTGCCGAAGGGGGCGCGGGTCGAGGTCGAGTGCGTCGCGGCCGTTTAGCCTGCCACCGATGCCGCTACTTGGGTTCGCCGATCACCTGGTCGCCGAGGACGATCTGGACCTCGCGCTCGCCGGAGCTGCCCGACACCGGCTCGAGGCCGGCCTCTTCGGGCGTCTGCGCGTCGATCGTCTTGACGTAGGTCTCCAGACGGCTCATGAGAAAGAGGAGGCCCATGATGACGAAGGGCCACGCCGCGAGGACCACGAGGAGCGTCAGCTGATAACGGGTCACGAGAGACAGTGTCGCAGAGGGTGACCGTCGCGAAGGCGGATATCGCGCCGCTGATCGACCGCGATCGCCTGGTCGAGCGCCTGCGAGAGCTCGTACAGATCCCGTCGGAGAACCCTCCCGGGGACGAGGCCGAGGTCGCCCGGCTCGTGGATCGGCGATGCCGCGAGCTGGGCCTCGACACCTCGACACACGAGAGCGAGTCGAACCGCCCCAGTGTCGTCGCGCGCTGGTCGCAGGGCGAGGGCCGCGTCGTCGGATACTGCTCGCACATCGACGTGGTTCCGGCCGGCGATCACGCCCTATGGGGGCGCGATCCGTACGGCGGAGAGATCGTCGACAACCGGCTGCACGGACGTGGGTCCGGCGATGCCAAGGGCCCTTGTGCCGCCGCTCTCGAGGCCGTCGCGGCGCTGCGCGACGCCGGGCTGTCGTTCGACGGCATGCTGGAGATGTCGTTCGTTGCCGACGAAGAGGCGGCCGGCTTCAAGGGCGCCGGCTTCCTCGTTGCCGATGGGATCATCAAACCCGACATCGCGATCGTGGGCGAGCCGACCTCGCTGCGCGTCGTGCGTGCCCAGCGCGGCGTGTGCTGGATGCGGATCACGACCCGCGGTCGGGCCGGACACGGATCGGCCCCCGAGCGCGCGGTCAACGCCGTCGCGCACATGGCCGAGATCATCAGTCATCTGGAAGCCACGCTCCCCGACATCGTTCACCCGGTGGTGGGGGGGCCGAGCATCGGAGTCGGAACCATCCGAGGGGGCGAGAAGGTGAACATCGTGCCCGCGTCGTGCGTGGCGGAGATCGACCGGCGCTCGGTGCCGCCCGAGACGAAGGAGAGCGTGATCGCGTCGGTCACCGAAGCCGTCGAGATGGCACGCGCACGATTCCCCGACATCGACGCCGTAGTAGAGCTGCCGCACTACGGCGACCCGTTCGAGGTCCCCGAGTCATCCGAGGTTGTCACGCAAACCCTTGCGGCGGTCGAGGACGCGATCGAGGGCCCGGGGCAGATCATGGGTTTCCGCGGCGCGTCGGATGCCCGCTTCATGGCGGAGGCCGGCGCCGACGTGGTGGTGTGCGGTCCGGGCGACATCACACTCGCCCATACCGCCCGGGAGTCGATCGACATCGACGAGCTCCACTCCGGGGCCCTCGCCTACGCGCTTGCATTTGCCCGGCTGCTCGCCCCGGCGGGAGGCTGACGTGGTGACCGACGGATTCTCGTGGGGCCAGACGATCTCGACGTTGCTTGCCGGCGACGACCTGGCCGAGGAACAAGCCGCGGCAGCGATGGCCGAGATCATGGAGGGTGCCGCGACGCCCGCTCAGATCGCCGGGTTCGTCGTCGCTTTACGCGCCAAGGGAGAAACCGCCGATGAGGTCGCCGGACTGGTCACGGCCATGCGCGGCTACGCGTTGCGCGTCAAAGTGTCGGGTGACGTCCTCGATACGTGCGGCACCGGGGGAGACCGCACCGGAACCTTCAACGTGTCGACGGCCGCCGCGATCGTCTGCGCGGGGGCCGGCGCCAAGGTTGCCAAGCATGGGAACCGAGCCGCGTCGTCGCGCTGTGGCTCGGCGGACGTGCTCGAAGCTTTGGGCGTGAAGATCGATCTGCCGCCCGAAGGTGTCGAACGCTGCATCGAGGAGGCCGGCATCGGCTTCTGCTTCGCGCCGGTCTTCCATCCCGCGATGAGGCACGCAGGCGCAACCCGCCGCGAGCTGGGGGTCGCGACGATCTTCAACTTCCTCGGCCCCCTCACCAACCCCGCCGGGGCGCGCCGGCAGGCGCTCGGCGTGTCCGATCCCGCGATGCTGGACAAGATGGTGCAGGCGCTCGAGCGCCTCGGGAGCGAACACGTGGTCGCGTTCCACGGCTCCGACGGCCTAGACGAGCTCGCCACGTCCGGCCCCTCGCGGGTCCTCGAGCTCGTGGACGGGGCAACGACCGAATGGACCCTCGACCCCGCCGAGCTGGGACTCCCTCCCGCCGGATTGGCCGACGTCGCCGGCGGCTCCGCGGAGGACAACGCCGGCTACATCCGGGGGGTTCTCGCCGGCGAGAGCGGGCCGCGCCGCGACATAGTGGTCCTCAACGCCGCCGCCGGCCTCCTGGCTGCGGGCCGAGCGAAAGACGTGTCCGAGGGGCTGACCGTGGCGGCCGAAGCGATCGATTCGGGTGCCGCCGCGCGCGCCCTCGACCTGCTGGTCTCGTCGTCCAACGACGTTTAGCGCACCATTGCCCGGCGTCCCCTACGCATGGTGGCGCCGGAGCGCTTAGGCGTTCATGGCTCCGACCGAGGCCGGAAGCGGTCGCCGAGGCGTCCCGCGTGCAGGGGAAGGGCCCAGCGCCCCGTGACGCACACCAGCTCGCACGACGCGGCGTTGCGCGTCAGCCAACGGGCGATCACCCGCGCCTCTCGTTGCACGGCCGACGGGACGTAGGCGCCCACCGGCTCGGAGCGCGCCTCCGCCTGAAGCGCGTCGATCTGACGCACGGGGTCGGCCGGGATCACGTCGGCCGCCGCAGCGAGTTGTCCGTCGCGCAACAAGATCAACCTCTTGCCGATCCGCAGCACGACGTCGCCGGCTTCGACGAGGGAACGCACCAGAACCTCGGTCTGGAGTGCCCGTTCGAGAGCGGCGCCCTGCTCGCGGGTGTCGGTGGCCTCCTCGTAGCGCTGCACCGCGGACATGCGCCGCATCTTGGCCTCCAGCGCGACGAAGACCTCTTCGGCATCGGTCGCCAACGACCGGGCAAGGCGGTCGAGCTCGGCTCCGTGCAGCCCGCGGTCGGTCCCCGCGCACGTCTTCATCTCGGAGAACGCGCAACCCCGGCAGCGAGCGGGTTCGCTGCACCGATGGATCCGGTACGCGTCCTGCAGCCCGGCGATGAGCGTCTTCACTACGCGTACGCCGGCGAAGGGACCGAGATACAAGCTCCCGTCCTCCTTCGGCACCCGGGCGGTCGTGAGCTTGGGCACCTTGGCGTCGATGTGTAGCTTGAGGTACCAGGACGCGTGGCGCTTCCCCGCCCGGTTGTGCGGGGGCAGCTCGCTCGCAATCGCCCGTGCCTCGGCGACCTCGGCCTCGAGCATCGTTGGATGCGTCTCGACCTCGATGCGGTCGACCTGACGCAGGAGATCGCGGACCTTACGTCGTGGGTCGCCGTAGAAGTAGGAGCGAACGCGAGCGCGCAGGTCGGCGGCCTTGCCCACGTAGAGGGTCTCGCCCCCCACGCCGATGAAGCGATAGACACCGCCCGCGCGCGGCACGTCGTCCGCAAGCCGGATCTTGGCAAACGTCCGGTCGATGCGGGCGCTCGTCATCGCGACGAGGTCCTCGAGGGTAGTCACGCCGAAACCGGCGACGCGCTCGATGAGGTGATGCAGCACGTCGATCGTCGCAAGCACGTCGGTGTAGGCGCGGTGGTTCGGCTGGTGCGCGCATCGCAGATGTCGGGCCAGGGTCGAGAGCTTGTGGTTGGGGACCTCGTCCGACAGGATCTTGCGCGCCAGGATCGCGGTGTCGACGACGCGGTTGGCGAGACGGGGACGGTCGGCCCGCTGCAGAGCACAGTTGATGAAACCGACGTCGAAGCGGGCGTTATGGGCCACGATCACGCTGTCTCGCACGAACTCGAGCAGCGAGGGCAGGACCGTCTCGATATCCGGCGCTTCGATGAGCAGCTCATCGGAGATCCCGGTGAGGAGCCGGATGAACGCCGGCACCGGCTGGCCCGGGTTCACGAGGGTGTGAAAGGTGCCGACCACCTCGCCCCGGCGCACCTTGCAGGCTCCCACCTCGGTGATCCCGCAATCGGCGGGGGAGCCGCCCGTCGTCTCGAGGTCCAGCACGCAGAAGGTCACGTCGGCCAGGGGCACCCCCAGCTCCTCGAACGACCGCTGCACCGGCATGTCTGACGACGATATCGAACATGTGTTCGATATAGCAACACCCCGTAGTCTGGCGATCGGATGGTTCAAGAGATGACCGGCGGCTCGCGGGAGACGGCGGAGTCCGAACAGCGGGTCAGGGACCTCGAACAGACCCTGGAATCCCTGCGCGAGGACTCCGAGATCGCGCACGTCCTGTTGGGACTGGCCGGCCTCCTCGCCGAGGTTCGATCGGTGGAGGAGACGCTGGACGCCGCCGTTCGGGTCGTCCCCGAGCTCCTCGGCGCCGATCGCTGCTTCGCCGCTACCCGTCTCGGGATCGGACGGCGCTTCTCGATCATGGCTCACGCCGGCTTCACGCCCGAGCAGCTGTCGGTCACGACCGCGGCGACGGTGGAGGCGGGCAGCCTCCCTCTGCTGTCGACGGCCCTTCGGGAGCGGACGCCGCTCCTGATCCCCGACGCCACGATCGACGACCGGATCCCCGACCATCAAAGGGACCGGCTCGGCGCCTACATCGGCATCCCATTGGTCAGGTGGGGCGAGGAGTTCGGCGGCCTGGCGCTCGAGTACGACGATCCGCGGGAGTTCAAACCCAAGGACCTTGCCCTCGCACGCGGCATCGCTCGCCAGGTCGGCGTCGCGCTGGTCAACGCGCGTCGCTTCAATCTGCTGGCCGGTCTGCGCGCGTTCGGCCTTCGGGTGGCGTCGCAGCTGCGACTCTCACAGGTGATCGAAGAGGCCTCCCGCGGCGCCTCCGAGCTCCTCGCCGGCGATGCCGCCTCGATCTGTTTCTTCGACTCGAACCGCACGACGTTGATCGCACCCCCGCCGGTGGGCAGCCGGGTGCCGGCGATGGAGAAGTTAGTGCGGATAGACATCAATCAGGAGCCTTGGGACGCGCTGGCGCGTGAAGAGGCGGTCGTAGTGCCCGACATGATGCTCGAGGGCCCCGACGGCGACCGCTGGACGATCGTGGCTGCCCCCGTGCCGGGGGAGCGCGGCATCGTCGTCGGGGCGGTTCTCGTGTTCTTCAAACGAGCCGTAACGCTCGCGCCGGATGAGACGGAGGCTTTGAGCGTCCTCGCGGGCCAGGCCGCGATGTCGATAGAGAACGCCAAGCGCTACGAGCGTCAGCGCCGGGTGGCGCGCAGCTTGCAGGAGGGCCTGCTGCTGAGCGACCTGCCGAAGCTCGAGGGGTGTGAGGTGGCGGCCGTGTACGACCCCGCCAGCGGGCAGGCCGATATCGGCGGCGACTTCTACGACGTCTTCGATCTCCCCGACGGTCGTTATGCGGTCGTGGTGGGAGACGTGTCGGGCAAAGGGGCCGAGTCTGCCGCCCTGACGGCGATGGCGAAATACATGCTGCGTGCGTTCGCGATCCGTAACCCGGCCCCATCATCGGTCCTGTTCCATCTGAACAACGCATTGCTTCACGACTTCGAGGACGAACGTTTCGTCACCCTGGTCTACGGGCTCCTGGATCCGACCGGGCACCGGTGCAGCTTCGGTCTCGCCGGGCATCCGCCACCACTGATCTACCGCGATGGGGACAAGGCCGTCGAGACGATCGAGTTGCAGGGCAGCATCCTCGGCGTCTTCGAGGACGAGCAGTTCCAGCAGGAGACGTACTCGTTCGGCGCAGACGACGTGTTCATGGCCTTCACCGACGGCCTCCTCGAGGCGCGCTCGGGCGGCGAGTTCTACGGCCGGCGTCGGATCGAACAGGGTTTGATCCATCACGCGCCGGGCTCCAGCGCCGACGACCTCACGAAACGGTTGTTGCAGGACGCGAAGGATTTCGGGGGCATCAGCGACGACACGGTGGTCTTCGCCCTGAAGTTCTTCGGCGACGCCGCCGCATGAGCTATCTCTGCAACGCGTGCGGCAACAAGACGCGCTTCGACGTCTTCGAATCCAAGCGGGTCAGGACGTTCCAGCACTTCAGCCTCGGCGGTGAGATGAACGTCGAAGAGGAAGAGGTCCTGGAGCACGACGTCGAGCGGGTCGTGTGCCGCTGGTGTGGCTCCTCGGAGGTGGTTGAGGAGCCGGCTCCGGCCCTCGAGGAGAAGGGTTGACCCCCGGTCCTCTCGAGGGGCTTCGGGTGCTGGACCTCACGCGGCTCCTGCCGGGGGGCTACGCGACGTTGCTGCTGGCCGACATGGGTGCCGACGTCCTGAAGGTGGAGGAGCCGGGCAAGGGCGACTACATCCGGTGGACCCCGCCGATCGTCGGTGAGTTCTCCGCCTCGCACATCGCGCTGAATCGCAACAAGCGCTCGATGACGCTGAACCTGAAGAGCGAGGAGGGCCGGGCCCTGTTCCTCGAGCTGGCCGGCGAGCACGACGTCGTGATCGAGTCGTTCCGCCCCGGGGTTCTCGAACGCCTCGGCGTCGGATGGAGCGTCCTGTCCGAACGCCACCCCGCATTGATTTACTGCGCGATCACGGGCTACGGACAGGATGGGCCCCGGGCCCAGGTGGCCGGACACGATGCGAACTACATCGGTTACGCCGGCGTGCTGGGAATCATCGGAGAGGAGGGGAGGCGTCCGGTCGTTCCCGGCGTTCAGGTCGGCGATCTGGCGGGAGGGGGCATGGCCGCAGTGATCGCGATCCTCGCTGCCCTCGAGCGAAGACGCCGCACCGGCCTGGGTGACTTCTGCGACGTCTCGATGATGGACGGCGCCATGTCGTGGTTGACCATCCACGCGGCCGCCTTCGTCGCGACCGGAGACGAGCCCGAACGGGAGCTCATGCACCTGTCCGGCCGCTATCCGTGCTATCGGGTTTATCCCGCCGCCGACGGCTGGTTGAGCGTCGGCGCGCTCGAGCCTCAGTTCTGGGCCGCGCTCGTCGCCGCGCTCGACCGCCCGGATCTGGCCGACGACGCGTTCGCGACCGGCGCGCGCCGGGACGAGGTCATAGGCGAGCTCGAAGCTCTCTTCTCCAAGAACACGCGCGCGGAGTGGATGCAACGCCTCCAGGGGCTGGACGTGTGCGTCGGCCCCGTCAACGGATTCGGCGAAGCCCTCGTCGATCCGCAAGCACGTGCCCGGCGGATGGCGTTCGAGGCCGACGTTCCCGGCGCCGGCGAATGGACGCACATCGGGGATCCACTGAAGTTCGCGTCCAGCGCGGTCGGTGACCAGCCACCTTCGCTGCGCCTGCCTCCGCCGAAGATGGGGGAGCACACCGACGAGGTTCTTCGCTCGCTCGGCCGCTCCGCCGCCGACATCGAGACACTGCGCAGCTCGGGAGCCGTCTGATGGCCGAGCTCCCGGACGCGGCTCAACGGGCACTGGCCAAAGGCGTGGCCGCCTATCTGCGAGCGACGTCGACCACCGAGTTGCCTCCCGATCTGGCGGCGCTGAAGAAGACGGTGCAGACCCCCAAGAGCCTGGCCCGGCATCGCGACCGCCTGTTGGCGGTGCTCGAGGACGCTCCGCTGCGGGCCCTGGTTCTCGAATGGCTCGAGGAGGGCAAGCCGCCGCTGACCAAGTCCGAGGCTGCGGCGCTGAAGCTCGCTGCGGAGCGGCCCCAAGGGTGGCGCGATCGAGTGGGCGCCGCCGCCGAGGCATCGAAGCCTGCCCGCCGGACCAAGAGCTCCGACGCGGAGGTCCGCGAGCTGCGCGCCAAGCTCGAGCGCGAGAAGGAGGCCCATCGGAAGGCGCGCGAGGAGGTCAAGAGGGTCAAGGAGTCTGGCCGGGTCGCTACCAAGACCGAACGCGAGCGGTCGCTCCGACTCGACGAGGAGGTCACGAAGCTCAAGTCGCTGATGCACGAGCGCGACTCCGATCTCCGGGAAGCACGCACGGCCGCAGATCGTGCGCTGAAGGAGATCGAACGGCTGAAGCGCAAGGTGCGCGCCGACTCCGACCGCATGAAGCAACAGCAGCGGGTTCTGCGCGACCAGAACCGGGACCTCAAGCAGAAGCTGCAGGAGGCAGCGCGATCTGCGACGGAACAACGCAAGACCGCGCCGGCTCCAAAGTCGGCCGCCCGCGCGCCGAAGGGACCGCGACCGGTCCTTACGGCCCCGAAGGGCCGCTTCGCCGACGCTACCGAGACGCTCGAGCAATGGCTCGCCACCCCGAACGTCACCCTGGTCGTCGACGGCTACAACGTCAGTCACAGCGACTCGGGCTTCGGCCATCTGTCGCTCGAGCAGCAGCGGACCCGGCTGCGGGACCTGCTGAAGAAGCTGTCGAACCGGGTGAAGGTCCAGACCGTCCTCGTCTGGGACGGTGGGATCGTCGAGCCCGGCACGAAGCGGCTCTCGTCCGGATATCTCACCGAGGAGTACTCGAAGCCGGATCGAAGCGGCAAGGGCACCGACAAGGACCGGGCCGACCGCCACATCGTCGAGCTGATCAAGAAGATGCCCCCGCACCCCGTGGTCGTCGTCACCAACGACAAAGGCCTCCAGGACGAGACCCGCGCCGAACGAGCCACGATCGCCACCTCAGACCAACTGTTGTCGCTGGCGCGCTAGGTGCTCACATCCGCAGTTTTCGTTGGAGCACCGGGACGCGTTTGCGTACCTCCGGTCGTAGCCGGGGTCGTTCGCTGCGGAAGACCGATCCATCGGGTTTGACGAACTCGAGCACCCCGTTCGGATCGCCTCGCAGCTTCCAACCGGCGTCGTGGACCACACGGTGATGGTGCCCACATAGCGTGACGAGGTTGTCGAGATCGGTGCGACCACCGTCCGACCAGTGTCTCTTGTGATGAGCGTGCAGCCAGCGTGTGTGCGAGCACCCCGGGAAGCGGCAGCCCTCGTCGCGCAGCCGCAGCTGGCGCACCAACCATCCGGGCACGGCTCGGCTCCGATGTCCGATGCCGAACGGATCGCCGGCGGCGTTCTCGAGCACGCTCTCGATCGAGCCGTCGCAGGTAAGGCGTCGGGTCACGTTGGGCGGGATCGGAAGGTGGCCGTCGAGCCACGCCGTTCCGTCGTGAGCGCGCAGATCGTCCGGCGTCACATGCACCACGATGGTGGCCCGGTCGCCGTCGCCGTCGGCGGCGAGCTGCATCGATGACATCTCGACGAGCGCATCCGCCTGGCGGGCCTCGAAGCTCGCGACCACCCCTGGACGGTCATCGCCGCGTTGTCGTTCCATGATGCGTTCCAGGGCCTTTTCAACGACCTTTGCCTCCGCCAGCGGAAAGCGTCCCGCGATACGCATCGCGGCGTGCTCGCGGATGAAGCGCAGTGAGCGCCCCGAGTGCGCCCGGGCCGCATCTTCATTGGACAGCCGGACGAGGTGCCGGGCCCAGCTCTCGATCTGAGCCAGGTTCATACCGCGTGCCTTATCGGTCCACTCGCCGTCGGTCTCGGGCGTGACGAAGCGGGTCAGAACCCGGACCTGGTCCCACGTCAGCGCCGCATCCTGATAGGCGGTTTGCAGATGAGGCAGCTCATCGAGCGCCAGCGCGACCCGGACCCATTCCCGGGCCAAGGGGGGCGGGACCCGGAATCGGATCGAGAGCCAGTCGGCGGTGGAGCTCGCTCCGTCAGCGGTGTGGCCACCTTTCTCGTGGTGGACCACGATGAGCTCCAGCAGCGTGGCATGAGAGGCGGTGAAGATCCCGAACACCTGATCCATCGCGTCGACGATCTCGGCGTCGGGCCGTTCTCTGAGGGCTTCGATATCCATGCCCCCAAGATAGGGAGGGGGTGTGACAAAAAAGGCCCAAATCAGGCGAAAAACTGAAAAGAAGCTCCTTCTCGAAACCTGTCACACCCCGTCACTAGCGTGCTGGATACGAAATCGAGGACGCCGGTTGAGGGAGGTGCGGGATGCAGATCGAGTGCTCGCAGTGTGAGATGTACCGAAGCGCCCATTGCGATGACTGTTTGGTGACGGCGCTACTCCATCCGCCCGATGCGATCGTGGACATCGACGACGAGCTCGACGGCGGCCTGAGGGCGCTATCGGGGGCCGGTCTGATCCCCGTGCTGAAGTTCCGGCCCCGGGCGGACCCGGCGCCGGAGCCTCCCGAGGAGGTCGCCGGCTCCGCTTAGGCCCCTCCTCGACAGGCGCTGCATATCCTGCGCGGTGTGACCATCGCCCGCGCCGTCCTGCTGATCTCGGTCGCGTCCGTCGCCGCCGCAGGTGTGGTCGCGCTCGCGTCCCGAGTGCCGGCGGAGATCAGGGCCGATAAGGCCTCGCCTGAGGCGACCGACCCCGAGCTCGGAGCCTCGTTCACGGAGGCACAGGTCGAGCGCCACGGCGCGTACCGACGCGGGTCGTACGTGGGCTTCGCCGCGTCGCTGGTGCTCGAGATAGTGGTGCTGTTGATACTGGCGCGCGGCCCGCTCGGCCGATTCCTCGACGCGATCTCGAACCTGCGGGGGGGCTGGGTCACGAAGGCGTTGCTCGCCGCGTTGCTCGTAGCCGTGGTGGGGTGGCTCGCACAGCTGCCGCTGGCGTACGTGCGCGGTTACGAGATCCAACACGCGTGGGGACTTTCTACGCAGACGGCCCCGGCATGGCTTCTCGATCGGGGGCGGTCCTTGCTCGTCGCGGGAGTGATCGCCGCGGTTGCCGCCCTCACATTCTTCGGGCTCGTCCGGTGGCAACCGCGCACGTGGTGGGTCTGGGGCTGGCTCGGCTTCACCGCGCTCACGGCGCTGCTCTATTTCCTCTATCCGGTCGCGATCGCTCCGTTGTTCAATCGCTTCACGCCGCTCGAGGATCCGGCGCTGGAGTCGAGCATCCGCTCGCTCGCGGTCGACGCCGGCGTCGCGGTGGACGACGTCCTCGTGGCCGACGCCAGCAGGCGGTCCACCGTCGAGAACGCCTACGTCGCGGGACTCGGAGCAACGAAGCAGGTCGTCGTGTACGACACGCTTCTAGCGGCCGGGGACCAGGCCGAGACCGAATACGTCGTGGCGCACGAGCTGGGGCACCAGGTCGAGAACCACGTCCTCAAGAACCTCGTCGTCTCGTCGATGGGATTGCTGCTTGGGTTCGGCGCTCTGGCCCTGCTTGTACAGAGAACGGCCGTGCTCGGGTGGGCCGGCGCCGACTCACTCCAGGATCCGCGGACCCTTCCGCTGTTGGTCCTGTTCGCGACCGCCGCGGGCCTGCTGCTCCTGCCCGCTCAGAACGCCGTCTCGAGGAACTTCGAGGCCAGGGCCGACGAGATCGCGATCGACCTCACCGGCGATCCCGACACGGCCGTCAAGGTCCATCGGCGGCTGGCTTTCGCCAACCTGGCCGACCTCAGGCCGCCCAGGATCGCGGTTTGGCTCCTGTATTCGCATCCACCCGTGCTCGATCGCATCGCCGCCGTGGCCGAAAGCCGCTCCTCGCCATAAACTCGTTGGTCCACCGTCGAGACAAGCGGCGGCTCGATTCCGGATAAGGGGGAGCCTTAATGGCCCAGACCATCGTCGAGAAGTTCCACGAGCGGGTGCAGGAGCATCCCTCCAAGGTGTCCTTGCGCTACAAGTCCGGCGGCGATTGGCGAGACGTCACCTGGCGCCGCTACGGCGAGATGGTCGGGCAGGTGTCCAAGGGACTCATATCGCTGGGGTTCGGCCATGGGGGCCGGATCGCGCTGCTGTCGGCGAACCGCCCCGAGTGGCACATCGCGGACGTCGCGGCGATGTCTATCGGTGGCGCGACGGCCGCCATCTACACGACCAACTCGCCGGAGCAGGTGGCCTACATCATCGAGCACTCCGAGTCACAGGTGGCCTTCGTCGACGTTCCGGACCAACTCGAGAAGATCCTCAAGATGCGTTCGGAGCTCCCCGCGCTGAAGAAGGTCGTGGTGTTCGACGGTTACCAGGGCGACGCCGATCCGGAGTTCGTCATGACCTGGGACGACTTCCTGAAGTCGGGGAACGGGGTCGACGATGCGCGCGTCACCCAAGAGCGGGCGAAGGTCAAGCCGGACGACCTCGCCACCTTCGTTTACACGTCGGGAACGACCGGTCCCCCCAAGGGCGTGATGCTCACGCACGCGAATGTCTGGGCCACTGCCGGCATGCTCGACGAGCGGCTGCCGTTCGCGGAGCTGACGAAGGGCGGGCAGACCGCCCGCGCGTTGTCCTACCTGCCGCTCTCGCATATCGCGGAGCGGATGACATCGCATCTGATGCAGATCTACAACGGCAGCGAGACGTGGTTCGCCGAGTCGATCGACACGTTGCTGGTCGACCTGCAGTCGTGCAAGCCGACCTACTTCTTCGGTGTCCCGCGCGTCTGGGAGAAGTTCTACGCCGGCGTAACGGCGAAGATGGCCGCGGCCGACCCCAACGACCGCAAGACCAAGCTGGCCAAGAAAGCGGTCGAGCTCGGCAAGCAGGTCACCAAGGCCGAGCAGGAGGCGATAGCGCGGGGCGGCAGCGCGACCGACGCCAAGATCCCGCTCGGGACCAAGCTGCAGCACGCCGCGCTCGACAAGCTCGTGCTTCACAAGATCCGGGCCGCCTTCGGACTCGAGGAGTGTGGCCTCGCTCTCTCAGCTGCCGCTCCGCTCGCGCCCGACCTCATCTGGTTCTTCCACTCGGTGGGCATCAAGATCTCGGAGGGCTACGGCCAGTCCGAGGACAACGGCCCCACCACGTGGCACCCGATCAACAAGGTCAAGATCGGAACCGTCGGGCAGCCGCTGAAAGGCGTCGAGGTGAAGATCGCCGAGGACGGCGAGATCCTCGTCCGCGGCGCCAACGTCATGAAGGGCTACTACAAGGACGAGCAGGCCACCAACGAGACGATCGACTCCGACGGGTGGCTGCACTCCGGCGACGTGGGGGAGCTCGACGAGCACAACTACCTGACGATCACCGACCGCAAGAAGGACATCATCATCACCGCCGGCGGCAAGAACATCGCGCCGCAGGAGCTGGAGAACCGTCTCAAGAGCAGCCACGCCCTGATCTCGCAGGTCGTGGTCATCGGCGACAAGCGGCCCTTCCTCACCTGCCTCGTCACTCTCGACGAGGAGAAGGCTCCCGGTTGGGGCACCGAACAGGGGATCGAGGGCGGCATCGCCGAGATCGCCAACCACGACCGCACCATCAAGGAGATCGAGGGCGCGATCATCCAACTGAACAAGGGGCTCGCCAAGGTCGAGGGCATCAAGAAGTTCCGCGTCCTGGAGCGGGACTTCCTCCAGGAGGAAGAGGAGATCACCCCGACCATGAAGGTCAAGCGCAAGAAGATCAACGAGATCTACGGCGACGTCATCGAGGGGATGTACGACAAGGAATCCCCCCAGGGCGCCGGAGCCAAGGCACCGGTCCGGACCTGACCCGAGCGCTCGTCGGGCTGTACAAGGGGCACCTTCCGCCCGGAGGGTGCCCCTTCCTCTATCTGGAGGAATCTGGCCATATCCGACGAACCTTCTTCCAGGACGAATTAGACGGCGCGTGGGCACGAACGCCCTCGCTCGAAGCGGGAGAAGAAGATGAAGCGGACGATCACCCTCCTGGCCTCGCTGGCGCTGGTCGCCTCGGGCCTTCAGATAGTCCCGGCCGGCGCGGCCGCGCCCGCAGCAGCAGCCGGTGAGATCAAGTTCTTCCTGGGCAGCACCGGTTGCTCCGCTGCGGATGTCAACTTCGACTTCCTCACGACGACCGATGCAGATGACGAGATCGAGTGCTTCTACACCGCAGCAGGCCTTCGCTACGAGATCGGGAATCAGACCGGGACCGTCGAGGCTCAAGGCCAGCGACCGCTCGCCGGCCGCGAGGACGCGACGCGGTACTTCGATTCGATCGACGGCGGTCCCGTCAGGCTGGACGCGACGAGGCCCGTCACCGGCACGATCTTTACGGGTGGCGGTCAGTGCCCCGTGGGGGGAGTTTGCGCTCCTGCCGGCGCCAGCCTGGGTGAGGTTGTTCTCGACCTGACCATGGTCGGCCGCAACGGCGAGGAAGTGGTCGAGCTGGGTACCCAGACAGACACCTTCCAGGTCGCCCCCGGCGATCCTCACGCCACGGAAGTGAAGATCCAGCCAGATGCCGCTCTGAGCGGCCAGACTTTTGAAGCGGTCGAGTTGCAGGTCTGGGTTCACGGCCCATCCGCGGGCCACGGTGTGATCAAGACGACCGGCGACTACTCCTCCTTCATCAGCGTCCCGACGGCGGCTGCCGGAAAGACTCCTCCCGGCAAGAACCCAGTCCCCGGCAAGAAGAAGGGTGCCGGCAAGGGCAAGGGCAAGAAGCGCGGCTACGAGGGCCCAGGCAAGAAAGCTCCGAAGCCCGGCAAGCCCTCCGCGCAATGTGCACCGTTCACACCCGGTGAGGCCGGCGCCGACAAGCCAACCGTTGTTCTGACCGACGCGGCAACCGAGGCTGCTCCCGTCGAGCAGAAGGTAACTGTCGACGCATCGGCTGCGGATGCAGCCCCGGTCACGGAGGCGTACGCCGTCATCCCGCCGGCGCACGACGCGTTCAACATCCAGGTCGATTCGGCCGCTGCGGAGTCCGGCCTCTACGCCTTAGTCGAGTTCGAGGATCGGAACGACATAGACATGAACCTGCTGCATCCGGATGGGAGCTACGCTGCTCAGTCGCGTGGTTTCAACACGCTGGTGGAGCTCGTCAACATGGAGTTCCCCGTGTTCGGACCGATCTTCACGAGCGGCCACGGAGGCGAAACCACCGCATCGTCGGAGAAGCTTGTGGGAATCAGGACCTCTGATTGCGGCGGGTGGACACTCGATGTGGCCAATTATCTGGGTATGGGCGGCGAGCTCACGGTCAAGCTGTGGCTGGGCGAGGCCGTGACCGATCCTCTGGAGGAAGGCGCCGAGACCCCGTAGGTCGGCGATCAGCGACGAACGAAGAGAGGGCCTCCGGGCCCTCTCTTCGCGTTCGGGCGTATCATTTCTGATACTGCGGCTACCTACGCAAGGAGGCGACAGTGCCGGTAACGGTGCGCGACATCCGCGCCTTCAAAGAGCGCGGCGAGCGATTCGTGATGCTGACCGCATACGACGCTCTCTCGGCCCGGCTTCTAGAGGAAGCGGGCATCCCACTCCTCCTGGTCGGGGACACGCTCGGCATGGTGATGCTCGGCCATGACTCGACCGTCCCCGTGACGATGGAGGAGATGTTGCATCACACCGCGGCGGTTCGCCGCGGCAGCGCGAACTGTTTCGTGATCGGCGACATGCCGTTCATGAGCTACCAGACCTCCATCGAGGAAGGGATGCGGAACGCGGGTCGCTTCCTGAAGGAGGCCGGGGCCAACGCCGTGAAGCTCGAGGGCGGGGGCCGGATGACCGAGCTCGTCGCCCGTTTGACCGAGTCGGGCATCCCGGTGATGGGCCATCTGGGCCTCACCCCGCAATCGGTGAACCAGCTGAGCGGCTACCGGGTACAGGGACGCAACGACGAGTCGGCGTTGAGGATCGTGCAGGACGCCAAGGCTCTCGAGGCCTCGGGGGCATTCGCCCTGGTGCTGGAGGCGGTGCCGTCGGCCCTGGCCGCCGAGGTGACCAGGAGTCTCGACATCCCGACCATCGGGATCGGCGCCGGGCCCGATTGCGACGGTCAGGTGCTGGTATGGCACGACTTCCTCGGCATCACCTCGGGCAAGGCGCCGAAGTTCGTCAAGCGCTACGCGGCGCTGGGGGATGAGATAAAGCGTGCCGCAGCCCGGTTCGCCGACGAGGTGGCCACGGGCGAATACCCGAGCCCCGAGCACAGTTACGACTGAAAGCACCCGCCCGGCCGCCGGGCCTCGGTAGCATCAGCATCGATGGCTGAAACCAAGCGGTGCCCCAACTGCGGGGGCTCCAATCCCGTGGACGCGGAGTGGTGCGGGCAGTGCCTCGAACGCTTCACGCCCAAGCCCGAGCCCGAGCCTGTCCCCGAGACCCCGCCGCAGCCGCAGCCCGTCTCGGAGGTCGCACCGGCCGCGGTCGCCGCGGGTTTGCTTCCGCCGGTGACCCTCGGGGAGGCCGAGCCGGCGGAGCGGGCCCCGATGGCACCCCCACCGGAAGCCGCGATCGGCGTCACCCGCGGCGCGTTCACCGTGCGCGAGCACGGCGTGGTGTGGACCTGCCCACGCTGCGAGAACGAGAACGCACTCGATGCCCAGACGTGCGCGGTGTGTGGGACGCCGTTTGCAGAGATCGCGCGTCCGAAGGTCGAGCGTCCCCAACGCGATCCCGGCACGGCCGCGTTGGTGTCGCTGTTCCTGCCGGGTGCCGGCCACGGCTATCTGGGCATGTGGGGGCAGGCGGTGGCCCGGGCGGTGCTCAGCGTCTGGGTCGTTTTCGTCGTCCTGATCTCGCTGCTCCAGCGAGGCCGTGGGTCCGCCATGATCGCCACGGTCTTCGCCGTCGCCGCGACCGGGCTGTGGGCCGTCGCGGCGCACGATGCCTACCGCGAGGCGCGCGACGAAGCGAGCATGGTCCTGCTGAAGGGCAAAGTGTTCCTCTATCTCGTACTGGGGCTGCTCGTGCTCCTGTTGGTCCTTCTAACGTCCGCCGGGCTCGGCGGTGCGCGCGCCTGACCGGCGCTCCGGCGGTGCCATCTAGACCTTCCGGCAGTTCCCTTGCAACTCTTGATCGGCGCTCAGTGGAAGAAGAGCGATGCCTGGATGCCCGTCGGTATCCACCTTTGATCCGGGCCGGCCGGTTCCGTCACCGACCGAGCCTCGCTCGGACGACGACCGACTCTGCAACGCGGTCATGGCATTCTGGTGGGATCACTTTGCGCATCAGCGCGATCAACTCTCGGTCGAAGAGAGGGTAGCGTGCGCAGTCCTCGATGCCCCATGGACGCCGATCCATGATCTCGATGCCCGTGAAGCCGCTCTTCTCCAATCTCTCGACGAAGTCACGCTCCGCCATGGCCCCGGATACTCAGCCGGCCCACGCCGCCGGGTGTGTCAACACCTCGGGCGGTAACGAGTTCTCCTCCACCACGATGTCCGAGATGCAGAATCCCCCGCCCGGTCGCAGGACGCGGGCGCACTCGGCCAAGACCCTCGCCTTCCGGGGAGACAGATTGATCACACCGTTCGATACGACATGGTCGACACTGTCGTCCGGCAACGGGATCGATTCCATCTCGCCCTCGAGCGGCTGGACGTTATCGAGCCCAGCTTGGGCGGCGGCCTTCGCCGTCCGCTCGAGCATGTCGGTGAGGAAGTCGAGCGCGATGACGCGCCCCGACGGTCCCGTGCGGCGAGCCGCGATGACGGCGTCGATCCCGGCACCGCATCCGAGGTCGAGGATCGTGCTGCCCTCATCGATCTCCGCGAAACGGAGATGGTTGTTTACCCCGAGGGCGCCCGAGATCGATTCCGTAGGCACCCCGGCGAGCTCGTCCGCGTCATAGAGAGCGAGGGCAACGTTGGTGGTGTCGGAATCGACCGCCGAGTACGCGTCCCTGACGAGCGTCTTGAGCTCGACCGAGTGCATCAGGTCCCGGGACACCGTCTAGAGCTCCTCGAGGAACTTGGTGAGCCGCGTCTTGGTGTCGCCGGGTAGTTCTTCGTACGCATGTGTCGATAGGAATCCCCGCAACTCGGTGGCGAACTCCACTTCGCCGCAGCAGCGCTTGCATACGTCGAGGTGTTCCTCGATCGAATGGCGATCGGCTTCATCCAGGGCTCCGTCCAGGTAATCCCACAATCGACGAACCGCATCGGTACAAGTGATCATCGGGCACCTTCCTTCAGGAGACCGTTGGCTTCGGCGTAATCCCACATCGTCTTTTCGAAGAGCTTGCGGCCACGATGGAGCCGCGCGAGGACCGTGCCGAGGGGGACATCTAGCATCCTGGCGACCTCCTTCGTTGCGAATCCATCCATGTGGACGAGAACGAGCGGGACTCTGTACATCTCGGGTAGCAGCAACAGGACCTGGGTCACATCGTCCTTTCCGAAGAGCTGCAGAAAATCGAGGTGCAGAGAGTCCGAGTACGGAAAGGGATCCTCTCGTGCGATCTTTCGATAGAGCGAGAATTCGCTCACGTCGTCGATGTCTACCGTTACGGGCTGCCGCGACCGAACGCGTCCGCGGTCGCGGCAGCAATTCACCAGGATCTGGGTCAACCACGGCCCGGCGGCATCGTGATCGTGGAGACGGCCGAACCCCTGATAACCCTTCAAGAGGGCCTCCTGCACGGCGTCTTCAGCATCGTCGCCGACCAGCCTTCGAGCGATCGAGTACAGACGTTGAAGCTGGGCCGTAGCGATCTCACGGAATGCGTCCTTCTTGTCGATGGTCTCTCCTAGCTGCACCCTTTGTCCGTTCCTCGAGATGCAGGGTTCCACCGATGTAGACGAAGGTGGACTCAGAGTTATTGCATCGCGTCTCCGACGCAATATGCAAGGGTCGGCCACCGTCTACCTCCCCGTCGGCAAGTCGGACCACGAGGAGGAGAGATGGCTACCACGGCAGTTCGGAACGGTGTTGACGTCGATCGGCTGGTGCAGACGATCGACGCGATCAAGGGCGATCCGGAGATCGCGAGCTTCACGTTCAAGACCAACACGACGTGGGAGGAGGGTGGAACGAGCAGCGCTGAGATCTCCTCTTTCACCCACGCGGGTCAGGACCAACCGCACCAGACCGCCCATCGCTTGACGGGCGACGAGCCGGACGTGTTGCTGGGCCGGGACTCGGGCCCTAACGCGGTCGAGTTGGTTCTGGCCGCCCTGGGGTTCTGCTACTCGGTTGGCTTCGCCTACAACGCGGCCGCGCTGGGGTACGAGCTCGAGTGCCTGGAATACGAGGTGGAGGGCGATCTCGATCTCCGCAATTTCGTCGGGATCCAGGACGGCCCCAGGCCCGGCTTCACCGAGATCCGCGTGACGGGTCGGGCCAAGGCGAAGAACGCTTCCCCGGAGGAACTCGAGAAGCTCTGCCAATACGTGCAGGACACGTCCCCGGTCAGAGACATCCTTGCGAACCCCGTGGCGGTCAAGACTTCCCTCGAGGTCCTCCCGAGTTAGAGAGGAGGACCTGCCGCCAACACCTGCTCGGGCGGAGGGCAGGTGAGAAGGAGCAGGGGCCCGTTCACCTCAGCTTGGGACCGCCCACAACGGTGCCAAGGATGCCTTCGTCACCGAGGTTGTTCGGGCCCTTCGCGGCGCAGGCTTCGATGCAGATGTCGACCATCGAGGTCCACGCACGCCCGGCTTTGTCGATGACGACGTCGATGAAGTCGTAGACGCTCTTACAACGGATCGGTCCGCAGGTTCCGCGCACGAGTGGATCGTCCGGATCGTTGATCATCGCCGTGTGGAAGCGGGGCTTTGCATCCAGTGCGTTCGCGCTGAGAGTCATGTAGCCGTTCCACGTCACTTTCTCGTACCGTTCCGGATCCGGTGGGTTCAGGAAGAACAGCTCGCCGAAGCAGCCCGCCATGTCCGGCTTGCAGTCGTCGGCTTGAGGAAAGGGCTTCCCGGGTGAGTTCGTCGAGGCGTAATAGACGATGGCGATCTTGCCCGTCTCGCCTGCCTCGATCTTCGGAAGCGTGGACTCCTTGATGCCCGGCGGGCCGATCATCATGGGCTTGCTCCACTCGGCGCCGCCGTTACGGCTGATGGACAGGTAGGGCAACCGGTCTGCCCCGATCCAGAAGTAGTAGACGTTGCCCTTCGGGTCGGTGGTTACGGCGGTTTCGTGCTCGTACACGCCGATCGCGGTCTGCGGGACGCCGTTGTCGGCCACCTGCACGCGCTCCCAGGTCAGGCCCTCGTCGCGGCTGATCGCCAGCCACGGCTGGCCGCACAACCCTTTCGGCAGGTAGACGGTGCCGTCGCGCGCGACGTGGCCGTGTCCCACTGCACCGTGGCAGTAACCGTCGATGCCGAGGTCGTTCTCGTCCTGGAGGTCGGTGGTGTAGGGGAGGGATCCCGTCGGTGCCCAGGTCAGGCCCCCGTCGAGAGACTTCAGACACTCGGCGGCCACCGAATAGATGGTTGCGCCGAACTGGGTCGAGCACGTATAGACCACGTTCTCGTATCCGACCGTGGGGCTGTGAACCGGGGGTCCGGCGAAGAGGTTCTGGTGATCCATCAGGCTGCAGTTCAAGACTGTGGTCGTCCAGCTCTCGCCACCGTCGTCCGAGAACGAGATCTCCGAGCACCCGAACAGGAAGTCGTACGTGAAGATCCGATCGGTGTCTGGGTCGACGTAGATGTAGGGGTCGAGCGAGTTCGGGTGCGCCTGACGCTCGCCGATCCTGGGAGACACGTCGTCCCAGGTCTTGCCGCCGTCCTTGGTGCGGAGGACCTTCGGCGGTCCGTCGAGCGCCTGGAAGAAGATCGATCCGTCCTTCGTGACCCCGAGCGTGGGCTCTCCGGCCCCTACGCCGGTGCGGAACATGCGGGCGGCGCCGGGCGAGGCGCTCACGTAGCGCCCGTCGGCGAGGTGGACGGTGGCGGAACCTCCCGCATCGGCCGCGGGCGAGATCCGATCCTCTGGGGCCGTGACGCCGCGCGGTATGTCGGGCACCGGCGGGTGGGGATGGAGCATCGCGTGAGGGATCCTGAGGTCGTGATCGTGGCTCGCCGCCGGGGGCGCCAGGAGCGCCCCGACCAACACGCCCGCCATCGCCGCCGCAACCGCCGCCCGCCGCATCGCGCCCCTCCTTGTTGGACTGCTCACTACAGGGGTTCGCAACCGGGACGCCGAACCCTTCCGCCGCCGACTGCCGATCAGTCGAGACGGACGGCGTCCAGGGGGCCGGTCGCCCCGCCGGCCGCCCAGGAGCCACCCCGATAGGCGGCGCCCGCTCGGCCCGTTCGATCCAAGGCCAGCAAGCCGGCCGTAACCGGCGACCGACGCCCGAGCAGGGCGATGATCTCCTCGCAGGCCTCTTGAGGCTCCGCGCCGCGCTCGATCAGGACCCCTACCCGCAGAGCGGCCAGCGACTCGAGAAAGACCTCGCCGACACCCGTCCCCACGACCGCGGCCTGCGCCGACGCGAACAGCCCGGCTCCGAAGATCGGTGCATCGCCGACCCGGCCCGGCAGCTTTGCGAACACGCCGCCCGTCGAGGAGCCCGCGACGAGATCGCCGCGCTCGTCCAGAGCGACCGCGCCCACGGTGTCGACGTGCTCCGGAGCTCCGTAGTCGAGGCTGTGCAACGCGCCGGAGTCCCGCGCTCGGTTCCACCGGTCGCGTTCCTCGGGTGACGTGTCCTCCAGGTGCTCCATCGATCGACCGAGGGCCTGCGCTCCTGCCCCCGTAAGAAGGACGTGCGGCGTCTCTTCCATCACCTTGCGTGCAAGTGAGATGGGATTGCGCACCGTGACGTTGGCCACGCCACCTACGCGTCCCGTGGGCCCGTGCGCGATGCCGGCGTCCATCTCGAGTCCGCCCTCGATGTTGAGCACCGAACCGAAGCCCGCGTTGAAGGCGGGATCGTCTTCCAGTCCCCTCACGGCGTGCTCGACGGCGTCGACGGCGGAGGCGTGCTCGGCCCCCGCCGCGGCGAAACGATCCAAAGGTGGGATATCGGTCTTGACCAGGCCGGAGACGCCCCCGTGGACGTAGACGATGGTCACGGGCGACAACTTACGATGCTGCGATGGCCATCTATGTGGTGTCGGACCTCCACGGAGCCGCCGACGCCCTGCGCAAGGCGGTGCCGGAGGGCTCGACCTTGCTGCTGCTGGGCGACCTGGTCAACTTCCTGGATTACATCTCGATGACCGGCATCCTGACCGAGGTCTTCTCGATCGAGGCCGTGCAGCAGGTGGTCGATCTGCGCACCGCCGGCGATATCGAAGAGGCTCGCCGTGTGATGAAGGAACGCTCGGCCGGGCGCGAGGAGGAGGTTCGCAAGGAGATCTCGAAACGAGTCCACGCGCAGTACGGAGCGGTGTTCGACGCGCTCAGCGACCCGACTTATCTGATCCTCGGCAACGTCGACAACCCGCCGCTCGCCGCGGCTTTCGCGGCGGAATCCGACGGGGTCCACCTGTGCGACGGGCGCGTGGTCTCCCTCGAGGGGGAGCGGTTCGGCTTCGTCGGCGGTGCGCTTCCGACCCCGTTGCATGTGGCCGGAGAGATCACCGAGGAGGAGATGGCGGCGAAGATCGAGGGACTGGGCGAGGTCGATGTTCTGTGCTCGCACATCCCTCCCGCCGTTCCGGAACTGTGCTTCGACACGATCGCCGGCAAGCACGAACGGGGGAGCGAGGACCTGCTGCGATACATCGAGGATGTGCAGCCGAAACGGGCCTACTTCGGCCACGTCCACCAGCCTCTCGTATCGTCCATGCACGTCGGGCGGACCCTGTGCATCAACGTGGGGTACTTCCGATCCACGCAGCGGGCGTGGCGGCATTCATGCGACATATAAGGAGCGGGCTATGGCCGACAAGGTGAAGGACTCGATCGACATCGAGGCGAGCGCCGAGGAGATCCTCGATGTGCTCCTCGATTTCGAGGCGTACCCGGACTGGAACCCGAACATCAAGCAAACGGAGATCGTCGAAACGGATGCCGACGGTCGGGGAACCCAGGTCTGGTTCGAGGTCGACGCCAAGATCAAGAAGATCCAGTACACGCTGGCCTACGACTACTCCGAGGCGCCGGACTCGTTCTCGTGGGAGCTCGTCGAGGGCGACGTGAAAGAGCTCTCCGGCTCCTACGCCCTGGACGAGTTCGACGACGTGACGGACGTGTCGTACGAGACCGCGATCGATCCCGGCTTCAAGATCCCCGGCCCGCTGAAACGGCAGGGCGAGAAGCAGATCGTCAAGGGAGCCCTGCAGGATCTGAAGAAACGCGTCGAGTCTCGCTAGTGGATCGAGTAAGCCTGCGATGAGGATCGTCCTCTTCACCGGCAAGGGCGGGGTCGGTAAGACGACCGTCGCCTGTGCTACCGCGCTGCGCATCGCCGCGGAAGGAAAGAAGACCCTCCTCATGTCGACGGATCCGGCACACTCCGTCGCCGACGCCTTCGGCATCGAGCTCGGCCCCGAACCGGAGGAGGTCGCGACGAACCTGTGGGCCGAGCAGATCGACCCCCAACGCCGCCTGGAGGAGAACTGGCGCGAGATCCAGCAACACGCGATCAACGTCCTGCAGTGGGCGGGGATCGCCGAGATAGAGGCCGAGGAGCTCTCGGTCATCCCCGGGCTCGACGAGCTGTTTTCCCTGGCGGATGTAAAGCGCCACCACGACGACGATCCTTACGACACACTGATCGTCGATTGTGCGCCCACGGGCGAGACCCTTCGGTTGCTGTCCCTGCCCGACGTCATCCAGTGGTACATGGAGCGGGTCTTCCCCGTCGAGCGCAAAGTGATGGGCGCGCTGAGGCCGGTGGCGCGCCGGATGACATCGTTGCCTCTGCCAGACGACAACGTCTACGCGGCGGTGCGGCGTTTCTACGACAAGCTCGACGGCGTGAGGAAGGTTCTGACCGATCCGGGATCGACCAGCGTCAGGCTCGTGATGAACCCGGAGCGCATGGTGATCGCCGAGGCGCAGCGCACGTTCACGTACCTGAACCTGTTCGGGTACCGCGTCGACGCGGTGGTTGCCAACCGCCTACTGCCGGAGCAGGTTACGGACCCTTACTTCTCCCGGTGGAAGACGGTTCAGGCGCAGCATCTCGCGACGATCGAAGACTCGTTCGCGCCGGTGCCGATACTGCGCGCCAACCTGCGCGATCAGGAGGTGACCTCGCTCGGGGACCTGCTATCCATGGGGGCCGAGATCTACGGCGAGTCGGATCCCGCCGCCGTCCTGTTCGACGACGACCCGCTCACGATCGTTCGGGAAGGCGACGCCTACGTGCTGACGTTGAGGCTGCCGTTCACCTCACGCGATGAGCTGGATCTGTCCGTCAAGAACGATGAGCTATTCGTGAAGGTGGGACCTTATCGCAGGACTATCATGCTGCCGAGGACGCTGGCGAGCCGAGCCATCGCGTCCGCGCACATGATCGACGACCGCCTGCGGATCACCTTCACGAGGGGTTGACATGGTCGAGGAAGAAAGGGCTGCCCGTTATAGCGATCTCTTCGCGGCGGGCCACGAGCACGCAGACAGCAACTGCGCGTACTGTCCGATCTGCGCCACGATCGGGGTTCTTCGGAGCACCAAGCCCGAGGTCCTGGAGCACCTCGCCGCCGCGGCGAAGGAGCTGATCGCGGTGGCCGGGATCCTCCTGGAGGAGGCCGGCGAGGTCGTCGAGGCGGCCGAAGCCGCGGCGAAAGCACCGCCGCAGGCCGACGCGAGCAAGATCCGTCGCATCGATATCAGCTAGTGACGCGGCACCCCGGGCGCCTCTTATCCTTGGACCCATGCGGATAGCGGTTGGCATCGACGTCGGCGGGACGTCGACAAAGGGTGCGCTGGTTTCCGAAGAGGGCGAGGTCCTCGAGCGGCTCGAGATGCCGACGGAGATCAAGGCCGCAACGAAGAGCGTGATCGCGGTCGCCGAGCGACTGGTGACCCTGGCCGAGGGATCGGGGCAAGGCGTGGCTGCGGTGGGGATCGGCGCGGCCGGCTTCATCGATCATGCCGAGGGTTGCGTCACCTTCTCGCCGAACCTCGTCTACGACGATCCTCAGCTGCGCACGGCGCTGCAGTCTCGTCTGCAACTGCCGGTAACGGTGGATAACGACGCCAACGCAGCCGCGTGGGGGGAGCGCGCGTTCGGGGCGGCGCATGGTTCGGACCATGTGGCGATGCTGACGCTCGGCACCGGCATCGGCAGCGGCTTCATCGTCGAGGGCCGCTTGCTGCGAGGGTTCACCGGGGCCGGTGCGGAGTTCGGGCACGTGGTGGTCGATCCGACGGGGCCTCCGTGTCCGTGCGGCCTACGCGGCTGTCTCGAGCAGCTCGCCTCCGGCGCCGCGATCGGGCGGATGGGCCGCGAGGCGGCGGAGGCGGACCCCGCAAGCGAGATGATCAGACTTGCCGGCTCGGTCGTCGCCATCGAGGGCGAACACGTTGCAGCAGCAGCAGCTCGTTTGGACGACGCCGCGACGAGGATCCTGAGCCGGGCGGGACGCGCTCTCGCCGTCGGGTTGTCGAACCTCGTCAACATCTTCGATCCCGAGGTGATCGTGCTGGGCGGGAGCGCGGTAGAGGCCGGCGAGCCGTTCCTCGGACCGGCACGCGACGAGCTGGTAAGGATGACTGCGGCACAGCGCAGACGCCCTGCGCGGGTGGACCGATCCAGGTTGGGTAATGACGCGGGGATCCTGGGCGCGGCGGCACTCGCGCTCGACGACTTGAACGATGGAGGCGATCGATGACGGATCGGACGACGACCGACCCGGACGCGTTACCGGAGACCACCCCGAGCAGCACCCGGCAGACCGAGCTGAAGGAATACCTGCTCCTGTTACCGCGTCTCCTGAAGCTGCTGTGGAAGCTCGCTCGCGATCCCCGGGTTCCGGCTCGCAACAAGGCGACGCTTTTCCTGCTAGGGGGCTACCTCGCGTCGCCCGTCGATCTCATCCCGGACTTCATCCCCGGCGTGGGCCAGCTCGACGACATAGCGATCGTTGCGTTCGCCCTCGACCAGATGCTCAATCGCATCCCCGAGGACATAGTCCGCGAGCATTGGGACGGCGACGAGGACATCCTCACCGTCGTGAAGGAGATCCTGGACATCTCGACCGCCTTCGTCCCGGGCTGGCTGAGGAAGCGCTTCAACTCTTAATGCCCCGGTGCGCGCCGCGCTGTGGCATCAGTCGTGCGTTAAGCGCACGTTTAGTGCCACAGCGCGAGACGGTTCGATAGAGGTGCGGGGTGCGGGGGCCGTGCTGGCCCTGGTTCTGATCGAGTGGACGGCCGGATGGGTCGCGCTCGCGGCCTGGAGTCAGTCGTGGAAGGTCGTGCGGCGGGGCCACTTCCGTATCACCGGATGGATCGTGGCGGTCCTGGGCGTCTTGGCGGTGATCACGAATCTCGAGGCCACCGAGCCGCTCGGCGACGCCGGCATCCAGCCGTTGCTCGTCGCCGTGCTCGCCGGGGTTGCGGCCGCCTTCGCCGTCGCCCAGTACGTGCAGCCCGACGGGCCGGGCGTGGCGGCCGGCCTCGTCGCCGGTCTCGCCGGCGTCGGGTCCCTCGTGGCGTCGGCTCCCTACATCGAAGGGTGGGCGGAGGCCGCGGCCGCGGCCAGCCTGCTCGCCGGCGCGTTGCTGCTGGGGGCGGTCACGAACGGGATGATGCTCGGCCACTGGTACCTGAACCAGCCGGGTCTGAAGACGTGGGCTCTGGGACGGTTGACCGACGTCTCGGTGGCCGCGGTTGCACTGTCTGCGGTCGCGGGTCTGGTCGCGTACGAAGAGCTCACCGGCGCCTCGACCGAAGGCGCGGTGCTCGGGATCCCCGGCTTCGGTGAATCGTTCTCGTTCGTGTTCTTCTTCGTCTGGCTGTCGATGCTCGCTCTGACCGGGGCGGTGGCCTGGGGAGCACGTCGCTGCGTCAAGATCCGTTCGATCCAATCGGCGACGGGCTTGTTCTACGTGGCGATCCTGTCTGCGGGGGTGGCCGAGTTCCTGGTGAGATACCTGATGGTGAACGCGGCATGAAGCTCGTGCAGCTGGGGGTGACGCTGCCGCAGTTCACCGACGATCGCGAGCGATTCATCGACGGGGCGAGGCGGGCCGAGGCCCTCGGCTTCGACTCGGTATGGGTGTTCGATCACCTGTGGCCGCTTTCCGGCAGCAAGGAGCGCCCCATCCTCGAGGCGTGGACGGCGCTGGGCTGGCTGGCCGGCGCGACCGAACGCGTCTCCATCGGCACGTTGGTCACGCGCTCGTCGCTGCGTAATCCCGCGGTGCTGGCTCACATGGCGCGGACCGTCGCACAGATCGCTCCCGGCCGGTTGATCCTCGGGATCGGCAGCGGCGACGACAAGAGCCGCGCCGAGAACGAGGCCTTCGGGCTTCCGTACTGGGCCGGGGCCGACCGCATGGCGCAGTTCGAGGAGACGGTCGCCGCGCTGCGCCGCGAGCTCGACGGATCCGGGGTGAAGCTATGGATCGCCGGTCGCTCCGACGACGCCATCGCGCTGGCGGCTCGGCACGGCGAGGCGTGGAACGGATGGGAGGGTGACGCCGAGAGCTTCGCCCGCGACGCGGCCACTCTCGCCGGCTACGCAGGGGAGCGGGCGGTGGAGCCGACCTGGGGCGGCGTGCTCCGGCCCGATGACGACGCGGCGGCTCGGCTCGCCGCTCTGGTCGATGCCGGTGCACGTCACCTCGTTTGCACCTATCCCGAGGCCTGGCGATCCGATCGCTACGAGAGCCTGGCCCGCGAGGTCGCCCCGGCCGCGGGGTTGCGCTAGATACCCCCCGGGGGTATCATGCGGGTCATGGCTCGTACACATGTAGGCGCGTCCGAGGACCTCGTCGAACACAGCTACGAGGTGCGGGGCATGACCTGCGCCGCGTGTGCCCGCCGGGTCGAGAAAACGCTCGCGGGTCAGCCCGAGGTGGCCTCCGCCGGGGTCAACTTCGCGATGGAGCGAGCCACGGTGACGGCGCCGGCACATCTCGAGCACGACCGCCTCGTCGAGGCGGTGTCGTCGGCGGGGTACGAGCTGGTTCCGAGAGAGACGGCCGCGTCGCATGGGGGTCACGGCGAGCACGATCACGGCATCGCGCTGGGGCGCGAGGAGGAGCTCACCCGGATCGCGTGGCGTCGCTTCCTGGTGGCCGCGGTCCTAACGGCTCCCGTCCTCGTTCTGGCGATGACCGGCGGGATGGAGGGGTGGCGCGCGTGGGCCCAATGGGCCCTGATCACCCCCGTGGAGTTCTGGGCCGGGCGCGCCTTCTTGACCAGCGCGTGGAAACAAGCGCGCCACGGCACCTCGAACATGGACACGCTGATCGCGCTCGGAACGCTCGCCGCCTATGGGTACTCGGTCTACTCGTTGCTCTGGGGCCACGGCGAGGTGTACTTCGAGACCGCCGGAGTGATCGTGACGTTCCTGCTCCTCGGCAAGTACTTCGAGCATCGCTCCAAGAGCCGCGCGTCGCACGCGATCAAGTCGTTGATGGAGCTCGGCGCGAAGCACGCTCGCGTGGTGCGAGATGGGATCGTCGTCGAGGTACCCGTTGCCGAGGTACAGGTGGGCGACGTGCTGCGCGTCAAGCCGGGGGACAAGATCCCCACCGACGGCATCGTGGTCTCGGGCGCTACCGCGATCGAGGAGTCGATGCTCACCGGCGAGTCTGTGCCCGTGGACAAGACCGAGGGCGATGAAGTGTTCGGCGCGACCGTGAATACGTGGGGCACCATCGACGTGCGGGCGACGCGCGTTGGAAGCGAGACCGCCCTCGCTCAGATCGCGCGGCTGGTGGAGGAGGCGCAGGGACGGAAAGCTCCGATCGAGCACCTCGCCGATCGGGTGGCGTCGATCTTCGTACCGATCGTGATCGCCGTCGCGGTCGCCACCCTGGTCGGCTGGCTCGTGACCGGACACTCCTTCGAAGAAGCGCTGATCGCAGCGGTTGCCGTGCTGATCATCGCCTGCCCGTGTGCGATGGGCCTGGCGACGCCGGCGGCCATCATGGTGGGCACGGGACGCGCCGCGTCTCTCGGCGTCGTCATCAGAGGTGGCGAGGTCCTCGAGCGTTCCGGCCAGGTCGACACAGTCATTCTCGACAAGACCGGAACGATCACCGAGGGCCGGATGACCGTCGTGGAGGTCGTCGGTTCGAGCTCGGCCGCCGAGGACGAGGTCCTGGGGCTCGCGGCGGCCGTCGAGCGATCGTCCGAGCACCCGATCGCCGCCGCGGTCGTGGCCGGTGCGGACGAACGCGGGGTCTCGGTCCCGGCGGCGACCGGATTCGCATCGAAGGCAGGCCACGGCGTTTCGGCAACGGTCGCCGGCGCCGAGATCGTGGTGGGGCGAAGGTCGATGCACTCCGGCCCGGTGGACGAGAACCTCGAGGCGGACGCCGGCCGACTCGAAGAGGAGGGCCGCACCGTGATCTGGGTCGCGCGGAACCGCGAGCCTATCGGCGTGGTCGCCGTGGCCGACACGCTCAAAGAGCACTCGCCTCGGGCGGTGGCGCGTCTGCACGAGCTGGGCCTCCGCACGGTCATGATCACCGGAGACAACGCCGCGGCGGCGCAGCGCATGGCGGAGGAGGCGGGGATCGACGAGGTGTTCGCGGAGGTGCTCCCCGGCGACAAGGTCGGCCACGTCACGCGGATGCAGAGCTCCGGACGCCGGGTTGCGATGGTGGGGGATGGGATCAACGACGCACCGGCTCTCGCGCAGGCAGACCTCGGGATCGCGATCGGCACCGGAGCCGACGTCGCGGTCGAGGCCGCCGATCTCACGCTGGTCGGCGGCGATCCCAGGCTCGCGGCGACCGCGATCGAGCTGTCGCGCCGGACCTTGAGCAATATCAAGCAGAACCTGTTCTGGGCATTCTTCTACAACGTCGTGGCCATCCCGGCGGCCGTCATCGGGCTGCTGAATCCGATGGTGGCGGCCGCGGCGATGGCCTTCTCCTCGGTAAGCGTGGTGCTGAACGCGCTCCGCCTGAAGAGGTACGAACCCGTCCACTAATGCTCCGTTGTAGTTGAATCCGCCGACAAGCGGCGCAGCCGCCGGCGGGTGAAACGGCTCGGGTTACGGCGGTGAATGGTCCACGGAGCGGTTTCTTGCGGAGTGGACCAGAGGGGGGTTGAATCCGCCGACAAGCGGCGCAGCCGCCGGCGGGTGAAACGGCTCGGGTTACGGCGGTGAATGGTCCACGGAGCGGTTTCTTGCGGAGTGGACCAGAGGGGGGTTGAATCTCGGCCGTGGATCGACGGATGCGGTCACCCCGTTGCGGGGTAATGGTGCTGGCGTGACCCTGGTCTTCCTCGTGCGGCACGGCGCCACCGACTGGAACCTCCACAAGCGCGCTCAAGGCCAGGCCGACATCCCACTGTCGGAGCCCGGGCGGCTCCAAGCGTTGGATGCCGCCAAACAACTGGCGACGTTCGACATCCAGGCGGTCTTTTCCAGCGATCTGCAGCGAGCGGCCGACACCGCGATGCCGATAGCCCACGTGCATGGGGTAGAGGTCGTTACGGATCCGGATTTCCGCGAGATCGACCAGGGGGAGTGGACCGGCCTACCGGTCGAGGAGATCGCGCGCAAGTGGCCCGACCTCTGGGGGGCCGCTCGTCACTACAACGCGCGCCCCGGCGGCGAATCGCCGCAACAGGTGCGCACGCGGGCTCTGGCCGGGCTGCGCCGTGCCATCCAGGCCAATCCCGAGGGCGCGATCGCCGTGGTCAGCCACGGAGGAACGATCCGCTGGCTGTGCGCGGAGGCGCTGGGTTACGACGATCTCGGCTCCGCTCGACTGCGAGGAGTCGGCAACGGCGGCATCGTGTTGATCAAGGCGGAGATCGAGGACGGCAAGCTCATCCTGTGGGGGCTGGAACGCCTCGACGGCGCGACGCCGGACCTCGACGACCCCAACGACTAGACCTGGAGCTCCTCCGGCACCGCGCCCAACAACCTCACTTCGCCGTTCCTGAACAGCTTCAGCTCCAGCGGCTTGCCGATCGCGCTGTCGACCATGCGTCGCTGAAGGTCGGCCGCGTCCTCGACCGGCGCGCCGTCGATCTCCAGGATGATGTCTTCGGGCCGGAGACCGGCCCGGTCGGCCGGGCTTCCGGGAACGACCTCGACGACCTCGATGCCATGCGTGCGCTCCGCGGCGGCGGCCACGCGCGGAGGCAACGGACGATGTCCACCGGCGATCCCGATGTAGGCGCGCCGGAAGCGGCCTTCCTGCATCAGCGCGCCCACGATCCTTCGGGTGATGTCGTTGATCGGTACCGCCAGACCCAGGCCGTTGCCGGCGACCGCGGTATTGATGCCCACGACATGGGCGCGGCCGTCGGCCAGAGCCCCTCCGGAGTTCCCCGGATTGAGCGCCGCGTCAGTTTGGATGACGTTCTCGACGACGCGCACCGCCGATCCCGACCGGGTGGGGAAGGAGCGTCCGAGCGCGCTGACGACTCCGGCGGTAACGGAACCGGATAGGCCCATCGGGTTGCCGGCTGCCACGACGAGCTGGCCGACGACCAGATCGTCGGCATCTCCCAGCGTGGCGGCGATGAGATCCGAGGCAGTCACCCGGATCACGGCGAGATCCGACAGGGCATCGCGGCCCACTACCTCGAAGCGCAGCTCGCGGCCGTCCGAGAACGAGGCCTCGCCTTTGGCGGTGCCGGCCACGACGTGCGCCGACGTCAGCAGGAAACCATCCGCCGTGATGACCACGGCCGATCCGCCCCCCTGGGCATAGCCGCCGTTCCTCGTGCGGTGTCCGATCCGCAGGCTGGCCACCGACGGAGTGAGCCGCTCGGCGACCGTGATCACCGTCCGGGAATAGGCATCCAGCTCGCCGCTCTTCACGGCCCACCTCCTGTCGCGTACTAGGTCTGCTGTGTAATAGTGTAATCATTCTTACTCGACACCGATTCCCGAGGGTCTCAGGAGGCGTGAGGTGGAGGAGATCAAGGGCTGGTTCGCCGGCCGGTTGCCCGACGAGTGGTTCGAGGAAGCGCCGACGGTGGAGACGGATCGGGAGGAGATCCTCGTGGTCGGGACCCTTGCCGACGTCGATCTGGGGTCCGACGCCACCCCGGACGCGGTGGCCGCGGCCCGCGCTGCTCGCATCGAGAGGTTCCGCGAGGACACCCGCCGGCAGCGGATGGCGATCGCCTCCGAGGCCCAGCACCGCTTCCGTCGCAAGGTGTCCTGGGGCGCCCGCTGCGGCGACGTCGAGTACCACTTCACGACCCTGGCGCTTCCCGTGATGACCCGGCTGCGCAAGCGGGAACGGGAGGTGCTCGACACCCTCGTCTCGTCAGGCGTCGCGCGCAGCAGGAGTCACGCGCTGGCCTGGTGCGTCCGGCTCGTGGGCCAGAACCAGGAGGAGTGGATCGGCAAGCTCCGCGACGCGCTGTCGGAGGTCGAGAAGGTACGGGCGGAGGGCCCGGCCTAGGTTCGTCGCAAGGCCCCCGCAAGCGGACGGTAGGTTGCCGGGATGGATTTCCGGCGCATCGACCGCTTCCCGCCGTACGTGTTCTCGATCGTCAACGATCTGAAGATGCGCGCCCGGCGCGAGGGCGAGGACGTGATCGACCTCGGCATGGGTAACCCCGATATCCCGACGCCCGACGCGGTCGTCGACAAGCTCAAGGAGGCGGCCGACAACCCGCGTAACCATCGTTACTCCGCGTCCAAGGGCATCCCCAAGCTGCGCGCGGCGATCTGCGATCACTACGAGCGCTCCTGGGGGATCGAGCTGGATCCCGAGACCGAGGCGGTGGCCACGATCGGCGCGAAGGAGGGTCTCTCGCATCTCGCGTGGGTCCTTCTGGAGCCCGGCGATTCGGTGATGGTTCCCGAACCGACCTATCCGATCCACACCTATTCGATGATCCTGTCGGGCGCGAACGTGACGAGCGTTCCACTGTCGTTCGGCTCGGACTTCTTCTCCGACATGGTTGCTGCATACGAGGGATCGCAGCCGAGGCCACGCGTCCTGTTGTGCTCGTTCCCGCACAACCCGACGACCGCGGTTGTCGACCTCGACTTCTTCGCACAGCTGGTCGACTTCGCCCGGAAACGCGACATGGTGATCGTGCACGACCTCGCCTACGCCGACCTGGTCTTCGACGAGGAGAGGGCGCCGTCCTTGCTCCAGGTTCCCGGCGCGAAGGAGGTGGGCATCGAGTTCTTCTCGATGTCGAAGTCGTACTCGATGGCGGGGTGGCGGCTGGCATTCGGGGTCGGTAACGCTCAGCTCGTGGGCGCCTTGACGAAGCTCAAGTCCTATCTCGACTACGGCGTGTTCCAGCCGATCCAGATCGCCGGCATCATCGCGTTGAACGAATGTCCCGAGGTCCCCAAGCAGATCCGCGAGATCTACCGCGCGCGGCGGGACGCATTGTGCGACGGCCTCGACCGGATCGGATGGCACATCACCCGGCCCCCGGCCACGATGTTCGCCTGGGGGGAGATCCCCGAGCCGTTCAGGCCTATGGGCTCTCTGGAGTTCGCCAAGTACCTCGTGCGCGAAGCCAAGGTGGCGGTCTCACCCGGTATCGGCTTCGGGCGGCTCGGGGACGGGCACGTGCGCTTCGCGCTGGTGGAGAACGAACAGCGGATCCGTCAGGCTGTCCGCGGGATCCGGAGGGCCCTCGACAAAGGGCCTCCTGCGGGGATGCCGGTCAGCTAGCGGCGCGTCTCACCGAAACGGCATGGGCGAAGAGCAGGAAGCCCATCAGGGCGAGACCCGCCACCGCCAACGAGTCTCTGTTCACCGGATCCGAAGAGGCAGTGGCAACCACCACGAGGAGCCCCACGAGCGGCGTCGACGCGAGAACGGCCGTCTTGCCCAGCTTCAAGTCGAGACCACTGTCGTCCGATCGGCGGACCCGGGCATCTGCCGGGATCCTCCTCCACCCCCATACCGAGATAGCGAACATCACGACGAGAGCGATCACCTGACCGCCCAAGAGGAGGAGATCCATCGTCCCTAGCGCTCGCGCAGGCCGGCGAGACAGAACTGGGCCGCTTCCTCCGCCAGCTCTGGACGATCGCCGACGGCTTCGGGGTAGGTCCCGAAGTAGACCTCGACGAAGTGGAAGATCGCGCCCAGGATCCCGTGGGCCATCAGCTCGGGGTCGCCCTGACGGATCGATCCGGTCGCCATGCCCTCTTTGATATGCGCCGCGGTGTCGGCCGCGATGATCTCCTGGCCCTTCTCGACGAATCCCGAGAACTCGTCGTAGCGCGCCGCGGTCCGGATCAGGCTGAGCAGGCCGGGGTTGCTGCGGAAGAACTCTATCGAGGAGGTGATGCCGCGCTCGATGCGCTCCACGGGATCCTCGACGCCTTCGATCGCCGCGTGTTGGGCCCGGCGAAGCCGGAGGAGGGAGCTCTGGAGCAGCTCGGAGAACAGCGCCTCCTTGGAGGGGAAGTACCAGTAGAAGACCCCCTTGCCGACGCCGAGCTCGTCACAGATGTCGCCGACGGCGGTGCCGTGATAGCTCTGCTCGGCGAACAAGCGAGCGGCGGTCTCCAGCACCTGCTCGCGTCGCTGCGAGCCCCTCTTGGTCAGCTTCCGCTCCGTCATGCGAAGAAAGAGTAGCCGCGGGGAGCGGGAGGGCCCAGTACCCTCGGGCCCGTGGAGAGACGCCGGGTCGTGATCGTGGGGGCCGCCGGGCGCGATTTCCACAATTTCAACGTGCGATACCGGGACGACGAGTCCCACGAGGTGGTCGCCTTCACCGCTACCCAGATCCCCGGGATCGAGAACAGGACCTATCCGGCGCAGATCGCAGGCCCCTTCTATCCGAACGGGATCCCTATCCGCCCCGAGGAGGAGCTCGAGCAGATCGTGCGTGATCAGAGCGTCGACGAGGTCGTCTTCGCCTACTCGGACGTGTCGCACGAGACCGTGATGCACGTCGCGTCGCGTGCCTTGTCCGCCGGGGCCGACTACACGCTGCTTGGTCCGCGCTCGACGATGGTCGCCGCGACGGTTCCCGTCGTGGCCGTCGCCGCCGTGAGGACGGGTTCGGGCAAGTCCCAGACGACGCGGGCCGTCACTCGCATCCTGAAAGGCGCCGGCAAGAAGGTGGCCGTCGTCCGCCACCCGATGCCGTACGGCCGGCTAGAGGAACAGCTCGCTCAACGATTCGAGACTTACGACGACCTCCTCGCCGCCGATTGCACGATCGAGGAGCGAGAGGAGTACGAGCCTCACCTTGCGCAGGGCTCGATCGTGTTCGCCGGTATCGACTATGCCGAGATCCTGACCCGCGCCCAGAAGGAGGTCGACGTCGTCGTGTGGGACGGCGGCAACAACGACCTTCCCTTCTACGTCCCCGACGTCCACATCACCGTGGCGGACCCGCTACGCGCCGGGCACGAGACCACCTACCACCCAGGCGAAACCAACCTCCGGATGGCGGACATCGTCCTTATCAACAAGGTCGACTCGGCGCGCATCGAGGACCTCGAGCGTCTGCGCAGCACGATCGAGGAGGTGAATCCGGGTGCCCACATCGTCGAAGCCCGCTCACCGATCACTCTCGACGACGCGTCCCTGCTTGCGGGCAAGAGGGTCCTGGTGGTCGAGGATGGCCCGACGCTGACCCACGGCGAGATGACCTACGGAGCGGGGGTGGTCGCCGCCAAGCGGGCGGGCGCTGCATCCCTCGTCGATGCGAAGCCGTGGGCGAGCGGCACCATCAAGGACGTTTACGCGAAGTACCCGCACATCGGGACACTGCTCCCCGCGATGGGGTACTCGGATGAACAGCGACAGGACCTGGCCGACACGATCAACGCATCCGACGCCGACGTGGTCGTGGTGGCGACGCCGATCGACCTGCGCAAGGTATGCGACATCCGCAAGCCGGCGGTGCGGGCGACCTACGAGCTCGAAGACGTCTCCAGCCCCAGCCTCGAGGACATCCTTACGGAGCGGTTGGGCCTGTGAGGGGAGCTTCCTAGCTGAGGACGAGGGTGCGCGCCCGGGCGACGTCGATCAGCCCCTGCAGGTCACCCTTGTCGACGTAGGCGTCGGCCCAGGGCGGCCGGATCCGCAGCTCGGCCGAGAAGGCGACGATCGTCGCGTTCGGGGCCAGCACCCTCAGGTAGGGGGCGGCCTCGTTCCCGCTCATGGCCGGCATATGGCGGTCCAGCACGATGACGTCGGGCCGGTGATCCCACGCCATCGGAAGAGCGGCGGCGCCGGTGGCGGCCTCGGCCACGTCGCAGTACTCCTCGAGCACGTGCCTGAGCACCACCCGCAGCATGGGGTCGTCCTCGACGATCAGGACCCTCGGACGTGATTCCACCGCGAACCTCCTATTTCGGTCAGTAATTAACAACAGATGTCAACTATTAACAGAAATAACAGACAATGGGAAGACGGAGCGGGCAGACAGATCCGACCTCGAGCCGCTGGGAAGGCCGCCCAGGCAGGGCCTTAGAGGGTGGTGCGGGATCCGGCGGCGCGGGTCTGGGCCTCGGCCGAGGGGGCCCGGACCTCCTCGGGCGCCAGCTGCTCGGCGAGCTCGCGGATGAACAGACCGACGTCGGTGATGATGCCGATCGACTGGAATGAGCCCCGGTCCATGAGCTTCGTGACCGTCGCTTGGTTGATATCGACACAGACGAGGGGCACGTCTGCCGGAAGGCAGTTGCCGGTCGCGATCCCGTGGAGCATCGTGCCCACCACGATGCAGAAGCCGATCCGCTCCTGCTCGCCGGCCCCCCAGATCACATCCCGCAGCAGTGCCTGCACCTCGCGCATGTCGGTGACGACCTCGGGGAGCGGGCCGTCATCGCGGACGCTTCCCCCGAAGATGTAGTCGGCGCCCCGGGTAACCAGCTCGTAGACGATGCCGGCGTTGAACACCCCGGCGTCGATCGCGGCCTTGAAGGAGCCGTGCCGACGGATCTCGTTGATCGCCCGGATGTGGTGCTCGTGGCCGTGCTCGGCCGCCACACCCTGAGCGAGATACACGCCGAGGGAGGTCCCGAACATGTTGGACTCGATGTCGTGAGCCGCTACTCCGTTGCCGGCGAACAGCGCGTCGACATAGCCGGCTCGGATGAGGGCGCACAGATCAGGCGCCGAACCGGTGTGCACGACGGCGGGACCCGCAACCCACAGGATCCTCTGACCCGACTCCTTCACCGCCCGCATCTGCTTGGCGACCTGTTCGACCAACAGCGCCTTCGGCTTCTCGCTCGACACGTCCGAGGACATGAACGAGAACGCCTCGCCGGCCCCCTCGGGTTTCTCGGGGGCGGTCGTGCGGATGCCGTGGCCGCCCATCACGATCTGCATGCCTTTGGACACGTCCGCCATAGGGATCGTGCGCGCCGCGCCGCGCTCGACGACGATCGCGCAATCCATCTCCGGCCTGGCCACCTCTATCCAGCGGCCATCGACCCGGACCTCGGTCTTCAGGTTGGTCGTCGAGTAGAAGCCGGGGGGCAGCGCGCCGTCGACGTCTGCCGTGACGAGGGTCGCGTCGACGATCGTTTCGGTGTTCGCGCCGTGCTGGCCGAGCCGCTCGATCAGAGCGGCGAGGTCCTCCTCCGAGTCGGAGGTGATGTGTATGCGAGCAAGAGACGCCGTCTCGTTGCGCGTGCCGATCTGCAGGTCGAGCATCTTGAACTCTGCGCCGCTGGCGTTGATCTCGTCCAGGACCCTGGCCAGCGTCCCGGTGTCCATGATGTGACCCTCGAGGCTGATCGTCTCAGACGGCACTCTTGGCTCGTTCCTTGATGAAGTTGTAGGTCCGCTCGAAGATGTCGTCCCGGTCGTAGTCCATCGTCATGACGTGGTACGAGCGCTCGTACCAGACCATCTCCTTGTCGGCCGAGCCCGCATGGTCGAACACGAACCGACCGCTCTCGGGCGGCGCGGTGTGATCGTTGCGACTGTGCATCACGAGCAGCGGTGTCCGCAGACTCGGGAGCAGGCCCCGAACCCGCGCGACGAACTTCAAGACGTGTGGAACCGCCTTTACCGGCAGCTTGTCGTAGCAGAGCTCGTCTTGGCCCGGCTCGCAGATGTCGTTGCCGACCCCCGGGAACGATTTGAGCACCTTGGCTACGAGCGGGGCGACGACGCGCAGAGGGTCCTTGCTGAGAACGAACGGAGAGATGGCCACCACTCCGGCGACGCGATCGGGGTTGCGGACCGCGAAGTCGATGGAGAGGGCCGCGCCGAAGGACAGGGCGACGAGGAACACCTCCTCGTGCTGGGAGGCGAAATCGTTGAACTCGAGGTCGATGGCAGTCACCCAGTCGTCGGAGGTCTTGGTGTTCAGCTCGGACCAGTGGGTGCCATGCCCCGGGAGCCGCACGCCTCTGACCGAAAGGCCCTTGTCGGCCAGGTGCTCGCCCAGCCCTCGCATCGACTTGGGGCTGCCGGTGAAGCCGTGGATCAACAGGGCCCCCGTGGGGCCGCTTCCGAGGGAGAACTCCTCGGCCCCCTCGAGGATCTGGAGCTCCTGCATGGGTTTCCTCTCTCTTGACCGCTCGGTCCGCTAACTATCGTCGCGGTTGACGATTCTCCAACATCGTGGTGACCTAGGCGCTACGGGGGCAAGGGCGCTCACGAGCGCGGAGAGAGGTCGTTTCAGTTGATGTACTGGGTATTCAAGGCCATCTTGAAGCCGATCCTGCGGGTGCTCTACGGCATCAAGGTGGAGGGCCTCGAGAATCTTCCGAAGAAGGGTCCGGCGATCATCGCCGCGAACCACCTCTCCTTCCTCGATTCCTTCTTCATCCCCCTGGTCGTCAACCGGCGCAAGGTCACCTATCTGGCCAAGGCCGATTACTTCAAGAGCTGGAAGACCGCGTGGTTCTTCCGCATGGCCGGGCAGATCCCGATCGAACGAGAGGGCGGCAAGAAGTCCGAGGCCGCCCTGAACACGGCGCTCGAGGTCCTGAAGGAAGGGAAGCTCCTCGGCATCTACCCCGAGGGCACCCGCTCGCCCAACGACAAACTGCATCGCGGCCGCACCGGGGTTGCCCGACTCGCCCTTGCCGCCCAGGTTCCGATCATCCCGTGCGGTTTGATCGGGACTCTCGACGTCATGCCGCCCGACGCGAAGCTCCCGAAATTCTCCGGACGCCCCAAGGTCCTCGTGCGCTTCGGCAAACCGATCGACCTGTCGCAGCGCTATTCCTCGGAGGAGAGGGATCGCTTCATCCTCAGATCCATCACCGACGAGCTGATGTACGAGATCATGCAGCTGTCGGGGCAGGACTACGTCGACGAGTACGCGTCGCGCAAGCCGACGGAGGTGCTCCCCGAGTCGCTCAGGCCGATCGAAGACGACATCGTCCTCAGCGAGGAAGTCCTCGCCGGCTGATCGGCTGCGCTGCGGACGTCTAGTTCTGGGCCCATCCTCCAGCCCGTTCCACCGCTCGTTTCCATCCCTCGTAAAGAGCGTCGGCTTCGTCCCGGGACGCGCTCGGCTCGAACTCCGCCGCCGCCTTCCAGCCGCTGCCGACCTCCTCGCGCGACGACCACACCCCCTCCGCCAGGCCGGCCAGGTACGCCGCGCCGAGCGCGGTCGTTTCGAGGTTGGCGGGGCGGCGCACAGGCACGCCTAGCTGGTCCGCCTGGAACCGGCACATCAGATCCATCACGCTTGCGCCCCCGTCGACGCGCAGCTCGGCGAGCCCAACTCCAGAGTCCGCCGCCATCGCGTCTACGACATCGCGCGTTTGGTACGCCATGGCCTCGACCGCCGCGCGCGCGAGGTGCGCCTTGGTCGTGCCTCTGGTGATCCCCACGTAAGCGCCGCGCGCGTAAGGGTCCCAGTGGGGTGCGCCGAGGCCGGTGAAGGCGGGCACGAGATAGGTCCCGCCGGAGTCGGATACCGATCCGGCCAGCGCTTCGGTCTGATCGGCTCGCTCGATGATCCCGAGCCCGTCGCGCATCCACTGGACCGCCGCTCCGGTCGCGAAGATCGCGCCCTCCAGGGCGTAGTCGGTGCTTCCGTCGAGATCCCAGGCGGCCGTGGCAAGAAGACCGTGCTTCGAGTGTGGGACGCGGGCTCCGGTGTTCATCAGGACGAACGAGCCCGTCCCGTAGGTGTTCTTGGCCATCCCCTCGGCGAAACACGCCTGCCCGAACAGCGCGGCTTGCTGGTCTCCGGCCACACCCGACACCGGCAGCGTTACGCCTCCGAAAAGACCGGGTTCGGTTTCGCCGAAGCGCCCACTCGTCGGCCGGAGCTCCGGCAGGATCGCGTCGGGGATGTCCAACCGCTCGAGGATCCATGGATCCCACGTCTGCTGCTCGAGTGAATAGAGCATCGTGCGCGCTGCGTTGGACGGCTCGGTTACGTGTACCGCTCCGCCGGTCAGCTGCCAGATCAGCCAGCTGTCGATCGTGCCGAATGCGATCTCGCCGGACTCAGCTCGCGCCCGCAGGCCCTCGAGGTTCTCGAGGTACCAGATGATCTTGGTCGACGAGAAGTACGGGTCGAGCACCAGACCTGTTCGCGCTCGGAGCTCGTCCTCCAACCCGTCGGACCTGAGGCGTTCGCAGATGCCGGCCGACCGGCGGCACTGCCACACGATCGCGGGGGCAACGGGTCGGCCCGTGGCGCGTTCCCACAACACGGTCGTCTCACGCTGGTTCGTGATGCCGATCGCGGCCACGTCCGCGGCGGATGCCTTGGCGTCGGCCAGAGCGTGGCGGAGTACCGACTCGGTGACCCGCCAGATCTCGTCGGCGTCGTGCTCGACCCAACCGGGCTTGGGATAGCTCTGGGAGAACTCCGAGTACGCCCGGCCGCGCACCTCCGCGTCCCCGTCGAGGACGAGGACCGTGATGCCGGTCGTCCCGGCGTCGATCGATGCGACGAGCTCCGGCATCGCGTCTCCTCTCGTGCCAAGGGTGGAGAATGGACCGGTGCAGACCAGGTCGGTGGCCGACAAAGCTAGCCTGTCGGGACTTCGAAGATCGATCCGAGCCGACCTGTCACACGCCGGCGTCGATCCCTCCCTGGCATTCGATTGCCTCGTGGCCGTGACCGAGGCGTGCACCCAGGCGCTGACGAACTGCCACGGCGACGACGATGAGCCGGCGGTCAGCTGGACCCTCGACTCCACCTCGGTTCGCTTCGACGTCGCGGAGCGTGCCTGCACCCGGGCGGTCTCCAGGGCGGCCCACCCCTCGGGAGGGGGGCAGCCGGCGGGCGAGGTGCTCGTTCCCGACCTGCCGTTGGCGCTGATGCGCAGCTTGATGGATGAGGTTCAAGTCTCCCAAGGGCCTAGCGGGCGCATCGTGAGCCTCACTAAGCTTCTCTCTTAACGCTAGGCTCATCCGCTCTGGGAGGAATCCGAGGATATTCCTGGAACCCTCCTGAAGCAGTTCAACCACGCGCGGGGGAGGGAACGCATGTCCGAGGGCAACGGGTCGCCGCCGACCCATCTGATCCGTAAGGTCCACGACACCGACCCACCGGAGCGTCCGCCGGCACCGCTTCCGGCGCGGGCCGAGCCCCTTCCGGAGTGGGTCTCCGAGCTCGCCGGCGCGTGGACCCGCGCGTCGAAGGCCGAAGCGGAGGTCGCGAACTTCAAGGAGGACCTCGCCGACATCGCCGCGGACCTGCAGGCCCAAGAGACCGCCGCGCGCGCCGCACAGAAGCAGGCGCTGGCGGAGGCGCGGGAGGCATCGGTCCAGGCCGCTGCCGCCGCCCGCGCGGCCGAGCTTGCCGCCGAGCAGGTCGAACGTCAGGCGGCCAACCTCGCGGCCGAACAGGCTGCGGCGCGCGATGCCCGCGACGCGGTTGAGCTTGCCCAGCAAGCCGCCGCTCGCTCCGCCGCGCAGTTGGATTCACTCCGATCCGAAGAGCAGGTCGCGCGCTCCGAGCGCGAGGCGGCCATGAGAGATGCGCAAAGGGCCGCCACGGAGGCTCAGGACGCGAAGAACGCGGCGCTCACCGCGGCGAACGAGGTTCACGAGGCCGTCGCCCAGGTCGTGCGCGTCGCGATCGCATCTCTGCAGGATGCCGTGACCGAGGCCAAGGAGCAGGCCGCGGCCGCTGCGCATCAAGAGGCGGAGCGCGCCGGGCGCGAAGCCAAGGAGACCACCCAGGTGGCGCTGCAACAGACCATCGACGCGCTGGACCAGACGCGTGCCGCCGCGGCACGTTCGGCGCAGGACGCCGTGCGTGCTTCGGAGGAAGGGATCGAGCGAGCCCGCAGTGCCGCCGCGTCGGCCGGCCGGGAGGAGGCGGCCCTGTTTCTGCAGCAGGCGCGCGCCACCGCGGCCGAGACACTCGAAGAGACGACACGATCGATCCAGGAGGCTCGCGCAGCCGCCGACGTCGGGATGCGCGAGGCGATCAGGGCCGTGAACGAGGCCGCGGCGGCGGTCCGCGAGGAGACGGCCGGCTCGTTGCAGCAGTTCCGCGAGACCGCCCAGTCCCTGACGCAGGAGACGTCCGCGTCCTCCCAGGCGAACCGGACCACGATCGAGCAGGCGGTCGAAGAGGTGATCGGTGCCGCCCGCGAGGCGGTGCAGAGCGCCCGGGAGGCCGCCGCCCGCGTCGCTCGCGAAGAGACGAGCCGCGTCGTAGCGGAGGGAACCGCCGCAACCAACGCATCCGCTCAGGAGGCCATCCAGGCGATCCGCCTCGCACAGGCCGCGGCCGAGGCTGCGTCCGAGGGGGCTCAGAGCTCGTGGCAGGAGGCCGCACGGATCGCGCGCGAGGATGCGGCGCGCGGCGCCTCCGAGGAAGCCGATGCAGCCGCGCAGCGGGCCGTGGCGCGTATGGATGAGTCCGCACGGCTCGCCGAGGAACGCCTGTCACAGGAGACCGCCAGGGTCGTCGAGCAGACGCGGGACGCAGCACTGGCCGCTGCAGAGCAGCTCGTCCAGGCCTCCGAGGCCCGGCGCGCCGAGCTCGAGCGCGCGGGGGCAGCCATCCTGGAGGAGGCGGTCAACGCGGCGGGAGCGGCGCGCGAGGCGGCGGACCGTTGCCGCCACGAGCTGGCAACGCTCGAGACCCGCAGTGGAGAGATGGTGTCCACGGTGTCGGGTCTGGTCGACCAAGCGCGGTCCCTGGCGGCTGAGGGGGCCGGCGCCAGGGACGAGACGGGGCGGATCGCCGCAGCCGCGTCGGCCTCGATCGAAGAGGGCCGTGCCCATGTGGAGACCGTCCTCGGGGAAGCCGTGGCGTCCATCAGGGGGGCCGCGGCCGAAGCCACTCACGCCGTTGCCGAAGCTGCGTCCCGGGAAGCTACTGCCGCGGCCGAGCGGGCGACCGAGGGTCTCCGAGACGAAGCCAACCGGGCCGGCGACGAGGTACAAGCCGCGCTGGCGGCGGCGATGTCGTCGATCGCAGAAGCGACCGAGACCGCTCGGCGCGGGTCGCTGGAAGCTCTCGAACGCGAGATATCCACCGCCCGGGTCGCTCTGGGCGAGGCGCTCAACGCCGCGGCATCATCGGCCGAGACGGCCGAGCGACACGCCACCGAGGCCCGCCGGTCACACGAGGCTCAGAGTGAAGATCTCGCGCACACCGAGCGGGCGGCGGAAGCCGCGAAGGAAGCCGCGGAGAGTGCGGGCCAGGAG
>DATFFR010000066.1:0-7079 GCA_035249925.1 Actinomycetota bacterium
CGGACGAGGCGGCGGGGACAGGGGCGGTCGCGACCGCGGCCCGCGTCGCGAAGGCGGACGGGACCGCGACAGAGGGCCTCGCCGCGAGGGCGGCGGACCTCGGCGCGAGCAGGCCCCTCCGCGCAGCGAGTAGACGTTTGAAGTTCTCACGAACAACCCTCGATTCGGGGGCGACGGTCGTGACCGAGCGGATGAGCGAGGTCCGCTCGGTCTCCGTCGGTTTCTGGTTCGACGTGGGCGCGCGCGACGAGCCCGATCCGCTGGCCGGGACGTCCCACTTCCTCGAGCACCTGTTGTTCAAGGGGACGCCCACCCGGTCGGCCAAGGACATCGCGGACGCCTTCGACGCGGTCGGCGGGGACGTGAACGCCTTCACCGGCAAGGAGTACACGTGCTACTACTCGCGTGTCCTCGACGACGACCTGCCGATGGCGCTGGGCGTGCTTTCGGACATGATCCGCAACTCGGTGATCGACGCGAGCGAGCTCGAGTCCGAACGCAAGGTGATCCTCGAGGAGATCGCCATGCACGAAGACGCTCCGGACGAGCTCGTGCACGATCTCTTCTATCGATCCATGTGGGAGGGCCATCCTCTCGGCCGCCCGGTGCTCGGCTACAACGAGACGATCTCGCAGGTCAGCCGGGACGCGGTCGCCGGCTATTGGAGCGAGCGCTATTCGCCCAGCAACCTCGTCGTTGCCGCCGCGGGAAACCTCGACCACGACGCTCTGGTCGCCGAGATCGAGCGGCTCTTCCCCCAAGGCGGCGGGCGGCGGACGCTCAGGTCCGGCGCCACGCCCAAGCCTTCCGGTGGGATCAAGGTCTTCAAGCGCCCTACCGAGCAGGCACACATCGTGATGGGCACCGAGGGCATCCATCGCAGTCACGAGGATCGCCACGCGCTGGCGGTGCTCGACACGGTGCTCGGGGGCGGGATGTCGTCGCGCTTGTTCCAGGAGGTGAGGGAGAAGCGCGGCCTTGCCTACTCCGTCTACTCCTACCGTTCGCTCTTCGCCGATACGGGAGCCTTCGCGATCTACGCGGGGACGACTCCGCAGAACGCGGAGACCGTCATGGACATCTTCCGAAGCGAGATCGAGTCCGTCTTGACCGACGGCATCACGGAGGCCGAGCTCGAGCGTTCCAAGGGTCATGTGAAAGGCGCGCTGGTGCTGTCGTCCGAGGATCCGGGCAGCAGGATGAATCGGCTGGGACGGCAGCAGCTCACGAGCGGCGAGATCCTCTCGATCGACGAGCTGATCGACAAGTTCAATCGTTTGGACATGGACGACATCAAGCGTGTCGCCTCGGAGGTCCTCGGGTCGGGTGACTGGCAGACGACCGTGGTGGGACCGTTCGACGAGGGCGCCTTCGACAAGAACGCGGCGTGAGCACGATCAAGGTAGGGGTGATTGGAGCCCATGGAGCGATGGGTTCGGAGACGTGCCGTGCGGTTGAGGCTGACGAGGAGCTGGAGCTCGTCGCTCGGGTCGGGCGTGACGACTCCCTGGACGCGCTGACCCAGGGCAGCGCCGAGGTCGCGGTCGAGTTTACGAACCACGCGTTCGTAAAGGATCACGCGTTGTTCTGCCTCTCGCACGGGATCCATATCGTCATCGGGACCACGGGCTTCTCGGATGACGACCTCGCGGAGATCGAGAAGGCCGCGAACGACGGTACGGCTAATGCCTTCTATGCACCCAACTTCGCACTGGGAGCCGTATTGATGATGCAATTCGCTGCCAAGGCTGCCCCGCACTTTGCGACGGCTGAGATCATCGAACGCCACCACCAACGGAAACTGGATGCCCCTTCGGGCACGTCGTTGATGACCGCACACAAGATGAACGACGCGCGAGGGGATGCGCTATGGGTTACGCCGGAGGGCCAGACCGAGAAGGTCAAAGGAAGCCGCGGTGGCGAGGTGGAGGGTATCCAGATCCACTCCCTGCGCGACCCGGGCTCCGTCGCTCACCAGGAAGTGATCCTCGGTAACACCGGCGAGATCTTGACGATCAAGCACGACTCCCTCGACCGCGTGTCGTTCATGCCCGGAGTGGTGCTGGCGATCCGTCGCGTCGCGGGCCTCGGCCCCCTCACGGTAGGGCTGGAACACCTCCTCGATCTCGGATCGTGAAGCGAGGGCTGACCGCAGTTGTCTTGCTGGCTGCGCTGGCGGCCGCGTGTACCGGTCCGGACCCGAACGTTACCGAGACCGGAGCCGGGAAGCCACGGGTGACCGCCGAGTTCCCGGAGACGGCCGAGGTGGGTGAGGTACATACCGCCACGATCGAGGTGACCAATCCGGGTCCGCGCGACATGTCGGTGATAGTCGTCTCCTTCGCCCGGGTCGGCGACCCGAGCCTTCCGTTTCCGATAGTCGAGCCGCTGCCGGGCCGGGCTCGCTCGGGCATCGAGGCCATCAGGCCGGAGCCCAACGGCGAGTCGCCACCCGATGCCACCTACACGTTCGACGGCCTCGCGGAGGGTGAGTCGACGACGATCGAATTCGACCTCCGCATCCCGGACGCGACCGGGACGGTCGGCAACGTGATCCAGGTCTACGACGGCGCCGAGGTCGGGCGCGCCGCCGGGGTCCGCATAGAGACAGAGATCCGCTAGACGTGGGCCGCCGGGGGACAGGGTCGGCCCGCGCTTCGCGAAAGAACGTTCGTTCAACGCCGGTTGCTTCTAGAAGTGGTCTCGGCAGCCTCGTCGGGCGCGTCGGAGCGAGCGTGCTGGCGGCGCTGCTGTCCGTCGCCTGCACTGCGACGAAGACGGAGCAGGCGCGTGTCGAGGCTCGCCGGGCTGAGCCTGGTAGACCGACCGCAGGCCCGGCTCCGGGGTGCGACCAACTCGACAAGCTCGTGACGCGCATCACCCGCGGATGGGTGCCGGGGCGCTCGCCGGACCTCGCCCCGATCCCGCGCCGGCCGACCTACATCGGCGGACCGGTCAACCCGGTGCACACCGCCCCGTGGGATTACCTAACCGACGTCCCGTTGGTGATCTTCGGGCCGGGTCTCGTTCCCGCTCGCGGTGAGTCGGATGCTCCCGCGACGATGGCCGACGTGGCGCCGACGATCGGGTCGCTGATCGGATTCGACTTCGACACATCGGACGGCGACCCTCTTCCGACGGGTGCCGAGGGCAGAGCCCCGCGGCTCGTCGTGACCGTCGTCTGGGACGGCGGCGGTTGGAACGTCCTACGGGAACACCCGACGGAGTGGCCCTTCCTCGAGCGCGCGATGCGGCGCGGCGTCTCGTTCACCGACTTCGAGCTCGGCTCGACCCCCACGAATACACCGCCGATCCACACGACGTTGGGCACCGGACGATTCCCGCGCGCGCACGGGATCCCCGGCGTGAAGATGCGAACCCCGGCCGACGGATACATCGACCCGTTTGAGGGCCATAACGCATCGGAGGTCCGGGTTCCGATGCTGGCCGACCTCTACGACGTCGCGCGCGATAACAGGCCCGAGATCGGCACGGTCGCGACCGTGAACTGGCACCTCGGCATGATGGGCCACGGCGACGACTTCGAAGACGGGGACGCCGACCTGTCCGTCCTCTTGAACGACCGGGGCCTGTTGTTCGGCGACTCCTCGACCTACGCGTTCCCTCCCGCGCCGCCCACTACCTGGCTGACCGACGAGACGGACCGGCTCGATCGGTCGGATGGCGCCGCGGACGGCCGTTGGAACGACGACGACCTGACGGATCTCGCCGTGAGGTACTCGACACCGGCGTACGTGGCCTTCCAGGAACGGGTGCTCGAGCAAGTGATCGAGACGCAGCGTTTCGGAGCGGACGCCGTCCCCGACCTCCTCTTCACGAACTTCAAGCAGATAGACGATGCGGGTCACAAGTGGGGGCCGTTCTCGGCCCAGGTCGGCGCGTCCGTCCGGGCGAGCGACGATGCCCTCCGATCGCTCGTTCGCGTTCTCAACGCGGAGGTCGGGCGCGGGAGATGGGTCGTCCTCGTCACCGCCGATCACGGTCAGATGCCCTACCCGGAGGACTCGGGCGAATGGCCCGTCTCGCCCGGCCAGCTGACCGGGGACATCGACCGGGCGCTGGACGACAACGACAACGGGATCGATCTCGTGTGGCGGACGACCGCCGGCGGGATCTTCATACAGCGCGACGAAGCGAAACGACTAGGTCTCACCATGGAGGAGATCGCCGAATGGCTGATCGACTACCGCGCCGAGGACAACGCTCCGCCGGGCGAGCCCCTCCCGCGCCCATGGCGCGACGATCCGCAGCAGCGGGTGTTCAGCGGCGTGGTCGCCGGCGACCGGCTGGCCGCCGCGTTCTGTCCGGGCGTGGACGAATGACTTCCCGCCGCGACCCGGCCCGGAAGTGCCATAGTTAGGGCTCGACTTCGACGTGGAGGTGAGTGAGATGGCCCATGCGGCGCGCTTCGGGGAGCTGATCACGGCGATGGTGACCCCGTTCGCCAAGGACGGGTCCCTGGACACGGCCCGCGCCCGCGAGCTGGCTCGCTATCTGGTCGAGCACGGCTCCGACGGGCTGGTCGTCTGCGGCACCACGGGCGAGTCCCCGACCCTCACCCACGACGAGAAGCTAGCGTTGTTCCAAACCATCGTGGACGAGGTAGGCGACGACGCTCGGGTGATAGCCGGCACCGGGAGCTACAACACCGCCGAGTCGATCGAGTTGACCAAGGAGGCGGGGGCGCTCGGCGTCGATGCCTGCCTGCTCGTCACCCCGTATTACTCGAAGCCCCCGCAGAACGGCCTCCTTGCCCACTTCAGGGCCATCGCCGACGCCTCGACGGTCCCCCTGATGGTCTACGACATCCCGGGTCGTACCGGCCGGCGCATCGAGCGACCCACGATGGTCGAGCTCGCCGCCCATCCCCGGATCGTCGCCGACAAGGACGCGGTGGGGGACGCCGGCGAGACGGCGCTGCTTCGCGCCGACCTCGACGCTGCCGGCGCGCACGACTTCGAGATCTACTCCGGAGACGACGGCCTACTGCTTCCGCATCTGGCTGCCGGGGCCGTCGGCATCGTCAGCGTCTGTGCTCACGTTGCAGGCCTGCAGATCAAGCAGGTGATCTCGGCGTACAACGACGGCAAGGTCGAAGAGGCGAACCGTATCTACCTCGAGCTGCTGCCGCTGATGCAGACGATCATGGGTCTCACGGCAAGCCCCATCCCCGTGAAGGCCGCGGTGAACATGCTCGGTGTCGACGTGGGTGAGCCTCGTCTGCCTCTGGTGCCGCCCACCGAGAGCGAGAGCAAGCAGATTCGTGCGGCGCTGGAGGGCGCCGGGCTTCTGTGACGCGATCGTCGTCGACCGCAACGCGCGTCATCTTCCTCGGAGGCCTCGGTGAGATAGGCCGCAACATGATCGCGATGGAGTCCGGCGGTCAGATCCTCGTGATCGACACCGGTCTTTCCTTCCCCAACGAGGAGATGCTGGGCGTCGATCTCGTGCTGCCGGATTTCTCCTATGTGGTCGAACGTGCGGAGTCTTGCGTGGGCGTCGTATTGACCCACGGTCACGAGGATCACGTGGGAGCGTTGTCGTGGTTCCTGCGCGACGTGGACGTTCCTGTCTACGGCACACCACTCACTCTGGGCATGGCCGCCAAACGCTTGAACGAGAGCGGGCAGGAGGCCGAGATGATCGAGATCCAAGCGCCTGGGACGCGCTCGATCGGCGGCTTCCGCTGTCACTTCCTGGCGGTGGCGCATTCGATCCCCGACGCCATCTCGATCGCGGTCGACACGACCGACGGTCGGATCCTCTACACGGGCGATTTCAAGCTCGACGAGGCCCCCATCGACGGACGGCCGACCGACGTCGAGGGCTTCCGCCGATTGGGGGCCGAGGGGGTCGATCTGATGCTGTCGGATTCGACCAACGCGGAGACGCCCGGCAGGACCCCATCGGAGTCCGTGATCAGCACCGCCCTGCGCGAGATCCTGTCCAAGGCTCAAGGACGGGTGATCGTGGCCTGCTTCGCGTCCAACCTGCATCGGATCCAGCAGCTATGTGAGGCCGCCGAAGCGAGCGGACGCCACGTCGCCTTCGTCGGGCGCTCGATGGTCAACAACGTCGAGGTCGGGCGCGAGCTGGGTCACATCCGCGTCGAGCCCTCGACGTTTGTCGATGTCGAGGACCTCGAGCGCCTGCCGCCGTCCAAGGGCGTTCTGGTCTGCACGGGGTCGCAGGGAGAGCCTCTTTCGGCGTTGGCATTGATCGCTGCCGGCGACCACAAATTCATCACGGTCGGCTCCGGCGACACCGTGATCCTGTCCGCCAGCGCCATCCCCGGTAACGAATCGGCCGTCCATCGCGTCATCAACGGGCTCTACAAGGCGGGGGCCGAGGTCTTCCATGCAGGAACCAGCAACGTCCACGTTTCGGGCCATGCCGCGTCGGAGGAGTTGGCCGAGCTGGTCTCGATCGTCAAGCCTCGTTACTTCACCCCCGTCCACGGCGAGTTCAGGCAGCTCGCGTTGCACAAGAAGATCGCGGAAAAGGCAGGGATCAGTTCGGACGTGATCAACATCGTGGAGGACGGCGACGTGCTCGAGCTTCGCGACGGCGTCGTGAAGCGCGGCGACCGCGTGCGCGCCGGCATGGTCCTCGTGGACGGGCTCGGTGTCGGCGACGTCGGCCCGGTCGTCCTTCGGGACCGCAGGGTGCTTGCCGGGGACGGCATCCTCGTCTGCGTGATCACCATCGACTCCCGGTCCGGCGAGCTCCTGGCCGGCCCCGACCTGATCAGCCGGGGGTTCGTCTTCGAGGAACAGTCGCGCGATCTGCTCGACGACGCCGCCGACCGCGTCGCCGAGGCACTGGAGGAGCTCGAGGACGAGCACGTCACCGACTGGGCCGTCCTCAAGAAGACCTGCCGGCGGGCCCTGGGGGAGTTCGTCTGGCAGTCCACCAAGCGCCGCCCGATGCTGCTCCCGATAGTCATCGAGGTCTGACGCCCAGAAACCCTCAGGAAATGGCTGTTATTCCTGATGTCTATTGTTACAGTTGTGCCCTGATGGCCACCCGCGCGCGCCGCAAGCCGCCCCCTAAGAAGA
>DATFFR010000067.1:0-15517 GCA_035249925.1 Actinomycetota bacterium
AACACCGGCGGCGACACCGACCCGGTCAACACCGGCGGCGACACCGACCCCGTCGTTGGCGGCATCAACGCCGGCGAGGGCGGCATCAGCGATCCCGGCACCGGCGGCACCGGCAATACCGATGGCCCCGACGTGGTCTGCCAGGTCACCGACGGCGGCAGCGCTGCCTCGTGCGACGGCCCGGACACGGAGACGCCCGACCGCGACGACTCCGACACCGACGTCCTGCCGATCGACCTGACCGACAACGACGGCGGCAACGACAGTGGCAACGACAGCTCGGACGAAGATCCCCAGGTTCTCGACAGCACCGAGGACGCACCTCGCGCCGATTCCCTTCCCGGCGCACAGGTGCTGCCTGCGGTCGAGCCCAAGGCCGGCGTGGGAGCTCTCCCCTTCACCGGCTCGAACCACGTGCCCCTGCTCCTGACGGCTTTGGTGCTCATCGCCACAGGTGGGGTAGTGCTTCTCACCGCTTCACAGCAGGGGGCAGCAAAGAAATAGCTCTCCCGCTCTGCCGCACAGCCCCCTCGGGTCTCTCTCCCCGAGGGGGCTGTTGCGCGCCTTAATACGTAGTACTGCGGATTTCCCAGGGTTTGGCAGGCCACCAGACTCAAGGCGAGCACCGAAAGCGGCTTTGCATCGGGGAGGAGAGCCCCCGCTGTAGAGCCGAAAAAACCAGTCTTCGGCGGAACGAGAGAGTCGTCCGAAGCGGCCGGAAGGAAGGGGTTGTTCATGTCTACACGACTATCCCGTCGTGCAGCCTTTGCCGTTGGACTCTCGATCGTCGCGATGATGGTCGTTGCGAGCCCGATGCTGGCGTTGGCCAACAGCGAGAACAGCAACGCGCCCGCCACAGCGGGAAACTCGGCGAGCGCGCCGGGTCTAGCCGACGGCACGGCTCCGGGGAACTCCGAGAACGCCCCCGGGCAACAGACCGACACGGACGCCGTTACGGCCTCCGCGCCGGCGGATCCGGGCAACTCCGGCGACGCACCTGGTCAGACCAAGACGGATTCCGGTCCGCCCGAGACCTCGAACGCCGGCGGTAACTCCGCGTCCGGCGGTGGCGCCACCACGCAAGCCGGTGGCGGCGGCAACCCGAACGCCGGAGGAGCCAACGCGAACGGTGGCGGAGGCAACCCGAACTCCGGTGACGTTGGAAGCGACAACGGGGATCCGGCGCACGAAGGCGACTGCGACCAGAACGACGATGGCGTCGGCGGCGCCTACGACGCCAATTGTGACGGAACGCACCAGAACCCCGGCCCCGGGAACTCGGACAACTCTCCGGGCAAGCCCGCGGACGGAACCGTCGGCAAGGCCGACAACAAGAACCCGAAGGGCCAGCAGCCCGGAGGCAGCGATCACAACAAGGGCTACGAGTGTGAGCCCGGCCAGACCAACAAGGGCGTCGGCAAGGGCAACCCCGCCCACACCGGCTGTACCTCGGGCGGCGACGAGCCCTGCCCTCCGGGCACCGATCACGCCGGTGAGTTCGTGACCCCTTGTAACGATTCTCCCGACAAGATCTGGATCTGCCACGTGAACAACGGTGTGAACGACTACGTCGTGATCAACGTGAGCAAGAACTCCAAGCAGGAAGAGAACGGGACCGGCCACGCGGGTCACGACGGCGACGTGACCCTGTCTGCCACGACGAGAGAGGCGGCCCTCGCCGAAGCAGCGATCGACTGCGTCGAGCCGCTTACCGTCCAAGTGTGTTCGGCCTCCGGCAACACTTGGGTTGCAGCAGAGATCCTGAAGTCGACCTACGACGCCAACCCGAGTGCCTACAGGCTCTGGACCGGCGACGCGGCCGACTGCACCACGATCATCGTCACGAACAAGGACTGCGCAGGATTCGAGCTGCCCAACGACCTCAACAACACCTGTCCGGGCCCCGTCGATCAGTTCGACTGCGCCGGCCACCTGCTGCCGAACGACCACGCAGCAACTGAGTGTGACGAGACCGAAGAGCCGCCTGAGGTCCTGCCCGTGACCTTGTGCCCCGACGGCTCGGTCATGCCGGCCAGCGGTGAGTGTGAGGAGGATGTGCTCCCGGACTTCGTCCTCGGGATCAGATTGAACAACGATCCGGTGGCGCCGGCGGTGCTGCCGAACACGCTCCAGGCCCCGAAGGGTGCGGTTTTGCCCTTCACAGGCGGAAACCTGCTGCCGTTCCTCCTGGTCGGCACGGCCATGGTGGGCGTCGGCGGCACGACCCTGATGCGACGCAAGAAGTAAGGGAGACGGGCGGGTACGGCGCCCAGGCGCAACGCCCGCACATGGGAGAGAGGAGGGGGGACCGGCAACGGTCCCCCCTCTACCTTTGTGTCCTCTTCTACTCAGCCGTCATTGATGGCTTGGCCAACGCCGGGGCTCCGCTCCGGCGGCGGCAGGGACTTTCGTCTCCTGAAGGTCCGCACCCACGCCGGCCCCTACTACGGGGGCGCGACGGGCGCCGCCTGGTCGGCGGGGCCCTGCTCGTTCGGCGCACGGCCGCTGCGTCGCTTCCAGCTTGTGGCCGTGCGCCTCAAGCCCCTCTACGGGACCAACGCCGGTGCGTCCGGTGAACTCGGTTGCAGAAGCAGCCGCCGCCTCCGCTCCAAAGCGGGCCGGGCCAGGCCATCCGCTTATGGCGACACGGTCTCCCGAGGGCCCGAAGAGACGCGGGACCGTTAACGGTCCTGGGGTTGTGGGAAGGCGAAAAGGCTAGCCGCGGAACGGGGGGGTGATGGGTTCGGGGCTCTTGCCCTGGTACTCGGTGCGGAAGTCGTCCACGACCTCTTGCGAGACCTGATCGCAGCCCTGGAGGTAGCCGGTGCCGAAGGACTCCTCGGGCTCGTTGGGCAGCTTGTTCCAGGCGGTCATGTAGAAGTTGTATTCATCGGCCTCCTCGTAGGGCGTGGCCACGGTGGAGTCCGGCTCCCTCTCGACGATCGCTTCGATGTCGTCCTTGACCTGCTGCGGAGCATCGGGTGAGTAGTAGATGACGATCTGACCGTGCTCGAGGTTGTGAACGACCGCCTCTGGGGGCTGCGCGGTGTCGTAGAAGCCGGTGGCAACGGGGGCCTGGGCACCGACGGGCCAGTGGGGTCCGTTGGTGGGCGGAGTCGAGTTGTAGGGCTCGTGGTCGGCGCCCACCTCGATGTGCTGGTTGTCGAAGGCCTCGACGTCCTCGACGTCCCCACATCCCGCTTCCCGGGCGGCGACGCCGACGGGGCCTTCCGCTTCCTGGCGGTCGCTGATGACGAGGAAGGCAACCAGCGCGATGACGACCGCGGCGATGCCGAGGGTGATCAGGTTCTTCTTTCGCGCCTCGCGCTGAGCTTCTTTCTTGCGGCGTTCCTCCGCCAGGCGCCTCTGTTGTTTCTGCTCTAGCTTCTTGCTCACGGCGGGAGAGGCTAACAGGGGGATTTCTCTACCTGGTAGCGGCTAACCCTGACTGGAGGCTGGATGGAGCTCACTGAGGTCGTCGGCCGACGACGGATGGTTCGCAACTACGCGCCCGATCCGATCCCGAGAGAGACCGTGGAGAGGATCCTCCGCACGGCTAGGAAGGCGCCCTCTGCCGGTTTCAGCCAGGGGCAGGTGTTCCTCGTGGTGACGAATGAGCCGGGGCGGGCTGAGGTGGCACGGCTCGCCGGGGAGGCCGAACGTGTGAGCCGGGGCTTCGACCCGTGGCTGAGCAGGGCTCCGGTTCACGTGGTCGTCTGCGTCGACCATGACGCGTATGCCCGGCGCTACGCGCGTCCAGACAAGCCGAGCGGGGGGCCCGCGACCTGGCCTGTCCCGTATGCCTTCGTCGACGCCGGCGCGTCACTGATGCTGTTGCTGTTGGCGGCCGTCGACGAGGGCCTCGCCGCCGGACTGCAGGGGGTTCACAACATCGCGGGGTTGAAGGAGGCCTTCGGCATCCCCGAGAGCGTCGATCCGATCGGGGTCGTCACGATCGGGCGGCCCGCGCCGGACCGGCGCTCGAGCTCCCTGGCCGCCGGCTGGAAGCCCCTCGAGGAGGTCGTGCACTGGGAGAAGTGGTGAGGAGTGAGTACTACCGAAAGAGGTCTTCCCCCGGCGGCCTCACCAGTTCCGAGGCCGCGCCGCGGCCGGACTCCACCCTCGCGCCGCGGATGATCGCCGCGCATATCCCGTCGGCTTTGCCCATCACGAGCTCTGCAGCGCCGGCGAGCTCGTCCGCGACGGCTATGCGGGTCGCGTGCAGCTCCCGGCCCTCGCTGTCGCTCGTGCCTCGGTAGTCGTTGAAGCAGCTCATCCCCGCAACCCCGATCGCAACGTCGGTTTGCCCGACGCGCCACGCGCGACCGAAGGTGTCGCTGATGATGACGGCCACGTTCGCGCCGGTCAGATTCGCGAGCTTCGCCCTGATCCGTCGCGCGGAGGCGTCGGGGTCCACGGGCAACATCGCGATCGATCCCAGCGGCACGTTGGACTCGTCCACTCCGGCGTTCGCGCACACAAAGCCGTGGCGCGTTTCGCTGATCGTCATTCCTCCCGGCGTTCTGCGAAGGATGTGATGGGACTCCGTCTCGACGACGTGCGCCTTGTTGTCCGCGGCCGCGATGCGTCCTTCTGCCTTCGAGACCACCTTGTGGGTCACGACGACGACATCGCCGTCGGCCAGGTCTGCTGAGGACGCGGCCGACGCAAGCCGGCCGGCGAGGTCGTCGCCGGCCTGGATCTCCGGGATCCCGATCAGCGGGATGATCCGGACCTCTCGCCCGATCACAGCTGCAGGACGTTCTCGGCAAGGCGTGTGGATCGCTCGAGATCGCTCATGATCGTGTCGAACGCGACCGCCTGCATCCCCAGGTGCTCGACCATCGCCGCTTCCTCTTGGTCCAACGCGTCCATCACGAAGGTGGTGCAGAAGTCGGCGTAGAGACCCGCGACCCCGGTGGCGCTCACCTCCGCCCCCGCAAGCGGGAGGAGCTTCTCGGCGGGGCCTTTCAGCGCCCGGCCTCCGACGATCGGGCTCACCGCGATCACGTTCGGGTGCTCTCGCAGGGCGTCGCGGACGCCGGGCAGCGAGAGGATGGGCGCCACCGAGACGATCGGATTGGAGGGACACACAACGATCCGGTCGCTGTCGCGGATCGCCTCGATGACACCGGGCGCCGGCTTGGCGTCCGCGATGCCGGCGAACCGCACCTCTTCCACCACCGGCTCTTGGCGCTCCCGCACGAAGTACTCCTGGAACTCGAGCGTGCGCCCGTCGTCGCAGACGATCCGGGTTCTGACGGGGTCGTCGGACATCGGCAGGATGCGCGTTGCGACACCGAACGCCCTCCTGATCTCGTCGGTTATCGCGCTCAGCCCTACGCCGTCCGCGATTCGCTGGGTTCGGAAAAGACACGTCGCGAAGTCGGCGTCGCCCAGAGAGAACCAGCTATCGCTTCCCAGCCTCTCGAACGCAGTGACGACGTTGAAGGTGTCTCCCTTGATGCCCCAGCCGCGCGTTCGATCGGCGATGCCGGCCAGCCAGTAGGTGACGATGTCGACGTCGGGCGAAACATGTACGCCGTAGACGACCGCGTCGTCGGCGGTATTCACGATCGCGGTGAGCTCGCCCGGAGCCAGTGCGGTTTGCAAGCCGACGAGCAGCTTGGACCCGCCCACACCTCCGGCCAGAGCGGTGACTTCCATGAGCAGGGCAGTCTAGTAGCCTGCTCTGCATGACTCGTCTGGACGCTCTGGCCGGACGCGCGTCGCAGGGTCAGCGCCTCTCAGACGTCGAGGTGCGCGAGATGGCGGCTCTCGCTCCGAACGATCCGCAGACGGTGCTGGCGGCCGCCGCTCAGCTGCGCGACGCATCTTCGGGACCCTGCATCACCTTCTCGAAGAAGGTCTTCATCCCCTTGACGAAGCTGTGCCGCGACTCGTGCGGATATTGCACTTTCGCTCACCCTCCCCGGCCCGGCGAGAAGGCCTTCCTCACGCTCGATGAGGTTCTGGAGATAGCGCGCGAAGGTGAGGCCGCGGGTTGCCATGAGGCGTTGTTCACCCTCGGCGACAAGCCCGAGCGCAAGTGGGCCGAGGCGCGCGACGAGTTGGCGGCCATGGGTCACGAGACCACGATCGGATACCTCGCCGCCGCGGCGCGTCTCGTGCTCGAAGAGACCTCACTCCTTCCACACCTGAACCCGGGCGCCCTCACGTATGAGGAGGCCGTAACGCTGAGATGTGTCTCGGTCAGCCAGGGCACGATGCTGGAGACGCTCTCCGAGCGGCTGTTGAAGCGGGGGATGGCCCACTTCGGGGCTCCCGACAAGAAGCCGTCCACGCGTTTGGCGACGTTGGAGGCCGCCGGTCGCGCGCGGGTGCCGTTCACGACCGGGATCCTGGTGGGTATCGGGGAGACCTACGACGAACGCATAGATGCCCTACTCGCGATCCGCGCGTCGCACGAGCGACACGGTCACATCCAAGAGGTCATCGTGCAGAACTTCAGGGCGAAGGTCGACACGCTGATGGCGCACCATCCTGAACCGACCCAGCACGAGATGTCCCTGCAGATCGCCGTTGCCCGCTTGATCATGGGTGCCGACGTCGGCATCCAGGCACCCCCGAACCTCACGCCCGATGCCTACGGCCGTTATCTCGATGCGGGCCTGTCGGACTGGGGTGGCGTGTCGCCGGTCACTCCCGACCACGTCAATCCCGAGCGACCGTGGCCCAAGCTCGACGAGTTGCAGGAGGTCACGGAAGGGAGAGGGTTCCTGCTTCAGCAACGACTCGCGGCGTATCCCGGCTACGCCGGCACCCCCGACGCGCTGGAGCGCTGGATCGATCCGGCGCTGCGGGCGAAGGTGCTGGATGCGATCGACGGCACCGGGCTGGTCCGTCCGGAGGAGGAGTGGTTCTCGGGCGTGTCCGCGCCGCCGCCGCGGACTGCGGTGCGGGCGATCGAGGCCGCTCGGGAAGGTGCCTGGAGGGTGCCCGGGCGGACGGTGCGATCCTCGATCGACAGGGTGCTCGACCGCGCTGCGGAGGGACTGGAGCCGGACGAGGCCGAGGTCGAGCTGCTGTTCCACGCGCGGGGGGCCGAGACCGAACGCCTCTACGCGATCGCCGACGATCTCCGGCGCGCCGCGGTAGGCGATGAAGTCACCTACGTCGTCAACCGCAACATCAACTACACCAACATGTGCTATTTCCGCTGCGGCTTCTGCGCGTTCTCGAAAGGACCGAAGTCGCTCAACCTCCGGGGGGAGCCTTACCTGCTCACGCCGGAGGAGGTCGCGCAGCGGGCTCAAGAGGCGTGGGATGCGGGGGCGACCGAGGTCTGCATGCAGGGAGGGATCCATCATTCCTTCACCGGCGACAACTACACGGAGTACCTACGCGCGGTGAAGGAACGGGTTCCCCAGATGCACGTGCATGCCTTCACGGCGCTCGAGGTTGCACAGGGTGCGGCGGCTTCCGGGTTGTCGGTGCGGCGTTTCCTCGAGCAGCTCAAAGAGGCGGGCCTTGCAACACTTCCCGGTACCGCGGCCGAGATCCTCGACGATGACATCCGCGCCATCATCTGCCCGGACAAGATAGATACCGAGGGATGGTGCGACGTTCACCGCGTCGCGCACTCACTGGGATTGCGGTCGAACGCCACGATGATGTTCGGCACAGTGGAGGGCCCGCGGCACTGGGCGCGTCACCTGATGGTTGTGAAAGAGCTCCATAAGGAGATCGCCGATCACAACGGCGGACTCTTCGAGTTCGTCCCCCTGCCCTTCGTCCACATGGCGGCGCCGATGTATCTGAAGGGCAAGGCGCGCCGTGGCCCGACCTTCGAAGAATGCCTGAAGGTCCACGCGGTCGCGCGGATCGCCCTCCACGGTTACATCCCCAACATCCAGGTGTCGTGGGTGAAGATGGGCTCCGAGGGAGCCAGGCTGGCGTTGCAGGCCGGCGCCAACGACCTCGGTGGGACCTTGATGAACGAGAACATCTCACGTGCGGCGGGGGCCGACCACGGCCAGGAGCTGACGGCTGAGGCGATGGAGGCCTTGATACTCTCCATCGGGAGGGTGCCAAGGCGCCGCACCACGCTGTACGGCGTGCCTGTCTAGCCGCACCTCGAAGCAACAGCCGACTATCCGAAGAGCGTTCGCCATGACCATGAGGACCCAGCCAGCACGAGCGCGCGCCACGAGCGGTCCGGTCGACGCGTCCGCTCCGAGCGTCCTGGCTATCGTGGTCACCCACAACGGGCGCACGTGGTTCAAGGACTGCCTGGTCGGCCTGAACACCCAGACCTATCCGTTCCTGGACGTCCTCGTGGTGGACGACGCCTCCAGGGACTCCCGCTCGCAACCGCCTCTACGGCGCGTTGCGAAACGCCACCTGCGGCGACGGCGTTGGGGATACCTGCGGACCCCACGGCCCCTTGGGTTCGGCGGCGCGATCAACTGGGCGATGTCCAGGGTCCGCACCGACGCAGATGTCTTGTTGTTCATCCACGACGACGCCGCGATAGACCCCCCTTCGGTCGAGAAGATGGTCGCGCGCATGTACCAGGACGAGGCCACGGCGATCGTTGGTCCCAAGATCGTCTCCTGGGAAGACCCCGATCGCCTCGAAGAGGTCGGGATGGCGGTGGACCGTTTCGGCTACCCCTACAAGGGCCTCGAAGACCACGAGATCGACCTCGGCCAACACGACAGCGCGGCCGAGGTCTTCTTCGTGACATCGACCTGCATGTTGATCCGCCACGAGGTCTTCAAACAACTGCGCGGCTGGGACGCGCGCATGCGCGCGTTCACCGAGGACCTGGATCTTTGTTGGCGCGCTCGCCTCGCCGGGCACGTGGTGCGGGTCGAGCCTGCAGCTCGCGCTCGTCACGCGATCGCACTCGCGAAGGGGAAGAGGCAGTCGCCATTCACGCCGATCAGATACTTCATCCGCCGCAACCGCTTGCGGACGATCGCCAAGAACGCGTCGAGCCTGCGCCTCCTCGCACTGATCCCGACCTTCGTGCTGCTGACGATCGCCGAGATGCTCGGTTTCATCGTCCTGCGACAGCCACGCGAGATCGGGAACCTGGCTCGTGGCCTGGGGTGGAATCTGCTCACTCTGCCGCAGACTTTGACGGAGCGCGCCCGTGCGCAGCGAGGCCGCAAGGTCCCGGATCGCAAGCTCAGACGCCTCACCGTCAGGCAGAGCACGAGGCTGCGTTTCTACGTGTCGCACCAAGCCGAACGCCTCGAAGAGGCCTGGGGCCGGCGCGCGGAGCTGATCTCGCAACGTGGCCGCGCCGCGCAGCTGCTGGGCTCACGTTTGAGAGGCCGAACCGGATTGATCGCAGCAGTGCTGCTGATCGGGTTCATCCTCGGGTTCCGCCATATCCTCTTCGGACCTCCCGCTTCGGTGGGCGAGCTGCTGCCTTATCCCGAGCGGGCTACGGCGCTATGGCGAGCGTTCCTGTCACCGTGGCGCGGGGTGGGCTTGGGCGACCCCGGGCCCGCACCCCCGGCGTTCGCCTTCCTCGGTCTCTTCCCGATGATCTCGTTCGGTGCCTCCGGTCTCGCGCAGAAGTTGCTGGTCTTGGGCTTGGGTGGGGCCGCTTTCGGCGGGGTCTACCGCTTGGTGGGCGAGCTCGTCGATAAACCATCCCGGTTCGTGGCGGCGACCGTGTACGCGTTGGGGGCCGTGGGATACGCGGGAGTTCGCCAGGGCGCACTGGGCGCGATGGTGTTCGGTGCTGCCGCTCCATTCGTGCTCGTGTCGATGATCCGTCTGATCGGTTGGGTCCGGCCACCGGCGTGGAATCGCGGTCGCGCGGTCGCGCGGGTGGCCCTCGGCTCCGCGATCTCTGCCGCGTTCGTGCCGGGCTCGTTGTTCCTTTATCTGATCGCCGGGGTGCTGTTGACGGCGACGCGGACATTCCTCGAGTCCGGCAGCAGGGCCGTGCGCGGCCTGGCCTCGTCCGCCATCGGGCTCGCGTTCGGTTGGGCCCTGCTGCTGCCGTGGAGCGCGACCTGGTTCGCCCCCGGCGCCCCCCTGGATCTGTTGCGCGGCGACGACACCTGGGGCCGGTACGCCGGCGGTTTCGCCGGCCATGGGTTCTTGAGCGTGATCGTGGGCCAGACGCCCGATGCGCCGCCGCTGTTCGGCCTCGCCCTACCCGTCCTCGGTTTGGTTGCCGTACTCGTGGGCGAGGGGCAGCGGCGCCGGATGGCCCTGGCCCTCTGGACCTTGGTGGTGGCGATCGCGTGGCTGGTCGGGGCGTTCTCGACCGGCGCGCTGCGTCCGATCGTTGCGTCTCCGACCGAGGCCGGAGTACTGGCCGCCGTCGCCTTCGCAGGGCTGGCCGGGCTTGCCGCAGGGGCCTTCCGCCTCGATCTGCCGCGCCGCGGCCTCGGTATCCATCACGCGCTGACGCTGGGGGGCGTCGCCGTCGCCGCCTTCCTGGTCGTCGCAGGGCTCGCTCCGGCGTTCCTTCGCGGTGCCTGGGACCCCGGCCGTGCCTCCGGGCACGCCGACAGTCGCGTCACCGAGCAGATCGCCAACCTGCTAGGCAGCACGGCGCAGGCGGAGGGTCAGCTCCGCGCCCTGTGGGTCGGCTCGCGTTGGGGGACCCCGGTCCCCTCGGTGGCGCGCCCGGTTGGTCGTCACACCGTCACCGGCCCGCGCGGCGAGGTGCTCACGGATCTGTTCGAAACGCGTACCGGACCGTCGGAGTCCGAGCTCCAGGCCGTGATCTCTGCAGTCGAGGAGGGACGGACAGACCGCGGCGGGAGTCTGCTCGGAGCGTTCAACATCGGCAACGTGATCCTTCAGCGGGGGCCGGGCGCTTACCGCTGGCTGAGCCAGGCGGACCTTGCGGTTGCGCGCGACAATCCCGCAGAGGAATACCTCCTGCTCGAGAACGACGACGTGCTGGCCCGAGCGGGCATCTACGAGGAGCTGCCGTCGGTCGTGTCGGCCATCGATCGCAGAGACCCTGCCCTGATCAGGGGGACGCAGCCCCCACCGCGCGAGAACGCCGAGCAGCAGGGCTCCGCGCGCTACCGGGCCGAGCTCGAGTCGGGCCGCGGTGTGGTCTTCCTCGCGGAGGCTCACGATCCTCGGTGGCGGGCGAGACTCGATGGCGAGACACTCGAGCGCGTCGAGGCCGGCTGGGCCAACGGGTTCGAGCTCCCGCCGGGCGGGGGTGACCTTGTCCTCTCCTTCCCCCGCTCCACCGCGAACACGGCATCGTTCGTGGTTCTGGGCCTGGCCTGGATCGTGATCCTCGGCGCTGCGTTCTCTCGTGCCGCCCCTCATCCCCGAAGGACACGCCGGTGACCCGCGGGCGCGAGGTCGCGCTGGTCGGGTTCGTGGTGGCGGCCCTCCTAGGTGGTGTCGGATTCGACCTGATGAGCGACGAGGCCGGCGTCGCAGAGACGCCCGCGGCGGAGCCGATCTTCGAGCAACGCTCGGTGTTCTGTCCTTCGCCGCCGCGGGGCGGCGAGTCCACTATGAGTCTGGTCCTGGGCGCAGTCGGCGCCGAAACCATCCCGGTAGGGACCGGCGTGCAAGATCGGGTCGAGCTCTCGGGGCAACACACGCTCATGATGAAGACGGAGACTTCGCGCGATCTGGTCGGTTACGGGGGCGAAGTGCTGGCATCGTCGTTATCGACGTTCACCGGCAAGGTCTCGGGTCTGGGCGCGGCACGGTGTTCACGCTCGGCATCGCCCCGATGGTTCTTCGCGGAGGGGTCGAGTGCGCTGGGGGCCGAGCAGCGCTTCGTCATCTACAACCCGTTCCCCGACGAGGCCGTGGTCGGCATCGATCTCTTCACGCCTGCCGGTCCCCAAGGCAACGCCAACCTGTCGGAGGGGATCGCGGTGCCGGCGGGCGAGACCATCGTGGTCGAGCTCAACGAATACATCCGCCAGCAACGTTTCGTCGCAGCATCGATCGTGGCCAACCGGGGGCGCGTGATCGCGTGGCGCGCCCTGCAGGTCGGCAGCGAGGACCGTCCCGAGGGGGTCCAGTTCAGTCTGGGCGCCACGGCTCCCTCCGACGAGTGGTTCTTCCCGGAGGGAGCGGTGGGCGACGGCTACGACGAGCGGGTCTCGCTCTTCAACCCGACCGACGAGGAGGCCATCGCCTCCGTTGCGCTGGTGACCGGCGAGCAGACCCTGCAGCCGCCCAAGCTGGTCGAGGTGGTCGTGCCGCCCCAGACCCTGCAACCACTGCCGCTGCGGGAATACGTGGCGGGGCCCGACCGTCAGGCGGGCGGGGTCGGCGTGGTGGTCCGGACGACCAGCGGCCGTCTCGTGGCCGAGCGCAGCGTCTACTACGAGTCCGACGACCTCGTGGGCGTGGCCTCCGAGGTCGGGGCGGCTCGCACGGCGACGGAATGGTTCGTCGGGCCCTCGGTCTCCTCACCCGCGACCGATTCGATCGTCCTGCTCAACCCGGGGGCCGAGCCGGTGTCGGTCTCGCTGTCCCTGCGTAGCCCGGGCTCGGATCCCCTCGAGCCCGGAGTCCTTCAGGAGCTCCAGGTGAAGGCCGGTACCCGTCTCAAAGTGCCCCTCGGGGAGTGGACGCGGGGCTCCACCTACGCCGTGGTCGCGACGTCGGACGGGGGCATCGTGGCCGAACGTTTCGGCTCCAGGGGAAGCGAGGTCGGATCGGTGATGGGGATCCCCTTGGGGGCCCCGCCCGCGACCGAGAGCTAGGGCCGGCGGTAAGCGAGCTAGGCGGAGCGGGCGGCCAGCGTCTCTACTGAACCGGTCTCGTAGCGCCGCGTTGCCGCGACGAAATGATCGAACAGGCTCTTCTGGTGGCCGTCGGTGTCGGCCATCGCCTCCGGGTGCCACTGCACGCCCACGACCCAGGTGTGATCGCGCGACACGACCGCCTCGAGCACTCCGTCCTCGGCCCAACCGACCTCTTCCAGCGGCCCGGCCGCCCCGTCGAGCCCCTGGTGGTGGTGAGAGTTGATGGGGATGCTCACTCCACCGACCATCTCTGCGAAGACGCTGTCCTCCTTGATGTGCAGGTCGTGGACCGGCTCGGCTCGGGGCATGTCCCGGTCGTGGTCGAGCCTCGACGGGTCGTCGGCGAGATGCTGTACCAGCCGGCCGCCGAAGTAGACGTTGAGGAGCTGCATGCCGTGGCAGATCGCAAGCACCGGCATATCCCGCTCCAGCGCGGCTCCGATCATGGTCAGCTCGAAACGGTCGCGCTTGTGGCTGACGTTGTGGGTGCGGGGATGCCTGGGACAGCCGTAGAACTCGGGATCGATGTCACCCCCGCCGGGGATCAGGAGACCGGAGGCGCCTTCAAGTGGGCTCGGGTCGAAAGGGTCGAGCTCGGAGAAGATCTCGAGGTCATCGGGGACGTCCTCGGTGGGCGGCAGCTCGAACGGCGAGAGGACCCTCGGATATCCGCCGGAGGCCTCGACCGCGTGCGTGTACGGGAGGGGGATGCGGGCCATCCCCTTGCGCCATTGAGCCACCACGGCGATCCACGGGCGCTCCGGCCCTCGCGCCGTGGTATCCCTGTCGCTGATCTCGATCCCTCCCTTGGAGCTGCTCATGACCGACCCTATTCGCTTCGAAACCGCCGCCATCCACACCGGCCAGGATCCCGATCCGGCAACGGGGGCGGCGATAGTGCCCATCTATCAAACATCGACTTACGTGCAGGAAGCTGTAGCGAAGCACAAAGGTTTCGAGTATTCCCGCACCGATAATCCGACAAGACGGGCACTCGAGACATGCCTAGCGGCTCTAGAAGGTTCAACGCACGGGATCGCATTTAGTTCCGGGATGGCGGCCATCGCGACGCTGGCGATGACCCTTCAGAGCGGCGACCGGGTCCTGATCCCCGACGACGTCTACGGAGGGACCTACCGGCTCTTCTCCAAGGTGCTTGCTCAGGTGGGGATCGGCTACGCGACCGTCGACATGACCGACCTGGCCGCCGTCGAGGCCGAGCTGGCCGATGGGGCCGCCGTCCTGCTGGCCGAGACGCCCACGAACCCGCTGCTGAAGGTGCTCGACCTGCAAGCCCTAGCCGACGCCGCCCACGACGTCGGGGCCATCGTGGCAGTCGACAACACCTTCGCTACGCCGTTCATCCAGCGGCCGCTCGAGTACGGCGCCGACGTTGTCTTGTACTCGGCGACCAAGTACCTCGGCGGCCACTCCGACCTCGTCCTCGGGACGATCGCAACCTCGGACGACGACCTGGCCGACCGTCTGCGCTTCCTTCAGAACGGCATCGGGGCGGTCCCCGGCCCGTTCGACTCGTGGCTGCTGCTGCGGGGATTGAAGACGCTGGCGATCCGGATGCGGGCCCATTGCGAGGGGGCCGAGCTGATCGCCGGGTGGCTGGCGGATCGAGACGGGGTGCGAAAGGTGCACTTCCCCGGCCGGCCGGACGCCCTCAACCACGACGTGGCGACGCGCCAGATGGCCGCATGCGGCGTCCCCCTCTACGGGGGGATGGTCTCGTTCGAGGTCGACTCCAAGGACCGGGCATTGCAGATCTGCGAGCGCACCGAGCTGTTCTGGCTCGGCGAGTCGCTCGGCGGGGTCGAGTCGTTGATCGAGCACCCGGGCGAGATGACGCACCTGAGCCTCGAGGGCTCCGGCATGGAGGTCCCCGACAGCCTGATCCGTCTCTCGGTCGGCATAGAGCATCCAGCCGACCTCATAGCCGACCTCGAGCGCGCCTTCAAGTGAGCGCTTTGTGCAACATCAAGGTCGAAAATCGACTCTCATGTCGCGCAAAGCGGCGGACAAAGCAGTGAGCGTCGTCGAGGTTTCCTATTCGGACGCCCGCGCCGACATCCGGCTCAACCGGCCCGAGGTCCTGAACGCGATCAGCTTCGAAGTCTTCGACGCGCTGGCGGCCGCGGCCGACGAGATCGTGGCCCGCGACGACGTGCACGTGGTCGTCGTCTCGGGGGAGGGACGGTCGTTCTCGAGCGGCATCGACCTGTCTTCGCTGGGCGAGTTCTCCGGCACACTCGAGGAGACGATCGCCCGCGCGCAGGCCGGCTTCCGCAAGCTGGCCGCGCTGCCGATGCCCACGATCGCGGTCGTACAGGGGCATGCGCTGGGAGCCGGTCTGCAGGTTGCCCTCGCCTGTGACCTGCGCGTGGTCTCGACGGACGCGTCCCTCGGTCTTCTGGAGATGCGCTACGGATTGATCCCCGATCTCGGCGGATCGACTCGTCTGCCGCAACTCATCGGACCGGCGCGCGCCAAGAAGATGATCATGCTGGCCGAACGGATCGACGGCATCGAGGCCGAGCGCATCGGCCTGGCCGAGATCGTCGTACCCGCTGCGGAGCTCGCCGCGACGGTCGACGCACTTGCCGCCCGGATCGCCGAACCTCCGCATCTCGCGAAGCGCCTGGCCAAGAAGCTCTGCGACGAGGCCCCCAACCTGGATCGTGAGGCCGGCATGGACGCCGAGGCCCGGGCTCAGGCCGAGACGATGTCGTCGCCTGAGTTCGCCGAAGCCATCGAGCGTTCGCTCCAACGCTGAC
>DATFFR010000068.1:0-44908 GCA_035249925.1 Actinomycetota bacterium
CCGTTGACGACGACGATCCGCGCATCGCGCACCAGCTCGTCCACGGCGGCCCGTACCTCGTCGGGCTCGTCGCGGACGACGCGATAGCCGGAGACCGTCGCCCCGGCCGCGTCGATCCGCTCGCGCAGCCACCGGCCGTTCGTGTCGTCCTCGGGCGTTCGCGTGTCGCTGACCGTGACGACCCCGACGGTGATCGGCCCCTGTGCGGCCGCGGCCGCCCGGTGCGCGTCGGTCCCCATGCAGCACGATCGTAGACGCGGGCGGGCTGCGGCTAGGCTCCCGACCGTGAGAGACGCGGAGCGCATAGTCGGGGAGGCCGAGGATCGACTCCGGCCGCTCCACCTCGCGGCTGCCCGCTCCTGGTGGGACGCGAACGTCGAGGCCACCGAGGGGAACGAGCGGCGCCGCGTCGAGGCAGAGCTCGCGCTGTCCGATGCGCTCGCAGACGCGACGCTCTTCGGCGCGGTCGAGGACGCGCGCTCGAACGGGGCCGAGGGGCTCGTCGCGCGCCAGCTGACGGTCCTCCGCGCGAGCCTCGTCCCGAATCAGGTCCCCGAGAGCCTGCGCCATCGGATCGTCGAGCTCGAGGCGTCGGTGGAGTCGCGGTTCGCCAACCATCGCGGCGTCGTGCGGGGCGAACACGTGGACGACAACGGGATCAAGCGCATTCTTCGCTCGAGCGACGACGTGGCCGAGCGCCGTGAGGCCTGGGAGGCCTCGAAGACCGTCGGCGCCGCCGTGGCGGACGACGTGCGCGAGCTCGCGCGTCTTCGGAACGAGGCGGCGCGGTCACTCGGATATCGGGACTGGTTCGCGCTGGCCGTCTCGACCTCCGAGATGGACGAGGGGCGGCTGTTCGAGACGCTCGACGAGTGCGACTCCCTCACCGCGCAGCCCTTCTCGTCCTGGAAGGCGGCGACGGATGCGCTCCTTGCAGAACGGTTCGGCTGCGCCGTATCCGACCTCGCGCCGTGGCACTACGAGGACCCGTTCTTCCAGGAGGTGCCTGCCGCGGGCGGCGTCGACCTCGACCGCTACTTCGCCAAGACCGACGTCGTCGCCCTCGCGCGGGCGACGTTCGAGGGGATCGGCCTCGAGACCGAGGCGATTCTCGAGCGCAGCGACCTCTACCCGCGCGACGCCAAGTGCCAGCACGCGTTCTGCCTCGACGTCGACCGAGAGGGCGACGTCCGCGTCCTTGCCAACGTCGCGCCCGACCGCTACTGGGCCGACACGATGCTGCACGAGCTCGGGCACGGCGTCTTCGATCTCGGGATCGACCGCGACTTGCCCTGGCTCCTGCGGGACTGCCACCTCACGATCACGGAGGGGATCGCGATCATGATGGGTCGGCTGGCGCAGGACGCTCGTTGGCTTCGAGACGTCGTGGGAGTCGACGGCGACGAGGCGGCCCGGCTCGGGGCCGACCTCGACGCGATGCGCGCCGCCGAGGTGCTCGTGTTCACGCGCTGGGTGCTCGTGATGACCAACTTCGAGCGTGCGTTCTACGCCGATCCCGAGGCGGACCTGTCGGCGCTGTGGTGGGGCCTCGTGGCGCGCTACCAGCACGTGACACCACCCGAAAGCCGCTCCGACCCGGACTGGGCGGCGAAGATCCACGTCGCCTGCGCCCCCGTCTACTACCACACGTACCTCTACGGGCAGCTCGTCGCCTCGCAGCTCCGGGCGACGCTCGATCGCCGGGCAGGCGGGCTCGTCGGGCGGCAGGAAGCGGGCCGCCTTCTGACGGAGGGCGTCTTCCGCCCCGGGCAGTCGGTCCGCTGGGACCGCCTCGTCGAGCAGGCGACCGGAGAGCCTCTCACGGCCGCGCACCTCGCTCGCGACATCGCGGCCGTGCTCCCTGCCTGAGAGAATCGCGCTCATGGCACGAGCAGTCGGGCTGAACCACGTCAGCATCGTGGCACGCGACCTCGAGGAGTCGATGCGCTTCTACGTCGATGTGCTCGGGCTCGAGCCCCTGCCGACGCCCGACTTCGGGTTCCCCGTCCAGTGGCTCCGCGCGGGGGATCGGCAGGTGCACGTCTTCGAGCGGCCCGACGAGCCGCCGAGCCACGCGCACCTCGCCCTCGAGGTCGACGACATCGTCGCCGTCTACGAGCGGGCGCGCTCGCTGGGCATCCTCGACAGGACGTTCGGCTATGCGGTCGCCGAGCTGCCCGGCGGCGAGGCGCAACTCTACCTCCGCGACCCCGCCGGCAACCTCGTCGAGCTCGACCATCCGGAGGGCGCGGCCGCGCGTGCCCGGATCGCGGAGATGATTCTGCTCGCCGAGAGGCGACCTCAGCCGCCGGGGCCCGTCCCGCGCCTCTTCGGGGACTGACATTCCCGGGGACTGACCCCGCAGGGGTCTGTCCCCCTGCGAACGCCTCGCCCTGTCACGGCTTCGCACGGGGTCAGTCCCCTTCGGGGACAGACACCATGGGCGGATCACAGCGTCGTAAGGAATCCCTCGCTCGCGGGTTGTACGGGCATCCCCGACGACCGAGGAGGTTAGTGATGTTTCGTCCGGCACTCGTCAGCATCGTTCTCGCAGCGGTCCTTGCCGCGGCGCTCGCAGGAGCCGCGTCGGCAGCGACCGGGCCGACCCGCGTTCCCGCGGATCCCCTGACGCGGATCTACGTCGGCGCCGACGGCGGCGTCCTGTACCTGCGCCGGCTCGACGGCAAGGTGTACGGATTCGGCGAGCACCCGGGCCAGAAGTACGCCTATGTGCTCACCGGCGCCGTCAGCGGCGACCGGATCACCGGCTCCTGGTGGGACGTCCCCAAGGGCACTCGCACCGAGAGCGGCACGCTCACCCTCCGCTGGTCGCAGCAGGGTGCGCGCATCGTCCGCTCGGGCGGCGACGACCTCGGTCCCGACACGTTCACGGCGATCCCGCCCAGCTCGGTCCCGTGGCCCAACAGGCAGGTCGCGGGCTTCCAGGCGACGAGCTCGAGCGATCTCGACGGCGTGTTCACGGGCGACGACGCCAGCCGGCACTACGTCCGCGAGACGGGCGCCAACACGGTCTGGGTCGCCGAGAAGGCGTCGCAGCCCGGCGAGCGCCCCGGCTGGGTGAGCGTCTTCGTCGGACAGCGCAAGGGCAACGGCACCGGGTTCGCCGGCACGTACGTCGACGTTCCGAAGGGCCTCGAGAAGCGCTCGGGCAACTTCGGCGCAGGTGTCGTGACCGCCAGGCGCGAGCTCTTCCTGAGCCAGCTCGGGGTCACGCGGGCGAAGAAGCTGACGCCCGACTATGCGATCGACTGGAACACGTTCGCGAGCGAGATCGACAAGGCGCTCCGTGGCAACGTCGTCGGATTCGCATATGCGATCGCGCGGGACGGCGGGTTCATGCGCACCGGAGCCGGCGGCTTCCGCCGCCTGAGCGCCGACGGCGGCCGGCTGCCGTTCACGACGAAGACCCAGACACACACGGCGAGCTCCGCCAAGACGATCAACGCCGCCGCGATCATCAAGGCGCTGAACGACCGCGGGCTGACGGTCGACGCGAAGGTGAAGCCGTTCCTGCCGAAGTGCCTCGCGCTCGGCAAGTCGATGTCGACGCTCACGTTCCGGCACATTCTCGGGCACACCAGCGGGCTTCCCAAGGTGAGCTGCAACGGCGGCAGCCCCTACGAGTGCCTCGTGAAGATGCTGAAGGAAGGGCGGACACAGCCCTTCGCCAGGTCGTACAACACGCACGCCTACGACCTGCTGCGCTGGCTCGTGCCGCTCGTCGAGAACACCGACGGCATGAAGGCGCAGTTCGAGCTCTTCGACTGCAAGAACGAGAAGGGGATCCTCAACCGCAAGGTGTCGGAGAAGTTCGCGCGCTACGTCTTCGACAAGGTGCTCGGGCCGATCGGGGCGGATGCATCCTTCTACCCCGGCGGCGAGTTCTCCCTGAACTACGACTTCGCGAAGCAGTCGAACAAGGGCGAACGGCCCCGAACGGACTTCTTCGAGCGGGCGGGGAGCGGCAAGCTGTACATGACCGTGCTCGACTACATCCGGTTCCTCGGCGCGCTCGACCGCGGGCTGATCGTGCCGAGCCCGCTGGTCGACACGATGAAGACGAGCGGCGGCCCGCTCGGGTTCGACCGCTTCTACGGCGGAGCGGCCGGCAGCTACATCTGGAAGAACGGCCGCTGTCCCGACGACTTCGGTTTCCCCGACCGGCGCTGCTCGACCGCCGCCATGATCTTCCCGAGCGGCATCCAGGCGTACGTCGCCGCCAACAGCGACTTCTCGGGCATCCAGAACGTGCTCGGTCGCGCATTCGACGCGGCGCTTCGCTAGGCGAGCGGGGAGCGGGTGTCCGACGTCAGTCGGGCACCCGCTCCCGACGGGAGCCTCCCGCCGACGGCCGTACCGCGCCGATCCGAAGCATGAGTTGGACGACGAAACGCGTGCGATCGGTTCGGAGAGGCTCAGGCCGCTCCGGCGATCGTGTATGTCGCCGCCACGCCCGGCTCCAGGTAGGCCGCCGAGGGGCTGCCGGCGGGCGTGAAGATCCCGAGTACCGCGAGCTCGGCCTCCGGCTGCGTGTTCTCGACGATGTGGACCTCACGCGGGTGCAGCCGGAACGCGACGCCGGGTGCGAGCGGCTCGACGACCTCTCCGACGTGAACGCGCCCCTCGCCGCGCAGGATCCACACGATCTCGTCGTAGAGGTGGTAGTGCCAGGGCGCGGCTCCCGGCGGGATGTAGCCGACGAACATCGTGGCGCGGGTCGAGCCGTTGTGCGGCCCGTGGAGCACCTGGAACGACCGCGCGCCCGTCGCCTTGCCGGGCTCGACGTGCTCGAGTGCGACGACGGGCTCGACAGGCCCCATCGGAGCGTGGAGGTCGGTTGCCGCACCCAGGGTCGTGCGGACGCCGGCCAGGCCGTCGGGACCTGCGACGAGCGATCCGGGCGAAGCCGCGGGGACGAGACCGGCAGCGGCGCCCTCGAGAGCCGCGTCGTCGAGAAAGCCCGAGCCCGCGTGGACGAAGAGCAGGGTGTCGTGGAGGTCGTCGCCTAGGTCGAGCGACGCCCCCGGCTCCAGACGCAGCGCGTCGAGCGCGAGCTCGGAGCCGCGCTCCGGCGGGACGAGCACGCGCCGCTCGAGGCCCGCATCGACGACGGGGCTCACGTCATCCGGTCGCGCGACCCGGGGCATGTGCGAGAGCATAGGAGCGACGGCCGAGAAGCGACCGAAGGAGGCGACCTGTGCCACTCATCCGCGTCGAGCTGTTCGACTTCCGCGTGAACGAGGAGACGAGCGAGAAGCTCATCGCCGGGCTCACCGACGCGCTCTGCGCCGCGACGGCCGAAGGGCTGCGCGACCACACCTGGGTGATCGTCGAAGGGCACAACCCGAAGAACTGGGGGCTCGGCGGCAAGCCGTGGCCCGTGGGCGAGATGCCACCCGGCCCGTAGCAGTACGGCCACGGCGACACCCCCGGCCCACACCCGGCCACGGGCGCGCTTCGGGTCGAGAGGCGGCGGCTACCCTCCCGCGGTGTCCACGCGCGACGACATCCGGAACGTCGCGATCGTCGCGCACGTCGACCACGGCAAGACCACCCTCGTCGACGCGATGCTCTGGCAGTCCGGGTCCTTTCGGGAGAACCAGGACGTGGCCGAGCGCGTCATGGACTCGATGGACCTCGAGCGCGAGAAGGGCATCACGATTCTCGCCAAGAACACCGCAGTCCACTACGGCGACGTCAAGATCAACATCGTCGACACGCCCGGCCACGCCGACTTCGGCGGCGAGGTCGAGCGGGCTCTGCGGATGGTCGACGGGGTCCTCCTCCTCGTCGACGCGAGCGAGGGGCCGCTGCCCCAGACGCGGTTCGTCCTGCGCAAGGCGCTCGAAGCCCGGCTTCCCGTGGTCCTCGTCGTCAACAAGGTCGACCGCCCGGACGCCCGCATCGACGAGGTGGTGAACGAGGTCTACGAGCTCTTCCTCGACCTCGACGCCGACGAGAGCCAGATCGAGTTTCCGATCGTCTACTGCAATGCACGGGCTGGAAGGGCAGGCCTGACGCCCGACCCTTCCAGCCTGGAAGAGCGTCTGCAACCCCTCTTCGACACGTTGATCGCAACGATTCCGGCTCCGTCGTACGAGGAGGCCCACCCGCTGCAGGCGCTCGTCACGAACCTCGATGCGTCGCCGTACGTGGGGCGGCTGGCCGTCTGCCGCGTCCTCAACGGCACGATGCGCAAGGGCCAGCAGCTCGCCTGGTGCCGGGCCGACGGCAGCATCGATCGCGGGAAGGTGACCGAGCTCTACGTCACCGAGGCGCTCGACCGCGTCGACGCCGACGAAGTCGGGCCCGGCGACATCTTCGCCATCGCGGGACTGTCCGAGGTCACGATCGGCGAGACGCTGTCCGATCCGGACGATCCTCGTCCGCTGCCGGTCAGTCACTTCGACGACCCCAGCCTGTCGATGACGATCGGCATCAACACCTCGCCGCTGTCGGGCCAGGACGGCGACAAGATGACGGCGCGGCTCGTGAAGAACCGCCTCGACCAGGAGCTCGTCGGCAACGTCTCGATCAGGGTCCTCGACACCGAGCGTCCCGACGCGTGGGAGGTGCAGGGCCGCGGCGAGCTCCAGCTCGCCGTTCTCGTAGAGATGATGCGTCGCGAGGGCTTCGAGCTCACCGTCGGGAAGCCCCAGGTCGTCACCAAGGTGGTCGACGGCAAGCTCTGCGAGCCGGTCGAGCGTTTGACGATCGACGCGCCTGAAGACTTCATGGGCGTCGTCACGCAGCTGCTTGCGCTGCGCAAGGGCCGGCTCGAGAACATGGTCAACCACGGCACCGGTTGGGTCCGTATGGAGTACCTCGTCCCCGCGCGCGGCTTGATCGGCTTCCGCACCGAGTTCATGACCGAGACGCGCGGCACCGGCCTTCTGCATCATGTCTTCGACCGCTACGAGCCCTGGCACGGCGAGCTGCGCACACGCCCCACGGGGAGCCTCGTGGCCGACCGCAAGGGCCCCACGACCGCGTATGCCCTCTTCAACCTGCAAGAGAGAGGCTCGATGTTCGTCGCTCCGGGAACCGAGGTCTACGAGGGCATGATCGTCGGCGAGAACGCCCGCTCCGACGACATGGACGTCAATCCCACCAAAGAGAAGAAGTTGACGAACATGCGGTCGTCCACCTCCGACGAGCTCGTCCGCCTCGTCCCCCATAAGGAGATGTCGCTCGAGCAAGCCCTCGAGTTCATCCGCGAGGACGAGTGCGTCGAAGTAACCCCCCATCGCGTCCGCCTTCGCAAGGTGATCCTCGACGCCCACCAACGTGCCCGCACAGGCAAACGCGACGCGAAGGCGCGCCTGACCTAGACGCTCGAACCCGCTCCGGCGGCGGCGGGGACTTTCGTCTCCCGAAGGTACGCACCGGCGCCGGCCCCTACTACGGGGGCGCGACGGGCGCCGCCTGATCGGCGGGGCCCTGCTCGTTCGGCGCACGGCCGCTGTGTTGCTTTCAGCTTGTGACCGTGCGCCTCAAGCCCCTCTACGGGACCAACGCCGGTGCGTCCGGTGAATCCAGTAGCAGAGGAGAGCCGCCGCCTCCGCTCCATAGCAACGAGCGGAGCCGGGCGCCCCTTTTTTCTGCCAACGGGAACCCTGTGAGCGGCGGAGCCGTGGCCTCGCCCGGAGGGAGTCAAAACGGTTTCGACCGGAGGGTGAGGTTCGGTCCGCCGCCCCCAACCCGGGCGCCCTGCGGAGCGGGCTCGAGGGGGAGTTGCGCAGAACCTACTGCATGGTAGGTTACGGCGACGTAGGTGTAGGTACGGCGGCGTTGATCCCAGGAGGCTTATGTGAGTCAGGCACTACTCGATCGAAGCGCGGCACCCGCTCCCGCGGAAACGCCCATCCCCGGCGTCGTTTCCCTGAAGCCGGATACGGCGAAGCTGCAGCGGCGGCTCACGCTTGCCGTGACGATAATCCCGTTCCTCGGCTTCGGCGCGGCGATGTGGTCCCTGTGGGGGACCGGGCTCAGCGGCCTGGATGTCGGTCTGATGCTCTTCTTCTACATGTTCACCGGGCTCGGCGTGACCATCGGTTTCCACCGGCTGTTCACGCACAGGGCGTTCCGCACCAAGCAGTGGGTGCGCGGCCTGCTGGCGATCGCGGGGTCGATGGCGATCCAAGGCCCGGTCATCAAATGGGTCGCCGATCACCGCAGGCATCACGCGTTCGCGGACCAGCCGGGTGACCCGCATTCACCGCATCTCGACGATGGTCCCGGCATCAAGGGCATCGTGAAGGGTCTGTGGCACGCACACATGGGGTGGTTCTTCGACGAAGAGGTGACCTCGATGAAGCGGTGGGCACCGGACCTCATGAAGGAGCCCACGATGCGGACGATCGACAAGCTGTTCCCCTTGTGGGCGGTCATCTCGTTCGCAGGCCCCGCGGTACTGGGGCTCGCGATCACGCAGAGCATCTCCGGAGCGGTCAGCGCCTTCCTGTGGGCGGGTCTGGCGAGGATCTTCCTGCTGCACCACGTGACCTGGAGCATCAATTCGATCTGCCACTTCTACGGAAAGCGCCCGTACGAGACCACCGACCACAGCACGAACAACTGGCCGCTGGCCATCATCAGCTTCGGCGAGTCGTGGCACAACAACCATCACGCGTTCCCGACCTCGGCGGTCCACGGCTTGGAGCGGGGTCAGATCGACATGACGGGGGCCATGATCCGGCTCCTCGAGAAGGTCGGTCTAGCCTGGGACGTCAAAGAGGTAACCGACAAGCAGTTGCAGTCCCAACCTCAGGGTTAGTCCTCCACGCCAGGGAGCGGGTGAGATGTCCTCGATGACTGAACGCAAGCGCGTTCGGATGACCGGTCAGCAGCGGCGCGCTCAACTGCTTGACGTCGCACGGGGCACGTTCGCCGAGAAGGGTTTCGACGCCACCTCTATCGAGGAGATCGCGCAGCGCGCGGGCGTCTCCAAGCCGATCGTCTACGAGCACTTCGGCGGCAAGGAGGGCATGTACGCGGTCATCGTCGACCGCGAGGTGCAGCGTCTGCTCGAACGCATCACCGAGGCCCTCGACGGGGAGACCCCCAGGGAGCTCCTCGAACAAGCTGCCATGGCGTTCCTGGCCTACATCGAAGACGAGCCCGCCGGCTTCACGATCCTGGTACGCGACTCGCCGTTGCCTAGCTCCTCCGGAACGCTCGCGAGCGTCATCGGCGACATCGCGTCGCAGGTCGAGTACGTCTTCGCGGAACAGTTCAAACCCCGTGGATTCGACCCCAAGCTCGCCGGCATCTATTCGCGGGCTTTGGTCGGCATGGTCGGTCTGGTGGGTCAGTGGTGGCTGGACGAGGGCAAGCCCAGCCGCGACGTGGTTGCGTCCCACCTGGTCAACCTCGCCTGGAACGGCTTGAAGGGTCTCGAGAAGAAACCGCGCCTGATCGTGAAGAAGCCACGCGAGTCCGCCAAGGTGGTAAAGCTCGACCCCTCCGCGTAGTACCAGTCCGCGGTGGCCCGGCTTCCACCCCTTTAGTGTGGCGGCGTGGTGGACCGGTTCCGTAACCGAGAGACTCAGCCTCCCAAGGGCGAGCCCGCGGGCCCTTCGGGGCCCTCGACCGATCCCAACCGGCAGCGCTGGACGATCGTGGGATGGGTCGTGGCCAGCTTCGCCCTTTTCTATCTTCTTCAGGGCGGGTTCCAGCAAGGGCCCGAGGAGATCTCGCTCTCGCGCCTCATGCGGCTGGCCGAAGACGTCAGGATCGAGGAGGCGACGGTGTCCGAGACCTCGGTCGAGGGCCGTTACCTGCCGGCGGAAGGAGAAGAGGCCGAATCCTTCGTCACCACCCTGCCCCCGAACTACGACACGAGCAAGCTCGTGCGCCAGCTGGATTCCAAGAACGTCGAGGTCAGCGGTGCCCAGCCCAGCGCCCTCAGCAGCCTGTTCATCTCGCTGCTTCCCTTCCTGCTGATCGGCCTCCTTTACTACTTCTTCATCGTGCGCCGCCTGCGCAACCTGGGGGGTGGCGCGGGCGGGCCGTTGTCGCTCGGCAAGAACAAGGCCAAGCTCTACGATCGCACCGACCTCAAGACGACGTTCGCCGACGTTGCCGGCGTCGACGAGGTCGAGGCCGAGCTCGTCGAGCTGGTCGACTATCTCAAGAACTCGGACAAGTACAAGAAGGTGGGCGCTCGTATCCCGAAGGGCGTGCTGCTGGTCGGTCCCCCGGGTACGGGGAAGACGCTGCTGGCGCGGGCCGTCGCCGGCGAGGCTCAGGTGCCGTTCTTCTACATCTCGGCGTCCGAGTTCATCGAGCTGTTCGTCGGTCTCGGCGCAGCGCGCGTGCGCGATCTGTTCCAGCAGGCGCGCGAGCGTGCCCCCGCGATCGTCTTCATCGACGAGATCGATGCGATCGGTCAGTCGCGCTCGGGCGCGGCCGGCTATCAGATGGGGTCCAACCAGGAGCAGGAGCAGACGCTGCAGCAACTTCTGACGGAGATGGACGGGTTCGAGGCCAACACCGGCGTGATCATCGTGGCCGCTTCGAACCGCCCCGAGGTGCTGGACCAGGCGCTCCTTCGTCCGGGCCGGTTCGACAGGCAGATCCAGGTCAACCTCCCCGAGGTGAAGGGCCGCGAGCAGATCCTGGCGATCCACGCGCGGGACGTGGAGCTCGAGCCCGACGCCGATCTCAAGGTGCTAGCCCGGCGCACCCCCGGCTTCTCCGGCGCGCAGCTCGCAAACGTGATCAACGAGGGCGCCTTGCTGGCGGCGAGGAAGGGGAAGTCGTCGGTGGGGATGCCCGAACTGGAGGAAGCCGTAGATCGCGTCGTGGCGGGCCTCGAACGCCGTTCGCAGGTGCTGACCGAGGACGAACGCCGGCTGGTCGCGTATCACGAGCTCGGACATGCGCTCGTGGCTCATTTCGTCGAGCACTCGGACCCGGTCCACCGCGTTTCGATCATCCCCAGGGGCATCGGGGCCCTCGGCTACACGCAACAGCTCCCCGACGAGGAGCGCTATCTGATGTCCGAGCCCGAGCTCCACGACCGCATCGCCGTGCTCCTGGGGGGTCGCGCGGCCGAGGAGACCGTGTTCGGCTTCGCAACGACCGGAGCCCAGGACGACCTCAGGAAGGCCACCGAGATCGCCAGACGGATGGTGATGGAGTTCGGGATGTCGCCGCGCGTCGGCCCGATCAACATCGCCGACAACGGCCCGAGGTTCCTGTCACCGGCGTTCCGGCGCAGCGAGGACGTGTCCGACGAGACCGAGGTTGCGATCGACCGGGAAGTGAAGAGCATCCTGATGCAGGGGCAGGAGCGAGCGAGGGGGATCCTGAAGGACCGCCGCGGTGATCTCGACGAGCTCGCCGTGCTATTGCTCGAGCGCGAGAACCTGTCGGGACGGGATCTCGAGGATCACTTCGCCGCCGGGGCGACGTCGGAGTTGAGCGGCGCGCCGGCCCCCAGCGCTGCGGTCGAGAGCGCGGGCTCGTCAGAGCGTCTTGGCTATGAAGGTCTCTAGCTGACGAAGGTTTCTGACCTCGACCATCGCATCGACCTCGACCGCGTAGCGCGATGCGACCGAATCACCGGTATCCCAGTCATGCTTTGGCTCGGGGTTCAGCCAATAGGCATGACGCGCCTTGTGCGCGAGCTCGCGTAACGCCCACGCGTTGTCGGCCCGGTAGTTGGTGCGGGCATCGCCGAGCACCAACAATGTCGTGCGCGGCCCGACGTCGCCGCCGTAGGTGTCGAGGAAGAGGCTCAGGCTGGCCCCGTAGTCCGAGTGTCCATCGCCCGACACGACCTTCGCATCGCGGTTCATCGACTGCACCGCTTCGGCGAAGTCCTCGGTTGCGAAGTGTTTGGTCACTTCGTCGAGAGTGTCGACGAACGCGAACGAGCGGATCTTCGAGAACTGGGCGCTCATCGCGTGCGTCAGCATCAGTGCGAAGCGTGAGAAGCGGCCGACCGAGCTGGACAGGTCGCACAGGATGAAGACCTCGGGCCGGTGCGGGGCCCGGTTGCGGAAGTGGGCGTCCAGCGGAACTCCGCCGCTGGACAGGGAGTGCCTGATCGTCCTGCGGACGTCCAGCTGCCCACGGGACGCGCGCCGTCGTTTCATCGAGATCCGGGTCGCCAGCTTCCGGGCCAGCGGACGTATCGCCTTGCGGAGCTCGGTCATGTCGGAGGTCGCGCTGAGGAACGCCATGTCCTCGGGCAGGGGACCGACAGCGTAGGCGGCCACCGCCTCGGGGCCGCGGTGCTGAGCGACTCGGCGACGGGTCTCCATCAGGGTCTCCTCGCGGAACCGACGTAGTCGGCGTTCGAACTCGGCGGCGTCCAGTTTCCGTTCCAACCCGGAGCCCGACGTGTCCTGCTCGGCCGCCATCCGCGCGGCCAACGTGTTGAGCTCGAGCGCGCGCACGACCTCGTAATGAGAGAACCAGTCCTTAGACCGAGATCGCTCCAGCCTGCCGAACCTGGTTACAGCGCGGCGTGCCAGGTCCCGCAAGGCGGCGTCGTCGCCGGAGCCGAGCGCGGCCATGAGCTCCTCGATGAACTCTTCCTTAGAGCCTTGGCCCGGCGCGCCGGGCTCTTCTTCTCCCGGCGAGTGTCCGGCGCCGAAGTACAGCTCGAACAGCGTGTCGAAGGTAGGACGTTGAACCTCGCTCTTCACGATCGACGCCGCCAGCGCCGCCCGGAACGAGGTCCTGTCGGCGAGATCGATGTGCTCGAGGCTCCGCACGGCATCGTCGGCCTCGCTGATGCCCACCGGCACGCCGGCATCGCGCAGCGCCTGCGTCAGGTCGAGCACACGCTGTAGCAACGGGGTCCCCTAACGCGCGGTTCGCCCCACCCTCAGGTGGGTCGCCGCCTTCTGCAGGTCGCTCTCGTACTTGAGCAGGACCGGCAGGGTCGTTCGCAGAACGGCTTCGTCGATGTCCTCGATCGCAAGCTCGATCAGCGTGCGCGCCCAGTCGATGCTCTCCGCGATCGACGGTGCCTTCTTGAGCTCGAGCTCACGCAGGGTTTGCACGATGCGCACGACCTGCGCCGCCAGCGCCTCGGGCAGCCCCGGCACACTCCTGCGGATGATGCTCAGCTCACGCTCGGCATCGGGGTAGCCGACGTGCAGGTAGAGACAGCGGCGCTTCAGGGCCTCGGAGAGCTCGCGTTCGTTGTTGGAGGTCAGCACCACCAAGGGTTTCTTCAAGGCGGCGATCGTTCCCATCTCGGGGATCGTCACCTGCCAGTCGGAAAGGACCTCGAGGAGGAGCGCCTCGGCCTCGAAGTCGAGCTTGTCGATCTCGTCGATCAACAGCACCACGGGCTCGGCCGAGCGGATCGCTTTCAGGACCGGGCGCTCCAGGAGGAAGTCCTCGCTGAAGATGTCCTCGCTCAGCGCCCCCCATCCGTCGTCGGGACCCGCCTGGATCCGCAACAGCTGCTTGCGGTAGTTCCACTCGTAGAGGGTCTTCGTCTCGTCGACCCCCTCGTAGCACTGCAGGCGGATCAGCGGGAGCGCGAGGGCACGGGCGATCGCCTTGGACAGCTCGGTCTTGCCGACCCCGGCGGGACCCTCGACCAGCAGCGGCTTGTCGAGCCGGTCGGCCAGGTGCACGACGGTTGCGATGTCGTCGTCGGCCAGATAGCCGACCTCGCCGAGGCGCGTCAGGACGTCGGCGACGCCGTCGAAACGAGGGGGAGAGGAGGCCGGATCCACGGCCGGATCCTACGTCGGGGCGCGGCGGAGGCCCCGGCGAGCGCCGCCGGAGCCTCCTGCTACGTCGCTGCTAAAGGAGTAGCGACCGGTCCCCGGGTATGGCCGAGTTCTGGCAGCCGGGGGTCGCTGCTAAAGGAGTAGCGACCGGTCCCCGGGGGTGGCCAGTTCTGGCAGCCGGGGGTCGCTACTAAAGGAGTAGTAGGCAGCGGCGGCGAATGGGAAGGCCATGGGCTTCTTCCGGCCGCGCCCCCGGCGCGTATTCGCATGCGTTCTTGCCGTCGCCGGCGTGCTCCTGCCGATGGAGGCGGCGCCGGGCTTCGGCATCGCGAGCGACAACGTGCGCTACGTGTCGACGCTGCCGATCGAGGTCGGCACCGTCACCGGGGCGCGGCGCATCGGGGACTTCCTGTACGTCGGTGGAGCCAAGGGCTTCTCGATCTACGACGTGACCGATCCACTCGAGCCCACGCTGGTGAGCACGACCGCGACCGGGTTCCAGTTCCCGACGGAGGACGTGGACACGAACGGCCGCATCCTGCTGCTCTCGAACGATCAGCCGCCCGTGCAGCTGAACGGACTCAAGGTCTACGACGTCGAGGACAAGGCGAACCCGCGCTTCCTCGGGCAGATCACAGGCCTGCGGGATCACACGTTCTCCTGCGTGCTGGGTTGTCGCTGGGCGTACGGCTCGCGCGGTTCGATCATCGACCTGCGGGATCCCGCCGACCCGAAGGTGGCCGGTAGCTGGGGCGCGGCCCTTCCCGGCGACGGGTTCGACGTAACCGAGGTCTCCCCGGGTCTGATCCTGACCGCGACCCGCGTGATCCGGTTGCTCGATGCACGCGACAACCCAACGAAGCCGAAAGTCCTCGCGATGGGTTCCACCACGGACAATCGTCTGATCCATTCCAACCGGTGGCCGCGGGAGGGTCGCGACGACTTCTTCCTGGTACAGGGGGAGACGCCTGCGAGCCAGTTCTGCGACAACGACTCCGGCGCGTTCATGACCTGGGACGCGACAAGGTGGAAGAAGACCCGTTCGTTCACCTTGATCGACGAGTTCCGCGTCACGAACGGCACCTACGCCGACGGCAACCCGCCCGCCGGGGCTCTCGGCTGTACCGCGATGTGGTTCCAGCATCACCCCACCTTCCACAACGGGGGCCTGGTGGTCTCGGCGTTCTTCGAGCACGGAACGCGGTTCCTCCGGGTCGATCGCAAGGGCCAGATCAGCGAGGTCGGCTTCTTCATGCCGATCGCCGGCAATACGATCGCGAGCTACTGGATCACGAACAAGATCGTCTACGCCTTCGACGTCCAGCGCGGCCTCGACATCCTGGAGTTCACCGGCTCGATCTGACGTTCCTAGGACACCGCCGTCCCGGGCGACGTGAGACGATTGCGGCCATGAGCGCCGTCCGGTCCCCGTCCACCCCCGCACCTGCCGCGCCGCTGACGCGGGCGGAGGGGGTCGCCTTGATGACCGCGCAATACGACGCGCTGCTGGATCTATTGCGGTCGCTATCGGACGACGAGTGGAACACGGTCACCGAGTGCACGCCCTGGACCGTGAAGGACGTCGTCGCTCATCTGATCGGCTGGGCCGAGGCGTTCACGTCGTTCTCGGAGATGGGCCATCAGGTTTCGGCGACGGTGAAACGAAGGTCCGAGTTCGGCAACCTCCTCGACGCGCAGAACCAGGTCCAGGTCGACGACCGGGCCCAGATGTCGGCAGCCGAGGTGCTGCACCGATGGGAAGAGATGGCTCCTCGCTTCGCCCGTCAGCGCACTCGCTTCGGCCTGGTCGGCAAGGTCCTGCCGCTGTACGTTCCCGGCCTCTTCGGTTTCACCAACATGGCGTATCTCTTCGTCACGATCTTCAACCGCGACGCTTTCATGCACCGGATCGATATCTCCCGCGCGCTCGGACGGGATCCTCAGCTGGGTGGCCCCGAGGCACGGTTGATCGAGGACGTGGCGGTCGATTGGGCCGGCCGGACCGGGGCCGCGGCGCGCCTGCATCTAGCCGGACCGGCCGGAGGCGAGTACGCCGTCGGCATCGCCCACCGCGCGGACATCACAACCGACGCCGTGTTGTTCGCCCGCGTGTTGTCGGGACGCGGCGACCTTACGGAGATCCAGGTGGACGGCGACGTCGACGCGGCGCGCGACTGGCTGAAGAAGGGCTGCCCCTTTTAGGTGCCCCGAGCCAGAAGTCATGCCGCGGATTCGACGGATCTGGACGCCGCTCGCGGCGTCCGCCTCCTCACCAGGGGATCCACCCTGCCTCCGTCGTCGTCCTTGCGAACGACGCCCATCTCTCGCCGAATCCATCAGCGGACTCCCGGCACGGGGCTCTAGACGATGGTCTCACCGCGGCGAACGATCCGGACGCCCGATCAGCGTCTGCGCGTCTTCGTCAGCTCCACCCTCGGTGAGCTGGCCGACGAGCGAAAGGTGGTCGCCGAAGCGATCAGCAACATGCGGTTGGCGCCGGTCCTTTTCGAGCTGGGCGCGCGCCCTCATCCACCGAAGGATCTCTACCGCGCCTATCTCGCGCAGAGCCACATATTCATCGGGATCTACTGGGAGCGCTACGGCTGGGTGGCCCCGGACATGGAGATCTCGGGGCTCGAAGACGAGTACCGCTTGTCGGGTGGCATGCCGAAGTTGATCTACGTCAAGCGCCCGGCCCCCAACCAGGAACCTCGCCTGGGCGAGTTGCTGGCCGAGATCCGGGATCAGGACCGCGTCTCCTACAAACCGTTCACCGATGCGGCCGAGCTACGGGCCCTGGTGCAGGACGATCTGGCCCTGTTGTTGACCGAGAGTTTCGAGGCCGGGGCCGCGGAGGAGACCGAGGGCGTGCCGCGGTCGAACCTGCCCGCTCAGGCGAACGCGTTCGTGGGCAGGACCGCCGAGGCGGAGCGGCTGGGCGAGCTGTTGGGCCAGGGCGAGGTTCGGCTCGTGACGGTCACGGGACCGGGGGGGATCGGTAAGACCCGGCTCGCGCTGGCGGTCGCCGAGAGCCACGCGACGTCGTTCCCCGCCGGCGTGTGGCTTGTGAAGCTCGCGTCGGTCAACGACGCGAACCTGATCGTGCCCGAGATAGGCCGGGTCGTCGGCGCCCCGGACCGTGCGGAGGGATTGTCCGCCTCCGCGCTGCAGGAGCACATCGGTGAAAAGAAGATGTTGCTGGTCATCGACAACTTCGAACACGTCGTTTCCGCCGCGCCTCTCGTCGGGCAGTTGCTCGCAGCATGTCCGAACCTCAAGGTCCTGGTGACCAGTAGGGCCGTCCTGCATCTCCGCGGCGAGTACGAGTTCGCGGCTCCAACGATGGACGTCCCGGAACCGGGGGCCGAGTGTCGACCCGACACGATGCTGCGCTACGAGTCCGTACGCCTCTTCGAAGAGCGCGCTCGAGCCGCGAACCCGCGCTTCGAGCTAACCCCGCAGAACTGCGAGGCGGTTTTCGAGATCTGCCGGCGGCTCGACGGCCTGCCGCTCGCCCTGGAGCTCGCCGCGGCGCGGACGAAGCTGCTCACGCCCGAGGCGATGCTCAAGCGGATGCACAGTCAATTGCAGCTGTTGACCGGCGGCGCTCGCGACGTGCCCGAGCGTCAGCGGACGTTGCGCGCGGCGCTCGACTGGGACTACGACCTGTTGTCGGCCGAGGAGCAAGCTCTGTTCCGCGGCATCTCCGTGTTCGTCGGAGGGTTCACGTTCGACTCGGCGGAAGCGGTGATCAACGGGGGAGAGCAGGTCTGGCTCGACGTCTTCGAGGGGGTCGACTCGCTGGCCGGCAAGAGCCTCATCCGCCGCGAGAGCAGCTCGACGGACGAGGATCTCCGCTTCGGGACGCTCAAGATCATCCGCGAGTACGCCACCGAGAGGTTGAACGAAAGCGGCGAGGCGGCCGAGCTGAACGGAAGGTTGGTGCGCCATCTGCTCGAGCTTGCAGAGAAGGCCGAGGGCGCCATCAGGGACCCGGAGGGGCCCGCGTTGCTCGACCACGTCGAGCGCGAGCACGACAACATCCGCGCGGCGCTCCAGTGGGCTTCGGAGAACGAGCCCGAGTTGGAGCTCGAGTTGGCGGGGGCCCTCGGATCCTTCTGGGCCTACCGGTCGTTCCTCACCGAAGGCCGTTACTGGCTCGATCTAGGCCTGTCGCAGGTGCCCGACGCGCGGCCGGAGCTCCGCGCCCGGGCGGTGATCAGCGCCGGCATCCTGGCGCGCGCGCAGGGGGACTACGACCGAGCCGAGGTCCTGCTCAAGGAGTGTCTCGACATCACGAGGCCTCTAGGCGACACGCTCCTGTTGGCGCGGGCGCTGAAGAACCTAGGCAATGTCTATATCGACACCGACCAGATGGATCTCGCGGTGAAGTACTACGAGGAGGGCATGGACGTCGCCCGCCGTATGGGCGACGTGCGGGGGGTGGCCGACACCTCGAACAACCTCGGGGTGGTCGCGAGGATGCAGGACGACTGGGCCACGGCGACGACGCGCTACGAAGAGAGCCTGGCGATATTCCGCGAGCTGAAGGACGAGATCGGTGTCGCGCGCGTCCTCATGAACCTTGGTGAGGCGCGTCTCGAGGCGGGGGATACGGTCTCAGCCGCGCGTCACTGCAAGGAGAGCCTCGGCATCTTCTACGAGAAGCACTCGCACTGGGACATCGCCGACGTTCTCGAGGTGCTGGCGGCCGTGGCGACCGCTCGCGACGACCCGCGCGAGGCCGCCCGTCTTTTCGGCGCCGCCGAGGCGCTCCGCGATCTCCTCAAGACGCCACTGCCGCCCTCCGAGCGCGAGCCCTACGAGCAGCGCGTGGTTAACGCTCGGACCAAGCTCGACGGGACGGAGTTCGCGATGGCCTGGTCGGTGGGCCGCGCGATGAACCTGAAGGAAGCCGTGGAGCACGCCCTCAGCCGATAGAGCGGCCGAGGGTGTCTTCCCTCGCGACCTGGGTAAACAGTGGCCGATGATCCACCTGATAGCGCGCATCCTCACGCTGAAGTTCGTTCTCGACGGGCTGCGTTCCCGGCGAGGGGTGCATCCGGCCTCCGCCCGCCCGGTATCCACCCCTGCTCGGGTCACGCCCCCCGCGTCAAGGGAGATCGGCCCCGCTGAGGAGCGCGAGGACCACGGCGGCATCCCGGTGCAGACGGGCGAGGGCCCGGGCCCCGACTCGCCGCTGGAGCTGGCTCCGTTCGACTGGAAGGTGACGGCGAGGAGAACGCTCGGGGAGATCAAGTCGGATCGAGTGACCTTCGTGGCTGCCGGCATGGCCTATTACCTGTTCCTGGCGCTGTTCCCGGCCGTGATCGCAAGCATCGGAGTCCTGGGGCTGATAGACGCGTCGCGCGAGACCATCGGATCGCTCGAGAGCTCGGTCCGTTCGACCCTTCCATCCGGTCCGAGCGACATAATCGGGGACGCGATCGCCAACGCCGGGCGGCCGAACGGGTCCGCGTCCATATGGGCGGCCCTGATCGGAATCGCGGTGGCCGTATGGAGTGCCTCTTCCGGGATGGTGGCGCTGCAGAAGGGATTGAACGTCGCCTACGACATCCCCGAGGAACGGAAGTTCGTCAAGGCACGCCTCGTCGCGCTGGTGCTCATCGTCGCGACGTTGCTCCTCGGCGGCGTGCCGTCGCCGATCTTCACCTTCGGCGAGTCGACGATCTTCGTCGCGATCGGTTGGATCCTGACCGTCGTTGCCGTGATCGTGCTGTTCAGCCTCTTCTATTACCTGGCTCCCAACCGCGACTCGCCGCGCTGGACCTGGGTCAGCACGGGCGGGATCGTCGGCGCTCTGCTCTGGATCGTCCTGTCGATGGGTTTCGTCGTGTACGTGAACGAGTTCAGCAGCTACGGCAAGACCTACGGGACGATGGCCGGCGTGGTCGTCCTGATCCTGTGGTTGTTCCTGACGTCGCTCACCGTGCTGATCGGCGGCGAGCTGAACGCCGAGCTCGAGCGTCAGGCTGCCCGGAAGACCGCTATCTAGTCGACTTCCAGTTCTCGAAGGTCTGCTCGAGGTCGTCCTTCGAGCGCGGCGGCGGCTTGGGATCGAGCCACGACTTGCGCTTCTTGTCGTCCTCCAACAGCACCCACTCGTACCCGTAGGTTCGGGGACCCGCCCAGAACGGGTCGACCCAGGACTCGTGCTGCAACGAGGCCACGGCCGCGTACCCGTACTTGGGGCGGCCGGCCCAGAACGCCATCACGTCGTGGATAGGCGCACCGCGGGTGCGGGCGCGCACCTCGCCGACGCTCGAGTACTCGCCGATCCAGCACAGCTGCACGCGCGCCTTGGCCACGATCAACCCACCGTGCAGTTGGATCCAGACCCCGTCGTTCGGGAACGCGCCGTTCTTGTGAGCGGGGCCGGGGCGATCGCGCGTTTCGATCGCGAAACCGAGGTGCGGAGCCCGCGCGCTCCCCGTCAGGTGTTCGAGCTTCCGTATGACGACGTGGTCCAAAGCGCCTCCTGGTGCGTCATCACCAGGCTACAGTCGGCTGCGCCATGATCATCACCGTCTCGGGGCTCTGGAAATCGCACGGCGCGCGCGATCTCTTCACCGGTGCCGACCTTCAGGTGCGGGCGCGGGACAGGGTTGCCCTGGTCGGACCGAACGGGTCGGGCAAGACGACGCTGGTGGAGATCCTGATGGGTCTCCAGGGAGCCGACCGGGGCGACGTCTCGATCGCCTCCGACGTGATCCTCGGCTACCTGCCCCAGGAGACCGACGACCTGCGGGGGCGCTCGTTGCTCGAGGAGGTGCTGTCGGTCGGGGCTCAGGTCACCGATGCCGGCCATCGCATGAAGGTCCTCGAGCACGAGATGGCCGAGGCCCCGCCCGGCGACGAGCGGGACCGCCTCGTGCGGGAGTACGGCGCGATGCAGGATCGCTTCGCGACGCTCGGGGGATACAGCCTCGAGGCGGAGGCCAAGAAGATCCTCGGGGGCCTTGCCTTCACCGAAGCCGATCATGCGCGGCGGACGGAGACGTTCTCCGGCGGCTGGCTGATGCGGATCGCCCTGGCCAAGCTGCTGCTGTCGAAACCGGATCTGCTGATGCTCGACGAGCCGACCAACCATCTGGACGTGGAATCCGTGGAATGGCTCGAGCGGTTCCTCGTGGGATACGAGGGCGCCTTGCTCCTGATCTCACACGACCGCGACTTCATGAACGCGATCGCGAACAAGGTCGTCGAGATCGACCGGGGCAAACTGGTGTCGTACACGGGGGACTACGCGTCGTTCGTGCACCAGCGTGCGGAGATGATGCTGCAGCGGGAAGCCGCGGCCAAACACCAAGCCCGCGAACGCGCCGCGACCGAGACGTTCATCAACCGCTTCCGGTACAAGGCTTCGAAGGCGCGCCAGGTGCAAAGCCGCATCAAGGCGCTCGAACGCGTCGAGAGGATCGAGCCGCTCACGCGGTCGCGACGGAACATGAATCTGCGTTTCCCAACGCCACCGCCGGCGTCGCGGGTCGTGGTCGAGCTGGCCGACGTGACGTTCGGCTACGACGACAAGCCCGTCTACAACGGTCTGGATCTCGTGGTGGAGAAAAACCACAAGATCGCCCTCGTCGGACCGAACGGCGCCGGGAAGTCGACCCTCCTGAAGCTGCTGGCCGGCGTGCTCGAGCCGACCTCCGGCGTACGCAGGGTGGGGCCGAAGACGAAGCTCGGCTATTTCGCGCAGCACCAGATCGAGGCGCTCGACCCATCGAAGCGCGTGATCGAGGAACTGCAGGCATCCATCCCTCACGGTATCGAGGTGAAGCCCCGCGACCTCCTGGGCCGTTTCCTGTTCTCGGGCGACGACGTCGATAAGCCGATCCACGTGCTGTCCGGCGGCGAGAGGACGCGAGTGGCGTTGGCCAAGATGCTGGTGTCACCGCTCAATCTGCTGTGTCTCGACGAGCCGACGAACCATCTCGACATCGCGAGCCGGGATGTCCTGGAGGACGCCCTAGAGGACTACGTAGGCGCGCTGGTTCTGATCACGCACGACCGCCACTTGATCAGGAGCGTCGCGGACCGGATCGTCGAGGTCGTGGACGGCAAGGTGACCGAGTACGAGGGCGACTACGACTACTACCTGGACAAGCGGGAGCGCGATATCGAAGAGCCACGGGCGACGTCCGGGCCCGTGCGGGCGTCGGCCGGGAGCGCGGCGAAGGAGCGGCGCCGTCAGAACGCACAGGCGCGACAGCGGACGCACGCGCTACGAAAAGAGATCTCCGCCATCGAGAAGAAGCTCGAGCGCGCCGCGGCCGAGATGGGCAGCATCGGGGAGATCCTGGCGGATCCGAACGTCTACTCGACCGACGCCGACATCGGCGACCTGTCGCGCCGGTACGAGTCGTGGCAGCGGCGGGTCGCGTCCCTCGAGGCCGCATGGGAGGAGGCGACCGAGAAGCTCGAGGGGGTCGAGGCCGCGGAGAAGGCGGGCTGACCGGGCGCCCGCGCCCGTCGCGCGCCGAGCTAGAGGCCGCATACGGCCGCACGATCTCCGACGTGATCGCGGACGATCTCGACGTCCTGTTCTGTGGGATCAACCCGGGTCTCTACTCGGGCGCCACCGGCCACCACTTCGCCAGGCCGGGGAACCGCTTCTGGCCGGCGCTCCACCTCTCGGGGTTCACCGACAGGCTCCTCAGTCCCCACGAGGAACGGGAGCTGCTGGGGATGGGCCTGGGCATCACCAACATCGTCGCCCGCACGACCGCGCGCGCCGACGAGCTGTCGTCAGAGGAGCTCACCCGCGGCGCCGCCGGTCTGCGCCGGAAGGTCCGCCGGCGCCGCCCCCGGTGGCTGGCTCCGCTCGGGCTCGGGGCCTACCGCATCGGGTTCGGCGACGCCCGGGCCCGGGTGGGGCCGCAGGAGAACCGCCTCGAGGACACCCGGATCTGGCTGCTGCCGAACCCCAGCGGGCTCAACGCGCACTATCAGCTCGACGCCCTCGCAGAGGAGTTCGCCCGGCTGGCAGCCGCGGTGCGACGCTGAAACTGGTCAGGGCCACGGAGAAGGGGCGGCGGCCTGCACGCCGAATCTGGTCAGTCAACTACGCCGGTAGTAGAAAAGCAGGCAGTAGCCTCTTCCAACCAACAATCAGCTGAAGGGCGGGGTCCATGGCCGACGAGGCAACCAGGGGGAGCGATCCGCTCTCATCGATGAGGAAGCGGGTCGACGACTGGCGACTGCGGCGCCGCCGCCGCAAGACGTCGAAGCGCAAGAACACCGGCCGCAAGACCACGATCGCCCTGCTGGCCGTCGTCGTTCTCCTCTTCGGTGCCTTCGCTGCTTCCCTCAACTACCTCACCCCCGACTCGCAGGGCGATGAGATCTCGATCGACGAGCTGAGCGCCCTGGCGGACGAGAAGCGGATCGAGACCGCCGAGTTCAACGACGAGGACAACCGTCTGGTCGGGACCTATGCCGCCGTCTCGATCGAGCCGGAGGAGGAACCCGAGCCCGACCGCGGAGACAAGAACGAGCGGGGCAACAAGGACGCCAAGAACGAGAACCGCAGCGGCGACGACGCCCGCGGCGGGGGCAAGGGCGATGGACCGCGCGGCGGTGGCGGTGACGACGAGCCCGAGCCGGTCGAAGAGGAGTCGAAGGCACCCGTAGGCGCCGGCGAGTACTGGCTAACGTATCCGTCGAGCGACGCCGCGTTCGGCACGCTCGCAGAGATGGTCACCGCGGCCGGAGCCCGCGTCACCGTCGATCCTCAGACGCCTAAGTCCATCGTGCGCGCGGTGTCCACGTACCTGTTGCCGCTGCTGATCCTCGCGAGCTTCTTCGGTCTGCTGTTCACCGCCGGCAAGGGCGGCGGGTCCGCTATCGGCGAGGTCATGACCTTCGGCTCGATGGACAAGAAGGGCCGCAAGGGCGCCAAGGCCAGCTCGACGACCTTCGCGGACGTGGGCGGGGCCGAGGAGGCCATCATCGAGCTCAAGGAAGTCGTCGACTACCTGACGAATCCGAAGCGCTACGACGAGATCGGCGCGGTGCCTCCGAAGGGCGTCCTGCTCTTCGGCCCGCCGGGGTGCGGCAAGACGCTGCTCTCCAGAGCAGTTGCCGGCGAGGCGGGCGTCCCGTTCTTCTCGGTCGCGGGGGCAGAGTTCGTCGAATCGCTTGTCGGCGTCGGGGCGGCCCGCGTCCGAGATCTGTTCGCACGGGTGCGCGCCGTGGCACCGGCCATCGTCTTCATCGACGAGCTCGACGCCGCCGGACGCAAGCGCGGTCACGGCGAGGGCGGGGGCTCCGACGAGCGCGAGCAGACGCTGAACCAGTTGCTGGTCGAGATGGACGGCTTCGAGGTTTCGGCCGGTCTCGTTGTCATCGGCGCCACGAACCGCCCCGACATCCTCGACCCGGCGCTGTTGCGTCCCGGCCGTTTCGACCGTCACATCACCGTCGATCAGCCAGACGGCGCCGGCCGCAAGGCGATCCTTCAGTTGCACTCCCGCGGCAAGCCCATGTCGAAGTCGGTGGACCTCGGCTACATCGCGAAGCGCACACCGGGCTTCTCGGGTGCCGACCTGGCGAACGTGATCAACGAAGCCGCGCTGCTGACGCTGCGAGAGAAGAAGCCAGACATCGAGACCCCGGAGCTGGAAGAGGCGATCCAGCGTGTGCTGCACGGACCGAAGCGCCGTGGACGAGTGCTGACTCCCGAGGAGGAGCGGCGCGCGGCGTACCACGAGAGCGGTCACGCGATCGTCGCGTCCGCGCTCGGTCGCGCCGACGACCTCCATCGCGTGAGCATCCTCGCCCGCGCCCGCGGCATCGGCGGCACCGGGCTGGAGAGACAGGACGACACGCTGTTGCTCACGCGCAACCAGCTGTTCGCGCGCGTCGTCGTCGCGATGTCCGGCATGGCCGCGGAGGAGCTCGTCCTCGGCGAGCCCTCGACGGGGGCCGAGCAGGACCTCGAACAGGCCACCGACCTGGCCCGCGACATCATCGGTCGCTACGGGATGTCCCCGGCGCTGGGCCGGGCCCGGCTGCTGGCGTCGGATGTCGAGCAGTACCTCGGTGGAGACTCCGCGTTCGCGAACCTCTCGTCGCAGACCCACGTCGAGTTCGACAACGAAGTGCGGCGTCTCCTCGCCGAGGCCGAGCACCAAGCGCGCAACCTGCTCGAGGCGAACCGGCCGGCTCTCAACGAGCTGGCCGAGCGCCTGGAGGTCGACGAGACGCTCGAGGGCGCGGCCCTTGACGGGATCTTGAAGAAGGTTCCGCGCAACGAGGGTGCCCTGGCGTCGGTCTTCGGCGCCTACGAGGGAAACGGCCTGCCCGACCGGGCTACGGCCCGGACCACCCGCGAGCAGAGGTAGTCGTGGCCGGCCGGCCTACGACGGCGGCGGGTCTGCGGTGATCTGTTCCAGGGACTCGGCGCTTCCGTCGGCGGCCGCCTTGATGGCCAGCTCGTCGCCGGCCCGGAGCGTGAGGTAGCGGCCGTGCTCGCCACGGACCTTCTTGACGTAGTCGACGAACCGGTTCAGATACAGGGCGTCGGCGTGGGCCTGGAGCCGCTCCAGGTCGATCACGACCCCCTCGTTACGCTGGTCCTGGTCCTGCGCTTCGGCTCCGTCGCCGTCGCTCGACCTCACCTGGCCACCTCCTTCACGTTCGGAGGGACGACCCCCGACTCGGAGAACCTTAAGGGAACAACACCCGATGGGAACGAGCATGTTCAGCAGCCACTCTAGCCAAACCTTGAAGAGGGCAGGCATGGGGCTCTTGGCGAGCCTCGTCCTCATCGCGCCCTTCGCCTCGTCACCGGCTGTGGCCCAGACCGGGTGCGGCCGGGTTTCGGGGAACTGGACCTCGGTGGCGGGGCCCTCCTTCCCATCCGGAGGCGCCGGGATCACGGGCTTCGCGGTCAGCCCCACCGACCCCGACCTGATGTACGTCACGAACGGCTCGGTTGTGATGCGGTCGGCGTCCGAGGGATGCGAGTGGGCCACGTCGCTGGAGGCGGCCGACGCCGCCGGTGGCCTCCCCGCCGCGGCCGTGGCACCCGAGATCACGGCGATCCAGGTCCCCGCGGCGGCGTCGAAGCGGGCCTACGTGGCGATCCAGGAGACCGTGGGACCGGCCGCCCGGCCTCGCGTCATGCGTACGGACGACGCCGGAGGCTCCTGGCAGGAAGCCGGCGCCGGTCTGCCCCCGACCGGGGCGCCGGCACTTCTGCGCGTCGCGCCGGGGGTGCCGGACACGGTGTACCTGGCGATATCGGTCCAGGGCGTGATCGAGCTCCTCTATGGGAGCGACGACGGTGGCGCGTCGTGGACGCCCCGCTCGAACTTCTCCCGTTCCATCGGTTCCGGGGTGACCGACGTGCAGGTCGACCCCCTGAACCCGGCCGAGGTCTGGGCCGGCGCGGTCGACGGTCTCTATCACTCGACCGACGGAGGTCGAACCTTCACGGCCGTGCCGGAGTTCGCCGGAGGCCCGGCGGGTCCAATCGACGTGGCCCACGAGCCCGACAAGCCCGCGAGCATCATGGCGTTCCGGGCCGGAGCCGGAGGGGCGCTGCTGTCGGACGACGGCGGCCAGACCTGGTTGCAGGTCGCGTCGCCCGGCAACCCCACGTCCGTCTCGCACGGGTTGATCCCGCAATTCCGGATGATCAGCTCGGTGGGTCGCGTGTGGGTCTACACGCCGACGTTGTTCAGCTGGGTCGACGCACGGGCGGCGGCGCGCGACGTCACCGGCCTCACCGGGGCCCTGACGCAGGATCCGGCGTTCTACGGACACACCTCATCGACGATCGAGATCTACAAGGGTCCGGTAGGAACCTCGGTGAAGCTGCCGAGCGGCGAGCTGATCATGCCCGACATCTCGCTGTTGGACCCCGGCACGTTGCCGCCGGAGCGTCCCGCGAGGTTGTCGCCGGGCGAGCGAGTGATCAGGATCGATGCCGGCGACTCCAAGACCGTTCCCTACAGGTTGCTGGTCCCCAAGACCAGGACTCCGCTGGACGTCTATTTCATCATCGACACCTCGTCGAGCCAGAGACGCTTCATCGTCCAGATGGCCGAGGCGCTCGAGACGATCATGCAGGAGTTGCTCTTCTCCGGCGCCGACGTGCAGCTCGGCCTTGCCGAGTACCGCAACTATCCCGACAGCGATCCGCCTCGGGTGGGCCCTGCGGGGTCGGGGAGCTTGTTCTACGAGCCCAACTTCGTCTACCGGCAGCGCCAGCCGGTCGGGCCCGATCCCGAACCGATCGCGAGGGCGCTCGAAACTATCGAACCGGACGGCGGCGGGCACTACAACGCGCAGCTCGAGGCCCTGTACCAGAGCGCGACCGGCGAGGGCTTCGACGCCGAGCCGGCCGGGCCCGCGGGCAACGACGTGCCGCCGGGCCTCTCCGCGGACTTCAGGCGCAGCGCGTTGAGGGTAGCTGTGCTGGTCTCCGACGAGGAGTTCATCGACGCGCCGCTTCCGGCCGACAACACCCCGCCCGACCTCCGCAGCTTCGAGGAAGCCGCGACCGCTCTGAACGACGGCAACATCAAACAGGTGGGACTGTCGCTGTCCTACAAGGGGGCTGCGCCGGCCACCGCCGACATGCAGGAGATGGCGCGCCGTACCGGAGCCACTGCCCCGGCCGCCGGTGTGGATTGTGACGGCGACGGAGGTGCCGATGTCGCCGACGGACAGCCGCTCGTGTGCACTCTGTCGCGCGAGAAGCTCGGCAAGGACACCGCGCTGGCGTCCGCGATCGTGAACCTGGTGGAGTCGATCCGCACACGCGAGTCGGTTTCGCTGGCCGTCGCCGGACGAGACGAGGTAACGCAGAAGGTCACCCCGGACCTCTACGAGAGCGTCGTTCTGCAGTCGTCCAACTCGCTGACCTTCGACGTCACCTTCCGCTGCCCGATCGAGCTGGCCGGCAAGAGCTTCCCCATAAAGCTCACGGCGAGGGGGATCGAGCCGCGCGTCTCGAGCACCGCCACGGTGAGGTGCGGCCCGGTCGAGTCCGACGAGCCGCCTCCTATCCCGTTCGAGCGGGTGCTCGGTGTCATCCCGCTGCTGCCTCTCTCGCCGCCCCCGCCGATCACCGAGCTGGCCTCGTCGTCGCAGGCCCAGGCGCAGTCGCAAGCCCAGGCGCAGGCCCAGGCCTCGATGGCCGCACAACGCCAGCAGCAGCCCCAGCTCGCCTTCGTTCACGCGGTCCACGCGATGCGACAGCAAGCCCAGGAGGAGTACGCGATGTCGAGCTTCCGGGCGCCGATGGAGGTTCCGGCCACCGCGCTCGCCCTGGGGGGCGCCACCGTGCTGATGTCCCTGGGCTTCGGGCTCGCTATGAGCCGCCAGCGGGCTCGCCTGGCCACCCGTAGCGTCCGCCGCCGCCGCTGACGGCCAGTGTCCCGGGGCAGGACACCGGGGCGGGCCGCCGAACCTTCCTATAGCTGACAGATCCTGCATAGGAGGACCCGATGAAGCGGCTTATCTCACTGCTCGCGGTGCCGGCCCTGTTGATGGGCCTGGCCGTGACGCCCGCGTCCGCGGGCCCGACCGCCGGCGGCTTCGCGAGCGACAACGTCGAGTTCGTCGGAAAGATCCCCTTCGAGGCCTCGACCTCGACCGGCGTAACCCTGGCCGGCAAGTACATGTACCTGACGAGCTGGAAGAACATCTCGGTCTACGACGTATCCGACCCGGTGAATCCCGAGTTGCTCGACATCGAGCACTTCGGATTCTGGTTCGAGAACGAGGATGTCGCCGTGTCCCCGAACGGGAGCACGCTGATCTTCTCGGAGTCCTTGCCGCAGAACATCCTGCACGTCTGGGACGTCGAGGACAAGTCGAACATCGTCGAGATCGCGACCGTCGAGGGAGCCGGCGACCACACCACCAGCTGCGTCCTCAAGTGCACTTACCTGTACGGGTCCGACGGCAGCATCACCGACATCCGCGACCCCGCGAAGCCGAAGTCGATCGCACTCTCCGGGGCCGACAACGACTGGCACAAGCAGGTCGGGATCAAGGGTGGCGCCCACGACATCGACGAGGTACGCAACGGCATCATCATCGCCTCAACGATCAGCGAGGGTTTCTGGATCATCGACGTTCGGAACCCGGCGAAGCCGAAGGTCGTGGCACGTTCGCCGCACCCGAACCCGGCGTGGCTGTTCCACTCGGGCGAGTGGCCCCGCGGCGGCAAGGACAAGTACCTGTTGCTGCAGGGCGAGCAGAACTTCCAGCCCCAGTGCGACCCCGAGAACAACGGTCCGTTCCAGACGTGGACCCCGGCCGGTAACAGCTTCAAGCTGATCGACACCTACGCTGCCACCAACGGCACCTACCAGGACGGGAAGCCGGCCGCCAACGGACTCGGCTGCTCTGCGCACTGGTTCCAGTCGCACGAGACGTTCAAGAACGGCGGACTCGTTGCGGTCGGGTTCTACGAGCACGGGACCCGTTTCCTCGACGTGGCCTCCAACGGCAAGCTGAAGGAGGTCGGCTACTTCCTGCCCTACGGGGGATCGACCTCGGCGGCTTACTGGGTTCCCACCGACAAGGAGGGCCGGCTGGTCTACGCGGTCGACTACACCCGGGGGATCGACATCCTGAGGTGGAACGACAAGTTCTAGTCGGATCGAGCTTTGGCAGAAAGGGGGCCCGAAGTGGCCCCCTTTCTTGTGTCCGCCGGGTGGGGCTCGTGAACTACGTATGCGCCCCGCGGCGGTCGACGCCGACCTATAAGGAGTACTAGGAGTGTCCCTTGGGGATACTCCCTTCCGGAGGTGGACAGTGGCAGCACGCGTTCTGGTCGTAGACGACGATCCCGATATCAGGTTCCTCCTGGGCGTAACCCTTCCCTTCAGCGAGGAGGGCGGCCTCGAGGTCGTCGGCGAGGCCAAGTCGGGCGAGGAATCGATCCGCTTGATCGAGGAGCTCGAGCCCGACCTCGTTCTGATGGACGTGATGATGCCGAACATGACCGGTATCGAGGCCACCCGCCGGATCAAGCAACGCTTCCCACACGTCCGCGTGGTCGGCTTCTCCGCCGGCGGAGACGACGGCCATAACGAGATGCTTCAAGCCGGGGCCGAGGCTGTATTCGACAAGGCCACGGTTGCAGATCTCGCCGAAGCCCTGGAGGCCTTGGCGCGCTGAGCCGCCCGGCCGGCGGATCTCGTGCCGGCAGGAGTCGATTGACAGGGGGCGAACCCTCACATCATCGACTCTCCAAGGAGATCCATCTCAACCATGCGTCGTCTGATAGCCGTAGTCGCAGCTTTCTCCCTGCTGCTCGCGGGGTCCGCAGCCGGCGCTCCGGTCGGCGGCCTGTCCGCGGGCCCCACCGCCGGAGGGTTCGCGTCGGACAACTTCGAGTACGTGACCCATGTTCCGCTGGCTAACGACACCGCCGGGGCTCGCATCTTCGGCAAGTACCTGTACCTCACGACCTCACGTGGTCTCAACATCTACGACATCACCGACCCGGCGGCGCCGGCTCTGACGGGAACGGCCCTGCTTCCGCAGACCCCGTACTTCGGCGAAGAGGACCCGGATACCAACGGCAAGATCCTGCTCCTGAACCAGCACGTCGTCGACGTCGAGGACAAGACCAACCCGGTCGCGATCGCCACCCACGACGCCGACCAGCACACGATCTCGTGCATCCTCGACTGTTCGTGGGCGTACGGATCCGAGGGGGCGATCGTCGACCTGCGCGATCCGACCAAGCCCAAGGTCGTCGGCGACTGGACGAAGTTCACACCTCCGCTCGGCAACACTCACGACGTTACCGAGGTCAAGCCCGGCCTGGTCATGACCTCGACCAACCCGCTCGTCTACCTCGATGCACGGAAGGACCCGACCAAGCCGAAGGTCCTCGCCATGGCGGGGACCGACGACGGCGCGTACATGCACGCCAACCTGTGGCCGCGCTCCGGCAAGGAACGCTTCCTCTTGGTGGGCAGCGAGACCATGGGTCCCCAGTGCGGCGAGAACGCCGGGGCGTTCATGACCTGGGACACGAAGGGCTGGCAGAAGAGCCGTACGTTCAAGCTCACCGACACCTACCGGGTCACCAACGGTCTCTACACGGACGGCAACTCGCCGGCCAACCTGTACTGCACACACTGGTTCGAGACGCACCCGAAGTATCGGAACGGCGGCCTCGTGGCCATGGCCTGGTACGAGCACGGAGTCAGGCTCTTCGACATCTCGAGCGCCGGCAAGATCTCGGAGGCCGGCTACTTCATCCCGTACGCGGGCTCGACCTCGGCGGCCTACTGGGCCAACGACGAGATCCTCTACTCGGTCGACTACAACCGGGGCCTCGACGTCCTGCGCTACACCGGCAAGGCCTAGCCGTTTCTGCTAACCCGGGGGGCCCCATAGACCCATGGGTTCGCACAGAACGGCAGAACGGCTAGAGGTTTATCCGTAGGAAGGCGTCGGCGCCCGTGCCCACGTCGGGGTCGTTGCTCTTGGCCTGCTCGAGGAGCGCTACGAACTCCTGTTCCGGGACCGGTTGTTCGAGATCTTTCAGGGACTCGATGACCGCGGCGGCGTAGGTCAGCACCTGCACGGTCTCGATGCCGCCGATGTCGTTGAAGAACCAGCCGCAGCTCGTGTACATCGCGAGGGCCCGTTCCTGCATCCGCAATAGCTCAAGTGCGGTGACCCTCTGCGCGTCGTCGAGGGGGCCGGACTGGTGCCGCGCCAGGAACCCATCCGTGTCCTCGGCTCCGATGACGACCGCCACGTAGCCGTCGCGCGCGTCCCAGGGGTCGGCCAGCAGCTCCGATCCCATGCGCTCGAAGACCTCGTCGGCGACATCGCGCAGGAGATCGAGAGCCTCGCGCAGGGGCTTGCGCCACTCCTGGTTCCAGCCTTCCTCGCCGCCCGTCGAGCAACCGCAGTCCAGGCACCAGCGGCCGACCCCATGGGCGCACGACCACGAGCTTCCCTCGCCGCCGACGAGGTTGACCTCGCGCCTAGCGGGGTGCCGCTCGAGATAGGTCGCGTAATTGGTGACCTCGATATCCCGCCGTTCCGCCTCGACGAACAGCGCGTATGCCAACCCCAGCTCGGTGAACTTGTGGTGGTGGCCGTAGGTCTCTCCGTCGGTCGCCGCGTGCACCAGCAGCTCTTCGGCTCCGTCCTCCATCCGCTCCTCGAACATCCTCAGGAAGCCCTCGGCGGACGAGCCCGCCCGCTCGAACGCGATAGCGCGGGCGATCGCGCCGTCGTAGAAGAACAGCGCGAGCTCGCGGCCCGAGCCGTCGGGATGCAAGAAGCGGTGGGGGAGCCTGGTGTCGACGGGGGGTGTGCGCCAGGTCCCGTCGGGCTCTCGCCAGCGCCGAGCCTGGTTCGGGGCCAGGATCGTGAACCGGATACCTTCCTCGATCAGCACCGCAAGGACGTCGTCGTTGGCCGCGGTCTCCGGCAGCCACATGCCCTCGGCCTCCCGTCCGAACCGGAAGCTGAAGTCCGCGAGACCCCATCGCACCTGCGTGCGGACGTCTCTCAAGGGCGACAGGGGCAGGATCGTGTGGTGGAAGGCCTGGGCGATGGCGTTGCCGTGCCCCAGGGCGGCCAGGCTCGAGCGGTCGGCCTCGAGGATGCGGTTGTAGGTCTCGGGGTCGGCCTCTTCCATCCACGACAGAAGCGTCGGTCCGACGTTGAAGGAGAGCCGTTCGAAGTTGTTCACCACCCTGTCGTCGTCGGCCTCACTGTCGGTATTGCCGCCTATGCGAGCGAACGCGTTCGGCTTGTAGGACTCGGCGTGGACCCGCTCGTTCCAGTCGTGGAAGGGGGCCGCGCTCGGCTGCCGGGGGATGGTTCCGGTCCACGGGTCCTCGCGCGGCGGCTGGTAGAAGTGCGCGTGCACCGCCATCCGCTTCATGGCGCAAGAGGCTATCCGGCCGGCGCCACGAGCAATCAGGCCTTCAGCCAGATCGTCCCCAGGGGCGGAAGCGTCACCAGCGCGGACTGTTCGAGCCCGTGCCACGGAACCGCCTCGGCCACGATCTTCCCCATGTTGCCGACGTCGGTGCCGCCGTAGTGACCGGCATCGGTGTTGATGACCTCTTTGAACGTCGCCTTCCTGGGCAGTCCAACGCGGAAGCCGGTGCGCGGCACCGGAGAGAGATTGCAGATGCACACGAGGTGCTCTTTGGAGCGCCGATCGGTCCGGTAGAACGAGATCACGTTGTTGTCCGCGTCGTTCGCATCGATCCAGCGGAAACCCTCCGGTGCGTGGTCGAGCTCCCACAGGGCCGGGCTGTCTTTGTACACGCGGTTCAGGTCCGACATCAGGTTCTTCACTCCGGCGTGCCGGGGATCGTCGAGAAGGTGCCAGTCGAGACTGTGGTCGTGGTCCCATTCGCGCACTTGGCCGAACTCCCCACCCATGAACATCAGCTTCTTGCCCGGGTGGGCCCACATGTAGCTCAACATGCAGCGCAGGTTGGCGAACCGCTGCCAGTCGTCGCCGGGCATCTTGCCGAGCAGCGAGCCCTTTCCGTGGACGACCTCGTCGTGTGAGAACGGCAGCACGAAGTTCTCGCTCCATGCGTACATCAGGCTGAAGGTCAACTGGTTGTGGTGGAAGCGGCGGTATATCGGCTCCTTGGAGAAGTATGCGAGGGAGTCGTGCATCCACCCCATGTTCCACTTGAAGCCGAAGCCCAAGCCGCCGAGGTGCACCGGCCTGCTGACGCCGGGATACGCGGTGGACTCCTCTGCGATCATCAGAACGCCCGGGTGCTCACCGTGGATGATCGTGTTGAGCTGCTTGAAGAACTCGATCGCCTCGAGGTTCTCGCGGCCCCCATATTGGTTGGGGATCCACTCGCCCTCTTTCCGGCTGTAGTCGAGGTACAGCATCGAGGCCACCGCATCGACACGCAGGCCGTCCACGTGGAACTCCTCGATCCAATACAGCGCGTTCGAGATCAGGAAGTTGCGCACCTCGTTGCGGCCATAGTTGAAGACGAGCGTCCCCCAATCCGGGTGCTCCCCCTTCTTGGGATCGACGTGCTCGTAGAGCGCGGTGCCGTCGAAGCGCGCCAGGGCCCAGTCGTCCTTGGGGAAGTGGGCCGGCACCCAGTCGACGATGACGCCGACGCCGGCCTGGTGGAGCGTGTCGACGAAGAAGCGGAAATCGTCGGGGCTGCCGTAGCGCGCCGTCGGGGCGAAGTAGTTGCTGACCTGATAGCCCCACGACCCCGTGAAGGGATGTTCGGCCACCGGCATCAGCTCGACGTGGGTGAACCCCAGCTCGCTGCAGTAGTCGGCCAACAAGGGAGCGATGTCCCGGTAGCCCATGATCCCGCCGTCCCCGTGCCTGCGCCACGACCCGAGGTGGAGCTCGTAGACGCTCATGGGGGCCGCGTGGACGTCCGTCTTGGCTCGCCGCTTCATCCACTTGTCGTCGGAGAAGCGATGCCCCGTCGTGTGCACGATCGCGGCGTTCGTGGGCGCTCCTTCGCTGGCGAACGCGAACGGGTCGGTCTTCGCGACCAGGTGGCCCTGGGCGGTGAGAACCTCGTACTTGTACAGGCTGCCGTCACCGAGGTCGGGCACGAATAGCTCCCAGATGCCGGAGGATCCGAGGGTGCGCATCGGGTTGAGGCGTCCGTCCCACGAGTTGAAGTCGCCGACGACGCGCACGCTGCGCGCGTTCGGTGCCCACACCGCGAACGAAACTCCATCGACGCCGTCGATCGTCCGTTCGTGCGCCCCGAGCTTCTCCCACAAGCGCTCGTGGCGGCCCTCGCCCAGCAGGTGCAGATCGAGGTCGCCGATCGTGGGCAGGAAGGCGTACGGGTCCCGAACCGTGAACGTCTGACCCCCGGGATAAGAGACCTCCAGGCGGTAGTCGCCGACGGCCTCCTCGATGACCCCCTCGAACAGACCGGCCGCGTGGATCTTCTCGAGCTTCCCCGCGATCTCTCCGTCGACCAGAACGGTGACGCTCTCGGCCTCGGGCCGCCACGCGCGGAACACGGTTCCGCTCTTGCTCGGGTGGCGCCCAAGCAGGCTGTGTGGATCCCGCAGCTCTCCCGCGATCAAGCGCTCGACGTTCGTTGTCATCCGCTTTCACCTCGTTCGATCACTTGTCGGATACCGCGCAGCGGTATGTGGATCCAGTCCGGTCGATGGTTCAGCTCGTAGCCGAGCTCGTAGAGCGCCTTGTCGATCTCGAAGAAATCCAACAGCGCCATCAGCGAGCCGCGGTCTTCCGGCACGAAGTCCCCCTCGTGGGATCTGGTCAGGTATCCGTTCAGGTAGCGCTCGCGCGCCAGCCGCTCCCATTCGGCGGCCCACGGCTCCAACCGCAGCCACTCGGCGTCACCTTCGCCGGCGCGCTCGAACATCACCGAAGAGGCCGCGTAGCTGAAGGATCGGAGCATCCCCGCGACGTCTCTCAACGGCGAGTGCTTCGCTCGGCGCTCCTCGAGGCTGCGGGCGGGCTCTCCCTCGAAGTCGAGCACGAGCCAGCCGCGCGTGCTGCGCAGCACCTGGCCGAGGTGGTAGTCGCCGTGGATGCGGGTCTTCATCCCAGGCTCCTCGACGCCGGCGACCCGCGCGATCCCGTCCTCGATACCGGCCACCAGGGGGCGGAGCTCGACGAGGTCGCGTTGTGCCAGCCGGCTCAGGGCCGCGGACGCCGACGAGGCCCACGCCTCGAGATCGTGTTTTTCGACGGCCTCGGGCGCGAGGTCCGGATCCACCTGCTCGCGGCCGAACGTGACGTGCAAGCCCGCCGTCGCTTCACCGAGCTCGCCGATCCGGTCGAGCAGCGGTTTGGCGCGCTCCTCGACCAGGAACGGGATGTCCTCGTTGGCGTCGGCAGGGTCCACCGCGTCGTAAAGCTCGCGCAGGCGCTCCAGGGTGTCGGTCCAACCCTCGACGCCGTCGGCGATGAATTGCTGCGCCAATCCGAGATCGATCTGTGAGGTCCCGTCGTCCTCGTCGGCTTCATCGGCGATGTAGGTGATCTCCCCCAGATGCGCGGGCACGTTCATGAACCCCTCTGTCGTCAGCAGCCGGGTCAGCTCGAGGTCCGGGTTCCGCCCAACGGCGACGCGCCGGAAGGTCTTGAGGATCATCTGTTCGTCCAGGACGAGCGAGGTGTTGCTCTGCTCGGCCCCCAGTGTGCGGGCCGACGTCGCGCCCGGCGGGTTGGACGGGTCGAGGCTCGGGCCCCCGAACTGGAAGACGCCGTGGTCGCCCTTGATCGAGGAGCCGTGCGCCATCAGGTCACCGAGCACCCGCAGCCGATCGGGTTCCTCGAACGCATCCCGGCTCGAGCCGTCCTCATCCACCAACAGCGGTAGGTGGTAGAGGTTCTCGGTCTCGTCGTCGGAACGAACGGTAACGATGGCGATCACGAGCGCCGGCGGCCCGTCCTCGATGATGCCGGCGTCGAGGAGCTCGACGGCTTCGATCGCGACGTCCTTCGCGCCGAACCACCGCTTGGTGGGAAGGAGCTCGCGGATCTGGTCGAGATCAATGTTCACGTCGCTTCCTCCGTCGTAAGTTGGAACCAGTAGAACGCGTGGGGACCCAGCGTCAGCAGGTAGGGAAGTTCACCTATGCGCGGGAACCGTTCCCGCCCGAGCATCTCGACGGGATACTTACCCTCGAAGGCCCCCAGCTCTAACTCGACCGCCTGGGCCCTAGGGGACAGGTTGTTGACGCACAGGATGATGTCGTCCTCCTGGCGCCGGATGTAGGCGAAGATCGCAGCGTTCTCGGGATGCAGCACCTCGAACGAGCCGGTCCCGAACAGTGGGTGTTGCTTGCGGATCGCCAGCATCCTGCGGAACCACTGCAGGAACGAGTGCTGGTTGCGAAGCTGCGCCTCGACGTTGATCGCCTGGTAGCCGTAGACGGGGTCCAGCAGGATCGGCAGATAGAGCTGCGCGAAGTCCGCTTTCGAGAAGCCGGCGTTGCGGTCACCGGTCCACTGCATCGGCGTCCTGACGCCATCTCGGTCACCGAGGTAGATGTTGTCGCCCATCCGGAGCTCGTCGCCGTAGTAGACGATCGGCGTGCCCGGAAGCGAGAACAACATCGCGTGGAAGAGCTCGATCTGGTCGCGGTTGTTCTCCAGGAGCGGGGCGAGTCGTCGCCGGATCCCGAGATTCAGCTTCATGCGAGGGTCCTTGGCGTACTCGTTGTACATGTAGTCCCGCTCTTCGTCGGTCACCATCTCGAGCGTCAGCTCGTCGTGGTTGCGCAGGAAGATGCCCCACTGCGCCCCTTCGGGGATCTCGGGGATCTGCTCGAGGATCTCCACGACCGGATAGCGCACCTGGCGCCGCGCGGCCATGAACATGCGGGGCATGAGTGGGAAGTGGAACGCCATGTGGCATTCGTCGCCGTCGCCGAAGTAGGGGACGACGTCCTGGGGCCATTGGTTGGCCTCCGCCAGGATGACCTTGTCCTCGTAGCCCTTGTCGACCTCGGCCCGGATGCGCTTCAGGAACTCGTGGGTCTCGGGCAGGTTCTCGCAGCTGGTGCCCTCCCGTTCGTACAGGTAGGGAACCGCGTCGAGGCGGAACCCATCGAGGCCGAGGTCCAGCCAGAACCGCAGCGCCGCGAGGACGTTCTCCTGGACCTCTTCGTTGTCGTAGTTCAGGTCGGGCTGATGCGAGAAGAACCGGTGCCAGTAGTACGCCCCGGCCTCCTCGTCCCACGTCCAGTTCGACTTCTCGGTGTCGATGAAGATGATCCGCGCGTCCTCGTACCTCTTGACCGTGTCCGACCACACGTACCAGTCGCGCTTATCCGAGCCCGGCTTGCGCGACTCCTCGAACCAGGGATGCTCGTTCGAGGTGTGGTTGACGACGAAGTCCGCCACGACCCTCATACCCTTCTCGTGGGCCGTGTCCATGAATTCCATAAAGTCGTTCAGGTTCCCGTACTCGGGCAGGATGGAATAGAAATCCGAGATGTCGTAGCCGCCGTCCTTCAAGGGGGACTGGTAGAAGGGCAGAAGCCAGATGCAGTCGATCCCGAGCCACTCGAGGTAGTCGAGCTTCTCGGTCATCCCTTTGAAGTCGCCGTAGCCGTCCGCGTTCGAGTCGTAGAAGCTGCGGACGTACAGCTCGTAGAAGACGGCCCGCTTGTACCACTGCGGATCCGACTCGAGCGGCGCCACCCCTTTTACCCGCGCACCTGGAAGATGTGCGCAGGTTCCTCCAGGGGGTCGAGCCTCACATAGTTCGAGGGCCCGTTCCACCAGTACGCGGTGTCGGTGATCAGGTCGTGCACCTCGAAGCTCTGCAGGGGCTCGAGGCCGAGCGCGCCCATGTCCAGGTGCACCGTGCCCTCCTCCCAGTGGAACGGATTGAGGTTCACGATCACCAGGATCGCGTCTTGCCCCTGGGACGACTTGGAGAAGGCGAGCACGTTCTCCTTGTCGACGTCGTGGAAGGTCAGGTTGGTGAGCTCCGAGAGCGCCGGGTTCTTGCGCCGGATCTCGTTGATGCGCGTGACGTACCGCACGAGGTTGTCCGGAGACGTGAAGTCACGCGGCCTGAGCTCGAATTTCTCGGAGTTGAGGTACTCCTCGCTGCCCTCCGCCACCGGCACGTTCTCGTACAGCTCGTATCCGGAGTAGAGCCCATAGCTGGGCGAGAGGAGCGCCGCCAGCACGAGACGGATCTTGAAGGCCGCCGGCCCGCCCATCTGCAGGTACTCGTGGAGTATGTCCGGGGTGTTGGCGAAGAAGTTGGGACGGAAGTAGTCGGCCATCTCGGTCCGCGTCAGCTCCGTGAGGTACTCGACGATCTCCCACTTAGCGTTCCGCCACGTGAAGTACGTGTAGGACTGCGTGAAGCCGGCCTTGGCCAGGGACTGCATGACCTTCGGCCTGGTGAACGCCTCCGAGAGGAAGATCACCTCCGGGTGCTCCTCCTGGATCGCGTTGATCACCCATTCCCAGAACGGCAGCGCCTTGGTGTGGGGGTTGTCGACCCGAAAGATCTTCACGCCGTAAGCGATCCAATGATCGAGGACGCTGCGCAGCTCGGCCCACAGGCCCTCACGGTCCTCGGTGTCGAAGTTCACCGGGTAGATGTCCTGGTACTTCTTCGGGGGGTTCTCCGCATAGCGGATCGAGCCGTCCGGAAGGTGGTTGAACCACTCGGGGTGCTCGGTCACCCAGGGGTGATCGGGCGAACACTGGATAGCGAAGTCCAGCGCCACCTCGAGGCCCAGGCGGTCGGCCGCGACGACGAAGGCATCGAAGTCGGCGAGTGTCCCGAGATCCGGATGGACGTCCTTGTGGCCGCCGTCCTGGGAGCCGATCGCCCACGGGCTGCCGACGTCCTTGGGGGTCGAGGTCAAGCTGTTGTTCTTGCCCTTGCGGTTGGTCGTGCCGATCGGGTGGATCGGCGGCAGGTAGACGACGTCGAAGCCCATCTCCGCGATCCGGCCCAACGCGCCGGCTGCGGTCTTGAACGTGCCGTGCTTGGTCTTTGTTCCGGTCGATCGCGGGAACATCTCGTACCAGGCCCCGAAGCGGGCCCGCTCGCGCTCGACCTTCATCTCGAGCGTGGGCTTGTAGACGGTCGACCCGGTTCGATCGTTGCTGCGCTTCATGATCGCGGCGACCTCTTCATCCAGAGCGGCGCTGGTACGCGGGTCGTCGGGCTCGCGTGCATCCCCACCACCGGCTCGGATCGCGTCCACCGCGCTCTTCAGTACCTTGCGCTCGCTGGCGGCGACCGCCTTGAGCCGCGCCTCGATCAACAGCGCGCCTTCTTCGAGCTCGAGCGAGACCTCCTGTTCGGCGGCCACCCGTTTGAGCAGGTCGCGTCTCCACGTTCCGAAGTGGTCGGTCCAGGCCTCGATCGTGTAGAGGAAGTTCCCGACCTCGCCGGGCCGGAAGAGGCCGGTCCACCGGTCGTTCCCCTCATGCTCCATCGGCGCTTCCTGCCACTTCTTGTCCGATGGCCCGCGGTATCGGATAACGGCCTGCAGCAGGGCAGGCCCATCGCGGAAGATGTCGGCAGAGACCTCGATCTGGTCGCCGGCTATCGCCTTGACGCGGTAGCGCCCGCAGTCCACCTGCGGCCGGATGTGCTCGATGATCACGTGCCCACGCTTGAGTTCGTTCTTCAAGAAGTAACCACTCCTCGGTCGGTGCTTCCTTTGGTGCCAACGGCTCTGCGCCGGGCATTCAACCTAACGCGCGGGCGCTCGCCGGGCGCTGGAGGCCGCTCCCGCGATGCCGGAGATACGTAACTCTGCGTGCTACCAACGCCCCGGCGCGTTATGAGACTCTTACCCAATGAAGGCGCTCCGTAGCTTCGCCGTGCGTGCGGCCCTGCCGTCTTCTCTGGCTGCATTGCCCAAGATCGCCACGAACCTCAGATGGAGCTGGAACCCACGTGCCGTCGATCTGTTCAGGTGGATCGACGCGGAGGCGTGGGAGCGGTCCGGACACGATCCGGCCCAGATGCTGGGCCTCATCACGCGCCAGCGTTTCCAGGAGCTGACAGAAGACGGACCCTTCATGTCCTTCCTGGCGAACGTCGAGGAGGACCTGCAGCGCTACATCGAGGAACCGCGCTGGTTCCAGGCCCGGAAGGGCGGGCTGAAGCAGGTGGCCTATTTCTCGCCCGAGTTCGGCGTCAGCGAGGCCTTGCCGATCTACTCCGGTGGCCTCGGCGTCTTGGCCGGAGACCACCTCAAGGCCGCGAGCGACCTGGGCGTCCCTCTCGTCGGGGTGGGGCTGCTGTATCGCGAGGGCTACTTCCGCCAGGAGCTGAACGCCGACGGCTGGCAGCAGGAGCGCTATCCCGAGCTGGACCCGCACGCGATGCCTCTCACTCTGTTGACCGGAGACGACGAGCATCCTCTGAAGATCGAGGTCGACCTCGCCGGCATCCGCTGTGTGGCTCAGCTCTGGCGCGCGCAGGTCGGGCGCATCCCGCTCCTGCTCATGGACTGCGACGTCGAGGAGAACGACGAGGACGAGCGCTCGATCACCGACCGGTTGTACGGCGGCGGCACCGAGCACCGGCTGAAGCAGGAGATCGTGCTGGGCATCGGGGGAGTGCGCGCGCTCGAGGCTGCCGGCTATTCGTGCGACGTCTTCCATTCGAATGAGGGCCATGCCGGCTTCCTCGGACTCGAGCGCATCCGGCGGCTCGTCACCTCCGGCGTGATGAACTTCGACGAGGCGCTCGAGGCCGTGCGCGCTGCAACGGTCTTCACGACGCACACACCGGTCCCTGCCGGCATAGACGTCTACCCGGGCGAGCTGATGGACGGCTACTTCGGTTCGTTCGTGAAGGAATGCGAGATCACGTTCGAACGCCTGATGTCGCTCGGGAGTGCCGAGCCCGTCACCGACGACACCGCGTTGCAGTCCTCTTTCAACATGGCGGTTATGGGTCTGCGTCTGGCCGGGCGCGCCAACGCCGTGAGCAAGCTGCACGGCGAGGTGTCCCGGTCGATCTTCAGTGCCCTCTGGCCTCTCGTTCCGGACGACGAATCGCCGATCGGTTCGATCACGAACGGCGTCCACACATCGACCTGGCTGGGCCCGGAGATCCGCGAGGTGCTGGACCGGCGTCTGTCACCGGGATGGACCGAGACCGGCGGCAAGTGGGACAAGGTCCTCGAGGTCCCGGACTCGGAGCTGTGGCGTGCACGCGAACGTGCGCGTGAGCGTCTCGTCTACATGGTCCGCGAGCGCCTGAAGAAGCAGTTGCTGAACCGCGGCATGTCCGAGGGCGAGCTCGGCTGGACCGACGAGGTCTTCGACCCGACCGTCCTGACTATCGGGTTCGCGCGCCGCTTCGCCCAGTACAAGAGAGGCACCCTGCTCCTTTCGGACATCGAACGCCTCAAGCGGCTGCTGACCTCGGGCGACCGGCCGGTCCAGATCGTCATCGCCGGAAAGGCGCATCCGCTGGACGACGGCGGCAAGGAGATGATCCGCGCCCTCGTCCACTTCTCCGCCGATCCCGAGGTGCGCGACCGGTTCGCGTTCATCGAGGACTACGACATGGAGATCGCACGGATCCTGTGCCAGGGAGCCGATGTCTGGTTGAACAACCCGCGCCGGCCGCTGGAGGCCTGCGGCACCAGCGGCATGAAGGCGGCGCTTAACGGCGCGCTCAACTGCTCGGTGCTCGACGGCTGGTGGGACGAGTGCTACGACGGCGAGAACGGCTGGGCGATCGGCACCCCCGAGATCTACGCCGACCACGAGCTGCAGGACCGCGTCGAGGCCAGCGCGCTCTACGACCTGCTGGAGCGCGACATCGTGCCCCGCTTCTACGAGCGTCCCGAGGGTCCCGTGCCGCGCCGGTGGATCGAGCGGATGAAGGCGTCGATCTCCAGCCTCGGCCAGTTCGTCACGGCCGATCGCATGGTGCGGGACTACGTCACGGAGCTCTACGAGCCCGCCGCGACGCAGGGCGCCGCGATGTCGTCGACCGGATTCGCTCGCGCCCGCGCCCTTGCCGAGTGGAAGGAGCGCATCCGGGATGCCTGGGAGGACGTCCGCGTGATCGAGGTCGACGGGGACGCCCGCGCCGCCGACGTAGGGGAGGGCCGCGAGGTCACGGCAACCGTCCGGTTGGGCCGCCTCGACACCGAAGACATCGCGGTGCAGCTGGCGCACGGCCGCGTCGGCGCAAACGGCGAGCTCCTCGAGCCGTCGCTGGTCAAGATGGAGCCGGATCACTGCACCGACGGCACCTGCAGCTATCGCGGCTCCTTCACCACGGAGTCGCCGGGTCTCTACGGCTTCTCGGTGCGCGTCGTGCCGCACCACGAGGACCTGACCAACCAGATGGACCTCGGCCTGGTCGTCTGGGCCTAACCTCCAGTCGGGGCAGCCCCGCGCTTTGAGGAAAAACGAGCCATGCCTGCACGTTTTTGCCGCAAAGCGCGCAGATGACCGTCAGACCTTGGGACTCTTCGCCCGGCGCATCGCCTTGTGCTGCACCTTCCAACGGCGCGTCTCCTGGCTGGCGAGGCGCTGGTCGCGCTTGCGCTCGAGATACATGAGCTCGCGCTGCAGCTTGTTGTAGCTGGCGAGCCGCTCGACCGGCAGGGTGCCGGCTTCGACCGCGGCACGCACGGCACACCCGGGTTCGCGCCCATGCGTGCAGTCGCGGAATCGGCATCCCGCCGCCAGCTCCGCGATGTCCTGGAACGAGCCGGACAGGCCGTCGGACGCCTCCCATAGCTGCAGCTCGCGCATGCCGGGGGTGTCCACCACGATGCCGCCACTCGGCAGCAGGACCATCTCGCGATGGGTGGTGGTGTGTCGTCCGCGCGCGTCGTCGTCGCGGATCTCCTGAACCTTGAGGATCTCCTCACCGGCCAGCTCGTTCACGAGCGTCGACTTGCCGACGCCGGACGAGCCCAGCAGAGCGACGGTCTTGTGACCGGCCATGTAGGTCCCCAGCTCGTCGAAGCCTTCGCCGGTCACCGCGCTCACGACGTGAACCGACGTGCCGATGGCCACCTCCTGCACCGCGTCCAGCGCGGCCGGGACGTCGTCGCAGAGGTCCGCTTTGGTCAGCACCACGACGGGGGTCGCGCCGCTCTCGTAGGCCATGGTCAGGTAGCGCTCGATCCGCCGGGGATTCAGATCTGCGTTCAGCGATGTGGTCAGGAAGACCACGTCGATGTTGGCCGCGAGGACCTGCTCGTCCGACTCGAAGCCGGCGACCTTGCGCGAGAACCTCGTGCGCCGCTCGACCACGCCCTGGATCGTCGCGGCCCCCTCCTCCGCCCGAACTGCCAGCGCGACCCAGTCGCCCACCACCGGCAGCTCGGCCGCTCCGGACGCGGCGTAGCGAAGCTTGCCCGTGACCGTCGCGTCGAGCCGCCCCGCTTCGGACAGCACGACGTAGGCCCCCTTGTGCTGGGCGGCCACGCGTCCCGGGGCGTACCCGGCAGCTGCGAATGTCGTGAATCTCGTTTCGAAGTAGCCGTCCCAACCGAGGGACGCCAGAGTGATGCCTGGATGCAATGTGATCTCCATTCGTAAGGTTCGGAGCGCGCCAAAGGGCGCGCCTAAGAGGCTGCGTCTTGTCGGTACTCCGGGCCTAGAAGAGAACTAGGCGGCCGATGCCCAACGGGGGTCGAGGGATCTGTCCATATTCCTCGCCTCCTTCCGTTGGTGGCGCCGCGCGGATGCGGCTTCGGTAGCTAACCCCATCTTCGCGCCGCCGGTCAAGGGGCCGAGGTCAGCGGGTCCAGATCGTCGCGCTGGTTGGGGGCAGCACCAGGCCGCTCTCGTCCCACTCGGGGTCCTCCGCCGACGCGAGGAGCTGGCGTGTGGTCGAGCCGCGCTCCGCCGGGATCTTCGCGTAGTCGTCCGAGAAGTTGCACGTCAAGCTGACGTCGCCGCGCTGGACGATCAGCGCCCGCTGGTCCTCGTCGAAGAACGTCGTCACCTGATCCAGGCTTCCGTCCCCGAGGTCGGGAAGCGACCTGCGCAGCTCGATCAGATCTCGGTACCACTCGACGATGTCTGCGTGCGGCTCGCGCTCCGGCTCGGTCCAGTCGAGCTTCGATCGTTCGAAGGTCGAACGCTCCTGCGGGTCGGGGATCCGCTCCGGGTCCCACCCGAAGGCCTCGAACTCGCGTTTGCGACCCTCGCTCACGGCTCGCCCCAGCTCGGGGTCGGTGTGGTCGGTGAAGTAGAGGAACGGGCTGCTCGCACCCCACTCCTCGCCCTGGAAGAGCATCGGGACGAAGGGGGAGGTCAAAACGACGGCTGCGGCGACCTTGGCGAGGTCCGGCCCGGCGATCTCTCCGAGCCTCTCGCCGCCGGCGCGGTTCCCGACCTGATCGTGGGTCTGCATGTAGCCGAGGAAGCGGTAACCGGGGATACCCACCGGCCCCCGCCCGTGCACGCGGTTCCGATAGGGAGAGTAGCGGCCGGCGTAGACGAACGCCTGCTCCAGCGCGGTCGCCACGTGCTCGAGGTCACCGAAGTCCGAGTAGTAGCCGTTGCTCTCACCGGTGATGACCGCGTGCAGCGCGTGATGGAGGTCGTCGCTCCACTGCGCATCGATGCCGTAGCCGCCCGCCTCTCGACGCTGGACGATGCGCGGGTCGTTCAGATCGCTCTCGGCGATGAGGAACAACTGACGGCCGAGGTGGCCGGACAGCCGCTCGACGTTGCC
>DATFFR010000069.1:0-3226 GCA_035249925.1 Actinomycetota bacterium
CGCTCAGCCGCTTCCTCCCGACTTGCCGATCAGCGCCTCGAACGACGGATCGTCGCGGATCGCATCGAAGTCGGGGTCCTGACGTGCATCGGCGCGATGCTTCTCCGACGCCCCGACCGCACGTCGCAGATGCTCGATCGCGTCGGCCGTGTGTCCGCTCAAGCTCTCGCTGCAGGCCAGGTTGTAGACGAGCATCGGGTACTGCGGATTGGCAGCGATGAGGTCTCGGAGCCGGGCGTTGAGCTCCGCGTACTCACCCTCGTCGTAGAGCGGCCTGAGCGGCGCCCAGAGCTCCCAGCCGGTCGCGTCGTACGCCTTCCCCGGCGTGCCGTCCACGACGAGGATCGTGGTGCCCGGCTCCCTCGCGACCGCCGTTCGCAGCGTGCCCGGCGTCGTGTAGACGAGCGTGCCCGGCGTCGCCTCGACCGTCTCGCTGCCGAGCTCGAACTTCGCCCGCCCGCTCACGACGACGAAGAGCTCCTCGGCAGGCTCGGAGTCTTCGTCGTACTCGTTGATGATGGGGTCACCTTCTGCAGCGCCGACCCAAGCGGTCACGCCGAAGCTCGTGATGCCGAGGTGGTGCCGCACCGGTCTATAGCGGTAAGCCTCGTCGGACAGCGCGTCGATCTCTTCCAGGCGCGCGGTGGCGTGCCTCGGCATGGGATCCTCCCGTTCTCGCGTGTCGGTCGCGATCCTAGTTGCACGATGATCCTCAACAGCACGACCTCTCGGCCGGACACGTCACCTGGGTTGATGGCGATGACGAGCAGGTGATGGTCGACCGGGCCGGAGGCGCCGGATTCGACCCCCGACCGGGCAGGCACTCGTCGGGCCCTCGCCGCGATCGCCTCTCGGTCCGGGTCGGCATCCAAGGTGGTGAGGTGGCCAGGAGCGGGGACCAGGTGCCGGGGCTGGCCGTTCAATCGCACTCTCCCCGACGCGCCACGGCGCGACTCGAGATCGACGCCTGAGCTTCAGCTGCCTGGGATCGTCATCAGCACCAGCTGTCCGTCCTCGCGCTTGATCGTGAGGTCCGGACCCGTGCCGAGTGGGTTGGGCACGATCTCGCTCTCCTGGAACGTGCCGTGCGCCTGCACCGTGAGCAGCCAGGCTCCTGAACCGAACCACCGAGAGGCGTCGACGATGCCGCTCGACTCACCGATCGGGTCCACGACCGTTGCCGCGACGCTCCAATCGCCCGAGCCGAAGTCGTACCGCCAGATCTTCGCGTTCGCTGCATCCTCTTGCATCATGAGGCTGTTCGCACTCGAACCCAGGTTGTCCGGACTCGTGATCGGCACGAAGGCGTCTTCGGTGGCATCGTCGCCTTGCGCGAGCACCGTGAGGCTCTTGACGATCCGCGGGTTCCGACGAGCGAACACCATCTCGAACACCGATCCCTTGTCGGCCTGCCCGACGGTGCCGCTGGGTCCGCGCACCAGGCGCCCGCTGGTCGGATCGGGAACGACACGGTCCCGTCCCGTGTCGGCCACGTAGATCGTCCGTGGGTCGTGCACGTCGGCGGTGAGGTCCTCGAGTCGGATGAACTGGAAGACGTTGCGTTCGTTCGACCACTGCTCGAGAGCGGCCTGCGGTGCGAGACCGGTGGTGCCGTCGGCGATCCTGTCCGGCACGCGGATGAATCTGCCACGCAGTTCATCGCCGGGCCGCAGATCGAGGTAGTCGTTCGCCCCGTTGAACGGATCACCTGGAGTGACTCGCTCTCCGTTCTTCCTCGTGGCCCGGAACGCGAACAGATGACCTCGATCGTTCCAGACCGCGCGGTCGTTCCTCGCGAGGTAGAGGTAGAGCTGGGCGGACGGGCCGTCGAACGTGTCGTCGGTCGACAGCAGCCCGACCTTGCCGTTGCGATTCCCGTTCAGCGAGATCGTGTTCTCGTGGTTGTAGCGACCGAGCCCCACGATCGGGCGATACTTGCCGGTCTTCGCATCCAGCGCCACGGCGTATCCCGCCTGACGCTGCGGGGCGGTCGAGGGATCGGGTCCGTACGGCGCGTTCGGTGGCACGTCGATCACGTCGTTGGATTCCTCGTTGGCGAAGAACGTCGGGTGATCGAACCCGTCAGCCCGGCCGGCCATGAACGCCGAGCAGAACCTGATGAAGCCCGCGCTCGCCGGCAGCGCGACGTCGGCATCGAGTACCTCGCCCGTTCGAGTGTCGAGGGTGAGCTTCGAGACCGAGGCGTCTTCGAAGTCCGTGAGCGGCGCCCCGAGCGATCCGTCGAGCGGTGGGAAGGGAACCTCCGATTGCTCGTGGGCGACGTAGACGTCCACCGTGTGGCGCGCGGCGCCCTTCGTCAGCCCGATCCCGTCGGGGATGCCCTCGAACAGGAAACCGCCAAGGGTCTCACCGACCGTGAGGATCGGAAGCACGTCGCCGCCGCCGGTCAACGTGATGTACGGATCCGCATCGGTCAGGAACCCCGGGGCCGCCGACGAAGTGGCAGGCACGGTGCTCAGGACGAGCCCGGCGATCAGCGCCACGAGCGAGGATCGAGTCAGGCGTGTCTTCATCATCGGGGGTGCCTCCTCCCTCCCGGGACGCTCACCGCGGAGCCGCCCGGACAACGGCAACGTTGACGAAGCGCAGCTCTACCCTGGTGCTTCCGCGGGATACGTGCAAACGGCCTGGTCACCTCGTCGGTGACCCGGCGGACGTGTCTACCTCGTCGCGTAGACTGGCCGCCCAGCTGCGGCGGGGTGGCCGAGTGGTTAGGCAGAGGCCTGCAAAGCCTCGTACACCGGTTCGATTCCGGTCCCCGCCTCGAAGCTCCCGTGTAGCATCGGGGGGACCAGGGCGCTTAGCTCAGGGGGAGAGCGCTTCCTTGACGCTTATTCCGCGCCGAACGGTGTGCTGACCTGCGGATATGCAGGTCCTGGCGGAGCGGGAGGGGCTACGTTATCCGCTCTCGTTGAGCAAGGTCACCACTCGAGCGGTCACCGAGTTGTATGCCTCTCTGAGCCGCTCGGCGTCGCCCTCTTCTACTGAGGTGCTGACGAAGAAGTCCCCCAGTGTGCCGGAGAACGCATCAACTGCCTCACGGAGCGGTTCATCCCCGAGGCGGGCAACCAGCGCCTTGATGCGCATCAGGCACCGCACGTTTCTCCAGGCCAGATCTTGCATCTCCGTACCGGGCGGCGGGCCCGGCGCGACTCGACGGACTCGACCCTCGAGCAGCTCTGCGGCGAGGTCGCTGATCTCTCGG
>DATFFR010000070.1:0-9510 GCA_035249925.1 Actinomycetota bacterium
CAACCCCCCGACCGATCCCGGCAACGGCAATGGGAATCCGCCGACCGATCCCGGGCCTCCCAGCGATCCCGGTAACGGCAACCCCCCGACCGATCCCGGCAACGGCAATGGGAATCCGCCGACCGATCCCGGGCCGCCCAGCGATCCCGGCAACGGCAATGGGAATCCGCCGACCGATCCCGGCAACGGGAGCGGCAACAACGGCAACGGGAACGGCAACAACGGCAACGGGAACGGCAACAGCGGCGACGACGTGCCGCCGGTCGATGCCGGATCCTCGGTCACTCCCGACGGCAATCAGAACGAGGGCGGGACCACCACCGACGTCGTCATCCCGAACCTGGACGCGGCCATCGGCGACACACAGACAGCTGGACCCGGACCGCCTCCCGCCTTCGTCCCCGTGATCGTTCCGCCCGTGGAGACCGGCTCGGATCCCGTGGAGACCGGTTCGGATCCGGTGGAGACCGGTTCGGATCCGGTGGAGACCGGGTCTGGGTCCCTCGAGCCCGAACTCGCGAACCGTCCGTCGGGACCGGCCCACGATGGTCCGTCTCCGTCTCACTCGCAGGCGGGCGGTGCCCACGGCTCCGGTCCGAACCCTGCGCTCGCGACGGGCACGGGCGAAACAACCGCTCCGGCGCTGGATCTGCTCCTGCCCGAGCTCCCGGCCGCGGGCATCCAGAACCACGTGGAAGGACTCACGCTCTCCGCGGCAGCCCCCAACACCAGCGGGCGTTCCGGCGATGACGGGACGGCAGGGTCGGACCTCATCTCCAAGCTTCAGGGTCTGTTGTCCGTAGAGCTTCAGAACGCCGCCGACGTCACCGCAACCCTGGCCGGCGGTGCAAAGAAGGCAGCAGCCGCGGCGGTCGACGGCTTGCGCAAGGGAGCCGAGTTGACGCTGGGGATGGTGACCGCGGAAGCCTTCCGCACCGGTAAGACCTACGCCTTCCCGCTGGCCCTCGCAGGCTTGGTGGTCGCCTTCCTGCTGTTCCAATGGTTGATCGACCGCCGCGACCCCAAGCTGGCTCTGGCCCTCATCAAGGCGGAAGAGGAACTGATCTACGAATGACATCCCCGGCGCCGCACGACGGAGCGATCAAGCCGAGCGAGATGACCTCCCTGGCGGAGCGAGCGGGTTACCTGCAAGCTCTACGGGGAGGTTTTGCCGTAGTGGTCGTGGCCGTCGGCCTCCTTGCCTCTGACCTCATCGGAGTGCCGGTTCGGCAGGTGCTGGTCGCGACCATGCTGTTCGCGCTGGTCTCCGCGGGGATTGAAGGCCTGCGCCGTCTGATCGGCTCGCGCGGGCTGCCCCTGCTGGCGATCAACCTCATGGTGGATGGGATCTATCTCGCCTGGGTCGCGCACATCAGCGGCGGAGGCAACAGCCCGATGAGGTTCCTCGTATTCATCCACCTCATTACTGTCACGATCCTCGCGTCGTACAGGTCGGGCTTGAAGATCGCGCTGTGGCATTCGATGCTGATCTTCGGTGTCGTGTACCTCGAGAACCTGGGTCTACTCGACCCGGTGCCGACCCCTCTTCTTCCCGACACAGGGACACCCGACATGCTCGAGCGGACGTCGGTCTTCAATATCGTGGCCTTCTGGGCGATCGCGTTGGGTGCGGCAGCCGTTTCGTCCATCAACGAGAAGGAGCTCCGTCGCCGCAAACTCGACTACGAAGGCCTCGCCACGATGGCGGCCGAACTAGAGAACCTCACCGACGCGAGCTCCATCGCGAGCCTCATGCTCGAACGCGTGACTCAGCGCTTTGGATTCAGCCGAGGAGTGGTTCTCGGGTGGCAGGACGAAAAGATGCATCTGTTGTCTTCCACCGGAGACAAGAACCCGATCACGCAAGGCGCCCCCGACGAGATCGTGGAGCGCGCCTGGTCCGAGCGAGCTCCCATCTTGGTTCGCGGCCTCGACGAAGGTGCTAACCCCGTGCTGGCGGGCCTGCTGCCGGAAGCCCGAAACGTCATGGTGATGCCCCTCGTCGCGGAGGGCCTCCCGGTCGGTGTCCTCGTCGTGGAGAAGCCGCAAGGACGCGCCCGCATCTCTCGCCAGGCGGTCACCATGACCGGGCAGTTCGCTTCGCACGGGGCGCTCGCGCTGCGCAACTGCTGGCTGATGGCGAAAGTCCAGAAGTTGGCCGAGACGGACCCCCTCACCGGCGTGGCCAACCGACGCGTCTTCTCCAAGACGCTCGAGCGCGAGCTTGCGCGTGCGACACGGAATGGCGACCAGGTGACCCTCGTGATGTTCGATGTCGACCACTTCAAATCGTTCAACGACACGTACGGCCACCAAGCCGGAGACGACGTCCTGCGCGGAGTGGCCGACGCGATCACGGCAACCCTTCGCCAGTTCGACACCGCAGCGCGCTACGGCGGCGAGGAGTTCGCCGTCATCTTGCCCGAGTGCTCGACGGAGGAGTCCGGACTGACCGCAGAGAGGCTGCGCGAGGCGATAGGCAGGGTCCAGGGCCCGCGTGCGATCACCGCTAGCGCCGGTGCGGCCACCTTCCCCGTCGACGCGACCAACCCTGAGGCGCTCATCCGGGCGGCAGACGAGGCGATGTACGCGTCGAAGGAGGCCGGTCGCGACCGGGTCACCCTGTTCCGTCGTCTCGCCGAAGGCCAGAAGACCATCGACGTCGACGCCGACGAGCAAACCTCGATCGAGGTGGCCTCCGGACGCTGGTCCGGCGCGAAACGCGGCGAAGGCGAGCACGCCTCCGCCCCCAGCGCACGTGCGGTCGCCCTCGCCCGGGCCGGAGCCACGCTGACGGCGGCGCAAGAAACGAGCGACATCTACAGGAGCATCCTGGACTCGGCCGTGAATCTGGTGGAGAGAAGCGACGCGCAGGTGGTCGTCGCCTCGGGTGATGCCACGAGGATGCAAACAGCCGCCGTCCACCGCACCCCCGCCGCCTCGGGGTCAGACCTAGAGCTCGATCCGAACGACGATCCAATAGCGGCCGCTCTGATGGAGCAACGTTCCGTCGAAGGCAGCCTCCCGGGGCGCAGGATCGGCCGCTGGGCCCTGGGCTCCGAGGCCACGAACGTCTTCGCCATACCGTTCGTGGTCCAGCAGTCACTACAGGGGTGCCTCGTGGTCGGCACCCCCACGACCCTGAGCGAGGAAGCGAAGTACGCCCTCGAAGCGTTGATGGCCAAGGCCACGGCGGCCTTGGAGCGGCTCGCGATCTCCGAAGACCTCCAGAGCATGGAGAAACGGTTCAGCTCCCTCATCCAACGGGCCTCCGACGTCATCTCCGTGATCGAGCTTGACGGAAGCATCCGCTACCAGACGCCTTCGATCGAGCGTCTGCTCGGCTACCGGGCCGATGAGCATCTCGGCGATCAACTTACCGACCTCGTGCATCCTGACGACATCTCGGCCGCCGTCGCGTTCCTCTCGACGCTGGCGAACGAAGCCGACCAGGAGGTCTACGGCGAATGGCGAATGCGCCGGCGCGACGGGGGCTTCATGTTCGTCGGAGTGCAGGGCCGGAACCTGATGGAGGACCAGCACGTGCGGGGGTTGGTGCTGACCATCGGCGACCTGACCGAGCGCAAGGAGCTTGAGCAGGAGCTGACCGTGCTCGCGTCACAGGATCCTCTGACCCGGCTCGCCAACCGTTCGTTCTTCATCGATCACCTCGAGGCCAGCCTGGCAACCGCCGACGCCGAAGGCGATCCGCTGGCGGTGCTGCTCCTCAATCTCGACGACTTCAAGGTCGTCAACGACAGCTTGGGGCCCGAGGCCGGCGACGAGCTCATCGTCCAGGTCGCAGAGCGTTTGAGGCAATGCCTGCGGCTGGAGGACAGCCTGGCGCGGTTGGGTGGCGACGAGTTCGCGATCCTCTTGCAGACGACTCGAAGCGCCGGGGGCGCGAGCAACGTCGCCCACCGGCTCTTGAGTGCGTTACAGGGCGCTTTTCGTATCCGCCGGCAAGAGATGTTCGTCGGGGCCACCATCGGCATCGCCATGCGCGAAGGCCACGAAACCGCCACCGAGCTCCTGCGCAACGCGGACGTTGCGCTGCACATGGCGAAGAGCGTGGACAAGGGCAAGTTCCGGGTCTTCGAGCCGAGCATGCACCAGGCCGCCGTCGAGCGGCTGGCTCTGACGAGCGACCTGCAGCGGGCGATCGAGAACGACGAGCTCTACCTGGACTTCCAACCGATCGTGGACATGGGCAAGGGTCACCTGGTCGGAGTAGAAGCGTTGGTTCGCTGGACGCACCCGACCCGCGGACGGATAGGACCAGTCAACTTCATCCCCCTCGCTGAGGAGACGGGTCTCATCCTTCCGCTGGGCCGATGGGTGATGGAGAAAGCTTTCCGCCAGGCCGAGGTATGGAACAGGAGCTTCGGTCCCCACCCGCTGCGGCTGAGCTTCAACCTTTCCGCGGTCCAGCTCCACCAACCGGGCTTCATTTCTGAGGTAGCCGACCTCATCGAGCGTCACGACGTCGAGCCATCCCTGTTGGTGTTCGAGATCACGGAGAGCGTCTTGCTCCAGGATCTGGCGGCTGCCACCGCGAGGTTGAATGAATTGAAGGAGCTGGGCGTCCGCTTGGCCCTGGACGACTTCGGAACCGGCTACTCCTCACTGAGCTATCTCCGCCTCTTCCCCGTCGACATCCTGAAGATCGACAGGTCCTTCGTCGAGGGAGCCGACTCCTCGGCCGAACACGCCGCTCTCCTGGACGCGATCATGCGGATCGGCAAGAGCCTGAACATGACGACGGTCGCCGAGGGGATCGAGACTCACGAGCAAGTGGTAGCCCTGCGCGCACTTGGGTGCGATCTGGCCCAGGGTTACTTCTTCTCCAGGCCGGTCGCACCGAGCGAGATCGAGTCCATGCTCACGAGCCGCGCCGAGATAGATCCCGTCATCTAGGCGCTCGGCGCGCCGACGGGGCCGCATCGCGGCCCCGTCGCGGAAACTGACTTTGCGCTGCCGACGAACTAGCTCTTGAAGGCGTCCTTCACCTTCTCGCCGGCCTGCTTGATGTTTCCTTTCGCCTGGTCGGCGCGACCCTGGTTCTCGAGCGAACGGTTGTCCGTCGCGTCACCGACGCCTTCCTTGACCTTGCCGGTAACTTCCTGGGTCTTGTTGGCGACCTTGTTCTCAGTGCTCATAGCTACACCTCCTTCAGGTCCCCTCATATGTACCCACGAGGCGTATCCCTACTCAGCTGGTCCTAATCTCGGCCGTCGGTGGTGAAGCGGTGGAAGGGGCGGCCGCGCGGGCCGATCGCCCTGACCTCGATCTGCTCCTGGGTAGCGAGCACCTCTAGGAAATGGAAACGTTCGAGACACACGTTGGTGAACCATGCAGGCTCGCCACAAGGCCGGATCGACGCGCCGCCGCCGCCCGTCACGGCGTATCTGATCCCGCGCAGCTCCTCGGTGACCGAGTACTGATGCTCGTGGCCGTTGAGCACGAGGTCGACCCCTTTGCGCCTGAACATCCGCGGCAGGCGCGGAGTGAAACCGGGGGTCGGGCCGTACGAGCCCGTCGCGTACACGGGGTGATGGAAGGCCACGACGGTCCAGCGATCGCCGGGCTGCGTGCGAAGCGCGGAGCGGAGCCAGTCGAACCTCATGTTGTTCGAGTCCGCCATGACGAACCGGACCCCGTCTTGCCGGAAGACGTAGTTGCGACGCTCGTTCACGAAACCGAAGGCGGGCTCCTCGAGCTCGGGCCGGCCGTTGTCGGTGATGATGTCGTGGTTCCCCAGAGTGGCGTGGAAGCGCACCCCCGCGTCGAGCAGACAGTCGTAAGGACGGAAGAAGGCCTCGTCGAACCGATCCGGGTGCCCGACGTCGTAAACGTTGTCGCCGACGGTAACGACCAGGTCGAATGAACGTCGCTCGCGCCACCGGCACATCCGGTCCGCGATCGCCTGCTGAGTGGCGTTGCCGGCCCCGAAGTCACCGATCGCCGCGAAACGAAGGCGCTTCTTCGGAGGCACCGGTTCGGTCGGGGACGTGCTCGGCGTGGGCAGGTCGCTCGCGGTAGGTGAAGCCGTCCCCTCCACGCCGGACAGGGCGTCGTCCGGTCCGTCGTCGTTCGAGCCGGCACATCCTGCCAGGGTAAGAACGAGTAGGAGCGCAAGGGCGCGCCTCACGGCTTGCCTTCCCGCACCAGCGGCACGAACCGCGCCGGTGTCAGAAGGGAATGCTTGGTGACGCGGCCCCCTTGCTTGACGAAGACCAGAACATCGTCGCTCAGCGGCCCCTTGACGGGGATCACCATCCGTCCTCCTTCGGCCAGTTGCTCCTCCAGCGCACGCGGGACCTCCTCCGCGGCGGCCGAGACGACGATCGCGTCGAACGGCTGATGCTGAGGGATCCCCTTCCAACCATCACCGACGATCACGCGGGCGTTTTCGATGCCTGCGCGATCGAGATTCCGCCTCGCCGCCTCGGCCAGGACCTCGAAACGCTCGATCGAGAAGACCTCGCCGGCGAGGCGGGCCAGAAGGGCCGTCTGGAACCCGAAGCCCGTGCCGACCTCGAGGACGCGGCCCGATGGGGTCGGCGCGGCGGCTTCGACCATCCGCGCTATCAGCGACGGCTGACTGGTGGTCTGGCCCTCGGGGATGCTCACCGGTCTGTCCGCGTACGCGATCGGGCCCGCGTCTTGGGGGACGAAATCCACGCGGGCGACCTCGGCGAAGGCTTGGACCACCCGCTCGTCCACCCCTTGACGGCGAAGCAGCCGGATGAGGCCCTGTTGACTCCTGGGCATGGTTCGACCCTACCCACCGCGCTAGCATCCCCCTCATGTCCAGATACAAGCGTCTCGGCGTGCTCGACGAGCTGTTCCTCCACCTCGAGGGACCGAACACCCACATGCACGTGGGCGGGGCGGCCATCTTCGAGGGCCCCCCGGCCGATTACGCCGACGTGCTCGACACGATCGAACGCCGCCTGTCCGAGGTCCCCCGCTTCCGACAGAAGCTCGCGACCGTGCCCTTCGGCGTTGGGCGCCCCGTGTGGGTCGACGACACGCATTTCAATCTCGAGTACCACGTTCGCCACACCGCGCTCCCGGCTCCCGGCAACGAAGAGAAGTTCAAGGCACTGGTCTCGCGGATCATGTCGCAGCAGCTCGATCGCACCAAGCCTCTCTGGGAGATGTGGTACGCCGAGGGCCTCGGCGGCGGCCGGACCGCGTTGATCAGCAAGACCCACCACTGTCTGGTCGACGGCGTGTCGGGTGCCGACATCATGTCGGTGCTGCTCGACCTCCAACCCGAACAGCGCGAGGTCGAGAAGAAGCGCTGGGTGCCCGACCCCGAGCCGACGCCGGACGCGCTGCTGGTCGACGCATTGAGGGAGCGCATCACGTCGCCGGCCGAGGGCATGCGCACGCTGCAGTCGACGCTGCTCGACCCCGGCACGCTCCCCAACCGGTTGGTCGAAGGAGCTCGCGCGCTCGGTGCGTTCGTGGGCGGCACGCTCGATTTCGCGCCGCAGTCGAGCCTGAACCAGCCGATCGGTCCGCACCGGCGTTTCGAGACCGTGTTGGTCAGCCTCGACGACGTCAAGCAGGTGAAGAACGTGCACGGAGGAACCGTCAACGACGTCGTCCTGTCGGTGGTTTCTGGCGGGCTCCGCCGGTTGCTGAAAGCGCGCGGCGAAAGGACCGACGATCTCGAGCTGCGCGCGATGGTGCCCGTCTCGGTACGCGCAGAGCATGAGAAGGGCGCGCTCGGCAACCGGGTGGCATCGATATGGGCGCCCCTTCCGGTCTCGGAGCCCGACCCGATCCGGCGCCTGCACAAGGTCAGCGAACGCATGAAGGACCTCAAGGAGGGGGGCCAGGCGGTCGGGGCGCAGCTTCTGACCACGCTCGGCGAGTACGCGCCGCCGACGATCCTGGCGCAGGCGTCGCGCCTGGTCGCGCGCCAGCGCGCCTACAACCTCGTCGTCACGAACGTCCCCGGCCCCCAGATCCCCCTGTACTCGATGGGGCGCGAGATGCTCGAGGTGTACCCGGTCGTACCGCTCAGCGACAACACGACGATCGGCATCGCGCTGCTCTCGTACAACGGCCAGATCGGCTTCGGATTGCTCGGCGACTACGATTCCGCGCCCGACCTGGGCGTTCTCGCCGAGGGCATCGAGAAATCGATCGGCGAGCTGCGGGAGACCATCGGCTAGCAGACGGCGTCGGCTGCCCGCGGCACGACGGGATCCAGGAAAACGGTGCCCGTCTAACGAACGATCTTCATCTGGCCCATCATCGACTGGTCCTCGTGGGCCAGGTTGTGGCAATGGAACATGTACCGCCCCGAGTAGCCCTCGAACCTGACCACGATCTTCACGATCGACGAGGGGTCTACCCGCACGGTGTCCTTCCACCCGAGGTCGCCCGAAGTCAGCTGCAGGTTGTTCCGCTCCTGCACCTGGAAGCGCACGAGATGGAGATGCATGGGATGCGTTACCGAGGACGAGTTCTGGAACGTCCAGGTCTCGGTGTCTCCCAGCCGAGGCCGCGCGTCGATGCGGTTGGGATCGAAGGGCTTGCCGTTGATCTCCCACCTTCGCGCGTATTCGTCGAAGCTGAGCTCGAAATGCCGCTCGACCGAACCGGCCACCAGACGGTCGATCGGCTTGAGAACGAGAGGCAGCGAGCTCGTATCGGTCTCCTCGCGCTCGACATCGAAGCACATGATGGGCCTGACCGCTGTGGGATCGTCCGCGTCGATTCGGTCCTGCAGCACGACGCGCGTGCCGACGGGGAACAACGAGAAGTCGAGGACCACTTCTGCGCGCTCGGCAGGCCATAGCGGGATGGAGGCCGCGGGTCGCGGAGTCGTCAGCAGCCCTTGGTCACTCGCTATCTGCACGAGTGGGTGGCCCGTGTCCAAGGCGAGGTTGTAGCCGCGGCTGAGCGACGCGTTGAGGATGCGGAAACGGTACTTACGATTCGCAACCTTCAAGAAGGGCACCGGCCTTCCGTTGACCAGATAGGTATCCCCCAGGACCTCGTCGTGATGGCTGCGAAAGCGGAACTGCCCGTTCGACCTGAAGGAGCGGTCCTGCACTATCAGCGGGATGTCGTACTTGCCCGCCGGAAGATTCAGCTCGTCCTCGGCGTCGTCCTCGATGATGTAGAGGCCGGAGAGACCCATGTAGTTGTTGCGCGACGTGTGGTGATGCGTGTGGTCGTGGTACCAGAGCGTCGCTGCGTCCTGGTCGTTCGGATACACGTAGTCGAAGTGCTCTCCGGGATGCACCAGGTTCAACGGTTGCCCGTCGCTGACGGGGCGGACACGCCCCCCGTGCAGATGCGTCGTCGTAGGCACGTCCAGACGGTTCACCCGGCGGACCACCACCTCGCGCCCGCGTTTCACCTTGATGGTCGGCCCGGGGAAACGCCCATCGAAGGTCCACGCCGTCGTCTGCTTACCCGGCAGGATCCCGACGTTGGCCCGCCGCATAACCGTGCGGTAGTAGTCGCGGCCGTCCTCGCTGC
>DATFFR010000071.1:0-66488 GCA_035249925.1 Actinomycetota bacterium
CGCGCGTAGGGTCCGGGGTCGTTCTCCTCGATCCGGCTCCAGTTCCGGTAGACGCGCACCAGGGCCTCCTGGGCCAACTCGGCCCCCTGCTCCGCGTCCCCCACGAGGAAAGCGCCGAAGCGTCTGAGCCCATCTGACTCCCCCTGGAAGAAGGCGTGGAATGCGTCATCACGGTCGCGGCGTCTCACACCCAACCGACTCCTTGCCGCGTCGAAAGGTTGCACTCGCCCCCTAAGGGCAGTTCCTCAGCGTGTCGGCGCCGTCACCGGGCCGGCAGGTGTCGCGGGCCGCTCCTCCGTCGAGCCGGTCGTCGCCGGGCCCACCGCTCAAGGTGTCGCGTCCGTCACCGCCCGCGAGCTCGTCGCCGCCCGCCTCGCCGCGCAGCACGTCGGCACCGGCCAGACCGCGGATCACGTCGGCTCGGTTCCCTCCGGACATCCTGTCGTTGCCGCCTCTGCCGTTGATCCGATCAGCGCCTCCGAGGCCGCGCAGGACGTTTTCAGCGCCGTCGCCGAGGAGCCGATCCGGCCCCCTGCCGCCCACGACGTTCTCGGCCTCGGACGTCGTGTCCGTGCCGTCGGCGGTGGTCGCAACCCCCTCCGCCAGGTCCACGGTGACCGCCCGGGCGAACCCGTCGTACCGAAGAGTGTCGGTCCCGGCCCCCGCGAACAATCCGTCGTCCCCCCGGCCGCCGGTCAGCGTGTCGTCGCCTTCGAGGCCGCCCAGGATGTTGTCGGTGTCGTCGCCGATGATGACGTCGCCGAGAGGGCTCCCTACGGCGTCCTCGATCCCGGTGAGGAAGTCCCGTCCGTCACCGGCCGCCGGATCGTCGCCGCGAGGGACCGCGGAACCGGAGGAGAGATCGATCCGCATGCCCGCGTCGGAGGAGCGATAGTTGATGGAGTCCTCGTCCGCGCCCTCCTGCGAGGAACCCTCAGGCTCGTCCTCGCCGCCGATCAAACGGTCGTCTCCGACGCCGCCGAAGATGTCGTCGCTGCCGGTCTTCCCGCGGAGATCGTCGTTGCCCGGCCCCCCGTAGAGTTCGTCGTCGCCGGGACCCGCCCCGATGAAGTCGAGGCCCTCCCCTCCACAGATGATGTCGTTGCCTGCCAGCCCCATGATGGTGTCGTTCCCCCCGCGACCGACGATGACGTCGTCCCCCGCCGTCCCTTCGATCGTGTCGTTCCCATCGGTTCCCGTCATCTCGGGGCTGCTGGCGGCGACCCCCGCGCAGCGGTCCGCTCCGGCGTTCGCGGGCACCGACCAGGTGGCCACGAGGCTGCCCACGCCCAGGATGACGACGAACCCGGTGGCCATCCGCCGCTCTTGCACGCCCTCCCCCTCTCCCGCCGACAGGCCACCATTCTTATGTCAAAGTCCACCCACTGCACAGCGGGGGGAGGGTCAGTGGACGGCGGGGCGGATCGCTTCTCGGGAGGCCTGATCGTGCGGCTGCCGGACGCCGAACGCGAGGTGAACGCGGATTGCGATCCCGGCGAACCCGCCGGGGTACTGGTGGATGCCATCCTCGCCGCGGTCGGACTTCCCGGCGGTGGGAGCCTCTACGTCGCCCGGACCGAGCGTTGGCTCGACCGGGAGCGACCCCTGCTGGCCCAGCCCCTCTCCCATGGCGACCTCCTACTAACCGAGCCCCCGAACGAGCGCGACGAGGAGTCCGCCGAGACGACGGAGGAGGCCTGTCAGCTCGTGGGAGCAGGCGGGGTTGCCATCGGCGGTCGTTGGGCGCTCGGCGTCGGTCGCCATAGCGTCGGCCGCGGCACGGGTTGCGACGTCGTGGTGGACGATGCAGCTCTCTCGCGGACGCACCTGCTGCTGGAGGTCGAGCGCGACGAGGTGCGCGTCAACGATGCCGGGTCGACGAACGGGACCTTCATCGCCGGCGTCCGGTTGACGGGTGCTCGGGCGCTGGCGCCCGGAGAGGTGATCGAGGCCGGGGCCTCGCTCTTTACGATCGAGCGCAACCGGCCCGGCCGAGGCGCGTGGGTGCCGGACACCGATGGTTTCGTCCGCTTCAACAGGCCCCCGCGCGTGACGCCACGCTCAGCCCTCGAACCGATCGTGGTTCCGGCTCCGCCCGGAGAAGCGCGCAAGGCACGGCTACCCATCGCTTCTGCGGCCTTGCCGTTGATCGCCGCTCTGGTTCTGTGGCGTCTCTTCCCGGACAACCCCAGTCTCTTGTTGATCATGGCCCTTTCTCCGCTCATGGTGATCTTCTCGTTCGTCGACGAACGACGGCGCGGCCGCGGGTCCGCGCGGACCGACGAGCAGCGGTGGCGCGACGAGTTGGACAAGTCCTTGGAATCACTGGGACGCGCCCGCGACGCCGCCGTCGCACTGGATAGACAACGTGCACCGGGTGCAGCCGAGCTCGAGTCCTGGGCGAGGTCCTTGTCCCCGAGCTTGTGGCTGCGCCGTCCGGGTGACGCGGACTTCCTACTCCTGCGGTGTGGGTGGGGTGACCGCCGCTGGGACGCCGATGTGTCGCTCGAGCCCGGTGGTTCGGACGCGCTGCGCGAGGAAGCGCTGGGCCGGCTCGGCCCCCTGCGCGTGTTGCCCTCGGTGCCGCTCACTGCTCACCTCGGCGACCTCAAGGTGGTGGGCCTGACGGGAGACGTCCCGCGCGTGTCCGATCTGGTCAGGTGGTGGATCGTCCAAGCCTCGACGCTGCACAGTCCCGAGGAACTAAGGCTCGTGCTCCTGGTACCCGATGCGGAGGCCGAGGAATGGAGCTGGGCCACCTGGCTGCCGCACGTGCCGAACGAACCCTCGGAGGGCCGGCTGCGTCCCGCGCTCGAGCAGCTGCACGCGATCGTCCATCTTCTGGAGGCGCGCCGCGAGGCCTCGTCCGCCATACCCGCCATCGTGGTGGTCGTCGACGAACGCGCCGGACTCCCCCGCGCCCTGACGGCAAGGCTGCTTCGGGAGGGCCCGTCTCAGGGCATGCACGTCCTATGGCACAACAGCCGCCGTGAGGACCTGCCCGGTGAGTGCGCCGCCTTGATCGAGCTCGACCAGAACGACGGGATGACGATGACGGTCGCGAGCACCGGCGAGACGGTGACCGGCGCGTTCGAAGGGATCGATGCCGAAGCAGCGCGGCGCGTTGCACTTGCGCTGGCTCCGATCCGCGATGCCGCTCCTAGATCCGGCGCGCGTGAGCTGTCGGCCCGCGTCACATTGTTCGACGTCCTCGGCGCCGAAGCACCCGATGTCGAGTGGGTTGCGCGCCGTTGGCGTGCGGCCGACTCGGGACTGCGCGCTCCCGTCGGACGCAGCGCGAAGGGTGCCTACATTCTCGATCTCATAGACGACGGACCGCACGCTCTCGTGGGAGGTACTACCGGTTCCGGCAAGAGCGAGCTATTGCAGACCGCGGTGGCGGCTCTTGCCGCGACATATCCCCCCACGCATCTGAACTTTCTCCTGATCGACTACAAAGGCGGCGCTGCATTCAAGGACTGTGCCCTGCTTCCGCACAGCGTGGGATCGGTCACCGACCTGGATGCGCATCTCTCCGAGCGCGCTCTGGTGTCACTCGACGCTGAAGTGCGACGGAGAGAAACGGTGCTGCGAGATGCCGGCGTCCGGGACATACGTGAACTAGACGAAGAGGGCTCCGAACCCCTCCTCCCTCGCCTCGTCCTCGTCGTCGACGAGTTCGCAACCTTGATCAAAGAGCTTCCGGCATTCGTAGACGGCGTGGTCGACGTCGCACAGCGCGGCCGCAGCCTCGGCATCCACGTCGTCCTTGCAACCCAGCGTCCGGCCGGAGTGATCAGCGACGCGATCCGAGCCAACACGAACCTGCGGATCGCCCTGAGGATGGCCGACGAGACCGACAGCGACAACGTGGTCGGCATCAAGGATGCGGCCCATATCCCGCGCTCGACGCCGGGGCGTGCCTATGCCCGCACGGGTCACGGTGAGGTGCAAGAGGTGCAATCCGCGTTCGGGGGAGCTATCGGGTCGTCGGGGGCCCTAGCGGCGGAGGCCTGGGATCGGAACAATTTCGAGCCGGGTCGAGGCGGTGCCTCCGGGTCCGGGCCGACCCAGCTAGAGCGGCTGGTCCCGGCGATACGGGCGGCGGCCGAGGCGGAGGACCGCCCGGCTCCCCGCCGTCCGTGGCTGCCGCCTCTTGCCGACTCCCTCGCGCTCCTAGAGCTGGAGCCCGCCGGCCGAGCCTCCGCGCCGATCGCCGTGCTGGGCCTCAGCGACCTGCCGGGGTCCCAGCGTCAAGAGCTCGCCACTTTCGACCCGGCGGTCCACGGGGGGCTGATCGTCTTCGGGGCCGGAGGTTCGGGCAAGACGACGGTGCTCCGCACGATCGCGGCCTCGCTCGCGCGCTCGTCGTCGCCCGACCAGGTTCACATCTACGGGGTCGACTACGGGGGCGCCGGCCTTCGCCGCCTCAGCCTGCTGCCTCACGTCGGCGACGTCGTGTCCGGCAACGAGCCGGCCCGCGTTGAGCGGCTGTTCCATCGGCTGCGTGCAGAGCTGAACAGGCGCAAGCAGTCGGCAAAGAGCGGCGCCGCGGCGGTTCCGACGATCATCGTGCTGCTCGACGGATATGCGTCCTTCGCATCCGCGTTCGAACGAGTGGATATGGGGGCCCTCGTCGACGGCCTGCCGACACTGATCGCCGAGGGCCGCTCACTCGGTATCCACTTCGTGGTCGCGGCCGAGCGCCGCGCTGGTGTGCCGCAGTCATTGATCGCAACCATCGACCGAAAGTTGATCCTCCGCATGGCGGATCCGGACGAGTACGCGACCCTGGGTCTCGACTCGCGCCGGCTGCGCGGAACGCGTCTCGCCCCCGGACGAGGGTTCATCGACGGCGTAGAGACACAGATTGCAACGGTGTCCGGAACCGACTCGGCGACCGAAGAGAGCGCGCAGCTCGAGGCGCTGGCGAGATCCCTGCCGAAAGCGGGGCACGGCCCGGCCGAGGTCAAGCTGTTGCCGGCCGAGGTGTCACTGGACGCCATAGACGCCCCCGCAACGCCGCTGCACGCGGTACTGGGTCTGGTCGAAGCGGAGGACCTCGCCCCCGGAGTCCTGGACCTCACCTTTGCCCATTTCCTCGTGGCAGGTCCTTACCGAAGCGGGCGATCAACCGCACTCGCCGCACTGGCGACCTCCTTGCGCACCTCGACGCCCGATGCAGAGTTCCATCTGCTTGCGCCGCGGAGGTCACCACTCGGAGAGATGTCGCTGTGGACCGGTGCCGCCGTCGGTGTGGAGACGTGTGGCAAAGAGATCGGAGCGCTCTCCGATGCGTTCGACGACGCTCCCGAGCGCATCCGCTTCGTGCTTATCGACGACGCGGACGAGCTCCTCGAGGGATCGAGCGTGGCTGCTCTGGAACAGCTCGTGCGTCGTGGTCGCGATTCGAAGACGCGCTTCCTGGTCGCAGGTGAGGTACGTGCGTTACACCGCGCGTTCTCCGGATGGATCACCGAGGTCCGCAAGGACAAGCACGGCGTCTTGTTGGACCCGGACCCAGACGTCGACGGCGACCTCTTGGGGGTCAGGCTTCCTCGCCGGCGCGGTTCGACGTTGCCCCCGGGACGCGGCTATCTCATCCGGCGCGGAAGCATCGAGGCGATCCAGGTGGCTCTCCCCTAGCGCTCCGGGCCCCGATCCTCAGGAACCTGCCTGTATCAGCGCCTCCCTGCGCCGGGCCACTTCGGTGCCCGCTTCCTGGAGCGCCGCCTCGAGCTTCCGCAGGGCGGGCTCGAACTCGCCGGACCAGGCGTCGCGGAAGCGATCGGCCGCCGGGCCTTTCCACCACGTGTTGCCCAACTCGCCTCGGATGGCGGCCGTGAGCTCGTTCACCGACTGGCTCTGACGGTCGAAATTCGCCTTCAAAGACTGGAGTTGCCCTATCTCGCCACCGATCGTGGACATCCCATCCCCCTTCCGCTCCGGGTACTTGGAGGAACTTACCAATTAGCCGGAGAACCCTCCAAGGCATGACCGAGGGCAACCCCTACGACCGCTTGAAGGACCTTCTTCCCGCAGACGACGACCTCGGCCTGGAAGGCTACGAAGTCATCGCGCCGCTGGGAGAGGGCGGCTTCGGCCGCGTCTACCGGGCCCGACAGACCGCCTTCGACCGCCACGTCGCGATCAAGCTGTTGGCCGCCACCGGGGTCAGGGACGAGATAGCGCGGCGCTTCGAACGTGAATGCAGGGCGATCGGAACCCTGTCCGGACATCCACACATCGTGACGATCTTCGACTGCGGCGTCACGCGATGGGGTCGCCCTTACATCGTCATGGAGCACATGGCGGGAGGATCGTTCGCACAGAAGCTCGAAGCCTCCGGAACGATCGCGTGGCCCGAGGCGATCGACGCGACGATCAAGATCGCGTCGGCCATGGAGACCGCCCACCGGACCGGGATCCTTCACCGCGACGTCAAGCCCGAGAACCTGCTGCTATCTGCCTACGGAGAGCCGAAGCTGGCCGACTTCGGAGTCGCCAGCATCCCGGGCGGCTATCAAACGCATACGGGTGCCGTCACGGCCAGCCTGGCCCACGCGGCTCCCGAAGTACTCGAGGGCGAGCGCGCGACGCGGTCCGTCGATGTTTACTCGCTCGGGTCGACGCTGTTCGCATTGATCGCCGGACGACCGGCCTTCGCATCGGCGGAAGACTCCGGTTTGCAGGCTTTGATCGCCCGGACGTTGACGCAACCCGTGCCGGACCTGCGCGGCGACGAGATACCGGAGGCAGTGTGCGACGTCATCGAGCGAGCCATGGCCAAACGACCGGAGGAACGGTTCGCAAGCGCGCACGAGATGGCTCTCGCTCTGCGCGAGGCGCAGCACTCAGCCGGGTTGGCACCAACCGAGCTCGTGGTCGAGCCCGCCGACGCCGTCGTCTACGCCACCGACGCGCTCGTTCGCAACGACGATGCCTCGAAGACGAGGCTGCGGGAACGACGCGAGCTGACGCCGCCGACGATCGAGTCGCCGGCACGACGCCTGCGATGGCGCAGTCCCATCGTCGCCGCCGCCGTGGTGCTCTTGCTGACGGCAACAACGGGTGGCGCCATCGTCGCGAACGCCCGCCGCGATGAGGCCCCCAGAGCCGCGACGGCTCCGTCCGGCGTGGCCGACGTCGCAGACGTGCCGGTTGACGAGAACGGCGACGACGCGCCCACAACCCCTGACAAGCCTCGAGCGAAGAACGACGCGTTCAACAAACGCGGCGCACGCGACGGCGGGAGCTCCGCGTTCGGTGGGTCGTCGGGTGCCGGCGCATACGACGGATACTCGGGTCCCTCGAGTGGTTCCGGCGGCGGTGGCTCTGAGCCGGCCGCACCATCGGGCGGGGGTGGCGACACGGGCGGCACCCAGGACCGGCCGAAAAAGGAAGCGGCGCCGGTCGGCAGCGAGACCCGGGCCACGATAGTGCTGTACCACCACTGGAGCGACGACGGCGACTACTTCTTCACGGTCAGCCGGGAGGAATCGGAGGACGCCCTTCTTCGCTACGACCATCGGCACGCCGAGGGATACGTGTGGGCGACCACGACGGCGGGCGACGGCTTGATCCCCATCTGCTACTCGAACGAACGCGGCTGCGCCGGCTTCGCGGCCCAGGAACCGCCCAAGTCGGGCCAGTACCGCACCCTCTACTGGTACCAGGGTGGCCGCTACGGCCACTACTACTCCACCGACCCAAACGAGACCTACCGCGGCGAGCCCCTAACGGTCTACGGCTACATCCGCGGCAGCTCTATCTAGGTCCTGCCTAAGGCTCCGCTCGCTCTGTCGGCTCGTTCCCTCCGAGAACGTCAAGTCGTTCCCGGTCTGCGTCACGCCCGATTCGGCCGACTGGACGTTCCATCCCGACGCCATCTGCGTCAGACTCGACCGACCCCCATCGACTAGCGGCCAAGGTCGTCACCCCTTCCGGGTGGAGACACGGGTTCGAATCCCGTTGGGGGCACGCCATCCGCATCTAGGGCCTGCGGCCCTGCCTTTGTACGGCTTCTAGCCCCGCGTAGAGCCGATCCAAGAAGTCGTAGATCACGTACTCCTGGGCTCGATGGGCCGAACGAAGCACTCGATTGACCCACATGTGCGCGAAGGTGGCGGCCAGCTCGTCCAGCCGTACGGTGAGTCCGCCATGTGCTTGCAGGTCCTTGATCGCTCCGATCGAACCCTCGAAGGATCGGGAGCGTCTGTCGAGGATCGCCCTGCTTTCGGACGGCATTCGATCCCCAAAGCCTCCCGCCATCTCCTTCGCCAGGGCAGCCTTCTCCTCGCGGAACCGCGCTCCTATGCGCTTCTTCAGCTCGGTCCCCGCTCCGAACTCGAGTGCGTATGCCTCCCTCTGCCGGCGTGCGAGTCGGCGTTTGGAGCCGAGATCGAGGCCGAAGTCCTCGAACAGCCGGTCGACGCCGACCAGGGCGAGTCTCCACCGCGCCTCCATGCCCTCGTCGCCCGGGGCGGCCCGAAGCACTTCGATCGCGGCGTCGCTATCGGCATGGAAGACATCCTCGGCCGCTTCGATCCCACCGGGGCCGCCGTACCGGTCGACCTCTCTTTCGTAGGTGTCGAGCTGGAATCTCCAGACGCGGCCTTTCTCGATCTCCCTCTCGACCAGCGCGGTCAGAGCCGGCAGGACTTCGTTCATCAGGGCAGCCGGTTCACCGTTCATCCTGAGACGAAGATGCCAGTGAGGGTCGGAATAGCGCACGAAGAACCAGCGTGTCACGGTGCCGGACGCGACGAAGCTCTCAACAAGCGGCGCCATGACCTCGCGCAGCACCAGGTCGCTCGTGGCGGATCCGGTGAAGATCTTGGCGAAGAGCCATTCCGATCCCGGCACGAACGACCGGCCCGCCGCTCGACCGTGGGCGCGCCCCGACGCTCGGGGCTCCGCGTCACGGATGAACGGCACGACGACCTCGCAGGCGTGTCTGCCGGTCGGTCCCGACACCACCAGGTCGGACGGCTCGGGCCATAACTCGACCAGGCGCAAGAACGGCCGGTCCTTGACGAGTTGCAGCAGGGTTTCCAGTGAGAAGGCGTTGACGAGATCGACGACTAGTTCGTTGTCCTCGTCCTGCAACGCCACCCAGCGCGGGATAGAGAGATCGTCGCGCAGGTCTTGCATGTTCTCGTATCGCGCCGTCACCGTCGGAGCCGAGATGACTCCCGCCAACTGCTCTCGATCCAACATCCAGCGGGCCCGAGTAAGGGTCGCCCGGCGGTATTCGATGCGGGGAAGAAAGGGAGCCCGATCGAAGGCGCCCCAACTCCAGACGATCCCATCGGCGACGCCTTGCGCCTGCAGCTCGCATAGGAAGCGATAAACGCCGAGGCCACTCAAGGTGTAGTTGTGGGCACTCGTGAGCCGCGGTAGCACCTCACGATCGAGTCGTTTCGATCGCAGCCTGATGTGATCCCCGGAGACGGAGACGAACAGATCGTCGAGCGCCAGCTGTGAGTCCTCCGGAGCGCCCGATCGTCCCAGGTAGGCGATCTCGTGGGTGCGAAGGACGGGGCGGGACAACACGTTGCCCGTTCGGCCCTCAGGCAGGTGAACGATCTCTGCGAAGAGCGCATCGGGGCGGAGGCCCTGCTCGTCTCGCAGATGGTCCGCGACGAGCAGCGCGACTTCCTCGTCCACGTGGCAGAAGCGCGCCAGCAGCTTCGCTCCCGGAGGACCGGCCGCCCCCTGCAGGAGGACCCGGGCCGTACCGTCCGACCTCCGCGCTATAACGGCCAGCGCACCGAAGGCGTCGGGGAGGGAGACCGGCCGTTCGCCTCGGAGAGCCTCGACGTCGTCATCGGTGAGGACGATGCTCCGGGCTCCATCGGCGAGCGCTCGATGAAGCTTTCTGAGCAAGAGCCCGCCGCGCGGACTCATGGCCGGCGCCGCTGGTTCGTCGGCGGGGAAGGGAAGCCCCTTGAGCAGGGGAGAAGCTTCCGCCGCCGGCGCGCGGGACATCTCAAAGCCGATCCCGAGCTCTTCGTCGAGGGCCAGCGTGAGGGGCACCTCCCGCTCGCCGTACCTTTCGGCGAAGGCGGTTCGCCAGTTGCCGAGTGCATCGCTTCGCGGTCTGGACATCAAAGCTTTTAGGGCCCACAGCCCCTCCGAGATGCCCTCAACCACGTCGGTTCCCAGCGTTGCCGTGCGGGCGGATAGCACGAGATCGGTCTGGAACAGGCGTGAGATCTCGACGTCGACAGGCGCTTGATCCAATTGCGTCGCAAGTTCCCGATAGCGAGTCGGTTCGACGCCGAGACCCTCCGTGTCGAACTTCTCGAGCTCGAGGCGGCATCGTTCGATGACTTCCGCGATCGGTTCGGCCCCCGGGATCGAGTAGAGGCCGCTGATCATCGTCCGAACGGGATCCTCACCCGTGAGCGGGGGACCTATCTCGCCGACAAGGATCTGTTCGGTTACAAGACGCGTGACGAAGGCGACCGCGTCGTCGATGGTGATCTCCTCGTCCACGAGGCTCGCGGCGAGTTCGTCGAGTCGAGCCCCGCCGTGCGCTCGATCGAGGATGGAGGCCACGGCCGGCGTTTCGTCGAGCGCGATCAGACGATAGGAGCGTCGTTGGTTACGCATCGAGTGAGCTGCGAATCGGAGCCGGCCACCCGCGCGATAGAGGCTCGAGTTGGGTCGGAGGAGCAGTGAAGGCGCGAATTCTGGCGAGCCCTCGACCGCCTCGGCGAGTCCGGTGAGGAAATGCATGTCGGGGCGGGTACGGCGCCGGTGCTTGGAGATCTCGTCGATCTCTATCACGGTGGCCGTTCCCAGGCGGCCGGTGGCCACGCCGGCGAAGAGGCCGAACGGAGTGGGACGCGACGACATCCGAGAGAAGTATCTGAGCAAGGCCTGCTCGTACTTGGTGGGGGGACCTGCGTTCGCCTCTTCCAGCCACGCGTCGAGGCGGGCCTCTAGTTTGGGTGATGCCAGGAACAGTGCCTCCCTGACCTCGGGGCGGGTGAAAGCGTTGCGCAATCGCCGTCGCGTTCGCTGGAAGTCGCGCTCCATGGCCGCGTCGATGTCGGCCGCGGTCGCTTTTGCTTCAAGCTCCGCAGAGAGTGCTTCGAGTTCATCGAACGAGAGCAAGGGGGACCGCAGAACGAAGGTGCCTTGCGCGTGGGCGCCCAAAGAGCGGCGCTTGCTCACGACACCGGACCGGATAGGAGCAGGGCGCGATCCCAGTCGGGCGCCGTCTCCGTTGCTGCCGACAAGAGAGCCAGGGCTATCCCGGCCACGCCCGCAAGGAACCCGGGACCCTGCACATCGCCGGCGTGACTGCGCGACTCTGGATCCCACACGGTGTATCCGGCCATCGGGAGCTCGGGGACGCGCACCTCGAGAGCTCGTCGGAGATACCTCCGTGCGCCCTCGACGAAGCGAGCGTCTGGGATCAGATGATTGAGTCGGAGGCAGATCTGCGCTACGCCTGCGGACCCATGGCACAGACTCGCGCTGTCTACCCGCCCCTCCGCCGGATCGCGCTCGAGCATCCGTAGCGCCGCCTCGAGCGCGACCTCGACCCAGTCGTCACGACCTGCGGCGAGCCCGGCTCGGAGAAGGGCGATCGCGATGCCGGGATCGCCGTAGCACCACGCCACGCGCGCAGGGCCGGGCTCAACGCCGGGCCCGACGTGGTAGGGCCAGATCGACCTGGATACGGCGGGCAGGCGCTGAGCCAGCGTCCAATCCACGGCGCCCTCCAGGAGACGTCGCGCGGTTGCCCCCGCCACACCAGATTGGAGCGCGCTCGCCAGCAGGGCGATGACGCCGGGCACACCGTGGGCGACACCTACGTTGAAATAGCCGTCGGGCAGGTGCTCGAGTGCTTCGGGAGGCATGAAGGCCGGTTCCGTGAACCACGCGAGTCCGTCGCGGCTTGGACGAGCTCGCGCAGCGAGGTGGGCAACCACCCGTTCGAGCATCTCCGGCCCGTGTGGCCGCGCGATGCGCTCCAACGCATAGATCCCGACACCCACCAAGCCACTCACGAGGTCGTAGTCGCCCGGCCACGCGCTTCTTCGCAGGACGAGGAGCACGGCCTCGTCGATGGCTTCACAGGGGTCCTCGTCGGGCCCCCCCGTATGCAGGTGCTCCGCGGTCCAGCCCACTCCGGTGAACCCTTGCATCACGCCGACACCGAGTCGCTGACTGGTGAGCGCGTCCGCGGCCCGATCGAATGCCGAACCTGCGGCCGCCAGAAATGACGGTTCGTCCAGCCCTACGGCGAGATAGCGAAGAGCGAGCGCGGCTCCGGCAAGCCCCCGCGACAAGCTGGGGTCCCCGCCCTCGCTCGCCCCTCGGGCCACCACCTCTCCCATCTCGCGCGCCGCGGCGAGCGCCGCGGGGCGGTCTGGCGGGGGCAGAATGGGAGCCCATCTGGAGGGCCGGGATGGCGTGGCGCTCTCGTTGCTTCGATCATTCATCGCAGAGAAAGAAGAACACGAGCGGCCCCCGGGGCCGCTCGTGTCGAAAAGCGGGCTTCTGGCTGAGGTTACGGGCAGATATGGAGCGTCTCGCAGGACGCGAACCAGGTTGACCCCGAGGGGCACGCGGGAGACTGCGTCAGTGGCCCAGCGGTGATCTCGCTTCCCGCCGCGACCCCCTCTAGGTCCTCGTCGGAGAGGTCTCTGATCGTCTCGGTGTTCAACTCGAGCTTCATAGGGTCGTTCGGCTCCTTGACTCGGTTTCGGACGCGGTTCGTGTTGCTCGTTCTCGACCCAACGGATCGATCCCGGTGCGCGTTAGCTACAGGTCGTGCCGTTGTAGGTCTCGCAAGGAGCGAACCACGTTGCCCCCGAGGGGCACGCCGGGCTCTGGGTGGTGGTGAGCACCCCGCACGCGTTTTGCGTCGCCGCTTCGCCGGCGGCCACGCCTTGCAGCTCGTCCTCGCTGAGCTCGCGAACCGTTTCCAGGTTCAACTCCAGTTTCCGTCCCCGATCCATCCAGCCTCCTTCTGAGCCCTTGGTCTGCTGAAGGAGACTTATACAGCTTTATCCTCGTTCCTGCCATTTTGCGGAAACAGCCGGAGGACATCGTTAGCCGGGAGGCGAACAGGTCACATATGCCGGATCACCGCCTGGTCAAGCTCCTGGTCGTCCCGTGCCTATTCGGCCTGCTGTGGCCCGTCGGCGCGGCGGCTCAAGGCGTGCCCGCCGTCCCCATCCCCCAGGACCCTCGGGACCCGGCCGCGGTCGACGACTTCATCGGGAAACCGGCTCGCCCCAAGCCGCTGACGACGTTCGGCGTCCCCCGGCACCCGTTCATGGCCGTGAACGGAGACAGCAACATCCACAACGACGCCTATCAGACCGATGCTTACGACCGCACGGGACCGCTGGGCGAGAAGATGAGCGTGAACTCGACGTTCCACGTCGCGGAGTGCGCCTCGGTCACGTTCGACAGCAAGGGACGCATCGTCACCATCTGCGTCGGGCTGGAGGGCCCTCGGCTGGTGATGATGGATGCCGTCACGCTGGAGACGCTCGCGGCCCATCCGCTGCCGCCTCGTTCGGGTTCTGGGACCGGCACGGGGATCTTCACCGACTTCTCGGGCGGGGGCTACTTCTATCTAGACCACCAGGACCGAGCGGTGATCCCGACGAACAACCGCCAGATCTGGGTGGTCCGCTTCAACGACACGAGCTTCGAGCTCGAGCGCGCCTACGATCTCTCGACCACGGTGCCGGTCGGTGAGAACCTGGTGTCGGTGTTGCCGGATTGGGCCGGCAACTATTGGTTCGCTACCACCAGAGGCATGGTTGGGACGGTGCTCCGAGAATCCGGTGAGATCTTCACGATCAGGCTGGAGGGAGAGGACATCGCCAACTCGTTCGCGGTGGACGATTCCGGCGGCGTGTTCATCGTCTCTGATCACGCCTTCTACCGTTTCGATGCGGACGGGAAGGGTGTACCTCGGGTTACCTGGCGGGCGGAGTACGACCGCGGCAGCCGCCTCAAGCCCGGCCAGGCGAGCCATGGGTCGGGCACGACCCCAACCGTGATCGGTGATCGCTACATCGCGATCACCGACAATGCAGATCCCCGCATGAACGTGCTCGTCTACGAGAGGAACGGGGATTCGGCCGGTTCCCTCGTGTGCAAAGAGCCGGTCTTCGCGCCCGATGAGAGCAACACGGACCAGTCGTTGATCGCGGTCGGGAATTCGATCATCACCGAGAACAACTACGGCTACGGCGGTCCCACCTCGACGATGGAGGGTGCCACCACGACTCCGGGCCTGACCCGGATCGACTTCGGTCCGGGCGGATGCCGAACGGTGTGGGAATCGGACGAGATCGCTCCGTCCGTGGTGCCCAAGGTCTCGATCGCGAACGGGCTCGTCTACACCTACACGAAACCCCCGAACGACGAGGGGGTCGATGCTTGGTACCTCACGGCCATCGACTTCCGCACGGGTAAGACGGTCTTCAAGAAGCTGGCGGGCACCGGTCTCGGCTACAACAACAACTACGCCCCGGTAACGATCGGTCCGGACGGGTCCGCATACGTCGGCGTGCTCGGTGGACTCGTGCGCTTGAGTGACTCCTCCACCCGCTCATAGCGCCCTTCGAAGCGTCGTTGGGTCGATCGCGATCGCGGTCGTTGCCACACTGCCCGTGGCCGACTCGGCGGCCGCGGCAGGCGTCCTAGCCGATATTGGTGGGACACCATCTAGCCGGCGTCCACTACGCGTAGCACCTCGCCGGAGGAGATGTCCGTCACGTACAGCTCGCCGTCTTCGTCGACACCGAACGAGCTGATCGGGCGCTCGCTCGCCAGCAACAGGTTTGGCTCGACCGGGCCGCGTGCCGTAGCGTCGACGCCCCAGATGTTGCCCGAGCAGTAGTCGCTGAAGAAGTAACCGCCGCGCATGTTGTCGAACTTCGCCCCCCTGTAGACGAATCCCCCGGTTATGGAGCAGCCGTGGTCGTGCTCGTACTCGGTGAAGGGCAACACCAAGCCGCTCGGATCGCAGTCGCCGCTCGAGTAGCAGCGGCTTCCCTCCATGAGGTCCCAGCCGTAGTTGAGCCGGGGCTCGCCGGCGGAGACGCGGTTGATCTCCTCCAGTTCGTCCTGCCCCACGTCTCCGATCCACAGAGTGCCGGCGGGCTCGTCGAAGCTGAAGCGCCATGGATTGCGGAGCCCGTACGCCCAGATCTCCGGCAAACCTCCACCGTCCACGAACGGATTGTCGTTCGGGATGCCGTAACCGCCGCCGGCGTCGACGTCTATGCGGAGCATCTTTCCGAGGTGGGTATCCAGGCTCTGCCCGTTGCCCTGCGGGTCGCCCGCGCTGCCGCCGTCGCCCATCCCGATATACAGGTAGCCGTCGGGTCCGAAGGCAAGGTGGCCGCCGTTGTGGTTGGAATACGGCTGGTCGACCTTCAGGATCGTCCGCGCAGAAGCCTCGTCCGCACGCGTGCCGTCGCGCGACGCACGGTAGGCAGCAACGATGGTGTCTCCCGCTGTGTCCGTGTAGTTGATGAAGAATCGCCGGTTGCGCTCGTAGTCGGGATGGAAGGCGAGACCCAGCAGACCCTGCTCCCCTCCGGGCTCGGTCAGGTCGGTCACGTCCAGGAACGTCCCGGCGACCTCGCCGTCGTCCACGATCTCGATGCGGCCGACCTGCTCGACGACGAACACCAAGTCCCCTCCGTCGCCCGCGTGGGTCACGAGAAGTGGTGCTTCGAAACCCGCGGCGTACGGTTCCAGCTCCAGCGTCAGCTCGGCCGGGCGGAACGAGGACGGTGGTGGATCGGCGCGGCGCGGCGACGAGCCGGTCGGGGTCCGCTGCGGCTCCGGATCCGTGGGGGCAACCGGCTCGTCTTCGGCGCAGCCCACGAGAAGCACGAGCAGGACGACCGCCAAACTCGACGCGAACCGCTTCATCCCGCGACGCTACGGCACCCGAGACGCACACAACACATGGTTCCGGGAACCGAAAGGGTTCCCCCGCTGGTAGACATTACGAGTGCAAGAAGCCCTCGAGCCCACGATTCCTCCGCCACCGACAGGGGTCCCCTGGCGCGGGAGAGACCTCTTCTACACGCTGGTGGGCGGCCTGCTGCTGAGCGTCCTGCTGGTGATCGTTGTCGGCATCGTCGCGTTCTCGTCCGACGGCGGCGAGCCGACCTACGCGCACTACGGTCAGTTCGGCATCGCGATCTATGTTGCTCTGGGCCTCGCCGGGTGGTACTTCGCCATCAAGCGGCGGGGCGCGTCGATCAGAGAAGCCGGATTCCGCTCCGTATCGATAGGGACCTTGTTCAAGATGATCCCGATCACCTTCGGCATGATGATCCTCAACGGGATCCTGATCTCGATCAGCGCCGCGCTCTTCGGCGACGTGCCCACCGCTCAGGATCAAGTGGTCGGTGACGCCACTTCCATCCCCCTTGACGAATTCGTATGGCTGTTCGCCCTCGCCGCGGTCGTTGCACCGGTCGCAGAGGAGTTCCTGTTCCGGGGGCTTCTCTATCCGCTGCTGCGCGACAAAGCCAAGGTGGCGTTCGCGGTCGCCGTTTCGGCGCTGGCCTTCGCGTTGCTTCACTTCATCCCGCCGCTGATCCCCGTTTTCCTCGCCATGGGCGTCGTGTTCGCCCTCGTGGTCGAGCGCTACAAGAGCGTGTATCCGGCGATGCTGGTGCACGGACTGAACAACGGCGTGGTCATGGTCGGTCTCTACGCCGCCATCGGCAGCGGCTAACCGGCTCTCTCAATGGCTGTGATCTTCGGCCTTGCCGCCGCGCTCACCTACGGAGCCGCCGACTTCCTCGGCGGCCTTGCGACGCGCAGAACCAAGGTGCTTTCGGTCGTGCTGCTTTCCCAGGTCGCCGGGTCGCTCGTGCTGGCGGGACTGATCCCCTTCTTCATCGAGGTGGACCCCACCGGCAGGGCGCTGGTATGGGGCGCGCTCGCCGGCGTCGCCGGCGCCGGGGGCGTAGCGATCTTCTATCAGGGCCTGGCCATCGGTCGCATGGGCGTCGTGGCTCCGATCACCGGAGTTGGCGCGGCCACCATCCCGATCGTTTTCGGCCTCGCGACGGGCGAGCGACCGAGCGCGATCGCGCTCACCGGCGTGATCCTCGCCCTCGTCGCGGTCGGACTCATCTCGAAATCGTCCGAGGCGACAGAGCTGGAGCTGGACGCGGCTCGCCCGGGACGGCTGGCCGGATGGATGGAGTCTGGGATCGCGCACGCACTTGCGTCGGGAGTCGGTTTCGGTGTGTTCTTCATCCTTCTCGACCGCGCCGGAGAGGACACAGGGCTCTGGCCGCTTCTCGGCGTGCGCGGCGGATCCATGATCACGATCGTCGTCGCCTTGATCGCGAGCCGCGGGTGGGACCGGCCCCCCCGGAGCTCCGCTGCAATGATCGTGGGATCCGGCATCCTCGATGTCAGTGCCAACGTCCTCTACCTGCTCGCCGCGCAGCGCGGGCTGTTGTCGATCGCTGCGGTTCTCACCTCGATGTATCCGGCTGCCACGCTTCTGCTCGCGCGGATCGCTCTGAAAGAGAGGTTCGAACGGATCCAGGTCCTGGGCCTTGTCGTCGCGGCGGTGGCCGTGTCGGCGATCGCCCTCGGTTGAGCCCGCAAGCTACGAAAACGGACCAATCGAACGCGTAGCGTTATCAACCGGCCCGAGCGGGTAACGGGCTATGTATGGACGCGACGGGTCGCCACATCAGGTTGAGACGGGATCCGAACGCGGCCTCGTCCGCCCGCGAATGGATCGAACACATGCTTGCGCCCGTGCCACAAGACCTCGCCAGTGACATCACCCTTCTGACCCACGAGCTGGTCACGAACGCGGTCAAGCACGCCGACGGCGGCTACGTCTGGGTCTCCGCACTCGTGCTTCCCGAGCTCATCAGGATCGAGGTATCCGACGAGGGCGGCCTCACGCAGCCGGCGGTCCTCCCGGTGGAGCCGTTCGCCACGTCGGGGCGCGGGTTGATGTGGGTCGACGAGCTGGCCGACCGATGGGGCACGGAGCAGGGCAGGGTCAACTCGGTCTGGTTCCAGATCGCGCGGGACGCCGGTGCAGACGTAACTGGGACGGCGGGCCGCGAGCGCTCCGGGGACCGACCGGGGAGACGATCGGCCCCCTATAACGCGCGCTGACTAGCTCGAGATTCGCTCCAGGACGCCACACCCGAACCGCGCCCCAGCGTCCCCCGTGGCCTTCGTGGCGGTGTCGGCACCGAAGATGTCGTCGACGTGACTGTGATAGCGCTCGCCACCGGTAGCCGTCGTTGCCGGCACATGCGCCAGGTTGTCCGGACCGGCATGCAGCACCACGGCGCTCCCGTCGGCATCCATCAGGTCTCGTGGGAGGAACCTGTCGGTCACGAACTTCAACCATGCGCTCCCATCGTCGGCCGCGAGCAGCGGCGGCATGTCGCCGGCGTGCGAACCATGCGTGCTCGTGGTGACCGGGTTGAAGTGACCTCCCGCGCTGAAGAACGGAGACAGCGCGCCGGCCGTGTCGGTGGACGCCGGATCGCACACACCGATCGAGTGCACGTGGTACCCGTGGAACCCAGGTGTCAGGCCCGCCGCTGTGATCCTGACCGTCGTCTTTCCATCCTCGCGCGGGATGATCCTCATCGTTCCGAGATCGTTGCCCTGCGCATCTTCCACCGTGGCGACAAGTCCTCGCGGGCGCGCCGCGCTCGCCCCGCCCGAATACAGCGCGGACGACAGGATCGCCACGATGGCGGCCGATACCAGCACTCGTTTCATCCCTGCTCCTTCGTCTCGACTTCCGACTGACTCGGTCATCGTGGGCTTGGTGACGCGCCGAAGGAAGCCTGGTGCCACGAGGAACGGCGCGGGCAGCCCACCCCGACCGAGGGGAGGCTAGCCCTGTTCGGAGAGGAACAGCAGCACGGCCTTGACGCGGCGGTGGACCTCGCGTTCGGCCGTCAGACCCAGCTTCGAGAAGATCGAATTGATGTGCTTCTCCACGGCTCGCTCGGTGAGAAACAGGCTCGCGGCGATGGTGGCATTGGTCTTGCCCTGCGCCATCTCTCCCAAGACCTCTCGCTCGCGAGGCGTCAGGAGGGCAAGCGGTGACTCCTGGGAGCGCGCCTTGGAGACCACGAGAGCCTCGACCACCTTGGGATCTATGACCGATCCCCCACCGGCAACCGCCCGGATCGCGCCTATCAGCTGATCCAGATCCGAAACGCGCTCCTTCAGCAGATACGCACGACCCTCTGACCCCCGCTCGAGAAGCGCAAGCGCGTACTCCGCCTCGTCATGATGGCTGAGCACCACAACCCCTATCGCAGGGTGCTCGTCGCGCAGCTGATTCGCGGCCCTTATCCCTTCGTCGCTGTCGCCGGGAGGCATCCTGATATCGGTCAGCACGACGTCGGGAGGGTCGGCCTTCACAGCGGCCAACAGAGAGTCGAGATCGATGCAGGCGGCCACGAGCTCGAGGTCAGGATCGTTCTCCAGGAGGCGGCTGATGCCCTCTCGCACGAGGTAGTTGTCCTCGGCCAGGACCACTCGGATCGGCATCCTTCAAGGATAGGTGGACTCCCCCCGCGGGGAACCGGTGCCACCACCACTCAGGGCAGGGTGCGGACCCCCCTTGGACGCACCGCAGAAGGAGACGACAATCGTCACGATGCTCTCTTCATTGCGTCGTTCGGCTTATGCCGTCCTTTTCGTCGTCGCCGGAGTCTTCGCACTCAGCTGGCTGTTGCTGGGAGCTCTGCCTGCCCTGGGCGCCGCATCGGACTCTTTCCACCGCGCGCTCCACGACGTCGCCGGCTACGGCGGACCTCTGAGCGAGATTTCCCGCAACGCCGCGCATGCATCCCACTCGGTCTCCGACCAGGGTCAGGTGCCGCTCGACTACCTCTTCAGCGCCTTCAACCTCGGCCTGGCCGTGGTCGTCATCTGGCTGAAGCCCAACCACGTCACCGCCCGGTTGCTGGCGATCGGTCTGATCGGCACGTCGGTCGCGTTCAACCTTCAGGGGCACGACGCCTTGCAAGTGTTCCCCGTTGGTTGGATGGGCCCGATCTCAACCGTGCACGTGTGGATCCACATCGCGTCGGGCCTCTGCTACGTCTTCGCACTGTTGTTGTTCCCGAGTGGAGGCTTCGTGGAATCGGGCTCCGTCTACAACAAGCTGCGTCCGCTGGTCGTCGGATTCGTGACCATGTTCTTCCTCGCCCTTTCCTCTATCACCGTCGACGACCACACCACCGGGCTCGTGATCCTGTTCGGCATCTTTATTCCGATCGCCGGGATCGCGTCACAGGTCGGTCGTTACCGTAAGGCCCGGACGGAGGAGCAGCGCGAACAGTCGCGGGTCTTGGTATGGGGTCTGGCATTGGCCCTGCTGGTCGCCGTCCCGCTGATGCTCGTCACGGATTCTCTGGAAGGCGGCGGGAAGAGCGAAACGGTCGCCTACGAAGTCGAGATCCCGGCCGAGGGACGCTACTTCTTTCGCTGCGATCCGCATCCCGAGGACATGCGCGGCGTCGTGCTGGCCGGAGGAACGGATCGCGGAGTGACCCTCGAGGCCAGAGACAACGAGTTCGACACCGAATCCATCACTCTGGCCGCGGGGGTGACAACGGTCGTGCGGCTCACCAACTTCGACGGCGATCTCCACAACGTGGCGATCTACCGGGACTTCGAGATGACGCAACCCATATTCATCGGCAAGGAGTTCTCGGGCAGCACGGCGGGGCTCGCCGCCTTCCGTGTTTTCCGCGTGGTCTTGCTGGTGGTTCCCGTTGCCTTGCTGGTCGGCCTGGTGAAGTTCCGCCTGTGGGACGTCAACCGGCTGCTGCGCCGCGCTCTCGCGTATGGGTTGCTGGTTGGTTTCATCACCGTCACCTACCTCGGCATCGTGGTGGGCTTGGGCTCGCTGCTCGGGATCGGGCGCTTCACGCCCGCGCTCTCGATCGTCGTCATGGTTGCGGTCGCCGCACTCTTTCAGCCTCTCCGGGATAGGGCGAAGCGGCTCGCCAACCGGCTCGTCTACGGCACTCGCGCGACCCCATACGAGCTGCTAAGCGAGTTCTCCGCACGCGTCGGAACGACCCCGGACCTCGAGCATCTGGTCCCGGAGCTCGCGCGCACACTCGGCATGGGCACGGGAGCCCAGGAGGCGGAGGTGTGGCTAAGGGTGGGTGACGGCCTGGTCTGCGCGGCCGTCTGGCCCGAAGAGAACGCTCCGAGGCCGGGGCTGGTGTCGATGGACAACGGGGCCGTGCCGGAGCTAGCCGGTCGCGACCGGGTCGTGCCCGTCCGCTACGGCGACGAGCTCCTGGGTCTCCTCACGATCACGAAACGGGGTCAGGACGAGGTCACCCCTCTAGAGGATCGCCTGCTGAAGGACGCGGCCTCACAAACGGGCCTCGCCCTCCGCAACGTGCAGCTGACCGCCGAGCTGCAGGCCCGTCTGAGCGAGCTGGGAGCCTCGCGTCAGCGGATCGTGGCGGCTCAGGACACCGAGCGCCGGCGTCTCGAGCGGGACATCCACGACGGCGCGCAGCAACACCTCGTCGCGCTATCGATGAAACTACGGAGCGCAGAGGATCTCGCCCTTAGAGATCCCGACAAGGCGCGCGCCGCCCTCGCAGAGCTGCAACAGGACACCGGCGAGGCCCTCCAAGCGCTGCGCGACCTCGCGCGCGGGATACATCCACCGGTGCTCTCCGATCGGGGGCTGGCCGCGGCGCTCGAAGCTCACGCGCGGCGCACCGCGGTACCTATATCCGTGCATGCCACCGGGCTCACCCGCCACGATCCGCACTTCGAGAGCGCCGTTTACTTCTGTTGCACGGAGGCGATCCAGAACGCGATCAAGCATGCCGGCGCTCGGGCCATCGAGGTCGATCTAACCGAGACGGCCACGGACGTGACCTTCGTCGTCGCGGACGACGGGGACGGCTTCGATCCGTCTGCCGAGCGCGGTGCGGGATTGGACAACATGCACGATCGCGTCGCGGCCCTGGCCGGCGTCCTTACCATCGATTCGGCGCCCGGCCGGGGCACGACCATCACCGGGCGCGTCCCACTGGGTAGGTAGTACCCCCACCCGGGTCTTGGTGCCTCCACCCTTCAACCAGGCGATGCTTCCTCCTAGGCTCGGTGAGCCAACTACGGAAGGGACGAGGTTGACAAGGATCATCGAGATCCAAGGTGACATCGGCGGGATCGTCCTGTTTCTCCTCGGAAGAGGAGTCCTGTCGTGAGGGTTGCCCCCGTCACGGTGCAGGATCCCGTCTCCTCCGCGCCGTGGCGCGAGCGCATTCGGCAGATCGCTCGGTACCTCGGCGCGTGCGTCTGGGGCGGACTCGTTGCCGGGCTTCTCATCGGCGGCATCGGCAGCCGCCTCGCGATGTTCGTCATGCGCGCAACAACGGGCGACTCGGTCGTGGGCTTGGAAAGCGACGATGGCTTCACGATCGGCCAGCTCTCTGGGGACACTTTCTTCCTGATCTTGTTCGCCGGGGTGGCCGGCATGGTGGCGAGTCTCTTCTACGGCCTCGTGCGAGTGTGGCTCCCGACGCGGCATCGTGCGTGGTGGTTCGGAGCGCTGGGCGCCCTCGTGGGCGGATCGGTGATCGTTCACGCCGACGGGATCGATTTCAGTCTTCTCCATCCGGTGGCTCTGGCAGTCGTCATGTTCGTGGCGCTGCCGGGTTTGGGCGCGACGGCGCTGAGCGTCGTCATGGAGCGAGCGCTGGAGCGCTCGGAGCGCCGGTCGAAGGGCTGGCTCGCCGTCCTGATCCCTCTCCCCGGATTGCTGCTGACGGGTCCACTCGGTCTGCTCCTGATCGTGGCGCTCGCGGCCGGCTACGCGCTCGAATCGAAGGTCCCGCTGGTGCGCATCTGGCAGAGCCGCCCGGTCACGTGGCTCGGCCGGGCCGCGCTGATGGCGTGGGGCGTCGCTGCCCTGATAGCGCTTGTCACCGACATAGTGCAGATCGCCGCCTAGAGGCGGCAGGGCTCAGGCGTAGGTGCGGATCAGGTCCAGGACCTCGTCGCTCCGGTCGCCGGATGCCTCGATCGTCTTCGCCTCGGCGGGCTTCATCCGCCGAGCCGCTATCCGGCAGAGCTCTCCGGCGTCGCCCCGGATGACGACGTCCGCTCCCTCGTCACCGAAGACCCAGGCTTCCCCCTCGGGACCGGTCAGCTCGAGACGAACGCTCGGCGGGTCCGACCTCCCCGCGCGCATGTAGGCGTACGGGATCGTTCGATGAGCGAGCCTCGCGATCTGCCACAACGTCGGTCCGTCGGGATACGCGACCCCCAACGGCTCGGCCACATCCTGGGCGTGGATCCAGTGCTCCGACAAGCGGGTCGTCGCGAGCGTGCGCGGCTTCAACGGAGCCGCCGCCCACGGCACGGGAGTCTGGGGGTCGGCGGCGCGCAACGCGTCGAGCGCACGCCGGCGCGCGGTCTTCCACCGCTCGAGCACGACACCGTCGCCCTCACCTCGTTCGGCCGCTACCCAGGCGGCCATGATCTCGTCGACGTTCCCGCCCGAGACGCTTGCCGGGACCTCGAACTTGCCCCCGGTGACGGTCGCGGCAACAGCCTCTTCGGTCTGAGCGAGGTGCAGCACGACATCCGACACCGTCCAGCCGGGACAGAGCGACTCGCGTTGCCACGCGTCGGTGGGCAGACCGTCGAGCATCTCCTCGATCCGGTCCTGCTCCCGTTCCAGCGCCTCGAACACCTCGTCGTCGGACACGGCGACAGGCTATCGAATCGCGCTCTCGACCGATGGAGCGCGAGCACCGGTTAGAAGAGAGGCATGAAGCTCTTCCTCCAGGGGGCGGTCGCCGGGTACGGCATCGCGATCCCAGTCGGCGCGGTCGCCGTCCTGATCATGCAGACCGCCAGCCGGCGCGGCTTCCTGATCGGAGCCTTCGCCGGCGTGGGTGCCGCCAGCGCGGACCTCGTCTACGCGCTGGTGGCGGTGTCGTTCGGCGCGGCCGCCGCCGAGGCGCTCGAGCCGGTCGGCGGGGCGCTGAAGGTGGTAGCAGCGATCATCCTGCTGGCCGTCGCGGCGCGCGGGCTGTGGGCGGTGAGAGCGCGCGGCGTGCCGAAGCCGACATCGAGCAGCCCTCCGCTCGCCACCTACGCGCTGTTCCTCGGGATCACGATCCTCAATCCGGCCACGATCGCCTACTTCGCCGCGCTGGTACTCGGCCTGGACCTGGGTGACAGCTCGTGGGCCTCGAAGGCGCTGTTCGTTGCCGGTGCGTTCCTGGCCTCGGCTTCGTGGCAACTGACGATCGCCGGCGTCGGCGTTGCGCTGCATCACGCTCTGGCCGATAAGGCGCGCGTCGTAACCGGTATCGCAGGCAGCCTGATCATCGCCGGCCTGGCCGTCTACACCCTGCTGAGCTAGAGCGCGAGGATCGAGCCGTGGGATTGCGTGCGGCGGTCGGGCTGATCATCATCATGCTGCTGCTGGGTGCCTGTACGAAAGAACAGCGGCGTGCCCAGTTACTCGCCGAGACCGAACGATTCGCCGCCGAGGAGTTGCCCGACGAGCGTCTCGAAGCCGCCGTCCCGGCGGGGTTCGAGTTCGACTCTGTGGTTCGCAACGGTCCCGAGCGGCACAACAATGACTGGATAACCGTCGGGGTGCGAATGACCGGTCCGGTCGATTTCGCCCGGGCCATCTTCTACGTGCACCCCGGCGCGAAGCCGGCGGCCGTGATGTACGAGAACCAATCTGATAACGCGCCGGACGCCTGGAGGATGGCCCAAGACGCAGGCGCCCGGCGCAAGAACACCCCTCGACCGTTCACGGTGGACGACCTCGGCATCCCGAATAGATGCGGAGTTGAGCTGGCGGGTCTATATCGCTGCCACGCACGGATGGGTCGGATCTATCTGGTCACCGAATCCAGTGCCGGCGGCTGGCCCCCGGGCAACAAGACGACCCCACAAGAGACCAAAGCCGCCCGGCACCTGGTCGAAGCGTTCGGCGACGTTCTCGCAGATCTCGAGACCTAGCCGGCGGTACCCAGGACCCGCTCGCGGCCGGTGTAGACATTGAAGCGGCCGTCGCGTACGAAGCCGATCAGCGTCATGCCGAACTCCTCTGCGACGTCGGCCGCGAGGCTGCTCGGAGCCGAGACCGAGCAGACGAGGGGGATCCCGGCGACGACGGCCTTCTGGCAGATCTCGAAGCTGGAGCGTCCGCTGACCATCAGCAGGTTTCCGGTCAGAGGAACCCGTCCGTCCAGAAGCGCCCAACCCACGAGCTTGTCGACGGCGTTGTGGCGCCCGACGTCCTCGCGCAGCTCGACAAGCTCACCGGCAGGGTCGAACAGGCCGGCGGCGTGGAGGCCACCGGTCGACGAGAAGAGCTTCTGGCGCTCGCGCAATCGCTCGGGCAACGAGCCGATGACGGATGCCTCCACCTTGGGGCCGTCCTCGACGGGCTCGACCCCGCGCAAGGAAAGCGAGTCGAGGCTGGCTTTACCGCAGACACCGCACGCACTCGAGATGTGGAAGTGGCGATCGAGAGGGGCCAGGTCCGGACGCGACGCCGCATCCAGCTCGACGATCACGATGTTGTACAGCTGCTCGGGCGGTAGGTCGCGATCCTTGCAATAGCTGATCTGCACGATCTGCTGCCGGCTCTTGACTATCCCTTCGGCGAATAGGAATCCGGCGGCGAGCTCGAAGTCGGAACCCGGTGTCCGCATCGTGACGGCAACCGTCTTGCTCTCCCGCGCAACCACTACGCGCACCTCGAGGGGCTCCTCGGTCGCCAGCTTGTCCTTGCGCTCCCGAATGCCGTCCGAGTCGACGATCGAGACACGTCGCGCGGTTTCGCTCGCGGGTCTCTCCGTCATCTGAAGACTGCGGTTCGCACGAGCGCCTCGATCTTCACGACGGCGTTGTAATCGGGGATGCCGGCCTCGGGCGAGCGGCGCTCACGATCGATCAGCACCTGGGCCTCCGGCCAATGAGCCTGCAGATTGCCTGGGGCGATCGCGGCGATGGAGACGCGGCCGGCCAGGGAGCCGTGCTCGCTTGCGAGAGTGATCTCATCGCCGTCGGCGAGTCCCTCCGACCGGGCATCGAGAGCGTTGATCAAGATCGCGTCACGCGCGTGGCCGGTCAGCGGATCCTTCCTGCGCTGGATCATGCTGTTGAACTGCTTTCCTCGCCGCGTCGTCAGCAGATAGAAGCCCTCCGGCACGGCACGTTGCGGAACATCCACGACGAAGAAGTGCGCTCTGCCGTCGTCGGTCGGGAACTCCCAGCCCTCGCACAGCATCGGCCCGCCGTACTGGAAGCTGTCACCGGCTTTGGACAGCGTCTCGATGCCCTTGTACAGCGGCACGACGTCGGCGATCTCGCGTCGGATCGCCTCGGTGTCGGCCCACGATAGACCCGCAGTCTCGGGGGCGACGCGGCGAGCCAAGTCGCTGAAGACCTCCCACTCGGGCCTGGCCTCGCCGATCCGGCGACCGCGGATCTCCGGGTTGTAGATCACTCGCCGCTCCGTCGACGTCTGCGTCACACCACCGAAAGTCTCGTAGCGCGTCGCGGCCGGAAGGAGTACGACCGTATCCGAGGAGTCGATGAGCATCTGGCTCGAGGCAACGATGTCCATGTGTACGCGCAATCGAACTCTGGACATGGCGTCGCGCACGAAATCCGGATCCGGCATCACCTCGAGGAAGTTGCCGCCCACAGAGAACAGCACGTCGAGCTCGCCACGGCCGGCGGCGTCGATCATCTGCGGCGCGGTCAATCCCGGCTCGGGGGCCACCGGAAAGCCCCAGCGCTCCGAGAAGGCGGCCGCGCTGTCGTCGTCCAGGATCACCGCTCCCGGCAGCACCCCCGTGTACGCGCCCATCTCGGCGCCGCCTTGGACCCCGGAGTGTCCGCGGATCGGCATCAGGCCGCACTTAGGACGTCCGACGAACCCTTTCGACAGTCCCAGGTTGATGATGGCTCGGACGTTGTCTTCGCCGAACTCGTGTTGGGTCACGCCCATGCTCCAGACGATGACGGCGGTCTTCGCCTCCCCCACCATCCGCGCGAACGCGAGCATCTCGTCGCGCGACGCTCCCGACGTCGCCTCGAGGTCCTCCCAACTCATCGTTGCCAACTCGGCCTCGAGCGCGTCGAAACCCACGCTGTGGTTGTCGATGAAGCCACGGTCCACCCAACCGTTCTCGATCATGTGCTTGAGCGCCCCGGAGATGAACGCGATGTCACCGCCGACGTTCACCAGGAAGAACCGGTCGGCGATCTGGGTGCCGAAGATCGCACTCTCGACGTTCGAGGGGACCCAGTACTTGTCCATGCCCGGCTCGCGGTAGTTGTTGACCACCGCCACCTTCGTGCCCTCCTTCTTGGCGTGGTACAGGTACTTCATCGCGACCGGCTGATTGTTCGCCACGTTCGAACCGATGAACACAACGAGGTCGCTGCCGATCCAATCCGAGTAGGAACACGTGGTTGCCGGCACTCCCAGGGACCGCTTGAGGCCGAAGGTGCTGGGTGAGTGACACACGCGAGCGGCGTTGTCGATCGAGTTGGTCCCCATCGCTCTGACGCACTTCTGCACGACGTAGTAGTTCTCGTTCGTCATGCCCCGGCTCGTCAGGTAGAAGGCCAGCCGGTCCGGTGCCGTGGCATCGATCTTTTCGGCGATCACGTCCAGTGCCTCGTCCCACCCGATCCGGCGAAAGCCCGCATCGCCGCGCAGGCGGATCATCGGGTACGGGAGCCGTCCGAGCTTCCGGAGCTCTGCACTGCTGAGACGACGCAGCGAGTCCACGTCGCCGAGGACCGATTCGTCGAGTGCCGGCATCGTGTTCAGCCGCAGCAACCGCAAGCGCACGTTGCAGAGGTGGATCTCGTCTAGCGTCCAGTCCTTCATCCCAGTGGTGCCGAGTGCGCAGCCGTCGCAGACCCCTTGGTTCAGGATGCGCCAGGCGAACCCGAGCTCGTCGCGGTTCTCCTTGAGCGCGTTCCAGATCTCCGCGTAGTTGTTGGGACGCTGCTCGCCGATCCCGAACGGTTTCTTACTGGCCCACAGCGACGGATCCCACCTGCTCATCCTCCGAACCTAACCGTGACCGGACGCGAAGAGAGGGTCCTTTCGGACCCTCTCAATATCTTGCGAACCGTACGGACGACTTAGCCGGCCACCTCGGCCTCGGCCTTCGCCTCCTCTTCAACCGCTTCCTTGGTCTCGGCGACCTGGAAGTCGATCTCGAGGGCGATCTTCTCGCTCACGAGCCAGCCGCCGCCGTCGAGCGGAACGTTCCACTTGAGGCCCCAGTCGCCTCGCTTGACCGTGCCGGTCAGGGTCCCGCCGATCTTGCGGTTTCCGTACGGGTCGGTGCCCTCACCGCCGTGCTCGTAGTCGAGCTCGATCTCATGGGTGACGTCCTTGATCGTGAGGTCGCCGGTGACCTTGTAGTCGTCGCCGTCCTTGCGAACCGACTTGCTGACGAAGGACATGACCGGGTGCTTCTCGACGTCGAAGAAGTCCGCGCTCTTCAGGTGAGCGTCACGGTCGGCGTTGCCGGTCTCGACGCTCGCCAGGTCGACCTCGAAGCGGGCGCGCGCCGACGTCACGTCGTTGGGGTCGCCCGCGATCTCCCCGCGGAAACCCTTGAACTGTCCTCGGACCTTCGAAAGGCCCATGTGCCGTGCTACGAATCCCACCGTGGTGTGGGCAGTGTCTACCGTCCAAGCCATCTGGCTCCTCCTTGTCTTGGTTCGCCGCAGCTCTTACGCTTGGTAAGAAACTACGTTTTCTTAGTCTCCTTGTCAAACGTCAGCCTCGGGAGTATCATTCCCGTATGGCCTTGCCCGAGGAAGTCCCCGCCTTAACCCCGTTCTGCGCGACTTACACGCATGCGATCGAGATCATCGGCCGTCGCTGGACGGGAGCCATCATCCGCTCCATGCTCGCCGGAGCCTGCCGGTTCAGCGAGATCCACTCCGCCATCCCCGGGCTCAGCGACCGGCTGCTTTCCGAGCGACTGAAGGAGCTCGAGCACGAGGGCATCGTCGAGCGGACCGTGACGCCCTCGACGCCGGTGAAGATCGAGTACTCGCTGACCGACAAGGGACGGGCGCTCGGTTCGGTCGTGCGCTCGGTCGCCCGGTGGGCCGAGACCTGGAGCTAGACCGCTAGTTGGGCCTCTCTTCGCTGGCGAGGAACTCGGCGCACTGATCGTCGAGCGAGGCGAACATGCGGTTCGCCGCCATCACCTCGAGAGTCGCGACATCGGCCAGAACTCGCTGCTCGCCTCCGGGTGCCACGTCGAACACCGAAACGAGCTTCCAGACCTCGGGGATCGGCGCGAACGAACCCCGCCACGCTGCTATCCCCTCGCGCACGAAGACCTCACGCCCTCTCCCCCGGTACGGGAACGAGTGGCCGGCTTGCGAATCCACGACCCCGTGCAAGAGTGCTCCGATAACGATCGCCCTGCGTATGGACTCGCGTGCGTATCCGGTCAGAACGTCCCATTGGGTCTCGCTGAGCTCGGACCGAGCGTCGGCGAAGAACTCCTCGATCGCGTCGTCCAGCTCCCGCGCGATCGTCTGCGTCCGTGCGACCTCTCCGGCCGAAAGGGTCACCTTCGCCATACTCGACAGCATGCGCCCGGCCCGTTCCCGCAACAAGCAGTCTGCGTAGATTCCGTAGCCGGCAACCGATCCAACTTCGGATGATTGGGGCGAACCGGACAGCGGCTGCCGGGATTCCAGTACCGCCCCTCGATGACGGACGGCGCTGCTAGGGACTCGGCTACTCGACCGACCAGCTGTGCAACGCTTCCGAACGGAACTTCGTCGTCGCCGTGCGACCGTCGGAGGCGCAGAACTCGAAGTACGAGTCAGCGCGAACCGCCGGCTGACCCAGCGTCTCGATCACCTGGCGGGCGCTCATGCCCTTCTGCAGCCGCGCCACGTCGGCATCAGTTAGATCGGGGACGTCGATCCGGCAGGCATCACCGGCGATCCCGATCGTCCTCTCCCACATCTGCAGGTAGGCCTCCGGCCCACGCGCCATGTCCTCGACGATGGCATCTCCCGCGATACGGCGCAGGTCCTCGATCCAATCCGGGTAGAGGCCGTAGTGCGCGACGCCGTGTTTGTTGATGTCGTAGGTCTTGGTCCCGCTCTGCTGCTGCTGCACGGTGACACCGCCAAGGCCTGTGAACGGGTAGGTGACGGGGTTCTCGGCATCCTCGCCGCGCGGCCCCCCTTGCGATCCGAACCCGTTGGTGTCGGCTCCGTACCCGAACCCGAAGTAGAAGCGCGGGTCGGCCCACTCGCGGTTCTTGGCCCACTCTTGGGCGAAGCCCGTCGACCCGCCGGCATAAGGGGTCACCACGCCGCCGAGCTTGTAGATGCGCGGGTAGATCGTGTCGTTCGACCAGCTGTGGCTGGAGACGACGCCGGAGTAGCCGAGGCCCTCGAGAAGCGTCAGGGCTTCGTCCTGTGCCAGGGCGCTCATGTGGTCGGGGTCGAAAATCATCTTGCGCTCGACCATCCCGCGGATCATGCGCTCACCCAAGTCACTGAGTCCCATGATGTTGCAGTGCGGACCCTCGGGGTAGATCGGGGCCGCGCCGGTCATCCCGGCCTGAGCGAAGATCGCGCCGGCCAAACCGTCGCGACTCGTGAAGTCCGTCAGCTGGCTCGGGGCGCCGTTGTCCTCCGCCTGATCGTGGAAGTTGTGCTGCGTCTTGTCGTGCGCATGGATGTGGTTCTCGCCGGTGTGCTCGGCGCACGTGTCCATCTTCCAGTAGTGGCCCGTCTCGCCCTTGTTGCCCTGGTTGACGACGAGACCGGTGTCGCCGCTGTCACCGGCCACACCCGAAAAGGCGTTGTCGAACTTGTTGACGAGCTCCATCTGCCGCACGCCCAGGTCGTAGACCTCGTCGAGTCCCTTCTCGATCACTCCTGCGACACCGCCGGGGATGTCGGCCGGCACGTTCTCGAGGTCGCAGCGCGGCGTGCCGAGAGTCTCACCACAATCGAGGGGCACCGAGACCTCGATGCCGAGGATCACTGCGAGCTTTCCTTCGTTGATGACGCGCCGCGCCTCGAACGGATCTTTGACGATACGGAACCAGCCCTCGCCGGGCCCACCGCTCTGTGCATCGATGTAGTCCTGCAGTTGGTGGATGCGCTTCGCCTGCAGCCGAACGCCGTCCATCTCGTTACAGCTGTTCCGCTTGTACGGATAGATCTTGCACAGCTGGTTGTTGTCGACGAGCAGGTTGGTGAACATACGCAGCCCACCTCGCCACGCGCGTTCCAACCACTTGTAATAGATCTGTTCGTGGGTGAGCGAATTGTGGGTCGGCCATCCCTCGAAGGTCGGCCATCCGTCGGTGTTGTGAGGGGTCCCCGGGGTCTGCTTGGTCAGGACCTGCTCCAGTACGGCGCCGTAACCGCCGGGCTCGTGATCGGGGCAGTCGACAAGCGCGTGGGTGACGCCAAAGCGGTGCCACGGACGGCCGCAGCGGGCCCTGCCCCCGAGGAATTCGAACGCCATCATGTGGAGGTGGGCGTCGAAGTATCCGCGCACCTCCTGGAAGGAGCTCTTGCCGCCAACGATCGGGCCGTCCACGTTGACCTGGATCTCGGGGTAGGTGGCACAGCCCGAGGTCATCTCGAAGCTGAACGGGTGGCTCGTCTCGCCATCGGCAAGGGCGAGGCTTCCGTCCTCTGCGGTGACCAGCGTCTGGTTGGTCTCGGGAAGAGCGACGACGAAGGCCCCCGGGCCGGCCTCGGCGACCTTCCAGTCGGCCAGGTCGCTCGGCACGTCGTCGGCGATGACGGTTGCGCCGCGGCCCGACGCCTTGTTCGCTTCACTTTCGGCGATCGCGTCTGCGGCCTGGTCTGTGGCTTCGAGGACCAGCCCGCCCGCCTGTTCGCCGGGCTGCGACTTGGTGACGCCGTAGGCGGCCTCGCCCAGGGCGCCCTCGCTGGCCGCAACGAACTCCTGGGCGGCGCCGAACAGTAGGTACCGGCCCAGATCCGTGGCCTGGAAGTGGAACGGCTCCGCGGCCTGAAGACTGCCGGCCGACGCCTTGTAGCCGTCCCCCTCGCGCACGACGTAGCCGCCCGCTGCCTTGATCGCGTAGCACCCTCCGGCCATCGCGAAGCGATCCTCGGGGACCTTGTTGCGCTCTTTCTTGAGGAGCCCTCCCTTCGGCTCCCCCGCCCACTCCGGCGGGTCGGCAGCGCCGAGACTGGAGGTCAGGACGACGGCGGCCAGGGCCGCGGTCGCGACCAGGTAGGACCTACGTGAACGTCGGCGCATCGGGCAACCTGCCTTGTGGGGTTAGGGCGAAGTCAGGTCTCCGCTACCCCCCAGTTCTCCGGGCAAACCCGAAGTCCTCCACCAGACCAAGCAGCCCCGCGGTCCAAGGGTTAGGGCTCGAGCGGGGTCTCCATCAGGTCCTCGAGGGCCTCCTGCTCCTTGACCGAAAGGGAGTCCGAAACGGCGATGTAGTGCGAGTGCCTCCCGCGGCGACAGAGCGGATCACCACCCACGATCTCTACCGCCTCGCTCTCGTGGAAGCCCTCGATCGAACGGATCCCGACGTAGGTCGAGCCGGTCTTGTCACTGAAGAGATCGAGACCTTCCACCAGCCACTCCCCTTCACGGCTCCTGTGTATGGCGTTGCAGTCGGTCGCGTAGGTGGCGCCCCGGAAGGAGACCACCTCGGAACACGAGTCGGCGAGAACGGCGGGCATGCCGGCGATCACCGTTGGCTCGCCGCATGGAGGTAGCTCCTTGTAGACCATCCCCCATCCGAAGAGGCCGATGACTCCCGCGAGAAGCACCAGCTTCGGAATAGCTTCTTTCGAGATCACCGGCCCAGTCTGTCACCGGCCGGACCATGCCGCCGGGTAGACGAGTGGGCGGAGATGTGCTCCTGTTGCGGCGTGGGACAACGGGAGCGGATCCGGGGGTGGCGGAAGATCGCCGCGGCGGCCTGGGGGATCCCGAACGACCCGCAGATCTACGGCGACCTCGAGCTCGACGCGACCGAGGTCCTCGGCTACATGACCTCGGCTCGGGAGCGCGCCGGCGTGCGAGTAACGATGACCACGATGGTGGGCCGGGCGATAGCTGGGGCACTCGCCGACAACCCCGACCTCAACGTGCGCATGTATCGCGGCCATTTCGTACGGCGGGAGACCGTCGACGTCTTCTTCATCGTGTCTGCGGAGCAAGGCGCCGAGCTCTCGGGGGTGAAGGTCGAGCGCGCCGACGAGAAGGGGGCCGTGGAGATCGCCCGCGAGCTCGAGAGCCGGGCGAACGCGATCAGAACCGGCGGCGACCCGGAGCTGGGAAAGACGAAGAAGGTGATCGGGAGCACGCCGCGTCGCCTACTGGGCACGTCCATCCGCGCGTCATCGTGGCTGACCACCGACCGGGACATGGACCTGAAGCGGTTCGGCTTGCCGCGCCAGGCCTTCGGCAGCACCATCATCAGCTCGGTGGGGATGTTCGGCGTTCAACGCGCCTACGCGCCGCTGGCGAACTACTACCGAATCCCGTTCCTGTTACTCGTCGGGGAGGTTGCGGAGAAGCCCGTCGTGCTCGACGGGGAGATCGTGGCGCGTCCCATGCTGACGCTCACGGCCACGATGGATCACCGCTACATCGACGGCTACCACGCGGCGCGCCTGGCGCGCTCGGTCCGGGCCTACTTCGCGGACCCGTCTGCGCACGAGCCCACCCTCTAACGAGAGAGCTGTCTCGTTTGGGGTCTTGGCGGGGCATGAACCGATTTGCCCGCGCCAGGTTGCCGAGACTACGTACCCGAGACCTGCAGACAAGGCCCGGCCTTCGGAGGCACGCTGAACGAAGTAACGATCCGCTGGGAGGTGGAACATGTCTGCACACGTCGACTATCCGGTAAGGGTGGAAGCCAGGCTAGATCCAGAGATGTCGCGCTGGGTCTGGTTGGTCAAATGGTTCCTGGCTATTCCTCATTACATAGTGCTCGCGTTCTTGTTCGTCGCTTTCTCGATCGTGAGCATCGCGGCCTTCTTCGCGATCCTGTTCACCGGCCGATACCCGCGGGGCATCTTCGAGTTCAACGTCGGCGTGCTGCGGTGGTCATGGCGCGTGTCGTACTACTCGTACGGTGCGCTGGGCACGGACAAGTACCCGCCGTTCACGCTCAAAGAAGTCGAGGACTACCCCGCCAAGTTCGAGGTCGCCTACCCCGACCACCTTTCGCGCGGCCTTGTCCTGATCAAATGGTGGCTCCTGGCGCTGCCGCACTACCTGATCGTCGCCATCCTCGGCGGAGCAACGTGGTTCGCCTGGCGGAGCGACGACTGGCAGGCAGCCGGGCCCGGCCTGATCGGACTCCTCGTGTTCATCTCGGGCGTCGCTCTCTTGTTCACCGGCGCATACCCGAAGCCGCTGTTCGATCTCATCCTCGGCCTGAACCGCTGGGTCCTGCGAGTGGCCGCATACGCATCGTTGATGACGGATCGTTATCCCCCGTTCCGGCTCGACATGGGAGGCTCGGAAGGTGGGGGAACCCTTGCGGTATCTCCCGACGCAACCGCTTCTCCGGGCGGCGCGGCGGTACGCGGATGGGGGCCCGGCAGCATCCTGGCGTTGATCGTAGGCGTCGTCCTCTCGTTCATAGCCGTCGGCGTGGGCGCGGCCGGAGGAGTGGGGCTATGGGCCGACCAGACCCAGCGAGATGCCGCCGGCTTCATCTCGACCGACACCGAGACGTTCTCTACGACCGCCCACGCCATCGTCAGCGAGTCGATCGACATCGAGGTGGAAGGAGCGGAGTCCTACTTCCCGAACGACCTGCTGGGTGAGGCTCGCATGCGGGTCACTGCAACGGACGGCAACACGCCCGTCTTCGTGGGCCTCGCCGACTCCGACGCTGCCGCGCGCTACTTGAACGGGGTCGCCTACGCCGTTACCGACGACTTCCACGGAGACATCGAGTCGATCCGATCGGGTGCCTCTCATCCGATGCCTCCGGCCGAAGCGGGGATCTGGACGGCGTCGGTTGAGGGCACCGGAACCCAGACCCTGATCTGGGAGGTCGCGGAGGGCGACTGGACGCTCGTCGCGATGAATGCAGACGGGAGCGAAGCTGTGAGCATCCGGGCCGACGCGGGACTCGAGGTGCCGGCCCTCAGCGGCATCTCGATCGGCTTGATCGTGGCGGGTGGGATCCTGATGTTGATCGCGGGCGGCATCGTGGTCGCGGCGACGACGCGCGCCCACGGACGCAAGAGCTAGAAACTCATGGGCCCGGGCTTGTACCCCCGGGCCCATGCACCGCTAGCATCTGCCGATGCAGACGCGCTACGGGGTGCCCGTTTCCGGCGGCGAGAAGGAAGTTCTCGCCGGCTTCCTCGACCACTACCGAAAGACGATGCTGCAGATCTGCTCGGGGGTCTCGGACGAGGACCTGCGGCGGCCGATGGTCCCATCGGGAACGTCGTTACTCGGCATGATCAAACACCTTGCGTGGGTCGAACGCGGTTGGTTCCAGGAGGGCGTCGCCAACGAACCCGTCGACTACCCGTTCCCCGATGACGACCCGGACGCGGATTTCCGCATCGAGCCCGACGAGACAACCGAGGAGATCCTCGAGCTCTACCGAGGGGCATGCGACCGGTCACGGCGAGCGCTGGCCGAGGCCTCCCTCGACGACATGCTCGAGAACCCCAATCGCCACCGCGACTACAACGTTCGCTGGGTAGTGGTCCACATGATCGAAGAGACGGCGCGTCACGCGGGTCACGCAGACATCCTTCGAGAGCAGATCGACGGCACCATCGGCGCCGGCTACGGTCCTGACTGACCCGTCAGAGGCGGCTATGAGGCAGCGGGCCCGTTGCCCTCTCTTCGCTTCGTGGTTTCGAGCATCTCGTTGAGGAGCTCGAGCATCTTCTGGCCGGCGTTATAGATGTCGGTCACGTCTTCTCTCTGCTGTTCGCTGAGGTCCTCCTCATCGCGCAACAACGCGGCGAAGCCGAGGATCCCTCCGAGGCCATTTCGAAGGTCGTGGTTGAGTCGACGCAGCGTCTCGTGGAGTAGCTCTCCACGACGTTCGCTCTCATCCCGGGCCGCGCGCGCCTCTTTCTCCGACGCGCGCAGACGCTCCAACTCGCGCTCGAGGCGCTCTATCCGTTCCTGCGGATCGCCCGGCCGTCTGGAATCGTCCACGTCATCAGACATTGTGCGGCCGGCGGCCGTCCGCCGCCACTTGCGCTTGCACGGATCGTCAGGCTGCCTGCGCGGCCAGGACCTCGTCCACCACCTCTAAGAACGAAGCCACATCGATCGGCTTGGTCAGGTAACCCGCCGCCCCGGCATCGAGGAGGCTCTGCACCTGAGACCCGGTGGCATCGGCGCTCAGCATCACCACCTGGATGTCGCGGGTATCGGGGTCCGACCTGAGGCGGGCCAGCACTTCCCTCCCCGACATGTCGGGGAGGTTCAGGTCGAGCAGCACCAGATCGGGGCCGACCCGCTTCGCTACTTCGAGAGCATCGGCTCCGAGTTGGGCCGTTACGAGATCGATCCAAGGCCGTCGCTGCATGATGCGGGCGACGAGCTTGATGTTCGATGGGTTGTCCTCGACCTGCAGCACGGTCGCCGGAGAGCGATCGGGGGCCACGGCGGCGAGGGGCGCCTCCTGAACCGCCTCGACGACGCTCGGAGCTTCGTCGAGCGCGAGGCTGAACCAGAATTCGGTCCCCGCGGGGCCACTGGTGCCCACGTCCATCTCGCCCCCCATGGCCTCGATGAGGTTCTTGGAAAGAGCAAGCCCGAGACCGGTCCCCTCGATCTCGCTCGTCTCGGCTCCGAGTCGTGCGAAGGGGGTAAAGAGTTTCTCGGCGGCCCCCTTCGGCAAGCCGGGGCCCGTGTCCGTGACGACGACGCGGACCGACCGTCCCATGGTCACGCAACTCACGACAACGCCGCCGGCGTCGTGGTTGTACTTCACCCCGTTGGAGAGAAGGTTCACGAGGACCTGCTTGAGACGCTGACGATCGGCGCGCACGAATACGGACTCGCTGCATTCGGACCGGACCCGTATGCCGCGTGCCGCGGCCGCGCCCCGAACGAGGGCCATCGCCTCGGTCACAACCTCAGGCACTGACACCGACTCCAGCGACAGGCTCATGTGCCCCGCCTCGATGCGCGAGATGTCCAGAACCTCGTTGATCAGATCGAGCAGATGACGCCCGGCCAGATGGATCTGATCGAGATCGCCGCGCACTTCGCCCCTCACCTCGGCCCGCGCTAGCTCCGTGAATCCGAGGATCGCGTTCAGCGGAGTGCGCAGCTCGTGGCTCATGCGAGAAAGGAACACACTCTTCGCGCTGTTGGCTCGATCGGCCTCCTCCTTGGCCTGCCGCAGCGCGCTCTCGCGCGCACGCAACAAGTTGGCAGACTGCGACAAGAGCGCATCGAGCTGGGCGATGTCGTCCCGGGAAGGCGGCAGGGCTTCGAGGGGTCGACCGTCCGCGAGCCGCTGGGCGTTCGCACGAACGACCTGCACACGCCGGACGATGCCGCGCAGCAGGATCATTCCGGCCCCGGCGCTTGCCAGCAGAGCGACTAGAGCCCCGGCGGCGAGCAGCCGCTGCTCGCGCCGATACTCGTCGTCTCGCGCCTGGAGCAGGTTCTGGATGCGCGCGTCTTCATCAGCCGCAAGATCTGCCACCCTCGCGCTGATGGCGTCCATCACGATCCTGCCCTCGCGCAGGTCATCCTCGGAGTTCCCCGAGCGCACCAACCCTGCCATCACGTCGAACTTGCGCTCGACGAGACCGGGGATCTCCTCGAGCTCGCGACCGTGGCCGGATTCCCCGGAGTGCTCCTCCATCCTCCTCAGAAGCTCTGGGATGCGCGCACGCGCGTTCTCGTACGGTTCGAGAAAGCTCTCGTCTGCCGTCAGGAGGTAGCCGCGGACCGACGTCTCGGCATCGACGAGCAGGCTCATCAGCCGCGCCTGATCGAGACGGTGCCCGCGATCCATCAGCACCTGCGCATCCAGCCGTCGCACCGAGACCGTGAAGTACAGCTGCAGCGCGCCGGCGAGGGCCATGGGAACGAGGGCGAGCAGCATGATGGCGACGCCCTTATGCGTGAGGCTGAGGCGCGACCACAGGCGTTTCGGCCGCGGCGTCACCGGGGACCCATGAGCTTTGCCCGGCTGCCTTACATCGTAAGCCATTCGGGCTGATTACCCTTAATCTGGGAGTTCTAAAACAGACCGGTCTGTCTAGACTGGGACCATGAGCGAGACGCAGACCCAGCCCGCTCCGACCCGTATAGGGCAGGGAGCCCGGGAGCGCCTCCTAGAGGCGGCCTACGAGCTGTTCTCTAGACGGGGGATCCGGGCGGTTGGGATCGAGGAGATCATCAAGGGAGCCCGGGTGGCCAAGGCCACCTTCTACCGCTACTTCCCCTCCAAGGATGCGCTCGTCGTTGCCTTCCTCGAGCGACGAGAACGCGTCTGGACGCTGGAGTGGATCGAGGCCGAGGCCAGGTCCCGGACGTCGGAGCCCGAGGGCCGACTTCTCGCCATCTTCGACCTCTTCGACGAGTGGTTCCATCGGGACGATTTCGAGGGGTGTTCCTTCATCAACGTTCTGCTGGAGATGGGTCCCGATCACGCACTGGGCGAGGCCAGCGTGCGGCATCTGGCCAACATCCGAACCCTCGTGGCGCGTCTGGCGGAGGAGGCGGGATTGCGGGACCTCGACTCGTTCTCGCGGTCCTGGCACATCCTGATGAAGGGGTCGATCGTCAGCGCGGCGGAAGGTGACCAGGACGCGGCAAAGCGCGGCCAGGCCATGGCGCGTTTACTGATCGACCAGCACCGACAGGGTTGATCTTCAGGTTCTGATCGCCTAGCGGGTAACCGTCAGCTTGGGCCCCTGCGGGAGGTAGCCCCACTCGAAGACCAGCACGCGACACGAAGGGCTGGGGAAGTTCTCAGGAGTGATGAGTTTCTCGCCGTACACGCCGGGGACTCCCCTACCCGGCTCGACGTAGGGCTCGATCCTTATCTTCGCAACGGCTTTGCCGGACGCGTCGCTGAGCCCCGCTCCCGTCAGGAAGTAATCGCCCACGATCAGGTAGATGCCGAGCTCCACGCCCTCTGCCGGCTCGTTCATCGGGCGACCGGTTGGATACGGCTCCCCGTCGTCGGTCACCGGGTCTTCCTCTGCCGTGCGCGAGACGGCGATCTCGAGCTTGGCGACGTCCCCAACCGACACCGAGGGGTCCTGCCATTTGGCCTCTATCTTGAACATCCGCAACGGGACGCGTACGTCCGCGCAGCGAGCCTCCTCGGAGCCCGACACGGCTCCGGGAGTGCCGAGGACGAACGCAAGAACCACGGTGATGGCGACGATCCGCATAGAGGAGTTATTCGCTCCCCGCCGCACGGAGCCTGCTCCACCATCCCCGGCTGTACGGCCTAAACCAGCCCATCCAGCCGCCCCCGCAGGCGGTCCACCTTGGCACGAGCCTCCGCCTCGGCCGCCTCGGCGTCCTCCAGGGCACGCCGGGCCCTGTCGGCGGCGCCTGCCGCCGAGTTGGCGTCTTCCTCCGCCCGCTTCAGCTCGCCCTCGAGCTTCTCGAGCTCGCGCTGCCTCTTGCGGTCGGCGGCGGAGGGTTCCGGCTCGGGCTCGTCGTCCTCCAGCGCCCACTCGGTTCCGAAACCCGACGCCTCGATCGGCACCGTCAGCATGCCCCGTTGCAGGAGATCTCGGTCGCCCTCGTCCACCGCCGCGTACAGCGTCCGTCGGACCTCCTCGAGCGTCGTGGGGGACGGTGTACGTCCGACCTCGCCGGAGAGCGATGCGGCGCTCCTCATCAATCGGCGAACGAGCTCGTGGCGCTCGGCCGTCGCCTTCCGGATCGCCTCACGCGATCCGCCCTCAGACAATCGGTCCGCGATCTCGAGCAGCTCGCCTATCGTCGCTCGCTCTAGGCGGGAGAGCTGGTTGACGATCCACGCAGACTGCTTCGGTTTCTTCAGAGCCGACACCGCGGCCGCTGCCTCGGCATCACCGGCAGCCTTCAGCTCCTTGACGAGCTCGTTACGGCGCGCCGTGAACTCATCGAGTGGAAGCGTGTAGAGCTCCTCGGCCCCTTCGGGAAGCCCCGAGCTCATCCGCTCCCCGTCACGCGCTCTTGCGGATGGCGCGGATCAGCTGGTTCTTGTCCATGCCGGACCGTCCCGGTATGTCGAGCTCCTTGGCCCGTTCCGTCAGCTCCTGCTTCGAGAGCGAGGCGAGGTCCTCGTCGTCGCCCTCGCCGTTGTCCACCCGTTTCTTGCCCGCCGACTTCTTCGCAGCCGGCTTGGGCTTCTCGCCGCGTTTCGCGGCCTCGACCGAGGCCTTGAGGGCCTCCATGAGGTCGACCACACCGCCGGTCGGTTCTTCGGGCGCCTCGGGCACCACGATCTCCTCGCCCTTGACCTTCTTGTTGATGACCTTCTTCAGCTCTTTGTGGTACTCGTCGCGGAACTGAGTGGGGTCGAAGTCCTCCGTCAGCTGTTGGATCAGCTGGCGCGCCATCTTCCGTTCCCGGTCCTGGACCTTGGGGCGTTTGTTGAGCTCCGCGAACTTCGCCTCTCGGATCTCCTCGGGCCAGTGCATCGTCTGCAACACGATCATCCCGTCCGTGACCCGGAGAGCGGCAAGGTGCTCACGCTCGCGCATGGCAACCTTGGCGACACCGACCAGGCCTTCGTCCTCCAGCGCGTCCGTCATCAACTTGTAGGCCTTGACCGCGGATTCGTCGGGCACCACGTAGTAGCTCTTGTCGAAGTAGATCGGATCGATCTGATCCCAGGGAGCGAAGGAAACGACGTCGATGGCCTTCAGCGACTCGAGATCGAGCGCGTCGAGGTCCTCGTCCGTGATCTCGACCCACTTGCCCTTCTCGTACTCGTAGCCGCGGACGATCTCGCTCCAGTCGATGTTCTTGTGGCCTTTGCCGCACGTCCGCTCGTAACGGATGCGCTCGCCATCTTTCTCGTGAAGAAGATGCAGATCGATCTTCTCGCCGGACTGTCGCCCGACCGCGGTGAAGATCTTCACGGGGATCGTGATAAGACCGAAGGTGATTGAGCCTTTCCAGATCGAACGAGGTGGCATGCCTCAGCCTCCTTGTGAGCTCGACGAGAGCGCATACGGGCGTCGTGGATCGAAGCAGTCTTCCCTGCTCGCGAAAATCTACCCCCGCGCGCCCATACCGGGCACGAGTGAGGGATCTAGGAAGGAGGCCCGGTGAGGTCCAGCCGCTCGAGTGCGGCTCGCACGTCGTCGATCGACTCGCCCTTCTGGATGAATTCGATCGCGCCCGCCTCCCGCATCTGCTCCTCGTTCGCGACGTCGCCCGTGTAGGCGATCACCTTGAGGTCGGGCGTCTCCGCCAACAGCCGTCGGGTCGTCTCGATGCCGTCCATCTCGGGCATCGAACAATCGATAATCACGACGTCGGGAGCCGTCTGGGCGACCACCTCGAGTCCGGCCACGCCGTTCTCGGCCTCACCCACGGGTTCCAGCCCCCACCGCCGCACCGCTCTGGACAACAGCTTCCTAACCATCTGATCGTCATCGATCAGAACCACGCGCTTCATTAAGCTCCCCGCTATAGGAGTCCGCCAGGACGCCCAGCAAGATAAGCCACCAAGGCAAGGGACGCACGTCGCGAAAAGAAAGCCGCCTGGCGAAGGCCTCGTCCGGCCGGAAAACCGCGCGGGGGTCGGCATACTTCGGCGATGGCCGAAGCCCCTCCGGAGATCGACGACCTGGTACCCGCCGACCTCCGCGGGCTGGTCCGGCGGCGCCGACAGCCCGAGTGGATCCCCCCCATGCTCGCCACCCTGACCGAGTCCTACTTCTCCGATCCGGAATGGGTCTTCGAGCCCAAGCTCGACGGTGTTCGGTGCCTTGCCTTCAAGAAAGGACGCAAGGTGCGCCTGACGTCGCGGAACCGCCTCTCCTTGAACGACCGCTATCCCGAGGTCGTCGAAGCCGTTGGACGGGTGGCTTTGGACGACGTGGTACTCGACGGCGAGGTCGCCGTAGTCAGTCGAGGGATCTCGCGCTTCCAGTCTCTGCAACGTCACCTGCTCGAAGGCGGAGGCGCGCTCGTCTACTTCGTCTTCGACTCGCCCCACCTTGCCGGCCGCGACGTCGGTCGTCTTCCCCTTCTGGCGCGCAAAGACCTGCTGCGACGACTCGTCGCGCCGGTCGACGGCATCCGGCTCGTCACCCATCGGAAGAAAAATGGGGAGGCGTATCTGCGAGACGCCTGCGAGAAAGGCTGGGAGGGATTGATCGCGAAGCGCGCCGCGGCCCCATACGTCAACGGCCGTTCGAAGGAGTGGCTCAAGTTCAAGTGCTCCAAGGAGCAGGAGTTCGTCATCGGCGGCTACACCGAACCGCAAGGCTCGCGTATCGGATTCGGCGCGCTGCTGGTCGGCTATTACGAGGACGGTCGACTGCGTTACGCGGGCAAGGTGGGCACCGGCTACAACGTTCCGCTGTTGCAAACACTGACCGAGAAACTGGCGCGTATGGAACACGACCGGTGCCCCTTCGAAGGGAAACCGCCCCTGCGCAAGGGTGTCCACTGGGTCAAGCCCAAGCTCGTCGCGCAGGTCGGGTTCAGCGAGTGGACGAGGGACGGGCGCCTGCGGCACCCTCGATTCATCGGCATCCGGGACGACAAGAAGGCGCGAGATGTCATACGCGAGACCACCTGAGACCTCTGGTGCCGGGAGAAACCCCGTCCTAAGCTTGACCGGCCGAAAGGGACTGAAGGAGGTCGGGTGGACGACAGCCAGCGGATCATCGTGGGAGACGGTCTCGACGCGCTGGGCAAGCAGGTCGAGAACGCAACCGAAGCTCTTCGCAGCGGCGACGAGGACGCCCTTATGGAGGCCCTGCGCATCATGAAGTACGTCGTGGGGCGAAGCATGGCGATAGTCAGTCAGTCCCATCCCACGGTCGCCTCGACTCCGCCCGAGGAGCCCGTCGGCTAGCTTCGTTTCATCGGTCTCTCGCAAGGAGGCGCCATGCCCAGACTCGAGATGCGGAGCGGATCGAGGCTTTCACCGGACCAGGTCGTCCAGGCCTTGACAGACTTCTCGCCCCGACGACCCCAGATGTGGACTGGGATCACGTCGAGCTACTACGAGGTCCATTCGGTCGGCGACTCCGAGGCTCACGTAAGGGAGGGCACGAAGCAAGGCCCTCTCGACGTTTGGGCCAAGGAGCACTACGACTGGTCGACGCCCGGCGTGGTGAGCTGGACCGTCGAGGAATCCAACTTCTGTACTCCGGGAAGTTACGTAAAGGCCACGATCACCCCGCGCGATGACGGCGGCAGCGATATCCGATGTGAATGGGAGCGAACCCCGACTACCTTCATGACACGCCTGGTCTTCGTGATGTTGAAGCTCACGGGCGGCAAGGCGATCGAGGCCTCGATGAGGAAGGGCCTTGCCAACTACGAGCGAGAGATGTTGCCTGATTGATCCGAGCCGACACTGCGCAGTGCACCGACAACGACTGCAGGTGACATCTCCGACAGAAGGATCCTCTTTCGTCGCGACTTGTGGCCGGAAACGATCTCGAGCCGGTCCCGGGGCAGATCCAGGACGGTCGCAAGCAGCTCCAGTACCGCGCGATTGGCTTTGTCGTCCTGAGCGGGGGCCTGAACCTTCAGCTTGAGCGACTCTCCGTGCAGCCCCACCAGTCCACCCCGCGCGGCACCAGGTTGGACGTAGACGTCCAGATGCGTCCCGGTCCCGGCCGCTCGCACGAAGGGAGGTAGCTCCATCCAGCGAGCCTACGAGTCCGCTTCGGCCATTCTCTAGTCTCCTGCCATGAAAGCCCTAGACATCCCACGGCGTCGCGCTCGCAACTCGGGGCTGACCGATCGCCCCTTCGGCGCGCCGGACGAGGTCGTTCGCCACCATCTCGCGATGCAGGCCCAGGATTACGGGCCGGCCAAGTGGTCGATCGGTCAGAGAAGTCGCGGCCTGGTGGACGAGGATGTCGATCGCGCGCTCGCGGAGGGTTCGATCATCCGAACCCACGTCCTCCGCCCGACGTGGCACTTCGTCGCCCGGGACGACGTGCGCTGGCTCCTAGAGTTGACCGGGCCGCGCGTCCTGAAGCTGCTCGGACCGCGCCATCGCGAGCTTGGCCTCGACGTGCGCACCCTTTCCCGATGTGAACGCGTGTTGGGAGCCGCTCTGGAGGGAGGAAACCAACTAACGCGGAAGGAAGCCGGGGACGTACTTGCCCGCGCGCGCATCGACATCGAGGGCCAGCGGCTTCCCCACATCCTCTCGCACTGCGAGCTGGACACCGTTATCTGCAGCGGAGCCCTCGCCGGCAAGCAGCACACATACGCGCTCTTCGACGAGCGCGTCGGCAAGTCGCTCTCACTCGACCGCGATGAGGCCCGCGCCGAATTGGTTCGGCGCTATCTGGCAGCCCATGGACCCGCCACCGTCACAGACCTGCGTTGGTGGTCGGGCCTAACCGCGACCGACATCAGGAGCGGGATCCATGCGCTGGGTGACGGAGTCGAAAGCGCCACCCTCGACGGCGTGACCCTGTGGTTCCGCGAGGACGCGTCCGACCGTTCCTCCGGCGGGCGCGGAGCCCATCTGCTCCAGACTTACGACGAGCTCGTCGTGGGCTACACCGAGTCCCGGTTCTTCGGCGACCCTCAGGCCGATGCCGCACGTGCCGCGTGGAAGCAGCGCGACGTGCCGGGCGGAACTGTTCTGGTGAACGACCGCGCGGCCGGTCACTGGAAGCGCACGCTCGCACGCACCGGAATGACGGTGGAGGTCATGACTTACGAACCGCCCAGTGAGTCCCGACTGCGAACGATCCATGCCTCGGCGCGAGACCTCGGCAGCTTCCTGGGCCTGCCGGCGACCGTCGAGATGAAGGCATCGCCGTCGTGAACGGGATAGCGGGAGGCACGGCGCGATACTCGAGACTCAGCGATACAGCGCTAGGAGGACGCCATGAACAGCCTCTTCTGTCCGATGTGCAGGTTGCGCCAGCCGATCGATCACCTCTACTGCGTGTCTTGTGGAGCCTCTCTCCCCTCTCACCTCGTGTCCGAGGAACCGTCCAAAGTGGCCCGGTTCTTCGCCGGCATCAAGATCGGGGACGACGATCCCGAGACCGGCTACCTGCGCGTCTCCTGCTATCGGAAGGAGAGCCGGATCGAGTCGGACGAGGGCTCGGTGCGGATGCCCGGCAATCACGTCCGGGTCAGCATGTGGGTCGACAATGCGGCCCGCTGCGTGATGTCGCTGCCCGAATCGGAAGCGCGCGAGATGGCAACGTTCGTTCTCGATCAGGTGGGCTCCGAAGGTGTCGGCCGCGCCACGCTGGGGGCCTGACCTGTACATGCAGAACCTGAAAGCGAGCTGGAACGCAACGCGGAACGGTCATCAAACGCAGGTGTGGTGCCACCGGCCCGCCCATCCTTTACTTCACAGAAGGCACCGTCGTGCCCGAATGAGACACGACTGACCCGACCTTCACGGCGTGGGAGGAAGAAGGGCCCAGGCGGAGAAGACTCCAGGACGGACGAAATCTGGAGGTTTGATATGAAGCGCGCGATCACTCTCGTCATGGCAGCGATCCTCGTAGCAGCCCTCGCCCCGGTGTCGGCCTCGGCGGGCGCAAGCGCTCCCCCACAGGAGGAAACCGGCACCGTCATCCTGCCCGGCCCCGGCCCGAACGGTGAGACCACCGGTGGCTGTTGGACCGGTTGGGCGCGCCGCTTCTGGATCTTCTCGGGCGGGGCCACGAGTGGTCCGTTCGGAAGCATGATCGAGATCGACAAGAGCACGTGGGGCGGCAAGTTCAAGCTCGAGGTGCTCGGAGGAGCTTCCGGAACCGAGGACCTGGACGTCACCTATTACGTCGACCCGGGGAAGATCGATCCCGCCGATCCCGCGATGCAAGGCGGGATCATCGAGAGCAGCTCGTACCTGACGCGTGAGGCCGGCGGCGAGGTTGGAACGGTTCCTCCCGAGTCGACGTTGGCGCTCGTTTGTCTCGCGATCGGTACGGGAGCGAACGCGGAGTGGTCCTACACCGCCACCCCACCTAAAAAGAAGAAGAAGTAAAGAGCCCCAGGGCTGGATCCGGCCGCGCATATCTGGCTTCCGTCGGCCATACCGCGCTACGGATGGGTCGTCTGGGACCGACGCCTGGTCAGGGTTGGTTGGTGAAGCACCCGGCGGCCACGCGGATCGCCTTGGGTACCTGCTCCTTGCAGATCGGGTGCTGCCAGATGGGGCAGCTGCCACCGTCTTCGCACCCCGCCGCGTTGGCCGGAGCGATCGGTCCGACCAACAACGACGTCGCCCCGAGCACCCCTGCCGCAAAGAGCACCTTGAGTCTGATCATTCCGACCTCCCGCCCGTTGTGAGCCTGCTTTGCTGAAGAAGCCCCGTTTCTACCATTTTCGCCCGAAAGGCGGCCGGGATCAGGTCTCGAGATAGGACTTGAGCTCGGTCAGGCGCTCCTTCCACATCTCCTTCATCTTCTGAGCGTCCCGCTCGGTCGCCAACCTCTCGTGCGAGACGGCTACGGCCGATCTGCCGCGACCCTTCGACTCGAAGTCCACGCCGACCCGCGACGAACCGCCGCTCCAATCGAAACGCGCCGACTCGGCGCGTCGAGAGCTACGTTCCTCGAGGTCCACCCCGGGCAGCCAGCGTTGTCGCACCTTGGGATCCACGAAGGCTTCGAATACACGGGTCGCAGGCGCTTCGATGGTCTTGCTGGCCGTGACTTCGAAGGTGCCGTCACGTCGGACCCCGGGAGGACGAACGCCCCGCTCCTGTTCGTACTCCACGATGATCTTCTGAGCCCACCACCTGCTGAGGTCGTGCTCGCCCATCAGCCAGTCTGCGATCTCGCGGTAGGGACGACCCACCGCTCCCCACCCGTCGAGCAACTCGAACCACTCGTCCCGCTCACGCCCCGTCCCGCGGCGGACTCCGGTGATCCCGGCCATCTCGACCTCCTCTCCCTGTGGCGCACTATCCACCGTATAGACCGCCGCCCCACGGAAAACTCATCGCGCACGGGCTCCGAGGTCGGCCAGCAGGGAATCGCACCGCTCGAAGGGGGAGGATGGCGACATGGCATCCTCGGTCGGCCCGCCGGTCAGCCGGCCTGCCAACACGCTCGCCGCCATCCTGTCGGTCGTCATCGGCCTGTTCATGGGCGTGGCGCTCCTCTCGCAAATCGGCTTGTTCGTGATTCCCCTCGCGCCGATCGGCGTGTATCTCGGGGTGCGGGGTCGTGCCTCCGCCCGTGGGCCGCTGTACGCGGCGGCGTGGGCGGGGATCGTGCTGAACGCGATCGTCATCGCGGTCTTCGTTTACGTCGCGCTCCGCTATCTAGTGGAGTAGCACCTCACCGAGTGGTGCGTGCATCGCCAACATGAACGTCCCAGATCGAAGGGAAGTCACGCGCAAAGCCCGCTGTAGCGAGAAGGTTGTCCTTACTCGGGGCAGCCCGCCGATCCATATGAGAGGCGGACGATCTCGGATGCTTCGCTGCGGATGCACGAGGAGGTGCCGTCGGGCCAGGTGACACGGATCACAGCTTCGTTCGCCGACCCCAGGCCGACGTGCGCGTACCCGATCTCCGACTGACTCGCGAATGCGACCCCGTCATTCATGAAGTAGTGAAGCCGGGACTTGCCCGTATCGGCAACGATGCGGCTACCGATCCCGAAGGGGTTCTGGTCGGGCCCGTCGAGCTCGACTCCGATCCAATTGCCGATCGACGTTCGGTTCGTGAGCAGTCGTTGGCCGCCGAGCACGTTGAGGTATCCCTCCGTGACGTGGAGATCGAGTCGTCCATCTCGGTCGTAGTCGGACACCGCCACCGATTCGTCGTTGCCTCGACGCGGGCCACGCACCGAATCCGAAAGGTTCACGCGGAAGGCTCCTTCTCGATTCAAAAGGAAGAAGTCGGGAGCATTCACGGCCCCCGATGCAGGAGGGTCCCCCGGCTGCCCCTGCAGCACGAAGGCATCGAGGTCACCGTCGTTGTCGACATCGAGCCAGGCCGCCATCCGGCCGGCATCCAAGGACAGCGACCGGATCTCTCTGAAGGATCCTCGTTCGTTTCTCATGATGAGGAGTCGGGTCTCCGAAACCAGCGCGACATCGGCCCAACCGTCGACATCGAAGTCACCCCAGCTCGCCGACAGCCACGACTGCCCCGTGAGAGAGGGAACGACGACCTCCTCGTAGTGACCCCCGATGTTGCGGTAGGCCCTCGAGCCCACGAACCCATGGCCCAAGACGACGAGGTCCGGATCGCCATCGTTGTCCCAGTCGGTCCAACTCGAGCTCCTGGTGGGCGTCTCTACTGAGAGCCCGGCGTCTGCCCGAACGAAACCTTCCCCTCCGAGATTCTCGAACAGTACGTTCGGCCGGCCACTCCGGATCTCGTTGCCCACGAAGAGATCCAGATCACCATCACCGTCGAAGTCCAACCAGTGGACCGACCGTCCTCGGCCGAGGGCGTCCTGGACATCCATCTCGGCGGCCGCGTCGCGCAGCCCCGAACGTGTCTGCAGCAAGAGTTGGTTGCGTCCTTCACCCTCGCCGCTCTGAGCGCCCGCGGCGCAATAGGCATCGGGTGAACCGTCGCCGTTGGCTTCGCCCCATGCACAACCGTGACGGTCGTAATAGGTACGACCCTCTTCAACGACGGTCAGAGAGGGTTCGTCCAGAAGTGAGAACGACAGTCCGGACCGATTCCTCAGCAGCAAGGCTTTGCGGAGATGTCTGCCGACGAGCAGATCGGGCCAGCCATCCCGGTCGAAGTCGACGAACGCAGACCCCCACGTCCGACTCGGCGGCGTCCGGGCACCGATCGCGTCGGACACCTCCTGAAAGAAAGGTTCGACGTCGCGCTGATCGGCCTTCGCGCCTTTCGCGGCGGCCTCACGCGCACCGCGGATGCGGGGCTCATCGGTGCAGGCCGCTATCAGCACCAGACCGATGACGATGATGGTGGCGATCGAAACCGCACTCGTGGCAAGCCCGAGGCTCCCGGCTCCGGCCGCGAGGGAGCGCAGCGCCGAGGTCGTCCGCCTTCTTGCCATCAACCTCCAGACGGATGGAGGACCCGAAACGCTGCAGGCCGCCGCTCGATGGACCGGGGACTCTGCCGCTTTTCGAAAAAAGCAGGCGCTTGACGCCTGATTCTTCTAAGAGCGGCCGATCCAACGCTTTGCGATCGCGCTCTGGAGCGGAGCCGCGATCGCCGAGGCGCGAGACTCGGGGAGTGTCGGCCCGTCGAACCAACGTCGGACTTCTGCTAGCTCTCGCAGCCGCCTTCGCGACCGGAGTGTTGGCCTACGGCGTGGGGTCCGGATGGAACGTCTACGTGTCGGTGGGTCACGCGATAGCGGGCTTCGTGGTCATCGTTCTCAGCCCCTGGAAGAGCGTGATCGCGCGGCGCGGACTGCGGCGGCAGCGACGCGGCCGGAGGGCGTCGGTGGCTCTATCCGTCCTCACGCTCGCCGCCCTGCTATTCGGCCTTCTCCATTCCACGGGGCTGGCCAGGTCGTTCGGTGTTCTGACCGCGATGCAGCTTCACGTCGGAGCGGCGCTGCTGTCACTCCCGTTCGTCGTGTGGCACATCGCGGTGAGACCTGCTCGCCTCCATCGCACGGACATCCGGCGACGGCAGGTTCTCCATGGGGCCGCCGTGACCGCCGCGGGCGCCGTCGTCTTCGGGCTGTCCAAGGCTCTCGAGCACGTGGCCGGACTGCCGGGCAGAAGCCGGCGCTTCACAGGCTCCTACGAGGAAGGCAGCGGCACGCCCGAAGAGATGCCCGTAACCCAGTGGCTCGACGACGACGTCCCCATCATCGACGTCGCGCAGTGGACGCTGCTGGTGGCCGGGCGCAGCTGGTCGCACGAGCAACTCACGGGCTTCGATCAGGCCGTTGACGCGTTGATCGATTGCACGGGCGGTTGGTTCGCGACGCAACGGTGGGAGGGAGCGTGGTTGCACGATCTAGTTGGGGACACGGCCGGGGCGCGGACCATCGTGGTCCGATCCGCCACCGGATACCAACGGTCCTTCCCCATAGAGGACGCGAGCCGCCTTTTGGTTGCACACCGGGTGGCGGGCGAGCCGCTTAGCCCGGGTCACGGCTATCCGGCGCGGCTGGTGGCGCCCGGCCGGCGTGGCTTCTGGTGGGTGAAATGGATCACCGAGATCGAGCTGAGCGACCGGCCCTGGTGGATCCAGTCGCCCTTCCCATTGACGTGAGATCGCTACAGCAGCAGCCGGTAGGCCTCGACCAGAACGGTTGGTCCGGGCCGGAAGTCGTAGCGCGGGACGCGCTCGAAGCCCATGCGCTCGTACATGGCGCGGGCGACGGCCATAGGAACCGTCGTGTGAAGACCCAGGGCCGGCGCGCCGTGAGCGCGGGCGCGTTCGATGCAAGCCACGGTCAGGAGCCGTCCCACCCCGCGACCTCGTACATCGGGATCGACCGCGAGCAGACGGACGGCGCTCCAATCGTCGGGCCAGCGCTCCGAGAACGCGTCCGACGGGTACGAGGCCTTCGATCCCGGCGGAAAGTAGCTGACGCATCCGACGAGACGTCCATCGACCTCGGCGATAAGCAGCTCGGAGGCTTCGGAGCGTCCCTCCAGATCCAGGATGTCTTTGAGATAGGGAACCCAGTTGGCCGCCGGGAACCAGGTTTCGTACTCCGCGTACGCGGCCCGGAGAACGGCGCGCGCCTCATCGAAGTCTGTCTGTGTAGCGACTCTGATCTCGGTAGCCGACATGGCGAGTATCGTCCCACCTCCCAACCTGCCCGGGCGCTCCAACATGTCGATGACGGTGGAAAACGGCAGCGAACTTTCGGACGGCAGGATCGCGCTCCGACTCCCTAGGTCCTGGCCCGAGGCGGCCGTCACACGTCGTTGGGCTTGGCCTCCAAGATCACCACCGGGATCTCTCGGGTTGTCCTCTTCTCGTACTCGGCGAACCCGGGCATCAGTTGCTTCTGCTTGTCCCAGATCGTCCGGCGCTCCTCGCCCTCGGCGATCCGGGCGGTGACGTCGAAGCTCTGCGTGCCGATTTCGATCACTGCGTCGGGGTTGGCCTTCAGGTTGTGGACCCAATCCGGATTGGTGGGCGCGCCGCCCTTGGAGCCGAAAACCGCCCATCTCCCATCCCCCAGCAGCTGGCATGCCAGCGGGTTGACGCGCTCCCTGCGGCTCTTAGCCCCGCGGTGATGCAACAGGAGCAAGGGACGACCCTCGAAACGACCGCCGACCCGGCCCTCGTTCGCCCTGAATTCCTCGATGATCTTGGAGTTCCAGTCGTTCACCACACCTGGGTGAACGCCCCTACCCGCCGACACATTCCTCCTGCAGCGTTCCGGCGGGGTCGAGGAGCTCGAGGTCGAAGAGTTATCTGATGAGGCGGACGGCGATACTCGGACTCCTATTCGGGCTCCCCTGCGAACCCACCTATGCCGGCGGCCAGAAGTCGCCTTCTGCGATCTCCAAGACGTTGCCCGCAGGATCTTCGAAGTAGAAGGAGCGCATCCCATTGCCCCATGTGATCTCCCGGTCGCAGTCGAGACCCTGCTCCGTCAGATACGTCTTCCACGACTCGTACGTATCCGACGAGGCCGTGAAGCACGTGTGCCCCTTCCCCTTGGCGCCATGAGCCGGCGGCATCTCCTGATCCACGGTCTCGTCCGCGTTGAAAACGAGGAACACGTGGTTGCTCGACCCGACCCGGTAGGAGAAGTCGAAGCCCAACGGCGCGAACCCCATCACGTCCCTGTAGAACGTCCTCACCGCGTCCTCGTTCGAGGAGTCGCAATAAAGAACGGTCTCGAGGATCCCCGCCAGCGGCGGCCTGCTCGTCATCGGCTCTATCCCCAATCCATCTCGATGACGCCGGGTACCTCCGAGATCGCCTCCGCAACTAACTCCGGGGCCGCACCGGGTGGAAGCTTGACGTAACCGACGAGCAACCTATCGCCCGACTCTCGGGTCACGATCTTCATCGCATGCACGAGGCCCCCGTGGGATTCGACGGCCTCGGCGAGCTTCGCAAGGTGCAGGTCGGGAGCCATCGTGATCGTGAATCGTTGCATCCCGCGGCGAAGTCGGGGAAGCAGGAACCGCTCGACCCGCTTGAGTCCGAACAACGCCAGCAGTGAGGCGACGACGGTCACGCTCGCTCCAACCCAGTAGCCGAGCCCGACCGCGACCCCGATCGCGGCCGTGACCCACAGCGCCGCGGCTGTCGTCAGTCCGCGGATGTTCAAGCCCTCACGGAGGATCGCGCCGGCGCCGAGGAAACCGATCCCGCTCACGACCTGGGCCGCGATCCGTGTGGGGTCCAGCTGGAGGGCAGCGTCCTCGCCGGCGAAGGCCTCGAGCCCGTACGCGCCGACGAGGGTGAACAGGCAGGCTCCAAGGACGACGAGGATGTGGGTGCGGAGACCGGCGGGCTGGTCCGAAAGCTCTCGTTCCAGCCCCACGAGACCGCCCAGGACCGCCGCCACAAGGATCCGAACGATCAGCTCACCGGTCGAAAGCGTCGGGGCGTCCATGCGTCGTCATCATAGAGAGGGCCCCGCGCCTTCTCGCCCGAGCCGGGGCAACCCATCCAAGTCACCGGGCGTCTTCTAGGCCATGAGGGACGTCGAGGGACCGAGCGCTCCCCGGGGGCACCCAGGCCCACAGATGAAGGTTCTCTACGTACTGGGCCGGGGCCGGAGCGGCAGCACCGTGTTCGCCAACATCCTGGGAGAGCTCGATGGCTTCTTCGCAGGCGGCGAGATCCGCTGCTTCTGGGATCCCGTAGTAGTCCGCGAGTCCATGTGCGGATGCGGGCTGCCCGTCGGGGAATGCCCGGTCTGGTCCCATGCCCTGCGTAGGTTGTCAGATGTCGACGTCGACGAGGTCGCCGCCTGGCAGCACGAGATCGTGAGGGAGCATCAAACCTACCGGCTCCTCCGCCAACCCCGTCGCAGCTGGGCGACCCTCGAGCGCTACGCGCAGGTGATGGGTCGCCTGTACCAGGCGTTGGCCGAAGTCACCGGCGCCCGAGTGATCGTCGACTCCTCTAAGAGACCGTCCTATGCCGCCTTCCTGCGATCCGTTGAGGGAGTCGAACCCCACTACGTTCATCTAGTGCGGGAACCGCGGGCGTCCGCGTATTCGTGGCAGAACCGCCGCCACCAGTCTTCGGCAGGCGACGGGCACGAGGTGACGCGGCGCGGAGCGCTGAACGCGACGTTGCGGTGGGACCTGCTGAATCTAGGGTCGGAGGCAGTGATCCGGAAGGCCTGGGGCCGCTCCCTGCAGATGCGTTTCGAGGATTTCGTTGCCCAACCGCGGAGGCATGTCGAGCTCGTTCGGGCGCTTGTGGATGAACCCTCATCGGGCTCGCCATTCGTCGACGAACACACGGTGCTGCTCGGAGCCAATCACACGATCGCGGGCAACCCCTCGCGCTTCGTCACCGGTCCGGTCCGTCTGGAAGACAAGCGCGAGTGGCGCGACGCCCAAACTCGCGTCGATCGCTGGATCACGACCGCGGTAGCGCTCCCCTTCCTGCGCCGCTACGGATACCCGATCCACGTCGGCTCGGCGCCGGCCAAATAGTCGTCACACCGCGCAAGCGGTCGATGCCCTGCAACCTCGTGGGTGCTAGGCGACCAGCCGGGTCAGCGATCGCCCCCGGCTCGGTCGACGGAACCGCGGAGGCCGAACTGGTATAAATCCGCCCAAACAGACCAAGGAAAGGGAGGACCCCATGCGACGACGTCTCGCCGTTCTGCTTCTATCCACTGCGCTGGCCACAGTCGGCTTGGTGGGCTTCTCGGCCGGGCCTGCCGCGGCGTCCTGCATCTACGTCTCGGACGAGCTGCCGTGCGTGAATCCGTGCCCGCCCGGCCCCTGGGTGTGCACCCTGTAGCGAGCGAGTAGAGAAAAAGGAAACCGCTATCTCCAGGATTCGATGGTGGCAGCGAGGCCGAATCCGAACACGATGCAGTAGGTGATCAGGAAGGCTCCGAAGATCCGCTGCCACACTCGCTGCAACGCGAGCCCGCCGCCGGCGAAGATCGCGGCCACGGCGCCGATCCGCAGGCCCCGGGCGACGAAGCTCATGCTGATGAACGATGGCAGCGCGAGGCCGACATCGGTCGCCCGGAGCGCGAACACCTTGTAGGGGATCCCCGACAGCGGCTGCTTCAGCAAGCCTGCCGCGCCGGACTCCGCCATCCACATCGCCGCCTCTTCGTGCATACGCGGAGTGACGAGGAGAGCGTTCGAGGCGAGCCAGTCCCCCACCCCACCCAGTTGGGACGCGACGCCACCCCCGAGAACCGAGCCCGCGGTGGCCGCCACCGCCAGGATGAGCCAGCGGCCTGGAGCGGCGAGCGCCAGCAGGGCGACCAGGAAGTCGGGGATCACCGGCCACCACAGTGCTTCCGCGAACGCCCAGGCGAACACGAGCCACACGGCGGCGCGCGTCCGGGCGAAGTCACCGACCCGTTCGTACAGGGTGGGCTTCGGAGACGCCAGATCGTCCTGCGCGTCGGAGACCAGGGAGCAGACATCGTTGCGGAGGGCTTGGGCAACCTCATCGGGAGACAGGTTCCGGGCGAAGCTGCGCGGCTCCCCGAACACAACGGCCACGGCAGCGCGGCGCGGAAGTCTGTTCCCCTTGGGGAGCACGGACCCGGTGCCGGCGATCCCGACGGGGACCACCGTCGCGCCCTGCTGAACCAGCTTCGCGACGCCGCAGTGGAACCGGCCGACCGAGCCGTTCCGAGAGCGGGTTCCCTCCGGGTAGAGCAGGACGGAGCTGCCATTGCCCAACAACACCGCCGCTCGATCGAGGCCGGCGGAGCCATGGCGAGGGAACGGGAACGCGCCGGTCAGGGCGGTCACGATCGCACCTCGGACCCGGCCTTTGAAGAAGTAGTCCTCGGCCGCAGCCGGTGCCAGCCGAATGCGGGTCCGTCGCGGAAGGGCGGCGAGCAGCGCTGCCGTGTCGGCATGGCTGCAGTGATTGGCAACGAACACCACGGGGTGCGCCGGCACCCGGGACCGTCCGGTCGCCGTGAGCGGGCGACAGAAACATCGCGTGATCAGGTAGAGCAGCGTTTTGAGCCGGCCGCGAGTCATCGCCACAACACCAGCGCGGTGTAGGCGAGCGGCAACGCGACCAGCAGCGAGTCGATGCGATCGAGCAGGCCGCCGAAGCCGGGCAGCCACGAGCCCGCGTCCTTGACCGCGAACTGACGCTTGATCAGGGACTCGACCAGATCACCCCAGACGCAACCGGCGGCGACGATCGTTGGCAGCGACCACCGCAAGCCCAGTGGCATCGACCCGGGCAGCGCGAACGACATGAGGAAGAATCCGAGATACGCCCCCACAATGTTGCCCCCGACGCCCTCCCACGTCTTGGCCGGGCTGAGCTTGGGTGCAAGCCGGTGATGTCCGAAGAGGTTGCCCACCGCGAATGCGGCTACGTCCGAGATCGCCACACTGCAGCCGAGCGCGAGCAGGACTCCTCGGCCACCGGAAACATGATCTCGGATCAGCAAGAAATAGCCGAGCAGCCACGGGATGAAGGCGAAGCCGAAGGCCGCGTAGGCAAGGCGCTGGACGCCCCGCTCGACATCCTGCATCCAAAGCGGCGTCAATGTCGCGGCGACCAGAAGGATCGGAGGCATACCGCGCCACACGGTGAGGTTGCTAACCGCTATCGGGGCGCTGGCCAGGCCCGCGATCAGCAGCGCGATGCGATAGGCCCGCGGGAGGCCGACGATGGTGGCGTACTCGCGGAGGCCTTGAAAGCTCAGCGCCATGACGAAAACGACACCAAGCACGCCGGGACCCATGACGGCGGCCCCGAACAGCGGTGCGGTGATGGCCCATGTGCGCCAGCGCTTGAACAGCACGCCCGTTCTGAGCTCTCTCAGATGGTGCCGTTCGGCGACAACGATGAGGCTAAGGCCGCCCGCGAGCGCCAGCGTCAGGCGCGTTGCGGCCGGGATGAAGAGCTCATTGCCGAACATCGGGCATCTCCGTCGAGATCCGGCTCACTCGCAGCCAGGTCGTGATGGCACAACCGCAGATCACCGCGCCGATCGCGAGGATGAAGGGCGTCTGGCTGTCGATCGCTGCCGCCACGAGCCCGGCGAGTCCGAGCACGACAACTCGGTCCGCCTTGCCCATCGGGCCACCTGTGTCGCGAGTCCCGGTGATGGCCAATGCCATGACTCCAGCAGTCGAGGTAAGCGTCACCGCCGCGATCCCGGTAACCACCATCCACGCCGGCGCGACCGTGACCAGGGCGGCGAACACTGCGAGGTCGCAGGCCCGGTCACCAAGCTCGTTCAGCACGGCGCCACGTGGAGAGCTCATCCGCAAACGCCGGGCGACGGATCCGTCGAGCGCGTTGAGGGCGAGACGCATCACACCGAGGGGAAGGACGGCCAGCCAGAGCAACGGCCGATCGAACGTCGCGCCGCCCGCGATGACTCCGCCGGCCATCACGCTGGCCAGGATCGCCGCCAGCGTGATGGTGTTCGGTGACACTCGACGAGCGACAAGGACCTCCTCGCACGAGCGGAGCCGTCCGACGAACCACGGCTTCAGCGCGTACATCCCGCTCATCCCCATTGGGCCGTCGACATCGCGTAAACCAGAAGGCCGAACAACGACGCCGCTATGACGACCAGGACCACCGCGTTCGCTATGCCAATACGAACGGTCAGGGAGCGTCTCTTCGGATGCCCATCGAGAGCCATCCACGCGCTGTAGGTACTGCCGGCAAACATCGCGGCGAATCCAAGGATCCAGCCGAACGGGCCGAGCGAGAGCAACATCAGTCCGACGAAGTCGCAGAACACAACCCCGGCGAGCGCAACACCAACCCCACGACCGGGAGTCCTCACGAGAGCTTCACGTGCCATCACTTCCTCCTTCTCAGGGACGTTGCAGTCATGGTCGTCAGGAAGAGGGCGCGCGAACAGACGAGAAAGAACTCAAATGGTTGGGCGAAGTACTCAGATCCGTCTGGGTACTAGTCCCTAGACAGCGGGCTCAGGCAGGGCATCATAAGAGGATGGTTGAGAAAGAGTCGCCGTCCCAGGTGGAATCGACACCGTCCGATCACTCCGAGCGGGCGTCACAGGAGCGCGACCGGACATCGGCCCGTCGCGACCGGACCTCCGAGGACCGCGATCAGACGGCCGCCGATCGTGACCGAACGTCGGAAGACCGCGATCGAGATGCGGAAGAACGCGACCGAGCCGCCGAGGCCCGGGACCTCGTCGCCGGCGCGCTGGAACCGGGGTCTTCCGGCCTAGAGAGAACCGTGGAGCGGAGAGGGCACAGGGCCGGGCGACGCAGGACGGATGCCAGCACGGAGGCCGCCCGGGTCCGTGCCGCTTTCGATCGTGCCGACGCGGCCTCCGATCGCAAAGCGTCCGGTGCCGGTCGCAAGAAAGGCGCCCTGGATCGCACGGAGGCCTCAGGCGACCGCGACGCATCGTCGGTAGATCGGGACGCGTCGGCGCGCGACAGGGAAGCCTCTTCTATCGATGAGCTCACCGGCGCCTACCGAAGGGGTACGGGCCTCGTCGAACTGGAGCGAGAGATGATGCGGGCAAAGAGGATCGGACACCCCTTCATAGTCGCCTTCGTCGACGTCGACGGGCTGAAGGCGACCAACGACTCGCTCGGTCATGACGCCGGAGATCAGCTGCTTCGACGCGTCGTCGACGCGATGCGGGCGCATCTGCGCTCCTACGACTTGGTCGTGCGCTTTGGAGGCGACGAGTTCGTTTGTGGGCTCTCCAACTTGGGGCTCAACGAGACTGCCGAACGGTTCGAGCGCATCAATGTCGATCTTTCGACCGATGACGCATCCGTAACAGTAGGCCTGGCCGACCTTGACAGCGGCGACTCGCTCGTCGAGCTAATCGCGGCCGCCGATGACGCTCTCTATCAAGAGCGTCGAGCGGGGGCCGACTAGGGGGAAGACCGGTGCGAGCAGTCATCCAGGATCGTTACGGAGCTCCCGGCGAGGCGCTCCATGTAGTCGACCTCGAGCGACCTACGCCTACGGACGAAGAGGTCCTCGTCGAGGTTCATGCCTCGACGGTCACGCGTGGCGAGGCGATGGCCGTGCGCTTCAAGGAGTACCGCTTCACCCGTCTCTTCACCGGGATCCGTCGCCCAAGACGGCCCATCTGTGGCATGGAGTTCGCGGGCCGTATCGAAGAGATAGGCGCCGCGGTGACCGAATTCAATGTCGGCGACGAAGTGTTCGGCATCGACAATGGGACATGTGCCGAATACGTCGCAGTAAGCGCGGGAAAGGCGATGGCACCCAAGCCACAGAGCCTCACCTTTGAAGAAGCCACCGCGATCCCCGACGGCTCACTACTAGCGCTTACTTGCCTGAAACCCGCGTACCCTCTCGAGGGGAAAAACGTATTGGTGTACGGCGCTGCCGGCTCCGTGGGGACGGCGGCCGTCCAACTTCTCGCGAATCACTTCCATGCCGGAGAGATAACGGCGGTCTGCGACACGAAAGACATCGAACTCGTTGGATCCCTCGGCGCCCATCACGTCATCGATCGCTTCGCCGAGGACTTCACAAAGAACGGAAGGACCTATGACGTCGTCTTCGACGCGGTCGGCAAGCATTCGTTCCGCCGGTGCCGGCGCTCTCTCGCTCCCCGCGGCATCTATGTCTCGATGGATCTCGGCTACGGCTATCACCTACCGTTCCTCGCTCTCATCACGAAGCTGTTTGGAAGAAAGCGCGCCACCGTCGGGATCGGCCGCTACCGCAGGGAGGACCTCCTGATGATCAGAGAGCTCGTCGAAGCCGGCAAGTACCGGCCCGTGATCGATCACGCCTACCCGATCGACGACATCGTCGAGGCGGTGAGCTACGTCGAGTCCGGCAAGAAGACCGGCAACGTCGTCATCCGCATCGTGGGCGCCTGAAGCCCGCACTTGTCGAGGATCACGCCAGCCAAGCCGCCAGAAGGACTAGGACGGCTCGGATATGGCTCTCTCGAGACCTACATTTCCGGGCTGGGACGTACGGTTGCCGCAGCCGGTGGGGCCTCGACGCGGGCGAACCGTTTCGTGGCGGGATGAAGTAGCAACGCGATTAGCACAAAGCTAGTCGCGCCTGAGATCAGCATGGGTCGCAGTGTGGGCCCCTCCAAGAGAAAGGCTTGAACGATGGCGATCGTCACCAACAAGCCGGCGCACAGAGAGGCCAGCATGAACGTCAAAGTGAATGCCCACCTCGCGCCCTTCCAATACGCTCGCGCGAAAAGCATGCCCACCACGAACCACAGAAGACTCAAGCCTAGGTTGCCATCCGATGTGATCAGACCCCACAGCGCTCCCGCTACCGTCCAGATCGTCAGCACATATACGGTCCACGGACGAGCCTGTGCCGCTCGATCCATCCCGCTCCCCTTTCGCCGCCTATCGTCAGCATAGACATGCGGGCATGTTTATTCACGAGGTCCCACGCCCACTCGCTGGAATCCTGTCGTTGGGGCCGGAAGGGTTCCCACGAGTAGCCGTCGAAGCCTTGGGTAGAACCTGAGCGAGTCCCCGGGGCCGGCGAAGGCCCTCGGGGGCCTGGAGGGGAGCCGATGCTGGCGGGAGATCTCATCGCGAGGGCGCTCTTGCGCCGAGGCCCTAAGTTCACGTTCGACCTTGACGCACCCCCGCTGACTCTGGCGGAGTTCGATCAAGGTGGGACGGACCCCGGGAACATCGTCGAGTTCCTCGCTCTCGAGATCGACTTCGATATCGAGCCCGCGACCGGCCTGATCTTCCCACCCGAGGCTCACCGTGGCTGATGTCGTTGCCCGCCGCGACATCTTGCGGACTGGTGCCGCCGGGGCGGGGATGTGGCTTGCCGGTCTGCGGATAGACGAACTGACGGGGGCGGTGCGCTCCATTCCAGGGCAACCCTTCGAGGCTAGTGTCGAAGAACGCCCTGGCACATCCGATGACCTCGCCTACCTCACGATCGCGGAAGCGGCGGAGTTGATCCGCAGGCGACAGTTGTCTCCGGTGGAGCTCGTCGATGCGTGTCTGGATCGGATCGAGCGCCACGACACGGTGATACAAGCGTGGGTGAAGGTCCTCGCCGACGAGGCACGGGCTCAGGCAAAAGCGGCCGCCGACGAGATCGCGCGCCGCGGTCCCCGCTCTCCCCTACACGGCATCCCGATCGGCCACAAAGACCTCTACGACATGAAGGGGGTTCGAACGACGGCCGGCTCCAAGGTACGCACCGACGCGCCGCCGGCCAAACACGACTCGGCGGTGGTGGCCAAGCTGAGAGCAGCGGGGGCAATCGCTCTAGGAAAGACCAACACGCACGAGTTCGCCTATGGCGTGCGGACGCCCCCCACATCCAACCCGTGGGACGTCACACGCATCCCCGGAGGATCGAGCGGGGGCACTGCAGCGGCGCTGGCGGCCGGGATGTGCTTGGGAGGGAGTGGCTCCGATACCGGAGGCTCGATCCGGATCCCGTCGTCGCTGTGCAACACGGTGGGGATCAAGCCGACGTTCGGGCGAGTAAGCAAGGTTGGGCTGGTTCCGTTGGCGTGGAGCGAGGACCATGCCGGGCCAATGGCTCGATCCGTAGAGGACTGCGCGCTGATGCTCAACCTGATAGCGGGTCACGACACCCGCGACGCCACGACCGCGTCCGCTCGGGTCCCCGACTTCACCGCGGGTCTGGGTAAGAGCGTGCGTGACCTCGTCGTCGGAGTGCCGACGTCGGTGTTCTTTGAAGGAGCAGATCCGGAGACCGAGAAGATGGTGCGCGACGCTATCCCTGCGCTCAAGTCGGCCGGCGTCAAGATCAAGGAGATCGACATGCCGACGACTCAAGCGGCGGCGGCTACCGCGTATCTGGTCATCCAACTCGTTGAACCGCTGGCCGCGCACGAGCCTTATCTGCGGCAGCGTCCGCATGACTATCAAAGTCAGACCCAAGCTCTCTTTGCGCTCGGCACGCCGTGGACGGCGCAGCACTACATGCGCGCGCAACGCATCCGCACGATGAATATCCGTCAGTGGATGAAGGTCTTCGACGATGTCGATGCCGTCCTTGCTCCCACAACCCCTCGGCCCGCACCACCCAAGGAGGAGGGTGAGGCCACGGGTGTTTTCGAGCTCGTCAATTACACGTCCGCCTTCGACTTCAACGGATGCCCCTCGATCTCCGTCCCGGCCGATCTGACCAAGGACGGGCTGCCCGTTGGACTCATGCTTTCGGCGCGGCCGTTCAACGAACCGACGCTGCTGCAGCTCGCCTACGCCTATCAAGAGGAGACCGGCTTCAACCGGCGGCGTCCTAAGCTCGATTAGCTTGGCTGAAGTCTCCTGCGCGCACGGCCCCCCTCACAGCGTCCTGGCGTCGAGCTTCTGGACGACCGCATCCGATGTTGCACGGAGTTGATGGTTGTGGGAGCGCGGCGATGGTTGTGGGAGCGCGGCGGCCGTTGTGCCGAGGAGCGGGTGCCCAAGCCTCTTGCGGCGATCACGTTAACGGAGGAGGCTCCCATAGGAAACGTCGTCTCACCAGGGAGGTGCCTCATGTACGCACGCCACGTCACCGTCACGGGGTCTGCCGAACGGGTCGAAGAAGGGATCCAGTCGGTTCGCGAACACGTCATCCCCGCTCTGAAGGATTGCAAGGGCTTCCGTGGGCAGCTATTGCTCGTCGACCGCGACAAGGGCGAGGCTATCGGGATTTCGTTGTGGGACAGCGAGGAAGACATGTTGGCGAGCGAACAGAAGGTGAGTGGCGCTCGTCAGCAAACCGCCGACTCGGTGGGGGCCGCGGGTGCCCCCGAGGTGCATCTTTACGAGCTCCCCGTATACGAGCAGGCATAGCGTCCGAGGAAGACGTCTCAGGATTGCCCTGCTCCAAACGGGGTCGAAGATGCGCGACGCGGACTCTCGGTCCCCACGGTGACGGTCTTCGCGATCATGCCCGGCAGGAGAAAGGCCCTGTGACCGCAGGCCCTACGGGCAAACGGGTTTTCTAGAGTCGCGCGCAATAGGCCCTGTTCACCAGGGCCTATTGGAGCGGGCGACCAGATTCGAACTGGCGCCCCTCACCTTGGCAAAGTGTCCGGCCGCTTTCGGCCAGGTAGCAGAATTCACGTTTTTCCAGGTCACAGGTGGTCTTCAATCACGCGCTCTGCCGGTCTCTGCGGACTTTACGGCTCGCAGATGGCCCGGGAATGGCCCGAAGTTCAGGTCGAGGTCAACCTCCCAGTCCGAGGTCAAGACCGCCTCGACGCGACCGTTTCGTCATCGCGCCCCTGCGAACAATCGGACACTCGGAATCCGGCTGAACGGCACTCCGCTTTCACGCCAGTCCCTGCCGCTTTCGAGATGAAGGCAGGCTTAGCGTCGCCGCCCCGTCTATCCCCAGCACCAGGAGTTCTGTCCTGATCATTACCAGATCGACGATGCGCTCAGCCTATGAGGAAGGCGCTTCGTTGATGTAGACCTCGAACCGCTCGACGCCGGCAATCTCCTCCTGGACCTCATCGGCGGCCTGTTGCCGCAGCTTGTCGGCCGCCTCCTCGCTTGCGCGCATCTTCTCTTCGCTCTCCCAGAACGTGAGCGTGATCGACTTGCCGGTGGACCGGTCGCCTAGGGAAAGGGCGCCCTGGAAACCATCCATCTGCCGCGCGGTTGGGATGATGTTCTCTCTCAGGGTGTTGATCTGCTGCTCGACCTCATCATCGGACTGTCCCCCAGATCCCTGGAACGTGGACATGCGAACCCACATCTCGCTCTCCCTTTCCTTGTAAGCGATCCGTTCCGAAATATCACCGCGCGATCGGGGCCCCCGAGACGCCCGGAGCCTTGACCAGTTCTCCGGCGAGAATCCGTCTACCCACAAGCCGCATCATCGTCTCGAGCAATCGGGCCCTCGCGTTCTTTGCCCTGCGGTCTCTAGTGACTGTGAGGACCGAGCCTCCCCCTGCGCGGGCCGCGGCCGTCAGCTCCCACATGCCACCGGGGTGCCAGAAGTTAGAGTCCTGGATCGTGGCGCGCACCCGGTCCGATCCATCCCATTCGTAGCGTTCGGTCGCCCAGATCCCGCCCATCACATCGGTGCCTTCGGTCACCAGGGCGAACGAGTCCGAGACCTCGTGCACCCGATAGACATCGGGATCGATAGCAGGCCATAACTCCGGTCGCCGCTCGGAGAAGTCTGTCAAGGCCTCGATCACACCTTTGGGCTCGAGGCTTGACTGGACTTCGAAATGAACTCGTGCCATTTCTGATCTCCTTTCCGTCCGCTGGCACGAGCATGTCGTGAAGAAGAGGTTCTCCGCATCGGGCAAACGCCCCATCTTGCCGGGCTCAGCCGCCGGTCAGCCCTTCATCCATTGCAAACAACGCGGCTCCGGCCCGCGTGGAGACGCCGATCTTGGAATAGACGTGCTCCACGTGATGGCCCACTGTCTTCGGTGAGAGCGTTAGACGACCGGCGATCTGCTTGTTCGACAGCCCGGACGCCACGAGCCTAAGAACGTCGACTTCTCGGTCGGTCAACCCTGCCGGCCAAGCGGAAGGCGGGACCCTGCGCACCTCGCCGGCGGCGTCGAGGACTGCTCGGGCACACGGGACGTCCATCCGCCCCTCAGCACAGGCACGCTCGAGATCGGCCGCGGCCTCATCCCGGGACTTTGCCGGCCGGTGAGGCCGCTCTTCGGTCAAAGCCTGGAAGACGTCGGCAGCGGCGAGCAGCCGAGCCGGCGGGGGCAGGGCTCGCGCCCCAGCGCCGCGGTGGTAACCGGAGCCATCCAAACGCTCGTGATGAGAACCCGCCACTTCTGCTAGATCGCGCAGCGGCGCACATCGAGCGAGGATCCTTTCCGTGTAATAGGGATGTAGCCGAACCCGCTCCCACTCGCCTTCTGAGAGTGACCGCGCTGCGTTCCAGATGCCGCTCGGGACCGCAACCCTCCCGAGGTCGTGCACGAGCCCGGCCCTCCGGATCGTCTTCGGGTCGCTCCCCGACGCCTGGTTCGACACTGCGGCCGCCGCCGCGAGCTCGGCAACCCCGGTCGAGTGCCCGTGCAAGAAGGGCGATTTGAGATCCACGAAATGACCGAATGCCCTTAGGACGTCGTCGATGCGCGGCTCTTCGATCATCAGATGGGGGCCGGGTTCCGCTTCGAGCACGGCCTCCCACAAAGGCCCCTTCTCGATCTCGCTCATCGTGCGGAAACCGATCTCGAGGGCGGTTTGGACGACGCGCGGATCGAACGCCTTCCCGCTGCGCGCCTTCACCACTTCGCTCGCCTGGTCGGGTCCTAACATACGAGTGAGAAGCTCGAAGTCCCGCGCCACGATCGCGATCCTGCTCGAGACCGGGATGGCCTCGTCGGCGATCCCGTTCGGCAGGCCCTTCCCGTCCCATCTCTCGAACGCGCTCAACAGACCATGCAGCACGGAGTCACCGAGGCCGATCCGGCGCGCGAGCATCTCCCCCACTTCGCAATGAGCCCGAATGGTCCGCTCGGCCCCCTTCGGGTCGGTGAACGCACCGACCAGAGCTCGAGCCCTCGTCGAAAACGAACTCCCCTCGGCGAGGTGGCGCAGCATCCATGTGATCGCTTCAGACTGCCGGCCCATGAATGAAGGCGCCAGTCCCTCGTAAAGAGCGATGTCGTCGCCTGCATTGAACTCGGCATCCGGGGACGCTTCCGCCGTACACCCGAGAAAGCGTAGGAGGGACACGTAGTAGGTATCAAAGAGATCCTGAGCTGGAAGCCCGAGCTCACGCGCGAACGCGGTTGCGAGGTAACAAGAGCGCAACGCGTGTTCCATCGGTTGCCCCGTCCCAAGATCGGTCGCTAGAGAGATCGCGGCGATCAGCTCGGCTAGACGCACCTCGGAGCGAGACGAAGTCATGGGCTCATCATGGTCGCTTTGCGGGAAAGCTTCATCCCCCGTTGCCGATAACCCGGATGGCAAGAATTGGCGAGAAGGCCTACGAAACGAGTGAATTTAGGAAATCGTCAAGACCATGCTGATCGTCGATATGCAACCACACTTCCGAAACCTTGCCGCCTCGAACGTGCATGACAGCCACTGCGCGCCAGGAATGTGCTCTATCGCCGACTTCAGCCGTCACGTTCAGCAACTGTATGGCGTGGTCATCGGAGCCGAACGCGTCATGAAGCTCCCTGCGCAGCGTTCCTTCACCTAGCAATTCCTGAGCCTTCGTGAGGAAATCATCGACGTTTTCGTAATCACCCGCCAAAGGATTCCGACCTGGATAGTGCAGGATCAAATCTTCGTCGTACATCTCATTCAATGCGTCAAGCTCTCCAGCATTGATCAGTTCGATCTCCTTGCGAGCCAGTCGTTCATTGGGATGCATCGCCTTCGTCCTCTCGTTAGTGCGACGTCCGGGTGGAAAGTCGCGCGGCATCGAAAGGGTGTCGAGCGAGCGATTCAAGGTCCCGAACGGGCTCCCGGGATGTAACCCTCCAATGAAGAAATTCGCCAAGCTCACTAGCGCAATTGTCCACCAAGAAATCCATGGCGTACGAGTTGACTCCCAGGTGGTCCCCTCGCCGTCCATACCTCGGCTGTCAGATCAGCATGTTGTGACCTCTGGCCACGAGAAGCCGAGCCACTTGACCCAGCGAGCATCACTATTTCCGAGTGGTTCATCGACACGCGTCCCTGCGACACCATCCGAAATCCCCCTGCGACCAGGGAAAACAGACCTTCGGGCTCGAGTTGAGGACCGAGGCGTCACCTCGGGTGGGATTGCGCATGGCCCGAATGGCCCGGACGAGAGATCGCGGAGGTCAAGGTCCAATGGGAAAACCCCCTGCGACCAGGGGGTTTTCATCCGAGCGGGCGACCAGATTCGAACTGGCGACCCTCACCTTGGCAAGGTGATGCCGTTCGAGATGCATCTCCGGCCGCTATTGCTGGGGAAAGCGTTTTCGCAGGTCAGAGGCAGAGTTGCGGCCCTCATACTTGATCAGCCTTCGCCATCGTTTGTCTCTCTTACAGGAGCGGAATAGGAGCGGAAAGCGCGCCGGCGGTGACCCCAGCATCCGTGCATCCCGTGTCCGAATGTGGACGCGCCCGCTGAGAGATGCGCCTGGGCCTGGAGTAGGCGAACACATCATCAGGAGGTTGGGTTTGATACTCCTACATGCGCTTGTATTGCTTCCCAGTTCCGGGTGGAGCTCGGTTCGGGCTGATGTCTAGGGAGCGACC
>DATFFR010000072.1:0-28383 GCA_035249925.1 Actinomycetota bacterium
TGAGAAGTGCTACTACGGCGGCGGCGACCACCACGAGGCCGATCGTGATCCACAGCGCTCGGCGACTACCACTTGTGTACTGCTGCATGACGTCACCTCCACCCATTGCTTACCCGTTCTGAGATCTCAAACGAATGCAAGCACGCCTGGCCCGAGCCTGGCCGGGCGGAGGGGCACGAGGTCACTCGAGCAGGCGACCTTTCACTTCGACTTCCTCCGCCTCATCCAGCCACTTCTGAAGCTCGCTCCGCACCGGCGGAACGGATTCGCGGCCGATCGCCAACGAGCCGTCGGCGGCGAGACGGACCTGGATATTCAGCTCGAACTCGGGGTGGAGCTCGCGGAAGTCCGAACGGTAATGCGCTCCCCGGGTCTCCTCGCGTTCCAGCGCGCCGCGAAGGGAGGCTTCTCCGGCCAACAAGGAGGCGCGCAGATCCATCGCGTGAGCGAGATCGCCGTACCCCTCCGAGGTCGGTCTCACATCGAGCGCCGGCAGGGTCGCTCGGATATCTTCCACCGCGCGTAGGCCTTCCTCGAGACCGTCCTTGGAACGAAGGACGCCACAGTTCTCCCACATCGCGTTCCGTAGAGCACGTTGTACCGGTCGAACGATCTCGTCACCAGAGTGGAGGAAACTCCGAAGATCGTCGACCGCGGCCTCGAGGGCGACCCGGGAGCGGACCTGGGACTGCGATTCGCTCGAGTGGCGCGCCGCCGCTTCACCGGCGCGCTTGCCGAACACGAGCGTCTCGCTCAACGAGTTGCCGCCCAGTCGGTTGGCACCATGCAAGCCCGCGCAGACCTCGCCGGCGGCATAGAGACCGGCGACCTCGGTGGCATGGGTCTCGGGCTCGACTACGACCCCGCCCATCGAGTAGTGCGCGGTCGGGGCGACCTCCATCGGCTGCGTGGAGATGTCCAGCATCTGATGTTCGACGAACTGGCGGTACATGCGCGGGAGCTTCTCCAGGATCAGGTCCTTGCCGAGGTGCGTGACGTCGAGGAACACGCCGCCGTTCGGTCCCCCACGGCCCTCGATGATCTCCGTGTAGTTCGCGAGGGCGACGCGGTCGCGGGTGGACAGCTCCATCCGATCGGAGTCGTAGCGCTCCATGAACCGTTCGCCTTCAGAGTTCAGGAGATGTCCGCCCTCACCACGCACCGCCTCGGTGACGAGGGTTCCGGCCATGTCCTCGGGAGCGACCATGCCCGTGGGATGGAATTGCACCATCTCCATGTCGGCGAGCGCGCACCCCGCCCTCAAGGCGAGAAACAAGCCGTCGCCGTTGTTCTCATCGCGTCGCGAGGAAGACCGGCGCCAAACGCGGGTGTGTCCACCGGTGGCGAGGACGACGGCGTCCGCCATGAAGGCGGTAACGTCACCGGACTTCTGATCGAAAGCAAGCGCGCCGAAGCAGATGGAATCGTCCACGAGCAGGCTCGTAACGTATTGCTCGTCGACGACGGGGATCCGGAGCTCGTCGATCTTGTCGGCGAGCGTGTTCAGGATCGCCCTGCCGGTGTAGTCCCCTGCGTAGCAGGTTCGGCGATAACGATGCGCACCGAAATAGCGCTGGTCGACGCGCCCGTCCTCGGTAGTCGCGAACGGGCAACCCCACTCGACGAGCTCTTCGATCCGAGCGGGAGCCTCGGTGACCATCAGCTCGACCACTCTCGGGTCCGCGAGGAGGTAGCTCTCTCGGAAGGTGTCGACGAAGTGCTGCTGCCAGGTGTCCTCCGGGTCGCGCGTGCCGAGCACTGCGTTGATGCCACCCGCGGCAAGAGTCGTGTGGGCATCGCGGTTGGCGCGCTTGCCGATCACGAGGACCTCTTTGCCCGCCCGATGAGCGGCGATCGCCGCGCTCAGCCCGGCAGCGCCCGATCCGATGACCAGGACGTTCGCGACGCTCGTTCGTTCCATGGACCGAGCCTAGGTGTCCAGAGCCGTCCCGGAGGTCATCACCTAGACCCGTCTGCGAAAGGTCGGTATGGCCGCTGGGCAGTAGCTCGCACGGGCACACCGTCCGCCACGAACGACTGCGCCGTCCTCAGCCGGCGGTCGAGGTTAGAACTGCGGGATCGAAGGAGCACTCGGGTGGTCTGGGTCGAGCGCCGGATCGTCGGCGGGCAGCGTTCCCTCGAACCACTTATCGAGCTTCCAGTCCGGGACCGGCGGCGCACCGTCGCCGGTCGGAACGAACGGCGACCGCTCGACGCGGCGAAGGCGATGAACGTATCTGCGACAGTTTGCGAATACCTGGCGGGCACGCACGCGCACGACAAACAGGGCACGCGCGTACTCGTCGATCAGAGGATCATCCACATCGACCGACGCATGCCCGTTCATGCGGAGGCGCGTCCCGGTTTCCCAATCGATGAATAAGAGCCCGACGCGGGGGTTGACCGAGAGATTGCCCGCGGTGAGGAACATCCCGTTACCGTTATAAACGGGGAAAGCCAGCGTGTGCTCGTCGAGCACCTTCACGAAGCCCGGATCGCCGCCCTTGTAGGAAACCTCCGGCCACCCCTCTTCGTTCGCCGTCGCGATGAAGAACATGTCGCGTTTCTCGATGAAAGACCTGAAGCGGTCATTGATCGCGTCCGATGTGGACTCGGCCAACCGGTCGGCCAATCGGCGAGTGTCGAAACGTTCCTGGAAGTCTCGCGAACCGTGGTGATACTCCTGACCCATCGTTCCCACCCCTCTCGGCGACGCATCCGAGGACGCATGTTCCAAAGGATCCGAGTCGCCTCGGATCCGGGCGATTCTCGTCTACCTCTAGGGTGGATTGTTCGGGACCCTCATGGGGCGGTCAAGGCCTAACCCGGGGCGTCCGCGGCCGGCATCATCGGGTCTTCGCATATGCGGCATGTCGGCCATACTGCCCTCATGCGAATGCCGGCCCCCAAGGCCCATGCTCACAACTCCTGCGTCGTGCCGCGGAAGAGACTCGCTCCTAAGGATGCTCTCCGCTTTGACCCTTTCCTTTGGTCGAGACCCCCTGATTGACGATCGCCTCGTAGGGCCGACAAGGTTGATTGCGCAAGCTCGGGCACGGCGGCAGATCGGTCGGCGCCTCCACCCCCGGGATAACCGGCAGGACGAGCATGGACGGCTGCTTCCGCGAGAACGCGATGTCGATCTCGGTCGGCCCCGGCACCGACTCGCTGAACGACCACACCGGCTGCGCGCCGTTCGGGCCGGCGATCGTGACCCGGATGCGTGACCCGGCCCGGTACATATGTCCCTGGTAGTACAGCGGGATCGCGATCTGCTCGAAACCCCCGCTCGGCATCGGCGCTGCGTCGGCCTCGAGGAAGGTCGGGATCGGACTGACCAACGTGCTCGGCCTCTTGAAGATGTTGTTCGTATCCGTTGAAAGCTTCCGTGCGCTCGCGCGCATGTAACCGTTCTGAACGAACGTCTCATTCCCGTCGGGACGGACTTCGCTGATCGTTGCCTGCAGGTCGACGTCCGGAGTTGACGACCGCACCCACGCGTAGACGGCGCCGCCGCCGACGACGGCCGTGTCCTGCTTCAATGGCTCGGAGACATACGAGACCGCGGTGCCGTCAGGGTTCTGTTTCCAGTCCCAATGCCATTGTGACGCGTTACCCCACAGGTCGCCGCCGCCGGTGCCACCGGTGTAGTTGGTGAGTGGAAGCGCATCTGGATCCGACGTGTAGTTGTCGATGCCGGAGAGGTGCGGGTGTAGCTGCTTGTCGGAAAGCGTTCCCCCCGGTCCGAAGTACCAGGTCGTCACGGACGTCTTTCTTATCGGGAACTCCGAGAAGGATTGCTCGAAGGCGGGGTAGGGATTGCCGGCAACGTTCTGTCCCGTGGGTGACGTCCCGGCGCCGTTCTCGAAGAGCACCCGGATCGGCGGCAGCTCTTCGAAGGCCTCGAGGGCATCCTCGTAGATGGGTATCTCCTGGATCGGATCCCGCGGGAGGGTCACGATGCTGTCTTCAGGAAGGCCCATCGCCTGCTGGTAGATGACCGGGGCTGCCACGCGGGTCGGTCCTTGATTGACCATCGGAGCCTGCTCGTTGACGTAGAGCTGCAGGAAGTCGTACCAGCGGTTGTACGTCTCGGGGTCGAGTGAGTCGATGTGCGCGCCGTTCGTGAACGTGAACCACTTCTTGTTCGTGCCGGTGAATTTGTCGGCGAGCTCGGGGCAGTGGCCGCCGGTCTGCTCATCCTGCCACTGGCACACCAGGAACGTCGGGACCTTGATCTTGTCGACGAAGGTGACGGGATCGAGGGGGTCGGCAACCTCGGGGACGTAGTGGGAGTTGGCATCGATCTTCGCCGCAAGATCTGCGGCCTCAGGATGCAACACCTGGTTGGCGGCGCAAGTCTGGTCGCCGTCCTGGATCCGCTCCCAGGCGTAGGGCTGCCCGCTACCGGGGCCGGCGGCCTTCGCTTCGCGCTGACGCTCGTCCGCCCAGGCCACGGCGAATCCCGTGTTGAGATTGCCTCCCGGGTAGAGCGTCGTCGCGGTCGCGTCGATCACCGACAGAGGCGAGATCGCCGCCAAAGAGGGCGGTTGGAGCTGCGCGGTGAAGAGCTGGCTGATGCCACCGTATGAGATTCCCATCATGCCGACCTGGTTGCCCTTCACCCACGGCTGGCTGGCGATCGTCTCGACGATGTCGTAGCCATCGAGGTTCTGAAGTGGCTCGAAGAAGTCGAAAGCGCCCCCCGAGCAACCGGTTCCACGCATCTGGATGTCGACGACGGCGAAGCCCATCGCGTTGGCTAGGACCGCGATCCCGCTCTGCGGCCCATCGGGCTTCGCGTACGCGTAGCCCGAGTACTCGATCAGGGTCGGATAGGGCGGGAGGAACGGGGCGCCCTGGCCGTCGGGCAACGGGCCCGGTGGCTGGGGGACGCCGAGACTGGCCGGGCTTGTCGGCGGATGCACGGTGAGTGCGAGCTGCGTTCCGTCGCGCGTGGTCAGGTATTGATAGCCGCTCGGGGCGATCGTTTGGTTGTAGATGCTCCGATCCCACGGCTCCGGGTTGTCGTTGTGCACCGTCAGGGGGCCCGACTGGACCGCCCCGGACTCCACTCGATAGCCATCGGCCGGCGGAACCTCGCGGAACAGGACCCCACCGAGCTCGTTGACCGTCTGCGTGAAGAGGATCGCGCCCTGGGGGTCGATGAGAGACACCGGTGTCCCCGGCGTAAGGCCGGTCGCGTAGACCTGCTCCACGCTCCCCTTCGCGTTGATGCTCGTTTGAGCCGATGCACCGGGACCCGTGAATGTGCCCGCGATAAGCCCGGCGCTCAGCGCCATCGCAACTACCCGCATGCGCCGTCGAACCGACGGTTTCCCTACACGAACGGAATCCAGCATCTGGTCGCGCCTCCCAACTCTTTGATCTGGCTGAGTACTCGGGCGCGATCGAGCTCCATCGGCGACGCGCGCTCCTGGGAGGCAGTTTTCGACGCCGTTGCTCGGTCTCCTTCAATCGCGTCGGGGGCGGGACGGGCCACCGATGACTACCTTCGTGACTATGGTGATTGCCCCCTGCCGAGGCCCACACTGGAGAAGCACCACCAAGACCAATAGCAACTATCGTCGGGGGGCAACCAGTTGACAACGCGCACGCGACTTGTCGTGGGCCTGGTCCTGGTCGCTGCGATCGCCGGATGTGGATCGAGTGGCGGAGGGCCCCAGAACACCTCCCCTCCAGCGACGGACCCGACTCCTAGCCCGACGATCCAGCCGATCTCGGAGTTTCCCGACTTCGGCCCCCTCGAGCCTGAGGACTACTTCGTGGCCCCCGGCGACGATCCGTCCCCACGAGTCGTATTCACGGTCCCTGCCGATGGATGGTCGGAGTGGATCGGAGCGACCAAGTTCGCCGGCGACGGGCACGTCGCAGTGAGCATCGCCACCGTCACGAACCTGGTGCGTCATGCCTGCGACGACCATTCCCGCCCAGATCCACCCGGGCCGACCGTCGATGACCTTGCCTCGGCGTTGGCGGATCTGGCTCCCTTCCGGGTGACTTCGCCGCCAACCGACATCACCATCTACGGCTACCGCGGCCAGCACCTAGAGCTGACCGTGCCCGACCTGCCGGTCGAAGGTCGCGGAGACGACCGCCGCTTCACCGGATGCATCGAAGGCAAGCTCAAGAGCTGGATCGCACCCCCCTACGGCGCGTTTTACGGCTACACGGGCCCCGGCTACACCGAAGAGTTCTGGATCCTCGACGTGGACGGCAGCCGCGTGGTCATCGCGGCCGAACGGTCCCCCGATTCGCCGGCTAAGGACCTCGCCGAGCTGCGCGCCATGCTCGACTCCATACGGATCGAGCTGTGACGTGCGTGTGAACTTCGACCAGCCCCGACGCGTCCCAGTCGCCTAGCGGCCTTTGCGAGCGTTGGTGATGATCAGGGCGAAGTCCTGGTCGGTCTTGTCGCCCCGGTTGGGCAGTCCGTCACCGATGATGTTGGCGGCCTGGACCTTCACCGTGAGCGACCCCGAGCCCGGCTTCCGCAGGTACACGTTCTCGATGTTGTTCATGCGGTCGGCCTTCCCGCCGGTCACGGACCATCCATCCTTGAAGGCGTTGCCCAGGTAGGTCTGCCCGCGGCCGGAGACGACCAGGTCGAGGTCGTTGACCCAAGCAGGGATCTTCCCGCCCTTGCCGTGCCCGAGGGCGTCCGTCCACACGAGCGTCGCCTTCATCGGCTTCGAGGGGTCGACGGGCCTGACGACGAGCTCGGCCCCGGCGCCGCTGTCGTCGAAGACGTGCGACTGGTCGAGGTGAACCACGCCACGCTGCCAGGAGGAGATGGTCTCTCCGAGGTTGAACCGCCCCCACCCCTGCTGGTTGTTCGGGATCGGCATGAGAGCAACGCCGTTCGCGTCCACGCCGCCGTTCTGGGAGAGGTCCACCGCACCGTTGACGAAGGCTCCCTTCACGAGCGCGGGTGAAGGCGTCCCCTTGAAACGCTTGCGGTACCACTCGGTGAAGACCGCGTAGCCGCCCGTGACGTGAGGTGACGCCATCGACGTGCCGGTGCACGGCGCGTGCAGCGGCGAGGGCGGAAGCTCCTGGGCGCTGCCGGATAGACCGCACAAGGTTCCCTGTGCCGCCCTGGTGGACATCACGCTCTGGCCCGGAGCCACGACGTCGGGAAGAAGACGGCCGTCGAGAGCCGGCCCGTGAGCCGAGCAGGTGCAGAGGTCGTCGTGGCCGGGCCCGTTGCGATTGCCGCTGCCTCCGACCCGGATGATGTTCTTGCCCTCGTCCGGCGAGCCCTGGGTCGACTTGCCACCACTCCCGTTCATGATGGAGAACACCAAAGCGTAAGCCTGGTCGCCGGCCTTCTTCGCGTCGACGTCACGCACCATCGCGTCGAACTCACGCGTGTCTTCGTCGTAACCCTTGGGCGTGCTCGACGGCCCCCAAGAGTTGGCCGAGACGATCGCGCCGGCCTTGTAGGCGTCCAGGTAGGCGGCGGTGTACCCGTTTGCCCAGGGGTCTTCTGTCGTGGGAGTGCCGATCGCGTTCTGTACGACAGCCTCCGCACCGGGCGCGATCCCGAGTCCGTAAGCGAAGCCCTCGGCGTCGCCCAGGCCGGTCGACCCGTCACCCATGATGATCCCGAGGGTGTGCGTGCCGTGCCCGATCACGTCGTCGTTGTTGCCTGCCGTGCACAGGTTGCCTTGAGCGGTGTAGTCGAAGCAGGCCTTGATACGGCCGCCGAACTCGGGATGGTTCATGTCCACCCCGCCGTCGACGTGACCTACGACGACGCCCTTTCCGGTCGCGCCGATCTTCTTCAGGAACTCGGCGTAGCCCGGCTGGGGAACGCCCTCCTCGTTCGTCAACCCGGCGACGACTGCGTCCGATAGCTCGTCGCGCAGAGCGTTCTCTCGAGCGGCGTCTGCGATCGAATACACCCTCGGGTCGGCGGCCAGCTCGACAGCGCGGTCGACCCCACCCGGAAGGACCGTCACCGTTCCGACGGTCGAGGTGAAGTCTCTGACGGAAACCTGAGCGGCACCGAGCCCCACGGCGGCCGGGCGCCCAACGAAGGTGACGCGCAACTCGGTGGTCGATGCGTCGACGGTCTCGGAGATGCGTGTCTCACGGGGGAGCACTCCGGCGAAACGGATGCCGTCGGTTCGGCGGATCGCATGGGTCTCTGCGGCATCGGCCCAGACGAGGTAGGAGACCGGAGCCAGAGGCTGCACGAGACGTGCGCCGGAGCGGGCGATCCGCTCCACGATCCCCGGCATACCGATCCGATCGAACTGCACGAGCACCAGGTCGTGACTCACGGGGTCCGTCGGGGCGAGATCGACCGCCGGGTCGACGGCGCCGCTCGCAAAAGGGATCACGTGGAGGCCCGAGCGGGGCTCGGCGGCCGACGGCCGTTCCGGGGGCTGAAGCAAGCTAAGGGGCAACGCCAGGGCGAGGCCGGCGGCCAGGCACATCTTCGATAGACGCACGGAGGATCTCCTCAGATGGAAAAGAGTTGTCTACCGGAGATTCGCCACAGGGCTCAGGCTCCCTGTCTGGAGGGCGCTAACGGGTTCGAACCCGCCGACGTCGATGGGGTGCTGCGGACAGCCGTGTTGATGTCGTGGGCGTAGAAGTGCCGGCGGCACGGTCCTTAAGCTGCCGCCGGCACTAGGTTCCGCCGACTCTCTCAGGGCGTGAGCGTCAGGGTGCAGATGATGAAGTCTCCCGTCGCATTCAGCACGTGCGTCCCGATGCCGGAGACATCGGAAAAGAGAACATCGGGGTAAACCTGGACTGTGCAACAGGGCCTGAGTGTCACTGTGGTGTACTCACCGAGAGCGTACGGTCCGCCGATCGCATCTAGGTACGTCACAAGACACAGCGGGTCTGATTCGAGTGTCTGGTCGCCGAGCTCCAGAGTGACCGTTTCTTCAGGTGAGACGGTCTCAGAAACATCTCCCGCGCTGGCAGGCTGCAGTCCCAGCGCCAATAGGTAGACAACGACAAGCAGTATCAGCCCTATCCGCCGCAAAGCCACCACCCCCTTGTGGGTCCCCTTTCCGAAGCCGCAACCCTAGCAAAATCCATGACAAAGGGGACATATCTCGCGCGGAAAGCAGCTCTAGGGTTGCTGACGCCACTGCCGACCCCTGCCTTGTACGTAAAGGACCCCGGCCCAGCCGGGGTCCTTTCGATCAGGCGATCGTTCAGCAGTAGATAAGAGGGCCGCCCGTGATCTTCTCCCAGACATCGTTGACCTTGCCACCGCAGTCGCAGCTTCCGTCGGGCTGCTCGTGGCACACGATGGCGTTCGCGGGCTGCGGGGTCGCGATCAGCAGCATCGACGACGCGAAGACCGCGGCCACCAAGACACTCAGACGCTTCAAGACTCCTCCCTTCCAGCTCGGACCGAGCAAGCATTACGCCGCCCGAGTCCAAAAACCTTCCCTGGTCGTCTAAGACCGACGGAAGGGAGGCTCGCCGCGGCTCGCGTCCCAGACGCAGGTAGAAGGCGGAGTGCAGGAGCAGGCCGTTAGGAAGAGGGGGATGAGCGTGATCCCTCCGTTGCATCAATCATCCCGTGACCCTTCCCAGCCTGCGTGCAACGAGGACCTGCGGACTCGGAAGGTGGGCGGTACTGGGATCGAACCAGTGACCCCTGCGTTGTAAGCGTGAAACGTGACAAACATTCCACCAGGGCAAACATCCGTTTGTGCAGTTCAGCCGCCTGATTTCGATACATCTCAACATTGCCCTCGCTTGCCGTGAATTGTGCTGACTCGCGGTCCCCTCGCGGTCCCGCTCCTACCGACCTCAATATCCACGCCCGAACTTCGAAGCAATCTCCCCTTCTTCGAGAAGCCCCACCGCCGCAACGGATAGATGGTCACATGAGCCCACGAAGGCACGTCCTCGCTCAAGACTCACGGCGTCGGTATTCCCCCACAAGGGTTTTCGCGTCCACTGCTCGCCGATGAACTGGCGATCACCCCTCTGCCAGCGGCCGGTTGGCACGAGATTGCCAATCACAGCCTGAGGGCGACAGCGTCCTCGGGCTGATAGGAAGCGCTTCGTCGCGGCAGGATCGTACAGAGCACCGAAGAGCACCCTGAATAGATAGCGGGGACTCCGAGATGTCTTAGTGACCTATTCAGCTAACGGTTCCTTTAACTGCTATGACACTTGCGGGAGCCGCTTCACGCGTAGATGGGATGTAGATCGAGAACGTCGTGCCCAGACCCAGCTGGGAGTTGACCACGATATGACCGTTCGCCGCATCGACGATTCGGTAGACGTTGGCTAGACCGAGGCCGGTGCCCGAACCACGCTCCTTCGTCGTGAAGAACGGCTCGAAGATGCGTCGGCGGGTCTCGTCGTCCATGCCAGGCCCGACGTCGGCCACCGATAACTTCACGTAGAAGCCCTCACTCAAGCCTAGGACCAGGGCCTCCTCGCGGCGCACCTGGACCTGGGCCTCGGTTGTGATCGAGACACGGCCGGTTCCGGCCATCGCGTCGCGCGAATTGACGACGAGGTTCATGAGGACCTGTTCGAGCTGCCCCCGATCGATGACGACCAGAGCCGGTTCGACATCGAGCTCCGTCGAGATCTCGACACTCCTCGTGACGGCATGCTGCAAGATCTTGCAGAAGTCCCTGACAACCTCCGAGACGTCAAGCACCTCGGGCTCTATCGCCTCTTTGCGCGAGAAGGAGAGTAGTTGGCGTACAAGGTCCACCCCTCTTTGGGCAGCGGACCTTGCCTCCCCGATGTCGTCGTAAGCCTCACTCCCCTCGGGCATCGCCTCCTGAGCGAAGCCACAGGAGGTCAGCACCACCGAGAGAAGATTGTTGAAGTCATGCGCGACCCCGCCAGCCATCTGCCCGACGGCTTCCATCCTTTGGGCGTGGTGAAGCCGTGCCTCGAGTTGGAAGCGCTCCTCCGTAGCTTTCTTGTCCTCGGTAACGTCGAACATCAAGCCCTGCCACCACTTGTCTGCTTCCTCATCGACCAGGTGTGCCTCATCTCGTATCCAGAGCTCACGTCCATCCGCATGAGTGAGTCGATACTCCGAAAGGAAAGCCGTTCCCGAATCCCGCGCGGAGCAGCGCTCGCTCCATACGCGATCCCTATCGTCGGGATGGACTCGATCGAGCCAAAGCCCTGGACTCCTAGCAGCCCACTCGCTCGCGGGGTAGCCCGCCAGGTCCGCAATCTGAGGGCTTACGTAATAAGCATCGTCCGAGTCGTCGAAGGGGACGATGTACAGAACGGCGGGGACGTGTTCAACCAGGGCCCTATAGCGGTGCTCGGTCTCCCGCAGCTTGGATTGATCTCGATGCACCTTGCTGAACACCCGTGACAAGAGCCACAGGCACAACAGGGCGATCGCCAACGTGACGGTGCCGAGGATTCCAACGCCCCATGTGAACAGCCAGTCTTGGACCCCGGCGTCGAACGAGCCCCGCCTGACGGCCTGATGGATCATCCCTTGGAAGCAGATGAGCAAGAACGCGACGGATACGAAGCCTAATGAGAGTGCGAGCCGTCGAGCGTTGGATGCGATCCCGTCGCGCCTGGCATAAGCAAAGCTACGGACGGCGACGTAGAGGAACAGGGTGACCACCAGAGCCAGGAGGATCAGCAGAGATGTCATTGCCCACCCTTGATTGAACTGTCTCCAGTATGGACACGGTCGGCTCAGGGGGGAAGTGAGATGGCTAGATCCGGTTGATCGACCGATATCCGGCCCGAATCCGGCATAAGGGCTGAACAGGACCGCGATCTCATCGAGTGCAGTCTGTGAATCAACGCGGTAAACGTCGGTTGCGCCTTTGCCGACCGGATGGACTCTCCCGCCCTGCATCTTGAAATCTGACTAGGGGGGCGTTGTGCTCTGGAGTGTTCTTGTGGGCGGTGACGGGTTCGAACCGCCGACCCCTGCGTTGTAAGCGCAGTGCTCTCCCGCTGAGCTAACCGCCCCGCAAGCAGGTTATCGGGCGATCGTTGCCTGCACTTCAGAGCCCTCGAACCGCTTGCGAGGACCGGTCGCGGCAAATTGACCTACGCGTAACAGAGCAAGCATTATTGGCCCTCAAGCAACGGTAGGGGGGAGAACCCCCAGAAGCGGCGGGAGGAAGTCGAATGGGCGACACAGGATCGGCGATGCGCGAGCTGTTCATCGAAGAGCTCGAGAGCGTTCAGGGCGGGGCGCACATCCAGGGTCTCGACAACACGACCATGGCGTGTTGCGAGGAAGGACCCCTTGGTTGTTGCGACCAGGACCCAGTCGAGTGGGTCGAAAACATCATCGATCGCGTCACCTAATTGTCGTAGGGCTCTGGTACTAGGACGATCACCGGCGTATCGGTCGATCGTTGGCCGGCGAAACCATCGAGCTGCGGCTGGATCGCGGCCCACTGCTGCCACAGTCGGTCGCGGTCTTCGCCCTCGGCCTTGATCGCATGCACCCGGCGGGGATGCTCGTCGGCCAAACGAACGACAGCATCCGAGTGTGCCTGGAGATTGAGCCACCACGCGGGATGACCCTCGGCCCAGCCGTTCATGGCGAGTAGGACGAGATTGGGACCGTCTTCGAGGTAGCCGACAATGACACTGCGCTCTTGCCCGGATCTCCGACCGACGGTCGTGAGCCGCAGCGCGCCCCAGCCGCGCTTGTTCGAGGTCGTCCAGAGGAAGCGCCCGCCACTGAGCTTGTAGAGCACTCGATGAACCCGCCAAGCCCCGCGCACGAACCACCGTGGCGGGAGTCTCGGCGGAGAGGTTTGCTGGGCGAGGGCGGCCTCTTGCTCATGGGCGATGGTTTCCAAGACAACTTCCTCCTCACCATCTTCGGTTGAACATGGGAGGGCGCCCTGGAGTGCCTGGCGCCCTCCCATGTGTCTTCAAGAGCTAGACGGTTGCCATGCTTGGAGCCACAGCGGGCTCGCGGATGTCAATCGTCTCGGTGATCGGGCTCGGCTTGAAGCCTTTCCAGAGGCAGTAGATGGGAAGCCCCGCCTCCCACACCATCTCCGGCAGAGAGAAGAGGGCCTGCGCCGGAGATCCGGTCTCGATCACGCCGAACAACACGAGAACGAACGCGACGATGATCGAACAACCACCGATGAATCCCCACACCGCGAGACGGCGCGGGACCAGACCCGAGCTGTACATCAACCAGCCGAGGAGCAGTCCGTTCCCGAAGCCGACCACGAGTCCCGGGCCGAACAGGAAACCGAACTTGTAGATCGAGACCAGGGCGCTACCCGTCGCCTCCAAAGCAGCCGCATCGGCGCCGGTCGCCCCGGCCATGTCTTGGCGGAGGGCCACCAGCGAGACGAGGCTCAGGAGACCGACCATGAGGAAGGCGGACTCCATGAGTCGCGCCGTGACATAGCCCATCGCTCCGATCTGGCTTTGTCTCTTGACGACCGGATACAGGACAACCGCGGTAGCGATGTTGGCGATGAGCAGCAGGAACTCGAACACCGCGCCCAGCTGCACACGGAAGTCCGAGCCGGCACCGAGGACGAAATCTGGGTCGGTATACGCAGGCTCGAACAACATTCGAGCAGCGATCGCGAAGACCCACGTGAGCAGGAACCAGACGCCGAATGTCCTCGCGATCCTCTTCGTTTCGAGCGCCATCGCTAGACCCCCGCGCTCTCTAGGTCGGGCGTGCCCACACTCGGTATGGCTTCCGGGATCACGATGTGCTTCTCGCGCCACAGCGAGTAGCCCAGACCGATCATCGCGATGCCGTTCGGAAAGGCCAGCAGCCGGTAGAACGCGTCCGGCATCATCGAGAGGGCCACGGAGACGACGCCGCCGACGGCCAGGAGCACTGCGGCCCAACGAGCTAGGACGCGTGCCCGGTAAAGCGCGATGCCGAACAAGAGGCCCCCCGCGAGGTATGCGAAACCCTGCAGACTGATCATTGTTCCCAGCGTCCCGATGTCACCCACGGGAGTGTCTCCCTTGCTGGCGGCGATGAAATCCCGGGCGAATGAAGGGTCGGCGCCAGCCACCTCGGGCAAGACATAGGCGGTGGCGTAGGTGCTGCTCATGATGAGTAGATAGCCGGCCGCGAGCAGCGCGTAGCCGATGAGGCCCACGGTCCCGTTACGTCGGACCTGGCTCACGTACATCCCGGTGATGCCGGCCACGGCAAGGGCGCACATCAGGACCTTGAGCGTGTTGCGGATGACGACCTCCGTGGTGGTGATCGAGGTCGGGTTCATGTCGGGGTGACCGATCTGCACGCCGATGAAGATCGCCCCCGCGAGCACGGCGCAGATACCGGCTGCTCGGGTGAGCTTGGTGGTGGTGATTGTCAAGTCTGGTCCTCCTTAATCTCAGACAGAACGCGGATGGCCGCGGAACGGGCGGTTCACCATGGACTCATCGGCATCCCTCTCTTCTCTCTCTCGGGACGCTGCCCGCGGTGACGTCTCTACGAGGGAGAAGTCACGCTCGTCCTCAGTCCGCAATAGCTCCAACGAGGGAGCGAGCCCTGGCGAGATCTCAGTGCGCTTCAGCGAAGAAGGATGCACCCTCGAAGAGACCCAAGCCCGGCCTCCCACGGTGGCTTGTCGTGCTAACGCTAGGGCAGAGCGAGACGGCCGGTCATCAGGAAAGGCCTACGCAATCTGCGCAACCTGCCCCGAAGCGCAATGAAGTGAATCGCGAAAAGGTCCGCCGGTTTCCCGGGAGGAGATTCGCCGACGGGCCCGAAGCCTCCCACTGAGGGGCTGGGAGCCACGAACGGTGCCGGCGCGGTCGGACGCCGGCTTTCTCTGGGAATGGATCCGCGTGAAAGGGGCAAGAAGGGGGCATGAACTCCACCGTGCTTGGCGAGCGGATCGCCTGTCCCACGTGTGGGATGCATCACCCGACCCTTAGCCGCATGAAGCACCACACCGAGACGGCTCACGACAACAAACGGGTAATCGTGCTCGACGACGAGAACACCACGATCGACCTCCGGGACGGTCTGGTGAGGGTGCGCCGTATCTAGCCCTCGGCTCGGTTCGACCCAACGGCCTCCGGCCGCCTATAGCTCCGAACCTAGACCTCTTTTTCCCGTTGCCCCTGCCCTTCCGGGGGCGAAAGCGGCACAATCTGAACGACTCCAGGGAGGGAGCGAGCTAATGCGACGGACGAAGATCGTGGCGACCATCGGCCCGGCCAGCCGGTCTCCGGAGATGCTGGACGAACTACTACGGGCCGGCGTCGACGTCGTCCGCCTGAACCTGGCCCACGCCGACCACGCCACACACCGCGGCACCGCGGAGATGGTCCGGGACGCCGCCGAGCGGGCCGGGCGCGAGATCGCGATCCTCGCGGACCTCCCCGGTCCCAAGATGCGGTCCGGCCCCGTTATCGGCGGTGAAGTCAGTCTCGAACCCGGTCAGTCCTTCACCCTGTTCGACGAGGAGCGCGAGGGCGACGAGAAAGGGGTGAGCACGACCGTCGCCAATTTCGCCGAGCTCGTGGAAGCAGGTGACGAGATCTTCCTCGCCGACGGAGCGATCATCCTCAAGGTCACGGGAGTCGATGGCCCCGACGTCCTGACCGAGGTCGTGCGGCGCGGCCTCCTGCGTTCCAAGAAGGGCATGCACCTCCCGCGCGCCGAGACGAAGATCGAGGCGTTCACCGAGGACGACGAGGAGGCGCTCGGCCACGCGCTCGCGTTTGGGGTCGACCTTGTCGGGCTCTCGTTCATCCGGGACGCGGAAGACATCCAGCGAGCGCGGGCGTCCATGTCATCGAAGAAGCGCAGTCGGAGCAAGCAGCCCCTGCTGATCGCAAAGATCGAGACGCGCTCGGCGGTAGAGAACCTGCAGGAGATCATCGCCGAAGCCGATGCCGTGATGGTGGCGCGCGGCGACCTCGGCATCCAGCTTCCTTTCAAAGAGGTCCCGCTCCTGCAGAAAGAGATCATCCGCGCGTGCAACAGCATCGGGACCCCGGTGATCACCGCGACGCAGATGCTCGAGTCGATGACCCACGGCCCCCTCCCCAGCCGGGCGGAGGTCAACGACGTCGCCAACGCAGTGCTCGATGGAACGGACGCCCTGATGTTGTCGGAGGAAACCGCGGTCGGGGCGTATCCCGTTCAGACGGTCGAGACTATGGCCGAGATCGCCGAGGCGGCCGAACGCGAAGGTCGCGAGCAGGTCGGCTACATCGACCACGACGAACACGACGACCCGGTGTCGTGGGCCATCGCACGGGCCGCGGTCCATGCAGCCGAAGAGCTCGATGTGGCCGCGATCCTCTGCCCTACCAGGAGTGGAGCGACGGCCCGCCGGGTCGCGGCGTTCCGGCCGCACATGCCGATCCTGGGCCTGGGCCACACGAGCGAGACGGTGCGCGCGTTGGCCCTCGTCTGGGGAGTGATCCCCAAGACGGTGCGATTCCTTCCCGAGGAACAACTCGCCAGCGACGCGATCGCACATGCGCTCGAGGCTGCTCGCCAGAGCGGCATCGTGAAGCCGGGCGAGCTGGTGGCCGTGGTCGCCGGAGGCCCGCAACCGCGGACCGGCAGCACCGATTTCCTCCGCATCGTGTCCGCCTGAGGCTCCGGAATCTTCTGGGGACCACTCCGGTTGCTCTGGGTAGGGTAAGCAAGAACCCACCTACGACCGGAAGGAGAGGAAATGGCGTACTCATTGCCAGATCTCCCGTACGACTACTCGGCGCTCGAGCCTCATATCGACGCCAAGACGATGGAGATCCACCACACGAAGCACCACCAGACCTACGTCGACAAGCTGAACGCGGCGATCGAGGGCAAGGACGGCCTCGACTACGACCACATCGACGATCTCTTGAAGAACTTCGACTCCGTCCCGGAGGACGTGAAGACCCCCGTCCGCAACCACGGCGGCGGCCACTCCAACCACACGCTGTTCTGGTCGATCATGGGTCCGGACACGGGTGGCGAACCCTCGGGCGACGTCGCATCCGGCATCGACGACGCGTTCGGCTCGTTCAAGGAGTTCCGCGAGAAGTTCAACACCGCGGCCACGAACCACTTCGGGAGCGGCTGGGCTTGGCTGGTACTGGATGCCGGCAAGCTCGATGTGATCAGCCTTCCGAACCAGGACTCGCCGTTGATCACCGGCAAGACCCCGATCCTCGGCCTCGACGTCTGGGAACACGCGTACTACCTCAAGTATCAGAACAAGCGCCCGGACTACATCGAGGCGTGGTGGAACGTCGTGAACTGGGACGAGGTCAACAAGCGACTCACCGCGGCTAAGTAACGACCGCGAACGAGAACAAGAGAGAGGCCGGGCGATGCGCCCGGCCTCTCTCCTTATGTGCGTCGGGTACTACGGCGTGTTGCTGAGTGTCGCCTTGATCGATCCCGTGGTTGCCGGCGCCGGACAGGTGGGCCCACCGAACGCGTAGACCGAGATGCGCAGCTCCAGTCCCTCAGTGACCTTGATCGGCTCCTCGCTGTTGCCACATCCGTAGTGGAAGATGTCGTATCCCACGTCGGTGTCCGACGTGTCGGTGTCCTGCGCCAGGATCCAGTAGACGCCCTGTCCGGCCGCGTCGGCGATCTCGACGTTGACATACTTCTCAGCGGCGCCGAGCGGGATGTTCACGCAGCCGGCGTCGTCCATCTGTGCGGCCAGGCAGGCAGAGTACGGAGCGCCGCCGATGCCGGGGGAAGGTGCCGAGTACGCGTGCTCGATCACACGCTCGATCTTCTTGACGGCCTTCTTCTTCGCCGCGTCGGCCGGTGCCACCATCGCGCCGGCGAGCAAGCCGATGAGCAGCGGTATCGCTATGGCTTTCCTCATGTCGATCCCCTATGTCCGTGGCGGTTCGTCATCCAGACGGTTCTCCGCATGCCCTAGTCCCCCTGCATCGGGGCCGAGGCCGGCCACGGCCCCTAGGACGTGGTTGCGTCACGCGAAACGAGGACCTCTTATGGAGTGCAGGTCTTCCCGGATGCCGGGATGCAGTTGAACTCGAGGGCCGAGGCGAACTCCGGTGTGTCGTAGAGGACGCGCGCCATCACCGGATTCAAGATGGAGCCGGCGGGGTCGGGCACATCCACCGCCACGGCGGGACTGATCTGGACGATGACCACGCCGGCGGCCTTGAAGTTGACGCCCTTCATGACGGCCTCGACGGTTCCCTGACCCGGTGGCAGCTCCACCGTCACCTCGCCGGCGGGGTCCACGTAGTCGGTCGCGCCGGTGGCGGGCGAGTCACACATCGAGGCATTGATGTCCGGCCAGATCCGCACCACTACGGGACCGGGAGTGCCGACCGTCGAGAACGTGAGCTTGACGTCCCCCTTCACGGTGCCGGAGAGCGGACCGCTCCAAACGGGGAACAGGTTGTTGCCGGCGCAGTTCGGGTTGGGGCCGCCGAGGTAGTTGGTGATCTGACGCGACTTGACCTCGGTTCCGGTGGGCTCCTTGGAGTCCATCGGTAGGTAGCCCTCAGCGACGGCGGTGAAGCTGTCGTTCTCGCCGATGACGGTCTCACCGTGCAGGAAGAGCTTCGTGGGAACGGGCTTCGCCTTCTTCTTGCCAAGCGCCGGCGTCACAAAGGCCGCCGACAGCACGGCAGAGGCGGCAAGGAGGGCGATGATCTTCCTCATGAGATTGAACTCCTGGGTCGGTTGATCGTTGCCGGAAGGATTCGGCGTTGCGAGGTCCGGTCCTGCACCCGACGCGCTGAGGGCCGGATCGCTCCGGCCCTCTTGCAGCACTGCTTGGCAGATGTGTGTCAAACGCAGGACTTGCTGCCCTTCGGTGGCACGCAGCTGAACTCCATCTGTGAGATGAAGCTGGTCGAGTCGTAGAGGACTCGCGTGGCCGTCGGCCCCTCAAGTACCGGCGTGAACTGCACCATGAGTCGCTGCGCGGGGAAGTTCACGTCCTCGAGAACGGCCTCGATCTCTCCCGGGCCCGCCGGCGCGTCGACGCGAACCTCGGCGTGCGGATCGACGTAGCCCTCAACACCCTGACTGTCGCAAGCCGTCGGGCCGGGAACCATCCCCCACACTCGAACGTCGATGGGTGCCGGTGCGCCTACGGCCGATAGCTTGATCGTTATGTCCCCGACGATCTTGCCCTCCACATCGCCAACCCAGACGGGGAACAGTGGGCTGCCCGCGCAGGTCGGATTGGGGGTGCCGATGCCGCCTGCGCCGGCGGCGACTAGGGCAACGGACTTAGCCGTCGGGTCGGCAGGCTCGGTCGTATCCATCTTCCGGTAAAGACCGCTCACGATATCGGCGATCTCGGTCTCTCCGATCGGAGAACCGCCGTGGAAGTAGAGCGTCGTCTTGACCGGCTTGGCCTTCTTGCCGGCCTGAGCAGTGGCGACGGACCCGGCTACAAGTCCGAGTACCAAGATCAGAACTATCGATCGCTTCATGAGAAAGGTCCCTTCGTCCAGACCGCGTGAGGCGGTAGCTGGAAGATTCGCCCGCCGGCTGGTCATTCCTCCACCAAGCCAAGAACGGCAAAGCAAAAGGACCGGGCACGAGGCCCGGTCCCAGAGACACAGCTCTTGCTATTGCTACGGCAAGTTGCTGAACGTGAGCGTGACCGTTCCTGTGGTCATGATCGAGGGAGTGCCATCGGCGCACGTGCCGTTGTGAGCGTAGACGCCGACGACGGTAGTGCCGGGCTCGAACTCGATCGGCTCCTCAGTGGCGCCACAGAAGGGCTCGCCGAGGTCGTCGACGAACATGTCGCCATCCTGGTCGCTCTGGGCGAGCGAACCGTTGACCTTCTGGCCGGAGGCGTCGACGATCTCGACCTTCACGTAGCGCTCCTCACCTGAGGTAGGCATGTCCTGCGAGCTGGGGAACCCGATCGGGTACCCGGTAGCTCCGCCCTGCACGGCAACGCCGACGCCGGGCGAGTCATAGGCCAGCTCGACTACCCGCTCGACCTTGACGACTTTCTTTTTCTTCTTCTTGGCCGCCTCGGCGTTGCCGATCATGGCGCCGGCCAGCAGACCGAAGGACAGAGCGATAGCGAGTGCTTTCTTCATGACAAAGCTCCTCTGGTTGAGGATTCGATGTCTAACTGGTTCGCCGATCCTGGCCGCGCTCCTGCCGAAGAGAAAGGGCCGGGCTTTCGCCCGGCCCCGATAGTTCGCGTCTTTCCGACTACGGGAGGTTCGACAATGTGAACGTGATCGTTCCCGAGAATGCAGGTCCCGGACATATCGTCGGGTCACCGACGAATACACGGATCTCGAGACCTTCGTTGATCGGCATCGGCTCAGCCGTCTCCCCACAGAATGAGCCGACAGAGTTGTTACCGCCGTCACCGTCGAGGTCCTGATTGATATCTACGGCGACCGGCTGGCCTCCAGCGTCTTCAGCGACCGCGGTCAGGTAAACCTCGCCAGCTTCGAGGAGGAAAGGTCCGCCACCGATGTTGGTCCCGCCGGTGAGCCCGCCCAGCTGGAAGAGGCCTACACACGGGCACTGATAGTCGAACTCCACGACGCGCTCGACCTTGACGGGCGCGGGTGGCTTCTTCTTCTTTCTCTTAGCCGCCTCCGCCGGAGCGACCAATGCCCCGCCCAGGAGACCGAGTGCGAGTGCTACTGCGATTGCTCTCTTCATCTCTATCCCTCCACCCCTTGTCCACCAACGATTTCTGGTTGCTGCCTAGAGGTTCCCCAAGCAGTGGCGCTTTCCTGCTTGAGCGCTACAGATCCGTGTCGATCCCGGGCCACCTCCGGCTGCGCCGCCTAAAGGTCCTCCTCGGAGATGACCGTGATGCCTGAGGCGGCAAGGAGGGCGGCTGTCACCCCGTTTCCGTCCTTCGGCGTGCGCGTGAAGGAGCCGTCGTAGATGCACCCCTTGCCGCAGGAAGGGCTACGCGCCTTGAGGATCGCGGTCTCGGCCCCCGCTTCTCGGGCGGCCTCCAGAGCGATACGGGCGCCGGCCAGGTACTGAGCCGTGACATCGCGGCCGGCCTTGGTGACCACTCTGGCCCGGCCGGCGAGCACATCGGCTCCGTCCCCTCCCACGATCTCGGCCGCAGGGCGGGGCGTCCCGAGGCCCCCGTCCTCCTCGGGGCAGACGAGCACAGCCCTCCCCTCCGCCACCAGGCGGGCGACCTCGTCGTCGGGGTTGGAGCTCCCATCGAACCGGCAGGCGCGTCCGGCAAGGCAAGCCGAGACGAGCACCGGCAGAGAGAGGTCCGATTTGGCCGGATTCGTCACCAAGCAGAACCTTTGACTAGATGGCCCGCCTCGGGCAACCAGGAATAGGAGGTCTCCGGGCGGTGTTTTTGTGTTGTGAACACAATGATTTGGGGGTTCCTCTGCGGGAGGTATTCCCTTAACATGGGAGAACAGTTACACGAGCGACAAACAGCTTTGAAGCCTTTCATCCTCATGGATCGTATCGGCGCCCGGCCCAGCCGCAGCGCGGCAGCCCTCAGGGGCATATCGCCGGCCGACGACCTGAGGAACATGGGCCCGGCGGACGAGGCAGTCCCCCGCGTGCCCGAGGCGGACGAGGTGCTTTTGCCCCGGTTTACAGAGAGAGAGTGATGCATTGATGGCGACAGCCACAAGGTCCTACGAATCCTCGCGAGAAGAAGCGGCACATGAGGATCTCGTACGGCAATACCTGCGAGAGATCGGCCAGTACCCGCTGCTGACCGACGTCGAGGAGGTCGAGCTCGCCCGTGCCATCGAGGAGGGCGAGAAGGCCCAGGAGCGCCTCGACAACGGCAAGAAGGTCTCGGACAAGCAGCGCGTCACCCTCGAGGTCAAAGCGCGCGAGGGCCAGGTCGCCAAGAAGCGATTCATCCGCTCGAACCTTCGACTGGTGGTCTCGATCGCCAAGAAGTACTCGGCCGCGGGGCTCCCGCTTCTGGACCTGATCCAGGAGGGCAACCTCGGTCTGATGCGGGCGGTCGAGAAGTTCGACTACCAGCGCGGTTTCAAGTTCTCCACCTACGCGACGTGGTGGATCCGTCAGGCCATCACCCGGGCGATCGCCGACAAGGCTCGGACGATCCGCATCCCCGTACACATGGTCGAGACGCTCTACCGAGTCCGCAAGGTCCAGAGCGAGCTGCTCGAGAAGCACGGTCGCGAGCCGACGATCGACGAGATCGCCGAGGCTTCCGACCTGACGCCGGACAAGGTGCGCGAGGCGTTCCGGGTCCTGCCCGAGCCGGTCTCGCTGCACGAGCCGGTCGGCGACGAGGACGCCGAGCTCGGCGACTTCATCGAGGACGAGGACGTCGAGGGCCCCTTCCAGGCCGCCGCCGTGGCGCTGCGCCAGGAGGACCTGTGGAACATGCTCGGCTCCCTGTCCGATCGCGAGCGCAAGGTGCTGGCGCTTCGCTTCGGTCTCGTGACCGGCGAGCCCCGCACGCTCGAGGAGGTCGGCAAGGAGTTCAACCTGACCCGAGAGCGCATCCGTCAGATCGAGGCCAAGGCGCTGTCGAAGCTGCGTCACCCGAGCACGCCCGGCAAGCTCCGGGACATGGTGACGATCTAGCCGTTCTGTGCTAACTGGCCTACCGCCCGCGGTAGGCATCCGACATCAAAACGGCGCCCTTCGGGGCGCCGTTTCTCTTTCCCGAGCGGGCCCCTGAGATAGCCTCAGCGGCATGATCACGACGATCGTCCTTGCCACCGCGGACATCCATCAGATCCCAGAGACGGCCCAGGCCCTGGCCGACCTTCCCGACGTGAGCGAGGTGTACTCCGTCGCCGGGGACTACGACTTCGTGGTCATGGTGCGTACCCGCACGCACGACGATCTCGCTCGGGTGGTCAGTGAAGAGATCGCCAAGGTCCCCGGGATCGAGCGCACGCAGACGCTCGTCGCCTTCAAGGTGTACTCGCGCCACGACGTCGAGGCGATGTTCTCGGTCGGCTTCGAAGGAGAGCTGTCCTAGGTCCAGCGATGGATGCTCTCGTCGCGCACTATCACGAGGTCGGTCTGAAGGGTCGCAACCGCGACTTCTTCGAGCAACAGCTCGCGCGCAACCTCAAGCGGGCGCTGCGCGGCACCGGCTACAACAAGGTGCGGCGTGGCTTCGGCCGGATCGTCGTGGACTTCGACGAGGGGGCTCCGGTCGACGAGGCGGCCGAGCGGGCCGCCCGGGTCTTCGGCGTCGCCTACATCGGGTGCGGCAGGCGGATCGAGCCGTCCCTGGACGAGATGGAGCGCGTTGGCCTGGAGTTGCTGCGCGCCGAGCCCTTCGAGTCCTTCGCCGTGCGGTCGAGACGCACGTACTCGAGCTTCGAGATGTCGTCCCAGAAGATCAACGTCGAGATCGGGCAGCGCTTCAAGGACGCGACCAGCGCCGCGGTGAATCTGAGCCACCCGGACGCCACGATCTGGATCGATCTGTTCGGGGGAGCCGGGCTCGTGTATCGAAAGCGGCTGCTGGGTCCCGGGGGCCTTCCGGCCGGCGTCTCGGGAAAGATGCTGGCGCTCCTGTCGGGGGGCATCGATTCGCCGGTCGCGGCCTGGCGGATGGCGCGCAGGGGGGCCGAGGTCGAGATGGTGCATTTCCACGGCCGCCCCTTCACCGACCCGTCGTCGATCCGACAGGCGTCCGAGCTCGCCGAAGCGCTAACCCGCTACCAGCTGCAGACGATGCTGCATCTCGTGCCACTCGGCAACATCCAACGCGAGGTCGTCACGAACACGCCCTCCAGCCTGCGCGTGATCCTCTATCGCCGGATGATGATGCGGATCGCGGCCGCGCTCGCAGCGGAACGGGAGGCCAAGGCGCTGATCACCGGTGACTCGCTCGGCCAGGTCGCGTCGCAGACGGTAGAGAACATCCGAACGGTCGACTCGTCGCTGCGCGACCCGGACGGGATCGAGGTCTTCCGCCCGCTGATCGGCATGGACAAGCAAGAGATCGTCAACGACGCGAAGGCCATCGGGACCTACGAGATCTCAACACGCAAGTACCAGGACTGCTGCGTCTTGTTCGAGCCGCGCTCCCCCGCTACCCGCGCTCACCCCGAGCACGCGGCGAAAGCCGAGGCGAACCTGGACGTCGAAGCCCTGGTCGGTAAGGCGCTGGCCGAGATCGAGACGCGCGTGCTGGAGCTGCCCCAGCCGTAAAGGGGTCCCTAGAACTTCGCCTTCATCGACTTCAGGGCGTTGGCGGCGAGCGTCCCCGCTGCCTTGACACGCTCCTTGGTTTCGGGCGAGCCGAGCACGTCGACGAGAGCCCTCATCGAAACCTTGGTTGCCTCGTCGTGCGGGTACCACCACATGCGCCCGACGTTCGGCCCGGAGGCCCGCTCGATGTGAGTCGGAACCGTGAACTCGCGGAGTCCGGCGATGCCGTTCAAGCGACCGAAGCCCGACTCACCCACACCACCCCAAGGAGCCCAGGGCGCCGCGGGCGACTCCGCGTGAAGGTTCACCGTCACCACGCCGGCCCGCAGGCGGTCGGCCAAACGCTGCGCCCTTGTCTTGTCGCGCGTCCATACGGATGCGGTCAGGTTGACGCCGTCCTCGTTGGCGCGCCTGATCGCATCTTCTTCATCGGGAACACGAACGTAGGCCAGGACGGGCCCAAAGGACTCCTGGGTCAGCACGTTCATCCCCGTGTCGACATCGGTGACGACCGTCGGCGTGTACCAGAGCGATCCGTTGTGGTTCTTGCGCGCCTGCTCGGGCCCTCCCGCCAACACCCGAGCGCCCTTGTCCAGCGCGTCCTTCACCTGTCTCTTGATGATCTCGAGCTGAGGCTTGAAGGTCAGCGGTCCCACATCGTCACCCTGTTGGATCGTTTGAAGCCTTTCGAGCAGCTTGCGCTCGAACTCGTCCGCTACGGAATCGACCACGTACACCCGCTCGATCGAGGTGCACGTCTGCCCGCAGTTCATGAACGCTCCCCAGCCCACGCCCGACGCAGCTCTGTCGAGATCGGCGTCCGCGCACACGATCGCGGAGTCCTTGCCGCCGAGCTCCATCACGACAGGCGTCAGGTGCTTCGCCGCGGCCTCACAGATCTTGCGGCCGGTCTTGGGAGATCCGATGAACGAGATCTTGTCGCAGGGGGCGTCAACGAGGGCCGCTCCGACGTCTCCTCCACCCTGGATGATCGTCGCGACGCTGGGCGGAAGAGGCTCGAGCAGGTCTCGCGCGAGCTCGCCGCAGTCCGGCGTGACCTCGGACGGCTTGATGACGACGGTGTTTCCCGCAAAGAGGGCCGGCGCGAACGCAAGGAAACAGTTGAGCAGGGGGTAGTTCCATGGCGTGATGGCGCCGACGACGCCGAAGGGGCGGTAGTCGACGTGCGACGTCACGCCGGCGAAAGGACCGATGATCCTTCCGACCCGCTCCCGACGCAGCGCTTTCGGGGCCACCTTCTCGAAGTAGGCGAGAAGAAGAAGGGTCGGCATGATGTCGTAGGCGAGGGCCTCGAACGGGGTCTTGCCGGTTTCCTCCGAAACGATCCGAACGGCGTCGTCCACGCGTGCGTGGAGCCGGTGGCGCACTTCGCGCAGCGCCCGAGCCCGGCCTGCGGGGTCGATCGAAGCCCACTCCGGCACCATCTTCCGGGCGCGCTCCACGACCTCGACCACCTCGGCCGTCGGAGTGACCGGGATCTCCTTGCGCACCTCTCCGGTCCTGGGATTGAAGGACTTCAGGCTCTGCGAAGCGGTTTTCGCTCGGGGCATCGTTGGGCTCCTTGATCTAGGTAGCGCCGCCGGAGTATGGAGGCATCAAGGTTACCTCTACCCCCTCGGCCAGCCGAGTCGACCGATCCGTCTGCTCGCCGTCGACCAGGACCGCGAAGATCTGCCGCGCGGGGATGCCGAGAGCAGTCGCGGCGTCCTGGACCGTTGCCCCCGGCTCGAGCTCGATCGCGACACGGTTGCCGTCGGCGTCATACGGGAGGTTGTCGCGCAGGGGGCCGAAGAGGGTGACCGTGACGTTCATGGTCAAGACCCTAGTGGTCCGGCGCGGAAGCAACGTCCGCGTCCAGGGCGGCATGCGCCGCGACTCGAAAGGCGCGAGGGCAAGGCGCGAGGAGGTGGGCGTACCCGGAGGGTACGTTCCCGACGAGCAACGCAGCCATCGTCGATGCAGGGCCGTACTGGCGCGACGGGACTTACGCAACGGGGCACCAAACGCGAGGAAGCCGCCGCCCCTGAGGGAGGCGACGGCTTCTCGGTGCCAGTGCAACCCTTAGATCACTTCTCGATGTCTACGCCCACCAGGCTCCCGTACTCGGTCCATGAGCCGTCGTAGTTGCGAACGTTCTGGAAGCCGAGCAGCTCCTTGAGGACGAACCACGAGTGCGACGAACGTTCGCCGATCCTGCAGTAGGCGACGACGTCCTTGTCGGCGGTGATCCCCTCGGCCTCGTACAGCGTCTTGAGCTCGTCGGCGGGCTTGAAGGTCCCGTCCTCGTTCACGGTCTTGGACCACGTGATGTTGGACGCCCCGGGGATGTGGCCCGGTACCTGGGCCTGCTCCTGCGGAAGGTGCGGCGGGGCCAACAGCTCGCCCCGGAACTCCTCCGGAGAGCGCACGTCTACCCACGCGTTGTCCGTCGAGCGGGCTCGCTCGATGACCTCTTCACGTAGCGCACGCAGCTCGGGGCGGTCCTTGCCGGCCGTGAAAGTCGCCGCCGGGCGGCTCGGCTCGTCTTGGGTCAACAGCCTGCTCTCGAGCTCCCACTTCTTACGTCCGCCGTTGAGGAGCTTGACGTTGTCGACGCCCCGGTACTGGAAGAGCCAGTACGCGTAAGCGGCGAACCAGTTGTTGTTGCCGCTGTAGAGCACGATCGTGTGGTCGTTCGAGATCCCCTTCTCGCCCAGCAGCTCCGCCAGTCGTTCCGCACTGACGAACTCGCGTCGAGGAAGATCGTGCAGCTCGGTCTCCCAGTTGATCGCGATCGCGTTCGGGATGTGCCCCTTCTCGTACGCATCGATCTCCTCGTCGACCTCGACAACGACGACCGAATCGTTGTTCAGGTTCTGCTCGAGCCAGCCGGTGTCGACCAGCGCGTCCTTGTTCGCGTAATCCGTCACTTACCTTCCTCCTTCGTTTCCTCCATCAGTTCCCGGACCCGGTTCAGCTGTGCCATCGCGTCGTTGAGCATTCGCTCGAGCATGCGGATCTCGACCTCGAGCTCGTTGGCCGTGCGCGGCGCGGGTTGCGCATCGACCCCCGCCTCGGAAAGGGAGCCCGCCTCGCCCTCCCACGTGAAATAGACCTTGGCCGGACGTCCCTTGGCTCGCCGTCGCGTCTCGGTGGCTAGGAACCCGGCGTCGACCATGAGATCGAGGTGAGCCCGCGCCACGTTGGGGTGGATCGCGAAGACATCGGCGATCTCCTTTACGGTCTTGGCCCCGCTGCGCAACAGCAGCGACAGGATCGCGGCCCGGGTAGGCAGCGAAAGAACCTTCGCGGTCCTGGTGGCGGCGTCATCTCCTAGCTCGGGCATGCGCCAGTGATACCAGGCTTTGTCAGTTTAAGCAAGTGCGAATAGGACTAAGTCCCTTTCGCTCGGGCTTTGGTTGCCATGAAGGTCGAAAAACGACTCTAACGGCGACGAAAGCTGGAGGCCGGCGAGTCAGCGGGCGCCGTCGGTGATGCGGCGGCCGCCCAGGGGCTCCTCGAGGGCGACCACGACCACCTTCCTGAGGGCGACTTCGATGCAGGCCACGTCTCTCGCATCGGGGTCGTAGCCCTCGAACAAGGTGACCGCGACCTCTTCGTCCCCGTAGCGGAGGTCGACGCGGTCGAGCACGTTACAGGGCTCGACCCCGCTCCAATAGGTGATACGCAGCGACCGGCCGTTGGGGGTCAAGCGCGCGTTCTCCCACCCAACCGGGCGAACCTCGTCCATGCCCGGGCGCGGTCTGACGCGTTGAGGACGCCCTCCCCCGAGATCGCCACCTGGAGCGGGAGCCGCCGTCACCGGCGCATCGGGTCCCGTGTCGCCGGAGGAACCGTCTCCGGGCACCGTCGAAACCGTGGGATCTTCGGTCGCGGAGCCGCACGCGCCGAGCGCGAGCACCAAGAGTCCTGCAACCAGCTGAGTCTTCACTCGTCTCCCGTCCTCGTTGTCATGGTTGAGACGAACGGCACGGGAGGAAAGGTTCCAGGCGAAGGGGGATGGCGGCTACGCCTGGTCGGCTCGCTCTTCGAGGCCTTCCAGCAGGGTGTTCCAGCCCAGAAGCGCACACTTGATGCGGACCGGGTACTTCACAACACCCTTCAACGAAACGAGATCCCCGAGAGCGTCGGGATCCCCGTCCTCCTCGCCGGCCATCATGCGCTTGATCGACTCGGTGATCTCGCGCGCCTCGGACGCGCTGAGCCCCTTGACCTTCTCCGTCATCATCGAGGTGCTTGCCAGCGAGATCGAACATCCC
>DATFFR010000073.1:0-4111 GCA_035249925.1 Actinomycetota bacterium
GCGTAGGAGAGGATCTTGCGAACCTGATCGTTCTGGCTTCCGCCATCCATGACTTCGGCTTACCCTGACGCCGTCATGACGAACCCATACGAACGCTCCTCGGATCCCGCTAAGAGAACCAGCGCTGCTCTGACCGACGGGCCCGACCGCGCGCCGGCCCGAGCGATGCTCAAGGCTATCGGGTTCAGCGACGACGACCTGGCTCGCCCGATAGTCGGTGTGGCCACGACCTGGATCGAAACCATGCCCTGCAACTTCAACCAGCGGGAGCTGGCGGTGCAGGTCAAGTCCGGGATCAGGGCCGCCGGTGGCACGCCCATGGAGTTCAACACGATCTCGATCTCGGACGGCGTCACGATGGGGACCGAAGGGATGCGCGCCTCGCTGGTCAGCCGGGAGGTGATCGCCGACTCGATCGAGCTCGTCACCCGGGGACACATGTTCGACGGGCTCGTCTGCTTGGTGGGATGCGACAAGACGATCCCCGGCGCGGCGATGGCGTTGTGCCGGCTCGACCTTCCCGGTCTAGTGCTCTACAACGGCTCGATCCAACCCGGCCGCTGGCGAGGCCACGACGTGACGATCCAGGACGTCTTCGAGGCGGTCGGACAACACGCTGCAGGTTCCTTGTCGGCCGAAGACCTGCACGATCTCGAGGGCCGAGCCTGTCCCGGCGCCGGTGCGTGCGGGGGCCAGTTCACGGCGAACACCATGGCCACCGCGCTGGACTTCCTAGGGCTGAGCCCGATGGGATTGAGCGGGATGCCGGCGACGGAGCCGGGCAAGAAGGCCGCGGCCGAGCAAGCCGGAACGATGGCGATGACCCTGGTGCGCGACAACGTGAGGCCTTCGGCCATCGTCACGCGCGCGGCCCTCGAGAACGCGATCGCATCGGTTGCGGCAAGCGGCGGATCCACGAATGCCGTGTTGCACCTCCTCGCGATCGCGCACGAGGCCGGCGTAGAACTGACGATCGACGACTTCGAAGCCATCGCAGATCGAACGCCGATCGTCGCCGACCTGAAACCGGGCGGACGCTTCGTCGCGAACGACCTCTTCAAGGCGGGCGGGACCGCCCTGATCGCCCGCGAGCTGGCCAAGAACGGCCTGATCGATCGCGGCTGCATCACCGTTTCCGGAAAGACCCTGGGCGAGCACGCGGCCGAAGCGCACGAGCGAGCGTTGCAAGAGGTGGTCGTTTCCATCGACACGCCGCTCAAGGCATCGGGGGGCCTGGCCATCCTGCGCGGGAACCTTTCGCCGGACGGCTGCGTCGTGAAGCTGGCGGGGCACGAGCGTCTCTTCCACCGCGGCCCGGCCCGCGTTTTCGACTCCGAAGAGCAGTGCTTCGAAGCGGTGAAGCAACGCTCGATCAAGCCGGGCGACGTGGTCGTGATCCGCTACGAAGGCCCGTCGGGCGGCCCCGGCATGCGCGAGATGTTGGGCGTCACGGCGGCTCTCGTCGGCGAGGGACTCGGCGACGAGGTCGCGCTCATCACCGACGGCCGCTTCAGCGGCGCGACCCACGGGTTGATGGTCGGCCACATCTCGCCGGAGGCCGCGCACGGGGGCCCGATAGCAGCGGTGCGCGACGGGGACACGATCGAGCTCGACGTCCAGGCCCGCGAGCTGCGACTGGTCGTCGACGATGACGAGATCGCCAAGCGCCTCGCCGACTGGACCCCGCCGCCCCCGCGTTACAAGACCGGCGTGTTCGCCAAGTACGCCGCGACGGTGTCGAGCGCGAGCACGGGAGCCGTAACCGACCCGCTTTAGGTGCGACACAGTGGTGCAACTTGGTGGGGTCGCTGCCGGGTCAGGCGGCCAGGACAGCTATCAGGCGATCGAGGCCAGACACGGCTGCGGCTTCTGCATGAAGGGCTTTGCGTCTTACCGGTTCGGCCGGCGGATCGGGCGGAACCGGGCCCGGCTCGTAGCGCCGGGCCCGCGGTTGCAGCCACGTGACCTCGCCGTCTTCGATGAGCACCGTCCAACCCATCTTGTGGATCAGCGCGTGATGAACCGGGCAAACGGTTGCCAGGTTCCGATAGTCGGTGGGGCCGCCCTGGGACCAGTGCCGGACGTGATGCAGCTGCAAGAAGCGCTTCATCCCACATCCGGGAAAGGTGCAGGTGTGTCCGTCGCGCTTGAGCACCAGCCGACGCAACCAACGCGGCGGGGTCGCGGTCTCGCGGCCGACGCCGAGCGGATGGCCCGCCGGATCTTCGACGACGGTCTGGAGCCGGGAGTCACAACACAGCATCCGAACGACCTCCGGATCGAGCACCTGCCCGTTGTCGGCGACGCCGTTGCCGTCGCCGACGGCGAGAACCTCGAGCGGCACGTGCACGACGACGCTCGGCGTTGCCGCGGAATGGCCCCCACCGGAGGTGGTCAGAAGAAAAAGGGAATCGAGACGGCGTTGACCCATGGAGGGCGCCTCTTGTCCTTCGAAGAGGACGGGCAGCGCGTCCGGGTCTTCCGGCAGCTCGTGGGCAAGCCTATCGACCTCCTCGACGAACGCTACGGCCTGTTCGTGTGGCATGAAGCCCTCGAAGTAGAGGCCGTGGTCGGCCCAGTTCAACTTGAGCTCGCGATTGTGATGTGCGGCTTCGATGTTCTCCTTAGGCTGTGCGAGGGCCTCATCACCCCGCTGGCGGATGCAACCGACGGTCACCTTGCGGGCCCAGCGCAATAGTTTCTTCTCGGTCTCGGGCGTCGCGAAGCGGGTCAGCTCGACGGTCTTGTCGAGGGAGAGCGAACCGGCCTCGAGCGCGGCCGAGATGTGGGGAAGGCTCTCGAGCGAGTGAGCGGCCTCGATGAGGCGCCGCGCCTTCCACTTCGAGATGTGGCAGACCGCGGAGACGTATTCGGCGGTGTTGCGTGCGCCTTCGGTGCGATAGAGCTCGATCCGATCGACTTGTGCGATCCGGCGGAGCCGTTCCCGGTCCACTTTCCCGCCCGCAGGCAGGGTGTCGAGGAAGCCCGAGCGAACCTCGTCCCGGTCCCGTCGGATGGTCTCGTGAAGCTCCCGGATCTGCCCTTTCGACATGTCCGAAATATATCGAACATACGTTCGCTTGTCAAGCAGGAATATGGCCGCTGACCAGGGTTTTTACCCTATTTTCGGAACCCCGGCTGGAGGCCTCCGATAGGCCAATTTCGGGGACCCGACGGGGCCGCGAGATCGGCTACGGAGGGGGCACCTCGGCCCTCACCACCGCGAGATCCCGGCACGTCCAGACGACCCGCGCCAGGAAACCGGCTTCGGTCAGCCATCGCAGCTGGTCGTCGATCGTGCTCGGGAAGTCGTATCCCGGTTCGTTCCCGATCACTGCGTCCTCGGGATCCTCCGGCACGACCACGTCACCCACGACGAAGAGGCCTCCGGGCGCGAGGCAGTTCCTCACACTCCGGAAAAGGTCGGCCTTCGCGTCGCCTTCGAGGTGATGGATGGCAAGAGCCGACACCACGAGATCGAACCGTCGCTCGGGAAGCGGCGCGCTCAGATGCTGGAGAAGCAGAGTCGCCCGTTGTGGAGAAAGGATCTCCTCGGCGCCGCGCAACATCGCTTCGCTCGAGTCGATCCCGACTAGTCGAGCCTGCGGGTGTGCCCGCAAGAGACGCGCGGCCGTCTCTCCCGCTCCCACACCGAGCTCGAGGATGTTTCGAACGGAGATCCCGGAGGTGGCCGTGACGACCTGCTCCTGAAGCTCGTCGTAATCGTGGATCTCGTCACGGATCGTCGCCGGATAGGTATCGGGATCCCACGTCATAGCGTCCGACTCGGCGGGCGTTGATCCGTCGCGGCTAACCCTCCGCGAGAGGAGGAACGAGGTCGGGGTGGGCCTTCTTGAGCCAGGCTTGCTCCTTCTTGCCGAGCCTGGTCCGGGACGGCTCGCCCGCCCACAGCTCGCGGGCGATCGCCTGCCAGTTCGCGGTGGACTCAAGCCGCGCGGTGAGCGAGGCCACGCCGAAGGACATGCGGTTGAAAGTGACCATGATCCCGGGGATGCCGAGCTTGCGCAGGCTCTGGAACATCGGCGAGCGCGGATCGAAGCCGGCCGAGGCGATACGGCGCACGTGCACCGGGTCGATCTTGAACGGTTCG
>DATFFR010000074.1:0-12389 GCA_035249925.1 Actinomycetota bacterium
GATGAAGAAGCCGCCCTAGGGCGGCTTCTTCGCGTCCACCGGTTTACGCGCTACGACTCAGAACGCCCACTCGAACTCGTAGAGGATGTCGGCCCGCTCGTCGAGGCGGATCTCCTGCTCGTTCTCATGCTGCATCCGCTCCAGAGCTCGCTCGCCGGGAGCGCTGTGGCGTGTCTCGAGCTCGACACGGAGGCGCCGGATCGTCTCGAGTTCCCGCTCGCTGTGAGTCATCGCCATCCCTTTCGATCGGTCGCAGCCCCTCCTCCTGGAGCTGGCGGCGTCGTTCGTCTCAGGTCAGATTTCGGCATCTGGAAGAACATGGGACATGGCCCGTGCGGGCCAAGTCGCGCATGACCCGCACGGACTAGACGTGACCAGGTGAACCCCTCGAACCGAGCTTGGAACCGGCCCGAATCGCCCTTAAAGGGCCTCGCTCGACGAGTCGATGCTGGTGAGGATGACCCGCGCAGCCCTCCCCCTCAGGACCGCTCTGGCCGGCCTCGCGCTTGTGCTCATCGTGCCGGCGGCAGGTCTGGCCGCGACGACGAGCGTGGCGGCAACGGCATCGACCTGGTCCACGCCACGGGTCCGGATCGTGCGGGGTGACACCGTCGAATGGACGAACCGGTCGTTCCGCGACCACAGCGTCACGTCGTGGGGACGCACCTGGTCGATGGACGAGGTCCTCGGCGTCAACGGCACGGTCTCCCGGCGTTTCCGCACACTCGGTCGGTTCAAGTACCGCTGCCGTCAGCACTCGCGCGTAAGCGCCGGGGTGTGTGAGGGGATGTGCGGCGTGATCCGGGTCTCGGCTCCGGAGTAGACGACCCGTCTAGCGGATCTCGAAGCGCACGCGGTTGCGGCCCGAGCGGAAGGCTCGCTCAACGTTCCCCAGCTCGTCGATGCCGCGCGACCACGCCTTGTAGAACCGGATCCTCGTGCCGATGCTGCGACGCAGCGGATCGGGGAGCGTGTAGACCATCGTCTCGGACGTCGAGAAACGCATCCATCGCTTCGTCGCGCAGTCACCGGCCACGAAACCTCGCTCCGATCGGTCGAACCAACGGCACCCACCGCCTCTACGCTTCATCACGAGTGCGACCTGGACCGCCTTCACTCCGACTCCGTCGTCCTCGGCGAAAGCCAGGACGTCGCGCATAGCCCTGGGGCGGTAGGTGGTGTCGTGAAGCGGCTGATGGAAGTAACTGACCGGCGCAACCGTGTCCGAGGTCGGCGTTTCGTCGTCCTGCAAGACGACCTCCGAGGTCGTAGCGTCTGCCGGCGCGAGAGCAGCGCCCTGCGAAGGAGTGAGCTCGACCGTGAACGACTCGGTCCCTTCTTGGTCGGCGTCGTCTCGAGTGGTCAGCTCGATCCGTCTGACCCGCTGGCCCGACTGGAACTCCACGGTCTCGCTCGCCGCCTCGTAGTCCTCGCCGGCAGTTGCCGTTCCGTCGACGGTGGCGTATCCCACCGACGCCGGCGCCGAGGCGTCACCCGCCCTAACCACGATCAGCTGGACGCGTCCGAGGTTCTCGAACGTGTTGTAAGAGCTGCGCCCGAACGCTACGCGAGGATCTCCGTCGTCGTCGACGATAGTGAGCACGCCGCGTCCGCCGCCTGCGATCGTGGTGCCTTGGCCGGGCTCACTCAATCTGACGGCCACCGTCTCGAGCGCCTCCTCGGCGTTGTCGTCGGCGAAGGGGATCTCGAAAGCAGCGATCCCCGTTGCGCTTGCGAAGCGCAGGGTCTCCGAGCGGTCGGTGTAGTCCTCGCCCGAGGCGGCCGTGCCGGGCCGAGACGAGATGTCGACGGACGTTGGGTAGGAGGCGTGACAGCAACGCGTCGTGTGGATGGTGGCCGAAGCCTCCGATTCGGCGACGAAGAATTCAGAGGCAGGAGCTCGCCGCGCATCCGACAGATAGACGATGTCGTGAGCGCCGGCCACTGCCGGGGTCAGTACGACGAGGACCAGGGCGGGCGCCAGGACGAGGCGCGCGAGGCGCGCGCCGGCCGTCGTCGAAGATCGGGATCGTCCGTTCATCGCGGACGATGTTAGTGCTCCGACGCGGAAGTATCGTCCCCGTCCACAGCGGCACTGCGCGGCGGGGCAGGGCGAGGAACGGGCCAACCTGGGGGTACGGTCCCGGCTTTCTCCGACAAGCAGCGCTCCATCGTCGATGAAGGGGTCGAACCGGCGCGACCCGACCTACGCAACGGCGCACTGGTCCTACAATGTGGCGATGAAGAGGCGATCGGCCCGCGCCGCGCTCGTGATCGCGTTGATGGTCGCTCTGCTGGCGGCCGCCGGTATAGCGTCCTCGGCGCCGGTACGCGTCCGCGCTACATCGGGGAACGAGTGGGACCCAAGCTTCAGGCACGTGACGACGGGAACACGCATCGTCTGGATAAATCCGGAGCGACTCGGTCGGCGCCATCATCTCGCGGCCTACGGGCGGGGCTGGTCCAAGGACGTAGTTCTTGAATCGGGGGAACGAACCGGCAAACGGTTCCGCCGTGTGGGTTCCTACAAGTACCGCTGCAGGCTGCACTCACAACTCCAGAACGGTGATTGTCGGGGGATGTGCGGTGTGGTCCACGTGACCCGTTAGCTCCAACCATGTCTCCCGACGATAGGCCGCGGCCCGGGCGGCGGAACCCCCCGCGCAGGGCGACCGGGGGCCGTCGGGATCCGGCGTCCCATCGCAGATCGACATCGGCGCCGCCGGCCACCCACTCGTCAAAGGGTTACGACCCGGTACATCTGGATGACGAGCTGACCGCCGAGCTGCGTGCCACGGCGCGGCCCGGCAAGGGCGAGATCCTGGTCAAGGTCTTTGCCGACGCGGTCGCGGCGTTCGCGGCGGGCGACCTAGACGAGGCGATCCGCCTCGGGGAGCAATCGAAGCACATAGCCCTGCGTGCGATGGCCGCCCGGGAGTTCCTGGGACTCGCCTACTACCACGCCGGCCGCTGGCAGGAAGCGCAGCGCGAGCTGGCCGCGTTCCGCCGGCTGTCGGGATCCAACGCGCAGAATCCGGTGCTTGCCGACAGCTACCGGGCGATGGGCAAACCCGAGAAGGCGGTGGAGCTCTGCGACCAGATGGACCCTCGGAAGGTAGAGCCCGCCGCTTACTACGAAGGCGCAATAGTCGCGGCGGGGGCACTCGCGGACATGGGACGCGTCGACGAAGGTATCGAGCGGCTGCGGAAGCTGGACCTCAGCCCCCCGATCGCCGAGGCGCATCACGTGCGAGCCTGGTACGTGCTGGGCGATCTTCTCGAGCGACAGGGCCGGTTCACCCAAGCGCGCGAATGGTTCGAAGCAGTGGTGTCGGCCGACCCGGAGAGCACCGACGCCTCGGAGCGTCTCCGAAAGCTCTAGCTCGTAACGGCGGCCTGTTCCTTCTTGTCGAAGTAGCGCATGTAACCGGAGACGTTCATCCGGTACGAGGTCGTCCCCTCCATGCGCGCGGCCTCCTGCTCGTCCAGGCGGTTCTCGAGCTCGGCGCGCGCGTGCTCCTGGACGATCGCAGTTACCTCGTCTAGCTCCGAGCTCTGCTTCCTGCCGTCACGAACCCATGCGGCCCAGCGGTTCAACACGTCGGTCGCCTCGTCGCAGGCTTCGTCCACGGTGACGTCCGCGGGACCGTAGTGAGTCAGCCACAATGCCCGCGGCGCGATACGCCGGATCCTCTCGATCGAGGCCAGGCAGGTCTCCAGGTGGAACTCGGGTGGGGGAGTCGCCGGGCGGAACGCGTCGATCCCACGCGGGCTCACGCCCATGGCGTCGCCTGTGAACAGGATGCCGGTGGCGTCGTCCGCGTACGCGTGATGATGGCTCGCATGCCCGGGGGTTTCGATCGCCGTCAGCGTGCGGCCGCCGAGATCGATCACGTCACCGTCGGCAACCACCCTGATCCGGTCCTCGTCGATCGGGTCGATGCCGCCCCACAGCCGGTCCATCGCCTCGCCGTAGATCCGGCTCGCGCTCTTCCACAGTTTGCTCGGATCGACGAGATGCGGCGCTCCTACCGGATGAACTGCCACGCGCGCGCCGGGGAACCGGCGCGCGATCGTGCCCGCCGCGCCGGCGTGGTCGAGATGGATGTGTGTAACGACGATCCAGTCGAGGTTCTCGACGCCCGCGCTCTCGAGCCCGGCAAAGACGTGCTCCACGGACGATCTGGGCCCGGTCTCGACCAGGGCCGTCTGCTCCCCTCGCAGGAGGAAGGCGCCGGTGATGCCCTCGAAGCCGTGCATGTGCGTGTCGATGATCGTCGGTTGGTCCGGCATCTGTTCCTTTCACGAGGCGGATAGCGTGTCGGGATGATAGCTCGCACCGCACCGCCTGCCGTCCTGATCGTCAACCCGAACGCCGGCAGGTTGGCGGAGTCGGTTCGCGGTGACGTGATCGCTGCACTGCGCGCGCGGTTCGACCTCGAGGTCTACGCCACCACCGCGCGCGACACGGGCATCTCGATCGCCCAGGACGTCACGGAGAAGGAGCCCGTGCTGGTGATCGCGTTCGGCGGCGACGGTCACGTGAACGAGGTCGCGAACGGCGTTGCCGAGACCGAGTCATCGTTGGCGATCATTCCGGGAGGAACGATGAACGTCTTCGCCCGCGCCCTGGGATTGCCTCTCGACCCGTTCCGCGCGATCGACCACCTCGTGGACTCGCTGGGTACGACGCCGCGGCGCGTGCACCTCGGACGGATGGACGATCGGTACTTCACCTTCTCGGCCGGCTGCGGCTTCGATGCCGAGGCCGCCGGGCGCGTCGAACGTTACGTCCCAAACAAGCGGCGCTTCGGCGAGATCTTCTTCTACTGGAGCGCGTTCAGGGTCCTGGCCGGGTCCCACCGGCACCGGAAGCCGACGATGGCGCTGCAGGGCCCCTTCGGTCGAGAGGAGGTGGCGATGGTGATCGCCTGCAACGCCGGTCCGTACGCGTACCTCCTGAACCGCCCGATCAACGTGGCTCCCGAGGTGCGCTTGGAGAAGGGCCTCGACGTCTTTGCCCTGCGCTCGATGCGGCTGGAGGCCTTCCCCATATACGCGTGGCGTTCGGCCGTCTCCGGGGATCTGGTCGGCCACGACGACGTCGTGTACCACCACGACCTGGGTTCCTTCTCCTTGACCGCCGAGCGGCCTTTCAGCCGGCACGTGGACGGCGAACCCTTGTCGCCCCGACGCGCCGCGACCTTCTCGATCGCTCCGGACGTGCTCCGCGTCCAGATCTGAGGCAAGGCAAGAAGTTTTCGCACGCTGCGCGGTCCAACGACCACTCCTCGCGTTTATCCTCTCCCAGCAGGTGGCCGGTCGAAGAGGGGGATGGCGATGGGGTTCCGTGCAGCGACGCACCGGATGAAGCCGGTCGCGACGGGCGTGATCTGTGCAGCGATGGCGCTGGGCCCTGCGGTGCCGGCACGGGCCCTCGCCACGCCGGTCGCGTCGGTGTCCGATGCTTCGGTGGCGGAGGGCAACGCGGGGTCCACTACCGCGTCGTTCACGATCACTCTTTCCGAATCCGAGGGGACGACCACGGTCACGTACCAGACGGCCGACGGCAACGCCACCGCGGGCTCGGACTACACCTCGATCTCCGGCACCGTCACGTTCGGACCGGGCGAGGTGCAGAAGACCGTCACTGTTGCGGTGACCGGAGACCTGCTCGATGAAGCCGACGAGACCTACAACTTCGTGCTCACGCAGATAGACAACGGAACGTTCCAGGGCGGCGACCCGGATGGCGTCGGCACCATCTTCGACGACGACGCGACGCCCGCACTTTCGATCGGCGACGCTACCGTCACGGAGGGCAACAGCGGCACCGCTACCACCAGCGTCACGGTGTCCCTCTCTGCCGCCAGCGGACGCATCGTGACCGTCGGCTTCGGCACGGTTGACGGAACCGCGACGTTCTCACCGGGCGCCGACTACCACCAGTCCAGCGGAACATTGGTCTTCGCCCCCGGCGAAACCTCCAAGACGGTCACATTGACGGTCGTCTCGGATACGACCGACGAGTCCGACGAGTCTTTCTTCGTCGACCTGACGTCCCCTACGAACGCCACGGCTACCGACGCGCGGGGGATCGTGACGATCACCGACGACGACGCACCCGGACAGGGACCGCCCCCGGGCAACACGGTTCCGACCCTTTCGGTCACCGACGCAGTGGTTACCGAGGGGAACCTAGGCACCGTCCAGACGACGGTCGCCGTCTCGTTGTCCGCTGCAAGCAACCAAGACGTCGGAGTCAGCTTCGCCACCGCGGACGGCTCCGCGACATTCGCCGACGCCGACTACCACTCCGGCGGTGGACGCTTGGTCTTCTCGCCGGGGGAGACCAGCAAGACCGTTACCTTGACCATCGTCGGGGACACCGTGGACGAGCCCAACGAGTCGTTCGTTGTGGACCTATCTGCCCCGGTGGGCGCCACCATCGCCGACGGTCACTCGATCGTGACGATCACCGACGACGATGCGACCACCACCCAGCCCCCGCCGCCGTCCGGATCGGTGCCTTCGATCTCGATCGCGGACGCCGACGTGACCGAGGGGACCGGTGACGAGACCAACGTCGCGGCGACCGTGACGCTGTCGTCGGCGAGCAGCTCCCAGGTGGGAGTCGATTTCGCCACCTCCGACGGCACCGCGAGCTTCACCAACGGCGACTACTGGCAGATGAGCGGGCGTCTGGTGTTCGCGCCGGGGGAGACGAGCCGCACCCTCACGGCGACGGTGGTCGGCGACTCGTCGGACGAGGAGAACGAGACGTTCTTCATCGACCTATCCGATCCCGCGAACGGCACGATCTCGGATGGGCGCGCCCAGGTGACCATCACCGACGACGACGGCCCGACCGCGCCGCCGGGCGGCACCGTGCCGGCCATATCGATCAGCGACGCGTCCGTCACCGAGGGCAACGCGGATACCACGATCGCAACGCTGACGCTCTCACTCTCGGTGGCGAGCACGCGGCCGATCGCGGTCGACGTGGCCACGACCGACGGTACCGCCGTGTTCGAGGATGCGGACTACTACGAGGGCAGCGGCCGTTTGGTGTTCCAGGCCGGCGAGACGACGCAGAGCTTGCAGATGTTCGTCGTCGGAGACACCCGAGCCGAAGGCGACGAGCAATTCCACGTGGATCTTTCGAATCCCCTCAACGCCACGATCTCAGACGCGCGGGGGACGATCACGATCCGGGACGATGACGCGCCGACCGAGACCCATACAAGCCTTGCGCTCTCGAAGAGAAGGATCAGGGTCGTAGCGAGTGGCCAGGTCGTGCCCCCCCAGCCTGGAGAGAGGATGCGAGTCGTCCTCAAGAAGAGGAGGGACGGCCGCTTCGTAACCATTGCCGTCCGCAGGCCGGTCCTGGGCGAGGCGCTGGATAGAGATGGCGATGGTGTTTTCGAGAGTGCGTACGACACGCGCTTCGACCGACCCAAGAGAGGTCGCTGTTTGATCCGGGCCATCTTCCCGGGTACGGCGGCGCACGCGCGGAGCGCGGCGACGAAACGGTTCCACTGTTCCGAGGGGATCAGTGGAGGGGCCCACCCTTAGACGGCGGAGGAGACTCCTAGGTACGCCTCGTTGATCTCGGAGCGGTCGAGGGTCTCGCCCTTGGCCTTCGACTTCGAGTAGATGATCGTGCCCTTCTCCATGACGAAGACGCGGTCCGCGATGTCGAGCACGCCCACGTTCTGCTCGACGAGAAAGACCGTGGTGCCGTCGCGGTTGATCCGCTCGGCGACCTCGAAGACCGTCAGCGTCAGCTTCGGCGAGAGACCCAGCGAGGCCTCGTCGATCAACAGGAGCTTGGGGCGGCCCATCAGCCCGCGGGCGATGGCCAGCATCTGTTGCTCGCCACCCGACAGGGTGCCCGCCAGCTGCGTCCAGCGTTCGCGCAGGCGGGGGAAGTACTCGACCGCCTGCTCGACGATCTCGCGCGTTTTCTTGCGGTCCCTCTTGTAAGCCCAGGCGCCAAGCCGCAGGTTCTGGGCGATGGTGAGCTGTGGGAACACCCGGCGGCCTTCGGGGACGAGGACGATCCCGCGCTTCACGAGGTCCCGGGGGTCCGTGCCGTGCATCTTGCCCTTGGCGTCGGGTCCCGCGATCTGATCGCCGTCGAAGGTGATCGAACCCGACCACGGTTGCAGGAGGCCGGCCATGGTGAGGATCGTGGTCGTCTTGCCGGCCCCGTTCAGACCCAGTAGCACCGCGGTTTCGCCCTCTTCGACGTCGAAGGAGATCCCGCCCAGGACCGGCAACGACCCGTAGCCGGCCTTCAGGTCCTTGATCTCAAGCAGTGACATCGAGGGTCTCCTCGCTGCCCGGCTCGGCCTCGCCGGATTCGTCCTCGACCGAGCCACCGAGATAGGCGGCGATGACTTCGGGGTGGGTCCGAACCGCGTCGGGCCGGCCCTCCGTCAGGAGCTTGCCGAAGTTCAAGACGTAGACGTAGTCGCACACGCCGACGACAAGCGGTACGTGGTGCTCGATCATGAGCACGGTCAGATTGAGCGTCTTTCGGAGCTCGAGCAGCCGTTCACCGAACTGGTGGGCTTCGTCGGGCCCCATCCCGGAGGACGGCTCATCCAGCAGCAGCAGGTCCGGATCGGTGGCAAGCACGGTGCCGACCTCGATCAGCTTCAAGGTCCCGTAAGGGAGCCCGTCGAGCTTCGAGTTGGCGAGGTGGGGGAGCCCGATGAAGTCCAGGACCTCCATCGCGTTGGCGCGCAGCCTTCGTTCCTCCGCGAACGACCGAGGGGACCCGAGGATCGCGCTCAGCGATCCGTAGCCGATGCGTGAGTGCTGCGCCACCATGAAGTTCTCTATGACGGTCAGGCCCCTCACCAGACCGATGTTCTGGAAAGTGCGGCCGATCCCCAGCGCCGTCCTGCGGTGTGTCGGCAGCAACGAGATGTCGCGATCTCGATAGATGATCTCGCCGGTGTTCGGCGTGTACGCCCCCATGATGCAGTTGAAGAGGGTTGTCTTCCCGGCCCCGTTCGGGCCGATAAGCCCGACGATCTCCCACTCCGGGACGGTGACGTCCACCGCCTCGAGAGCTACCAGGCCGCCGAAGCGGATTCCGGTGTTCTTGACCTCCAGGACCGCCGTCATCGGTTCTCCTTGGGATCGTCGTGGCCGGCGCTGCCCTGCGGCTCCTCGGGTTGCGCCGCGAGAACCGGTTCGGTGTCCTGCTTGATCTCCTCGGTCGAGGCCTCGGTCGCTTCCTCCTCGTTCTTGTGTAGCCCGAGCTTCGCCATCAGCCCGCCGTGCTTCTTGTCGCCGTGGCCCTCGCCATGACCGCCGTGGCCCTCGGGATGCATCGAGAACTTCTCGCCGCGGATCCAGCGCGTGATGGGGGAGATCTGCTCGGCGATCCCGCCGGGGAACTGGATCAGCGTCAGGATCGCAAGGGCCGGTCCGATCACCAAGGGCAGGTAGCTCGCCGAGCGACCGAGGGTGTCGGCGAAGAAGTGTTCGGCGCCGGGGATCGATTCGACGAGGAAGGGGAACAGGGCGAAGAAGGCGGAGCCGATCACGACGCCCGTCCGGTTGCCGAGTCCACCGATCACGACCATGAGCACCCATAGCAGCGCGATCGCGAACTGGAAGTCGTTCGACACGACGCTCTCGGAGCGGAACGCGTAGAGGCCACCTCCGATGCCGGCGAACAAGCCGGACATGATGAAAGCGATCACCTTGAACGCGGTGACGTTGATGCCGTACGAGGCCGCCACCGGCTCGGAGTGCTTGAGCGACAGGATCGCGCGACCGACCTTGGACCGCACCAGCCGCCAGTCGAGATAGAGGACCAGGGCTAGGAAGACGAAGGTCAAGAAGGCGAATTGCGTGTCGGAGTCGAAGGTGTTGGGGCGGGCGGCCGGCATACCCGAGCCACCCCGGGTCAGGAAGCTGATCTCGAAGATCGAGGTCTCCGCGACGAACCCGTACGCGAGCGTGATCAGGGCGAGATAGAGACCCTTGATGCGAAGGGCGACGACCCCCAGCAGGCCGGCGGCGATGGCGCCGCTGGCCGCGGCCAGGACCATGCCGGTGAGGAAGGCGCCCATGTTGCAGCCGCCCTCCGGTGTACAGCCTGCTTTCTCGGTGACGTAGTAGGCGGCCACGAACGCGGCGATGCCGACGAATCCGTGATGGCCGAGCGACACCTGGCCGACGTATCCGAGGACGATGTTGAGAGAGAGGCCGATGATCGCGTAGATAACCGCGAGCGCGATGCGGTCGGCCCAGAAAGGCTTGACGGCGGCGGTGACCCAGAGGACGGCCGCGAAGATGCCCAGCAGCACGCCGATACGCGCGACCCACCCCGCGGTCGTCGGACGCCACCTGTCCGCGGCCGCCTGGCCGGCGGGCAGCGTGACGGCTTCGGTCGCGGTCGCCATCAGGCCTCGCTGCCCAGCAGACCTTGCGGTCGTATCAGCAGGACCAGCAACAGCGCAAGGAGGACTGCGACGTTCGCGGAGCCGGGGATGATCTCCTGGATGAACTTCTCACCGATCTGGTAGTGGCCACCCGCCCATTGGGCGATCTGCTGGATCAGCCCGACCGTGATGCCGCCGAGGAACGCCCCGGGCAGACTTGTCATTCCGCCGATCACGGCCGCCGTGAACGATGCGATGAGAACCCCGGCCGTCATGATGCCGGGCGTCAACGGCAGCGATGGCGGGATGTAGAGGATGCCTGCTACCGCGCCCAGGAAAGCTGCGGAGCCCCAGATGAACCGGGACACACGCTCCACTCCGATCCCCACAACCCTCGTAGCGAACGCGTCCTGGGACGTGGCAAGGATGGCCAGCCCGAGGTCGGTCTTGGAGAAGAAGTAACCCAGCACCACCGCAAGCACCAGGAGGATGCCGACTATCAACAGCAGCTGCGGCTCGATGGTGAACCCGTAGATCTCGGGCCCTACCGGGTTTCCGGCTTGGTTCAACGGATCGATGATGCGCGGCAGGTCCTTGGCCTCGGGCAGGAAGATCATGATCTCGACCCCGATCGCCAGCAACGCGAACGCGATCGTGGCCACAAGCAGGGTGATGCGCGGCGCGTTCATCAGCGGGCGCACGACGACCCTCTCCATGATCAAGCCGATCAGTACGACCGAGACCACCGCCACGATGATGGCCACCCAGTAGGGGATCTCCGGCGATCTCACCTGTTCGATGAGCACGTAGACGATGAACGCGGCGAGGGTGCCGAACTCGCCCTGGGCGAAGTTGAAGACCCGGGCCCCCTTGTAGACCAGCACCAACCCGATCGCGACGAGGCCGTACGCCGTGCCCGTCAGTAGGCCGATGATGATCGGCGCGTTCGGGCCGGAGGTGTCGCCCGATCCCAGTATGAGGATGATGCCGACGATGACGGCGATGACCGCCGCGACGATGGTTGTCCTCATGTGGGCAGGACGTTACTCGAACAAGTCAAGCCCGTGCTAGAAGTCGGTGGCCGGGGAAGTGACGATCGTGTGCCAGCGGCGGTCCGAGCAGCGGGCCTCGCTGACGTACACCGAGTTCGCACCGAAGTGATCTTCCGACGAGTAGCTCAAGGTCGGGCCGATCCCCGTGTTCAAGTTGCGGATCTTCTCCACCGCGAGGATGAAGCTCTCCCGGGTGATCCCCTTGCCCGCCGCCTTCAGCATCTCCCAGATCGTCTTACCACCGGACCACGACAGCCAGACGAAGTCGTCGCTGGGCTTCCCGCCGCCGTGGAACTGGTTGTAGGCCTTGTCGAAGTCGCCGTCGTAACGGGCCCGGTCGATCCACGCCGGGAAGGGCGAGAAGAACTTGGCGCCGTCGATCGATTGGCCACCACCGCAGGCAACGCTGGCGACGGTGTCGAAGGTCATCGAGATCCCGACCCCGACCCACTGCGGCCTGAACGCCTGAGTGTCGGCCTGCTTGAGGACGTTGAGCCACCAGACCGGGGAGGTCAGCACGAACACGTTCTCGATCTGGGCCAGGTTCATCTCCTGGACGACCTGCCGTGCCTCGGAGGTACCGGCGTTCTTGGAGACCTGACGGTCGTAGTCGATGCTCATGCCCGCGTCGGCGGCGGCCGCCTTGAAGGTGTCGTGCGAGTCCTTGAAGCTGGCGGTGTCGAAGAAGAGCATCCCGTTCTTCTCGCCCTTCGCGCCCAGCTTGTTGATCATGTAATCGACCAGCATCGGGGCCTGGTCGGTATAGGTCGTCGAGGTGGTGAAGTACGTCCGGAAGCTCGACACCAGCGACTCCGTCACCCCGGCCGAGATGTAGGGCACGCCGACCGACTCGGCGTAGCGAGCGCAGGCCTGGATCTGGTCGGTGCCGGCGGCGCCGGAGAGGAGGAAGACCTCGTCCTTCTCGACCATC
>DATFFR010000075.1:0-18502 GCA_035249925.1 Actinomycetota bacterium
CGCAGGAGCACGCCTTTGCGCTCTGGAGGGGGAACAGCATGAGGGCCGCAACGAAGCAGGCCACGCGGAAAACTCGGCTCTTGGTCATGCCTTATTAGACGACGACGCTCCGGAAAAGTTCCAGGACCATCGCGGCCCGAAATTCCGTCCGTTTGGTCGCGATTGAGGTCGTTTTTCGACCTTCACGACGCCGGTACTCAGTCGCGGAAGTCCACGCGCAAGGAGTCGGGCGCCACAGGGATCTTGATGTTCGCGGAGTTATAGGTGAGCGCGGTCGGGAAGTTGGCCTTTCGCAGGAACGGCACGTCGGCTTGGGTCACCTCGATGACGATCTTGTGACCCTTCTCGAAGGTCCACGCGTTGCCGAACAGGTCGAAGGTCTGGCAGAGCCGGTCGGGGGCGACGTCGGTGTCCACCCGGCAGACCCCCCGCGTGACCATCGTGAGGTCGCCGTCGGCCGGGTCCCGGTCGAGCAACCGGGCGCCGATCCAGTAGTTCCCGGCCCCCATCGCCTGGTGCTCGACCGTCAACGTGGGCACACCCATCATCGTGAACGTCTCCGGGATGTTGTCCTCGTAGACGAGAACGCCGGCGCCGGGCTGGGTCTGCTCGGTGGAGAAGCACTTCTCCGCGGTCCGGTCGCGCGTGACGGGATCGCTCTCCTGGGCGTGGCCGTCGACGGCCGCCGTCGACGTGGTGCCCCCCGGCCCCCACCCGATGATCTTGGTATCGGGAGCCAGAGCCCGCCAGGTCGGGGCGCGGTATTCGGCTCCCGGCTCGTCGGCTTTGTACTTGTCGGTGGCGTTTGCCGGACAGATCGTCGTCGTAGCGGACACGTTGGACTTGGGTCTCTTGCCGAGGCCGCGGAGGTGGAAATCGAGGAACCGCGCCATTCGGAAGTTCACGCCTCTGCGCACGCGCTCGGGCGAGTTCATCAGCGTGATCGAGCCGTCCGGTCGCGTGAAGTCCTTTACCTGGCACACGTGATGGTCGGACCCACAGATATCGCCCCACTCCTTCGGCTTGTTCTGGGTGAAGTGCTGGTAGTCGCCCAGATACATCGTGATCGGGTAGGTCGGAGCGACGGAACGCAGCTTGTTGTAGAAGCGCACCGTCTCCATCGTGGGGAACAGTGGATCGGTCCACGTAGCCGCCGCGTAGATCGGGACACGCGATCCGTTCGCGACGCGGGTCCAGTACTGCTCCTGGAAGTACGCCGAGCGATCGCGCAGGAAGGTCTCGAGGAGTGGGGTCAGGATCGGGTCGCCGTCGTAGGGCTCACCCAACTGAAGCCTGTTGTAGGCCTCGCTCAACCAGTTCGGGAAGGTGGTGTGGTTGCCTGTGACCAGGTTCCCCGACGCGAAGAGCCCGGAGACGATGCTCTGTTTCTCGACGCCGATCGGATCGCGCGACAGCGCTTTGGCCGGGTCCGTGGGCGCGATGAAGGTCTCCCCCGTCTTTGGATCGCGGTCGTGGTAGTGCCCGGCCGGGACGAGCGCCTCGACGAGATCGGTCCACCCGTACTTCGTGACCACGCTCCCGAGGCGGAGTGGGATGTCGGATGCCGGACTCGTCCACGTGGGATCGGTGAGAGCAAGCCATGAGAACCCCCCGCCGTAGGAACCACCGACCGCGGCAACCTTGCGCGGGTTGATCCTAAAGAGCGGACGTTCTCCCGCAGCGCGACGAGCCGCGTCGTGGTCGGCCAACAGACCCACGAGGTACTGATAGTCGTTGATCTCGTAACGGCGGGAGTCCAGCTGTGTGGTGCCGGTCGATCCACGATCCTCGCCGTTCCTGAAGCCGCGCGCGGTGTAGTTCACGACGACGTAACCGCGCGACGCGAACCACGCGTTCGAGTGGTGCCACAACTCGTTGGCGGCGTCGACGCTCTCTGCCTCCCACGAAGTCTTGTTGCCACCGCAGCATCCGTGCATGAAGACGATGACCGGGTAGCCGCCCTTCGGCGCGCGCACGATCGGAAGATCTGCCGCGAGCAACTCGTTCGTTGCAACCGTCGGGGGAAGCGTGATGTCCACGTCAAGACTGATCCGGTTGCCGCTCTCGGGACGAAGGTCGTCGGCCTCGTCGGCCGCCGTCGCCTCGTCCGCGCTCGCCGGCTTGGGAAGGCCCGTGAAGTCGTCGCCTTCGGTAGCCCGGTACTTGACGGGCACCGGAATGGCGAGCTCGCCGCCCCCCGCGGGCGGCAAACCGTCGTCGCAGAACACGAAGGGAAGCGCCGTGCCGTTGGCCGCGTCCCCGTCCAGTGCGTCCTTGACCTTGCAGTCGTCCTTGTCCACCAGGCCCGTCAGAGCCGCCAGCGAATCGGCGATGAGAGGGTCCACCTCCTGGGCGCCGGAAGGCGCGCCGACGGAGGGCGCCAGTAGAGCTGCGCCCAATAGAACCGCTATCAGCGGCCGTCTCATCCTTCTCCGACCAGCCATGCCACCTACTCGCAGCCACCGAGCTCGTGTTTGCCACTTCGGAAGACGTGGCGCGAGCCTTTAGTTAGTTCAATACTGGTGCCCCGTCGCGGACGTAACGGTGCACTAGTTGAACCTGACCGTTACCTGTGCGCAGGTGGCCGGCGCGCCGACCTCGCACACCTCGTAGACGTAGGTCCCGTTGCCATTCCGGTCGATGTTGTCGGTCATGGTCCCCGCGCTGGGGGCCGAGGAGGAGATCGTCACCCCGTCGCGAGAGATATCGACCGGCCCCGCGGCGCCGCCCCAGGTGAGATCGACCTTCTGCTTCCCTTTCACCTTGTAGGCGGTCGCCTGCAATGTGATGCCGCCCGTCGGCGGCGGCGTCGACGTGTCCGCTGCCACAGTCACCGTCACCGTTGCACTGTTGCTCGATGCGGTTCCGTCGGTAGCCTGATAGCTAAAGGTGGTCGTCCCGCTGTAACCGGCCGGAGGCGTGTAGGTGACGGTCTGGGTCGTGGTGTTCACGCTCACCGAGCCCGCAGCAGGCTGGGTCACGCTCCCTACCGACAGCTCGTCACCGTCGGCGTCGGTGTCGTTGCCTAGGACGTTGATCGCAACCGCGGTCTGGTAGGCCGTCGAAGCAGAGTCGTTGTTCGCCACCGGAGCGCTGTTCGGCGGTGGGGTGATCGTGCCGGCGCCGAACAGTGAGTACAAGAGGCGGTTGGGCGAACCGGTACCCGCGCTCTTGACCAGACCCGTAGTTGCCTCACCGATGATGGCGGACGTCGTCGCAGCCACACCCGCGGTCGGGTTCGCCTCGAGGTACAGCGCCGCAACGCCGGCGACGTGGGGTGCCGCCATGGATGTACCGCTCCAACTCTCGGTTCCCCCGCCCATCACGGTCGAAGTGATGCCCACGCCCGGCGCGAACAGATCGACACAGGTCCCGTAGTTCGACCACGACGCTTTCGTGTCGCTACTGCTGGTTGCGCCGACCGTGAGAGCGCTCGCAGCGCGGGCCGGTGAGTAGAAGCAGGCATCCTGCGCCTTGCCGCCACTGTTGCCGTTGCCTGCGGACACCGCGTAGACGACTCCCGCATCCGTGGAGCCCCTGACGGCGTCGTCGACCGCCTGGTTCGCGCCGCCGCCCAGGCTCATGTTGGCGACGGACGGGCCTCCCTGGGTCAGGTGACGATCCGTCACCCACTCGATACCGGCGATCACGTCGGACCACGACCCGCTGCCGCTGCAGTTCAGAACCCGAACGCCGACCAGTGAAACGTCTTTGGCGACGCCGTAGGTCTCACTACCTATCGTGCCGGCCACATGGGTGCCGTGGCCGTCACAATCCGCGGAATCCGCATGGTCCTCGACGAAGTCCCAACCCGAGGTCACGCGGCCGGAGAACTCCGCAACCTGATTGCCACTGGAGATGCCGGTGTCGATGACGTACGCCGTGACGCCGGCGCCGGTGGCCTCATACGTGTAACTGAACACGGAGTCCCGAGCGCGCTCGTCGATCCGGTCCAGGCCCCACGTGACCGGGCTCTGCGTGATCGCCGTCTTGTGAACCTCGCCGTCGGGGACCACGTAACTGACCCGGGAGTCGTTCGCGATCCGGGCCGCGGCCACATCGGACATGGTCGCGGAGTAACCGTTCAATGCGTCGTCGTAGACATGGCCGACGCGGGCTCCTCCCCGGGCGTGCTCGGCGGCCACGGCGCCGGGGGCCGCGCCGGCGCGTAGGACGACGATGTAGGCGCCCGCCCGACCCGAGGCGGATGCAGCCGGAACCAGACTCGCGCAGAGCAATAGAACGACCAGGACGGGGATGGATCGCCGCGACATGTAAAGACCTCCCAGAGAGGTGATTTGGGTCTCACGCTAGGAGGCGAGCCGCGTCGGCGCCATACGCATAAAGAACCATTCCGGCCTAGTCAGTGGCGGCCGGATGCCCCGCGCGAGCAGAGCGAGGACCGGTAGCCTTCCCGCCATGGGAACGCGGGTGGCTCGGGTCGATCTGTGGCACTTCGCCGCGCCTCTTCCGGCGACCTTCCGGCCGAGTTGGATCCCGGGGTTCCCCCAGAACGAGAACCGGGCCACGCTGCTGCGGGTCCTCACCGAGGACGGCGTCGAGGGTTGGAGTGCCGGCCCGGCGATCGGCAAGGAGCGCGCCGGCCTGGGACAGCTGATCGGTCCCTACCTGATCGGAGAGGACGCGACCGACATCGGTCTGATCCAGCAGCGCCTGCGGGAGATCGCTTACCTGGGGTGGCGCAACTGGTGGATCGAGCCGGCCTTCTGGGACATCAAAGGCAAGATCGAGGGCGTGCCGGTATGCCGGTTGCTCGGCGGCGCGCCGCGCGCCGTCAACCTCTACGCCTCGACCGGGGAGGTGCGATCTCCCGCGGCCCGGATCGCCGAGGCCGAAGCCCGCTACGAGGAAGGCTTCCGCACGATCAAGATCCGCATCCACGAGGACGAGCGACGAGACGCGGCTCAGGTACTAGCCGTCTGCGACGCGCTCGGAGAGCGCATGAAGATCGGTGTGGATGCCAACCAAGCCTGGCGGGTGACGGCCGTGGCCGACGCGCCGCTGTGGGACCTCGAGCGCGCCAAACGATTCAGTGACCTATGCGCCGAGAACGGTGTGGCCTGGATCGAGGAGCCGCTGCCGATGGATGCGTACGACGACCTCGCCGCGCTCACGGAGTACTCCAAGGTCCCGATCGCCGGCGGGGAGCTCCACACCGGCGCCTATCCCGAGCTGAGGATGATGATCGAACGCCGCTGCTATTCGATCTTCCAGCCAGACGCGATGTTCACCGGGGGCATCGAGCAGACCTTCAGGCTGATCCGGCTCTGCCGGGCCAACGGTCTGACCTACACGCCGCACACCTGGACGAACGGGATCGGGTTCGCCGTCAACCTCCAGCTGATGGCGGCCTCGGGGTACGCTGACGAAAAGGAGCTTGAATACCCGCTCGACCCGCCGGGATGGGTACCAGAGGCGCGCGACGCGATGCTCGAGCGGCCGTTCCTGCACGACAAGGGGGTACTGAACATGTCCGAGGAACCGGGGCTCGGCTTCCGCGTCGACGCGAAGGCTCTCCGCAAGCACGGCCGGCACTTCTTCAAGATGGATCGCAAGCGCCTGGTTCTGTTCGCTCTCAGGGACCGAGGGCTCAAGGCCGCCAAAGAGATGGACGAGGCCAAGCGCCGCCGGCTGGAGGGCCGGGGACCCGTCGCCTAATTACAAATCACGCGAAATCCGGGTCCGGTCGCCCGGCTCGGCCGATACTCCGACTCCCGGTTGAGCGGGCAACGAAGGTCCGACAGGCGACATGGGAGGCGAGATGGAGCAGGCGATGCTGCCTGAGTGGGAATCCCAGCTGATCGAGGACGCCATCGCGGTGGCCGAGCGGCGCCTCAAGGAAGAGGAGACGAAGGCCCGAAAGAGGGCGATCCAGCTGGCCCGCGAGCAGGCGTACCACCGGCTGGCCGTGGAGATCGATCGACCCGCCCGCCGCACGGCGGGCCCGGGCCAGCTGTCGTTCTTCCCATCGGATCCCACTCTTTTCGATTCAAAGGAGTAGTCGCGCGGGTCGATAAGACTCCCCGTATGCGTCGCGCGGTCTCCACCGTTTTGGTCGTTCTGTTTGTCGTCGCGCCCTCGAGCGCGGCGTGGGCGCGTGCGGGCTGGAAGATGCGCATCGATCGACTCACCGCCGGAAGGAAGATCGGCGTCGCGGTTCGCGAGGAAAGTCGCTTCCTGTACAAGCACCAGACCAAACGGCGCCGCGTCCCCGCGTCCAACCAGAAGCTCTTGCTGTCCATGGCGCTGTTCGACACTCTCGGTCCGTCCCGGCAGATCGAGACGACCGCGGCAACGCAGGTGCTCCAGCAGCCGGTACTGAAGGGCGACCTATGGCTGCTCGGCCGCGGCGACCCCAGTGTGTCGGGAGGGGGCCGCTTCGGACGAGTGCTGCCGTTCGAGCCGACGCGGCTCGGCGCGCTGGCGCGGGCGGTCCGCGACGCGGGTGTCCGGCGGGTCGAGGGACGCGTCGTCGGGAACACCGGCTATTTCGCGCACGACTGGTTCGCTCCGGGCTGGAAGTCTGACTTCGCGGAGAAGTGGATCGCGCTGCCGACCGCGCTGTCGTTCGAAGGCAACGCCCACGATGGACGCCACATCTCCGATCCCGAGCTGCGCGCTGCAGGCGCGTTGACGAAAAAGCTCGAGAACGTCGGCGTTCGAGTCATGGGGAAGCCGGCCGCGGCGCAGGCGCCCGCGGACCTCGTCGACATCGCCTCGGTGTCCTCACAACCCTTGTTCGTGATGGCTCGCTACATGAACCGATGGTCGTCGAACTTCTTCGCCGAAGTTTTCGGAAAGAGGCTCGGAGTCGAACGCTCCGGCGCGCCCGGCACCATCGCCAAGGGAGCGGCCGCGATCGCGTCGTGGGCCGCCGGTCTGGGGGTTCGTCTGGTGGCGCACGACTCCTCGGGACTGTCGTACGAGAACAAGGTGGCGCCCGGAGGCATGGTGAGGCTGCTCGGCTTCGCGGAAGATCAGACCTGGGGCGACGACCTTCGCGACAGCCTGGCAGCGGCCGGCGAGGGCACGTTGAGAGAACGTCTTCGCGGTGTGCGGCTGCGGGCGAAGACCGGCACCCTGGACGGTATCTCGACGCTGTCGGGCTACGTCTGGCTCCGCAGACGCGACACGTGGGCCGAGTTCTCGATCCTGTCGCGCGGCATGTCGAAGTCCCTGGCCTCCGCCATCGAGGACGACATCCTCCGCATCCTGGCGCGCTACGGCCGCTGAGCCTCACTCGTCTCGCCCTTGCGCCCCGGGCGGCGGGGCTCCAAGATGGGCCAGAAGCACCGGAAACATCGCCGATCGGAAGGAGTCGTCGTGCCCCTGTTCATGGACGTGCACAACATGGAGGGCGGGGTCTCCGCCGAAGACGTCGCCAAGGCCCACCAGGCCGACGTCGAGACCCAGTCTGCCTACAAGGTCAACTACAAGAGCTACTGGGTGGACGAGTCGGCCGGCAAGATCTTCTGCCTGGTCGAGGCACCCGACGCCGAGGCCGCACACGCGGTGCATCGCGAGGCCCACGGCCTGGTGGCCGACGAGATCTACCAGGTGAGCGAGGGCAGCTAGCCCTCGTCTCCGTCCGCGGTCGCCCGTGTAGCCGGGCTAGGCAGACGCGTTCCGTGACTACGCGGCTACGAGCACCATCGTGGACCCGCAGTCGCAGCGCAGCACCTCGCCGCCGATCTCGCCCACAAGCAAGACGAGCTCGCCGTCGCACTCGGGGCAGATCTCGCCGCTCGGGTGGTCCTCGAAGTTCGCTGAGGTTTTCATGCCTCTAAGCTAGCCACGGGTAGTGACGAAAAAGCGGAGATCGGGCACGGGCGGCGAAAACATCCCTTTCATCACCATTTGTACCGGCCGGTCCGGCAACGGAAAGGGGAACCCATGCGACGGATCCTCGTCGCCTCACTCGCGGCGATCATGCTCCTGGCAACGACGAGCACGCCGGCTCTATCCACACCGGTAGCCGGCTCCGAGGCGGAATACACCGGCCTCGGGCGGATCTTCCCCGACCCCCACGCCTGTAACGGAGGAACTCCCGCCACCTCGCCGTACGCGAAGGGGCTCGTCTGCGCCACCGACTTCATCCAGTTCGCCGAGCTCGAGAAGGGCCTCGCCTTCCTCGAGGAGACCTTCCCCCGGTTCGTCGAGGTCTACCAACTGGACAAGGACTTCAACTGTCAGGGCAAACCCGTGGACAACCCGGACGCCGGTTGCCCCGAGTTCCGCTCCGCGGGTCTCCCGAACACGCTTCCGGACGACCAGGGCACCGGGTTCTCACGCGACCGCAGGCCCCTCTACATGGTGCGCATCACCGACGAGTCCGTTCCCAACAAGGACAAGAAGCATTTCGTCTTCCCGCTGTCGATCCATGGGATCGAGCGCGCCGGCGTGGAGGGCGGGACCCGGGCCGCGGAAGACCTGGCCACCTGGGGCGCATGCGAGGCGAAGAAGGCCCCGGACTACGTCGACTGCGCCCACGAAGACAACGCGGCCCCCCACCCGCTGCTCGAGGCGACTCCCAAGCGTTCGCTCACTGCCGGCACGGTGCTGAAGAGATCCGTCACCTACATGATCTATCCGAACCCGGACGGGTGGGTCCGCGGCGAGAAGACCGAGGGCGCGCAGTGGTTCCAGCGCTACAACGGCAACGGCGTCGATCTGAACCGCGACTGGCCGGAGCAGGGCTACACCTTCCGCCCTTACACACCATGGTCCGAGCCCGAGACGCGCAGCTTCGGCCGCGTGCTGCAGCAGATCGGTCCCACGGACGAGCGCGGGAAGCCGAAGTGGACGGGTGGGATCGACCTCCACGGGCAGCTGGCGGACCGCGCCTTCTCCTTCACATTGATCGGAGGCTCCGAACGCCCCTTCGACAAGAACCAGCGCGTGCTGCAGACGGTGAAGGGGGCCTGGGCCGACGCCGAGGCCCGGCTGGCCTACTCCCCGATCATCAAACCGAACGATGCCCCCGGTGACGACCCGCGGATGTACGGCGTCCAGTGGGGCACGATCTGGGACACCATCGCCTACACCGTCACCGGCGCTCTGGGCAACTGGATCGATTCGCCCATCGGGTTGAACGCCGACGGTATAGACAACGAGATGTCGCTGTCCCACGTCAGCAACTGCGGCATCGGAACGTGCTTCGATCCCGATGTCGAACAGCTGCACGTCGACGGCAACAAATCCTTGATCTATTCGATGCTGAACTACTCGCTGAAGCCCGAGAACACACGCTTCCGCACGCAGGGCCGGGTGGGCTACGTCTTCAATCGCGGTGCCGTGAAGGCCAAGACCGATCGCACGACCATCCCGCCGCGGTTCGCGAACCTGCCGCCCCAGGAGGACATCCCGAGCTTCCTGTTGAACAGCCAGAACGAGTTCATCCAGGAGTTCAGGGTGAAGGGCCCCGACGACGGAGTGCATAACGGCGGGATCATCGTTCCCATCACCTGCAGCAACCTTCAAGGAGTCAGCAACTGCGCCTTGAGCGAAGCCCACCTCGAACGCAGGTCGACCGGTCCCCACCGCGACAGCGCCGACGAATGGGAAACGGTGAACAGCTACTTCAACCAATCGCCGATCTACGTGCAGGCCGGCCAGGCGCTGCACGCGAACCTGCCGACGCCGGGACGCTGGCGCGTGCGGATCCAGGGCGCGGCCCCGACCGACATCTTCAGCGCCGAGGTTGATTTCACCAAGGAGAAAGGCTGGCCCGATCCCGGGCAGATCGGTTACCGAGCAACCAACATGAAGTTCTGGAAGGACCTCAAGCCTTTTGCCAAGCCCGGTCTGCGCAAGGTCAGGCAATCGGAGATCCTGACCTCGAACCGCTGGAAGAAGCTCGACACCATCGTCATCACCAACAAGGTGTATCCGCGCATCGCGCGCAAGCTGCGCAAGTGGGTTGCCAAGAAGGATGGCAACCTGGTCCTAACCGACAAGGCGTTGAAGATGCTGGCGCCGATGGGTGTGGTCCCGAAGGACAGCTTCGAGGTCGGGAAGGCGTACGCCGGCTACGTCAACTTCGCGAGTGCCAAGAAAGAGGTCACCTACGACGACCCGTTGGCCCGCAAGATCAACCAGCCCGGGGCGGCCGAAGGTCAGTCGGGCGACGAGGTGCACCGGCGCCAGACGTACGAGCCGGTCCCACTGGGCATCGCGATCCAGACGGCGGATGGCGGCGACGCGAACAACTCCCCGATCTGGACGGTTACCGGGGCCGGGTGGAAGAAGGCGAAGGGCAAGCAGCGCACCGTCGGAACCAGCGGAGGCACCGCCAAGATCTCCTACGGTGAGATCAAGTTCTTCGGGGGTCGCATCCGGATCCTAGGGGCTCTCCTGCCCATGCCCACCGACAAGTTCGACCATCCCTTCGGGCTCGCCGATTACGGCCTCACCTATTCCGGTTACCAGATGCTGCAGAACGCGCTCACATGGTCGCGATGACGAAACCGGCGTAGGACTTTTTCACGCACGCGAAAGGGACCGCCCGTGTGGGCGGTCCCTTCTTCTAGCTCCTGTTGCGTACGTCCTAGACGACGTCCCGGTCGCGGATCACGGTGCGTTCCTCGCGGTTGCCGGGGCCGCCCCAGCTGCTCCAGAACATCATCGAGAGCACGATGCCGATCCCGCCGATCACCATGAGGATGATCCCGATCGTGTCGATGTTGAATACCCCCGTGCCGTCGGAGTCGACGTTGATGCCGAACGAAAGGATGGCTCCGAGGGCCAGCAAGAAGATGCTCGCTCCTATACCCATACCGTCACTACTCCTTCTCTGGTGGTCCTTCTCTGGTGGGGCCGATAAGGGCCCCATGTTGGTTCCCTTGCTGCCTAAGAGGGATACCCGTCTCGCATCCGCTCAAACACGGCGCGTAGCGGGGCAAGCGGCGATCAGCCGAGCGCAGGTGCCGGCATAGAGACGCCGGAGTCGGCCGTGAGGTCCGCAAGAACGGCGCGCGCCGCGTTGCGTCCGGGCGCGCCGCACACGCCGCCGCCGGGATGCGTTCCCGACCCACACATGTAGAAACCCGGTAGCGGCGAGCGATGTCTATGCCACACGTTCGCCGGTCGCTTCTCGAACAACCAGTCGGGCAGCAGCTCGCCGTGAAAGATGTTGCCCCCGGTCAACCCGAAGCGCGCTTCCAGGTCGGGAGGCCCCAGCACCATGCGGTCCTCGATCAGGCCCGAGAGCCCCGGCGCGTAGCGCTCGAGCGTTCCGATGACCAGATCACCGATCTCGTCTCGCCGCTCCTCCCAGCTGCCATCCGCCAGCGTGTACGGCGCGTATTGAGCAAAGACCGAGAGCGTGTGCTTCCCTTCTGGAGCGAGCTCGGGCTCGCTGGCGCTCTGGATCCAGGCCTCGCAGAACATCGAAGGGGCAGGTCTGCCTTCCGCGGCCGCCCGCGCTGCATCCTCGAGATAACCGATCGACGGAGCGATCGTGATCGTGCCCAGATGCTCCGGTCCGGGGGTGGACCCGTCGCCGTCCATGCCCGCGAAGCGCGGCAGAGCACCGAGCGCGCAGTTGACCTTGACGACGGTGCCCTCGGTCGGCATGACCTCGATGTCCTCGACGAACTCACGCGGAAGCTGCACCTCGGACAGCAACTTCACCGCCCGTTTGGGATCCGCGTTACAGCAAACGATCGAGGATTCGATCTCCTCGCCGGAGGTCAGAACCACCCCGCCGGTACGCCGCTTCCCCGCGGCCTTTACGGCGGCGACCTCGGCTTCGAGTCGGATCTCGCCCCCGGCCGCGCGGAACACCTCGGCGAGTTGAGACGTGATGGCCCCCATGCCGCCGCGCACGAACCCCCAGTCGCCGGTCTTGCCGGCTGCTTGCCCGAACGCGTGATGGAGATAGATGTAGGCGGTGCCGGGCGTCCGCGGTCCCGCAGCCGACCCGATGATCCCCTGCGACGCCATCAGCCCTTGCATCAGGTCCGAGGAGAAGTACTCCTCCGTGAGCTCGGCGATCGACCCATCCACGGTCCTCTTGAACAGGCGCTCGACCGACGACTGGCGGAAGGCACGTCGGGCTTGCTTGCGTGTGGCCGGGAACGCGAGAAGCGGCTGGAAGACCCGAGCGGCTTCTTGCCACAGCTCGTCCCACCGCTCGTGGGAGTCCGCATCAGAGGGCGAGATCGCGGCGATCGCCTCGCGTCGCCTCGCCTCGTCCCTCCACAGGGTCAGGCCGCCGCCGCCCTCGATCGGCGCGAAGGCCTCCGGGTCCTTCGGTCGAACGTCGAGCTTCAGGCCCAGCTCTTTCACCACTTCGGGAACCAACAGGGAGAGGGAATAAGACGCGGTGGAGATCCGGAAGCCCGGGAACAGCTCCTCCGTCACGCAGGCGCCGCCGACGCGGTCGCTGCGCTCCAGGACCAGCACCTTGAGGCCCGCGCGCGCCAGATAGCAGGCACAAACGAGACCGTTGTGACCGGCACCGATGACCAGTGCGTCGTATCTGTCGCTCAGGAAGCGTCCTCCGAAGTGGTGGCGTGGATAACCAAGGCAGGCTACCGTCTAGTCATGACTCTCAAGGCGTTCTGCACGACCTGCCAGCGAACCGTGTACGTCGATCGCACGGACACGCCGGTGTGCCCGGTGTGCTCGTCGCCGCTGCTGGAGACCGTGGAGTCCGCCGGAGACGAAACCGCCGCCGAGAAATAGTCATAGCGGCGGCGCGTAGTACGCAGCCGACAGGACCTTGCCCTCGTCCAGCACGAGCGTCGTCACCGACCCGGTGCCGCACGGTGTGAACGCAAGCCAGGGTGGCACCCGCCTCTTGGCGAGCGCAAGACGGGCCACCAGCACGGGGGTTTGATGCGAGACGATGGCGACCTCGCGACCGGCGGCCAGCTCCACCGCCGCGTTGACCGCCTCGAGCATCCGCTCTCTGATGTCGACGAAGCTCTCGCCCCACGACGGGCCCCAGGGATTGCGGAAATGCCACCAGTGCCGCGGCGACCGCAGGAACGCCGCCAGGGTCCTGCCCACGCCTTCCACCGTGGTGCCACTCTCGATGATGCGATCGTCGGTTACCACCTCGAGTGCCGGATGGCGGGCCGCGATCGCCTGGGCGGTCTCCTGCGCGCGTTCGAGCGGGCTTGCCCATAACGCGCCGAGATCCGCCTCGGCCAAGCGCTCCGCCGCGGCCTCCGCTTGTGCTCGTCCCCTCTCGGACAGGTGATAGCCCGGGAGGCGGCCGTAGATCACCCCCTTGGGGTTCTCGACCTCGCCGTGACGTACCAGATGGACCGTGACACTCATGCGCGGAAGGTTAGTAGAGGTAGTAGGTAGTCTCGGCGGGTGCCCGACATCCTGCTCTTCGGCGCCACCGGATACACCGGTCGGCTCACGGCCCATGCACTGGCACGGCGCGGCGCAGACTTCGCCATCGCCGGCCGATCGCGCGAGCGGTTGGAGGCACTCGCGGCGGAGACCGGCAACCCTGATGTGAGGATCGCCGCCGTCGGCGACGTCGACGCCCTTGTGGCGGCGCTGCGCGACGTCAAGGTGATGATCACCTGCGTCGGCCCGTTCGGGGAGCTCGGCTGGACCGCGGTGGACGCTGCGCTCCGCGCCCGCGTCCACTACATCGACTCGACCGGGGAGGGCACCTTCATCCGGCAAATGATCGACACCCGCATGGAGGCCGCTCGCAACGCGGGCATCGCCATGGTGTCGGCGATGGGCTTCGACGAGGTCCCCGCCGACGCGGCGGCAACCATCGCGACCGAGGGCATGAAGGCGGCGGACCTCGTGCTGACGTACGCGATGCCCACCGCGGGCTCCCGCGGCACGGTGCGGTCTGCGGTCGGGATCATCGGCAGCGAAGGAGCATGGGTCGCCGACGGAGAACGGATCCCGATCCGTGCGGGCCAGGAACAAAGGTGGTCGCCGATGCCGCCGCCGCTTGGCCCGAAGCCGGCGGTCGCGTTCCCCTTGGCCGAAGGGCAGCTCGCACCGCTCCATCTGAACCTGCATTCGCTCAAGACCTTCCTCACGACCGATCCCATGACGAAACAGCTCATCAGATTCGGTCTCCCCGTTCTCAAGCTGGTCACCGGCAATGCCGCGGGGCGGGGCGCGGTGAAAGCGGTGGTCGACCGGCTGCCTGAAGGACCCAACGATCGTCAGCGGCACAAGGGCAGATGGACGATCCTGGCCGAGGCGAGTTCCCCCGATGGATGGCGCAACGTTGCCCTCTCGGGCCGAGACGTCTACGGGTTGACGGCCGAGTTCCTGTCGGCCGGGGCGCTGGCCCTGACGGAACCCGGCTTCGATGTCACGGGTGTCGTTTCCCCGGTGCAAGCCGTGGGCATCGAAAGATGGCGGAAAGAGTTCGTCGACCTCGACGTCGTGGTCGATACGTACGAACAGCGATAGGAGGCTCCGTGGGGGCAAGACTCGTCTACGCGAAGGTGATCGATCGCGAGCGCTACATCGTGAACCACCGCGGCAAGGTCCATCCCGGCCTCGAGAACCTCGTGCAGCTGCGGGAAGAGCCGGGGGTCGCCGCGGCCTTCCTCGTGCTGCGCGGATGGGGCGAGGACCACGGCACGTTCACCGAGCAATGGCGGATAGAGAGCCCCGGCGGGGTCGTGGTCTACGAAAGCTCACCGCGCGAGATCCACAGCCCCACGAACGCGCACATAGAGAAACTCGAAGACGAGGTGGCAGACGCCAAATTCGAGTACGCCGCCACTTACACCCTCGCCTTCACGCTCAACGAGGACGTGGTCGCCCGCGTCAACTTCCCGGTCGAGCTCGCGCCCAACCCGAACGGGGGCTAGGCCCTCGTGCGCGGAGGCCGCGCCGGCGCTCGGGGCGACCTCGCGGCCGCTTAGGAAAGGGAAGAAAAAAAGAGGGCGGGAGTCTCCGACGCGCGGGCAGTGCGTCGGATGGCTGCGGCGGCGAATGCGACTGGACCCCCGCCCTGCAGAAAGCATGGGTGGGCTCCCCTTGCTCGTCGATAGCCCGAAGGGGCTATTTCTCCCTACGCAGTTCACGCGTTGTAACCAACCGACTGCGCCGGCGTCTAAAGCCTCGCCACGGACGGAATGGCCGTCCAGAGGGTGACGGAGGTGCTTTAGATGTACGAGTTCGGGATCGTGGTTCTTCTGGGGATCGGAACGTTCAAGGTAGTCGACATGCTGAACGAGTACGTGAACCTGTCGAAGGTGCAGTCCATCCTGACGATCGCGCTGGGCGCGCTCGTATGTTGGGCTCTCGAGTTCTCACTGTTCGCGCAGTGGGGCATCGAGGTTCGGTCGGAGATGCTGGGCTACATCGGCACCGGCCTCATGGTCGCCGCCGCCGGTTACGCCACCCCGCAGGTGTTCGAGCACGTGGGCGAGGTCATCGGCCACCGCCGAGACACCCGCACCGTCAAGGCTGCCTAACCGCAACGCTTCCTCAAAGGAGCCCCCTGCCATCCGGCAGGGGGCTCCTTTATTGTGGGTCAGCTATATGTCAGCCGGACGGGCCCACTTGCCGATAGGGAACAGATGACGGGGGTAGAGCAGCTTCGGCGCCTGGAGCAGTGGATGACGTACGTCCGCTGGTTCGGGATCCTCTTCGCGGTGGTGTCGCTGGTCATCCAGCCCCGGTTCCCCGATACGGCCACCCAGGTCATGGCCTGGGCATTGGTCGCCGTCTTCGCCATCGGCAGCATGCTGCTGTGGGGCATCCTGGCCCGGGTCGAGTCAGAGGACGGTCTCATGAAGCTCGGCCGCGCCGGCTTCGCCCTGGACACTCTGGTGATCTTCGGCTTCGTCTGGATCTTCTCGTTCGAGACCCCGTACAACGGCTGGGCGCTCCTGTTCCTGGTTCCCCTCGAGGCGGCGTTGCGTTACCGCCTGAAGGGGGCCCTGCTTACGGCCGCCGGCGTCGCGCTCTTCTACGTCGCCGAGGCCTTCCACCACGCCGACCTCCACAACGACCCTTTCGACCTCAACAGCTACGTCTTCACCGTGGGCCTCGCCACCCTGATCGGCGGTGTCGCCGGCACGATGGCCGAGGGCTGGCACGAGAAGAGCCTGGCGTTCGAGAAGCAGAGCCACACGCTCACCGAGCTCGACCGCCTCAAGGACCGTTACCTCGCCGTGACCTCGCATGAGATCCGCGGCCCCCTCACCGCGATCATCTCGGGGACCGACACCTTGCTGCGCCGCGGGGACCGGCTCACCGAGGACCAGCGCAAGCAGCTCCTCGAGATGACCGCCCAGCAGTCCCACCAGCTCGCCAGGCTCGTGGACGACCTCATGATCGGCAACGAGCTGCAGGCGGGAGCGATCGCGCTACATCCTCAATGGGTCGAGCTGGAGCCCACCCTGCAGGGGGCCCTTCAGGCGGCCGACTCCAAGCGCCAGGCCCACCGGCTCGAGGTCTTCGTCCAGCCGCTGCGCTGCGAGATCGACCCCGCCCGTGTGTCGCAGCTGGTCCGCAACCTGGTCGAGAACGCCTACAAGTACACGCCCGACCGCACCCGCGTTTCGGTGACGGCCCAAGAGGCTCGGGACGGGATCCTTCTCGAGGTGTCCGACGACGGTCCCGGCATCCCGGTCGAGAAGCGCTCCCAGCTGTTCGAGGCCTTCAGCCGCATCGAGGAAACCGCCGCCGGCAAGGAGGGCGTCGGCCTGGGGCTGTTCGTCGTCAGCCAGCTGGTGACCTCGATGAAGGGCCGGATCGACTTCGCCTCCTCGACGAGGGGGACCACCTTCGGGATCCACGTGCCCTGCACGGTCGAGCGGATCGAGGGGCCCAGGTTGGGCCTCGTTCACGGCGAAGGGACCTAGCCGCCGAGCACCACGTAGCGCTGCCACGCCCTGGGGCTATCCTCGGCGGGTCCTTCACCCACGCCACCAGGGAGGTTCCATCATGCCCGAGCTCGCCGCCGACGGAACGAAGATCAACTACACGGACAGCGGCGGATCGGGCACACCGGTGCTGCTGCTCCACGCCTTCCCTCTGAGCGCGGCGATGTGGGAGCCGCAGGTCGAGTCGCTCGGCGACCGGTTCCGCTTCATCGCCCCCGACCTGAGCGGCTTCGGCACCTCCGACGTCCCCGACGAGGGCTATTCGATGGAGCGGTGGGCGGGCGAGGTCCGGGCGCTACTCGACGAGCTGGGGCTGGACAAGGTCGTTCTGGCCGGGCTCTCGATGGGTGGCTACCTGGCCTTCGAGTGCCTCCGGCGATTCCCCGAGCGCTTCTCCGCGCTGGTGCTGGCCGACACCAAGGCCGAGGCCGACCCGCCCGAGGGCGTCGAGAAGCGAACCACCCAGCAGGGGATGGTGCGCGACGGCAAGCGCGACGAGCTGATAGGGGCGCTCGTGGGCGCCCTGCTCGGCGACGCCACGACGTCGAAGAAGCCCGACGTGGTCGAGAAGGTCAGGGGTCTGATGGACAACCCCCCGGCCGGGTTCATCGGCGCGCTGGAGGCCATGAAGAACCGCCCGGACAGCACGGGCGAGCTGGCCGCCGTCAAGGTTCCGACCTTGATCATCGTCGGGGAGAACGACGCGGTGACCCCGCCCGAGGCATCCCGCAAGATGCACGAGCACATCGGGGGCTCGCGTCTGGTCGTGATCCCGGAAGCCGGTCACCTGTCCAGTCTCGAGGCTCCGGAGGCCTTCAACGGGGCCCTCGCCGAGTTCCTCGGAGGGCTCTAAAACACCCGAAATCCGCCGTGTGACGCCGTAGGCCCCCTAGGTTGGGGACCATGGATGAAGCGGCTCTGAAGCTTTCTCCGTCCAGCGTCACGGACTTCAAGAGCTGTCCCCAGCTCTTCAAGTTCCGCAAGATCGACCATCTGCCCGAGCCGGTATCGGGCGCGGCCGCCCGCGGCTCGCTGATCCACGCCGTGCTCGAACGCCTCTTCTCGGAGGCGGCCCAGGCTCGGACCCCCGACCGGGCCCAGGAGCTCCTCGACGCCCTCTGGCGCCAGGTCCGCGAGGATCCGGAGTTCCGCCCCTCGGGCATGGGCATGCAGGAGGAATCCACGTGGCTGAAGGAGGCCCGCACGCTCCTGCGCAACTACTTCAAGCTCGAGGACCCCCGCTCGGTCGAGGCCAGCGAGCTCGAATGGTGGATCGAGTACGACCTCAGCGAGGTCCAGCTCCGGGGCATCATCGACCGCCTCGAGAAGCGGGCCGACGGCGCGTGGGTGCTGACCGACTACAAGACCGGGCGGGTGCCGGGCGAGTCCAGGGAGCTGGCCGCGTTCTTCGGGCTGCGGTTCTACGCGCTGGTGTGCTGGCGGGCGTTCGGGATCATCCCCAAGGAGATCCGCCTCGTGTATCTGGCCGACCCCGTAGTGCTCACGCTCAATCCGAACGAGCGCATGCTTCTGGCCTTCGAGCGCCAGATGCGTGCTCTGGCCAAAGCCGTGCAACGAGCACAGCAAACGAACGACTGGCGCACCCGCCCATCGCCGTACTGCATGTCGTGCTCGTTCCAGTC
>DATFFR010000076.1:0-2767 GCA_035249925.1 Actinomycetota bacterium
ACCTGAGCGGCAACCGCGTCCCGCATGCGCTTGCGCTTCGATCGACCGGCTCCCGCGGCCCGCATGCCTTGCTCCGCGACCACCGTCGTGAGGCGCTCGTCGTACTCGCGCACCTCGACGGGAACCGCGGCGCGCAGCCGCTCCACGAATCCGGCCTGCTCGGTGACCGCCGGCCCTTCGCCACCGGCAAGTCCGACCGGCTTGCCTACGACGACCAACGACACATTCATGTCGACACAGAGCCGCGCGATGCGCTCGATCGGATCCTCGAGGGTGATGTCGACCACCTCGAGCGGGCGCGCGAAGCGCGTCTCGTCGTCGGCCACCGCCAGCCCTACACGCCGGGAGCCGACGTCGACCCCCAACATCACCGCGCCAGCGCCTCTCTGACCTCTCGCGCCACCGCGGCGATCGCGTCGTCGAGCCGGTCCGCTTCCGGACCACCCGAGATCGCAAGGTCGGGCTTCCCTCCACCGCCCCCGCCGAGCAACTTGGCGCCCGGCGCGAGCAGATCGCGCGCCGACATCCCCCGATCGACCAGGTCCTTGGTGACGGCTCCAACCAGGTTCGCCTTGGCGCCGTCGCTGGTGCCGAGCACGATCACGCCCGAGCCGATACGGCCTCGCAGCGACTGTGCGAGGGCACGCAGGCCGTCCACGCCCACATCGCGACGCGCGACGATCACGCGGCTGCCGTTCACGTCCGTTGCCGATTCGGCGAGAGCGGCCGCGTCGGACTCGGCGGAGCGGCGCTCGATCTCCGCGACCTTCCGCTCCATCTCCTTGTGGGTGACCAGCAACCGATCGACCTTCTCGGCCACCTCGTCGGGCGAGGCCTTGAGGAGCGCCGCCGCCCGATCCAGCACCGCCACTCGTCGTTCCAGGAAACGCAGACCGTCCCGCCCTACGAGCGCTTCGACCCTCCGCAGGTTCGCCCCGACGGAGCCCTCCGTCGTCACGAGGGCCACGCCGATGGTGCTGGTGTGTGGGACGTGGGTCCCTCCGCAGAGCTCCTTCGAGTACTCCCCCACCTCGACCACGCGCACGAAGTCCCCGTACTTCTCGCCGAAGATCGCCATCGCCCCGATCGAGCGGGCGAAGTCGTAGCTCGTCTCGAAGGCGCGGACCCCATCGTCGGCAAGCACGCGTTCCTGAAGCTCGGTCGAGATGTCGCTCAGCTGCTCGTGCCCAACGGCTTCGAAGTGGTTGAAGTCGAACCGCAGGCGGCCCGGCTCGACCAACGAGCCCGCCTGCCGCGCGTGATCGCCCAACCGGTCGCGGAGGATCCAGTGCAACACATGGGTGGCCGTGTGGGCACGCTCGATAGCAGCGCGCCGCGGCGCGTCGATCCGGGCGTCGACCTCGTCGCCCACTTGGATCTCGCCGGCCACCAACCGCACCCGATGCACGATCAGTCCCGGCACGGGACGTTGCGTGTCCAGGACCTCGGCGCGGCCGCCCGACGCCACGATGACTCCGGTGTCGCCCACCTGGCCGCCACCCTCGGCGTAGAAGACGGTTCGGTCGAGGACCATCTCCCCCTCCTGGCCCTCCGTCAGGAGTGGGGTGCCGGCGGCGCCGTCGAGCAGAGCCAGCACGTTGCCACCGACGGAGTGATGCTCGTAGCCGAGGAACTCGACCGGGCCCTTCTCGCCGACCGCGGCCAGAGCGGAGTCGAGCGAGACCGCTTGCGCGTCACCCTTCCGGGCCGCTCGAGCGCGCTCGCGCTGTTCCTGCATGAGGCGCGCGAAGGCATCCCGGTCCACCTCCAGGTCGGCCTCGGTCGCGATCTCGATCGTCATGTCGATCGGGAACCCGAACGTGTCGTGCAGCTTGAACGCCACGTCCGGTGGGACGCTGGCTCCTGCGGAGCTTCGGACCTTCGCGATCTCGTCTTCCAACAGCCCGAGACCCTGCTTGAGGGTGGCGTCGAAACGCTCCTCCTCCCGCGAGGCCACCTCGACGGCCAGATCGCGGCTCGAACGCAGCTCCGGATACGCGCCGCTCATCAGGTCCACCGCGGCATCGATCAGATCCGCGAGTACCGGGCGCGCCTGGCCCATCAGTCGCGCCTGTCGGATCGCACGACGCATGATCAACCGCAGCACGTAGCCGCGCTCCTCGTTGGAGGGGAGGATCCCGTCGGCGATCATGAAGCTGATCGATCGTCCGTGGTCGGCGAGCACCCGCAACCCGACGTCGGTGCGGTCGTCCGTCCCGTAACGGCGGTCGCAGACACGCTCTGCGCTTCCGATCATCGCGCGCAACAGATCGGTCTCGAAGACCGACTCGACCCCCTGCAGCACCATCGCCACCCGTTCCAATCCGAAGCCCGTGTCGATGTTCTTCGTGGGCAGCTCGGCGATCGGCTCGATGTCCGCGTTGCAGTCGTTCTGCATGAAGACCAGGTTCCAGATCTCCATGTACCTGTCCTCGTTGCCGGCGGGGCCCTGGTCGGACGCGGGTCCGAACGCCTCACCCATGTCGTAGGAGATCTCGGAACAGGGGCCACACGGCCCCGCGATACCCATCGACCAGAAGTTGTCCTTCTTTCCCATCCGGATGATCCGGTTCTCGGGGACGCCGACCTCGTCGCGCCAGATCTCGAAGGCCTCGTCGTCGGTCTCGAACACCGTCGTCCAGAGCTTCTCGGGCGGCAGACCGTAGCCCTCGGTTACCAGCTCCCACCCCCACCGGCACGCGTCGCTCTTGTAGTAGTCGCCGAACGAGAAGTTCCCGAGCATCTCGAAGAAGGTCAGGTGCCGGGC
>DATFFR010000077.1:0-14997 GCA_035249925.1 Actinomycetota bacterium
GGTGACTGCGTCGTTCCGTTCCCTTCGCCCGCGTGATGTGAGTCGCTCGAACCGACGGCGGTGATGCGATGCCCCGCGGTGCGGAGCTCGTCCCACCACTGGATCGCGAGCGGCGCGAAGGGGTTGGGCCCCAGCTCGTGATCCTGCGGCTCGGCGGTTCCCGCCGGCCCGGTCTGCACCTCGAAGGCATCGACCTCGTCCCAGCGCGTCTCGGCATCCGAGTACTCCCACGAACAGCCGCGGCACAGATTGCCGAAGCCGGGCACGGTTGCGGGGAACGTCGTCGGGTGGTTCACCTGGGTGAAGCCGCCGGCCTCGTGGATGTCGTGGAAGATCCGGCTCGCCGGTTGGGCATCGCGCACTTGGCGAAGCTGGCCGCCGGTCAACTCGTAGATCGGCCCGGTGCGGTAGTCGACGTAGGTCGCGCTGCCGTGGTTGTTGATGTGGCCGCGATAGGTGATGACCTCCGCGCTTCGCATTACGAGCTTCCCCGGATAGTCGGCCTGCAATCGGCCGATCTCGTGCCAGTGCCGGTCGGTGACGTAGTCGGACAGCGTGATGAAGTCGAGTCCTGCGGCGTCGGCTCCGAACGCGTAGTCGAACGTCTCGCGCATCGAAGCGTCGTTCGGGGCGGAGTGCTCGGCGTGCACGTGGAAGTCGCCCTTGTACCAACCGGCCGTCGTGGCCGCCGGCGATTCGTCGTAGGGGGTCGGTGCCCACGGCTGGTCGAGATCGGTCGCGTCGGCTCCCGTGTAGATCTCGAGACGCCACGCGACGCTGCCGTCGGGATCGCCCTCGGTCGGCCCCGCCACCGCGGCGACGCCGATCTCGGCCGCCCACTCACCCGGCGGGATCGCGCCCGGCGTAAAGCCGACGGTCGCCTGCTCCGGGGTGATCAGGACGCTGGGCCGGCTGGAGCCACCCCAGCCGCGGAATTCGTCCTCGTCGAAGACGCCGTCCGCGCCGCGGGCGTCGTAGACGCCGAGGTCGAGCGTGTGTTTGATCTCCGATGACGTGGGGGAATCCGGCTGGTCGTGGCAGATCTTGACGCCGACCCGGGTCGTGCCCTCGGCGACCGCGAACGGAACCAGGACGTACGCGCCCTCTTGCTCCTCGGTGAATGTGCCGGTGACCGCGGTCATCTGGGCGGCGAGGGGAGACCCCGGGCACGCGGCGGGGGCCGCGGCTCGGGCGGAGGCGGGAAGGACCGCAGCCAGCGCGGCGAGCGCGACGAACGAACGGCGGATCTGCATGCCGGGAGGTTCGCCGCCGCCCGCTCGGTCTCCTCCGGCCCCAAGCATGGCCGGCCCGCGCTTTGGTAAGGAATCTGCGCCGCGCGCAGCTTTTGTGCCAAACCGCCGGGTGACGGGACTGCGGGAAACGGTTGCACCGTCAACTATCAGGTCTAGGATTGGTCCCATGGAGGGTTCTAGTCCCGGACTGTCGGCGGAGCGGTTCCACGCCTGGCTGAACCTGCTCCAGACCTATTCGGTGGTGAGCGGTCGGATCGAGGCCGAGCTGGACGCGGCCCACGGACTCTCGCTCGCCGAGCACGAGGTCCTCATCCGACTGGCCCAGGCCGAGGGTACGCGTCTTCGTATGTACGACCTGGCCGACCTCCTTCTGCTCAGCAAGAGCGGGGCGACCCGGGTCGTCGACCGGCTGGAGAAAAGGGGCTTGGTAGAGCGCGTCGTTTCCACCGACGACCGCCGGGTGGTCTACGCCGCGCTCACCCGGTCGGGCGCGGCGCTGCTCGTTAAGACCCGCCCGCTCCTGCACGATTCCGTCGAACGGTTCTTCTCGGGGCATCTGTCGGACGACGAGGTGGCACGGCTGCGCGCCGTCCTCCGCCGGGTCCTCGAAGGGAACGACGCCTGGGCCGAGCACCGCTGTGCCCCCGCCCTCGAGGGAGCCGCCCCGCAGTCTGCGCGTCGGAGCGGCTAGGCGATCGGCGAGCCCGGCTGCACGTCGTCCTCGAGCTGCAGCAGTCGGACGGTTCCGTCCGGGTCGAGCGCACCGAGGATCAGGAACTCGCTCTTGAACCCCGCGATGCGGCGCCCCCCCAGGTTGATCGCCCCGACTACCAGGCGACCCTCGAGCTCGTCGCGTGAGTAGTTCGTGATCTTGGCGCCGGTCCTCAGCTCGCCGATGAGGGGGCCGAAGTCGACGGTGACCTTCCACGAGGGGTTCCGGGCCTCGGGGAAGTCCTCGACCTTCGTGACCCGTCCGGCGCGCAGATCCAGAGCGAAGAAACCCTCCGCGCCCACGTCTTCCTTGCGCGGCAGCTTCTCGAGCGCGTAGGGGAGAGCGTCCGGGTCGATGTCGTGTTGGCCCATCCAACTAATGTAATTGCATGCCGGAGCTGCCCGAGGTCGAATCGGTTCGCCGCCAGCTGGATCCGGAGCTGAGCGGCCGCACGATCACCGACGTCTGGTTCGATCCGCTCCCTACCGTGCCGCGCGAGTTCCACGACGTCGAGCGCGGGCGGGGCCGGACGATCGATCATGTGGGTCGCCGAGGGAAGTTCCTGATCGCTCCTCTGGATCGGGATCTCGAGCTGATCATGCATCTGGGCATGACCGGGGCGTTCCGCTTCGACCTCCACGATCCGTACGTCCGCGCGAGGCTGACGCTGGACGACGGGCGCATCCTGGCGTTCAGAGACGTCCGTCGCTTCGGCCGGATCGCGGTCGTCGACGCCGGGATCTACGACGCGATCCCGACGCTGGCGATGCTAGGGCCCGAACCGCTGAGCGAGGAGTTCGATCCCGACGTCTTCGCCTGGAAGCTCCGCCGAACCACGAGTCCGGTGAAGCCCTTCCTGTTGTCGCAGCGCCCCGTCGCCGGGGTGGGGAACATCTACGCCGACGAGGCCCTCTGGCAGGCCCGGATCCACCCGGCCTCAAGGAAGGTCGGCCCGCGCAGAGCCCGGGAGCTCCACGGCGCGATCCGCCGGGTCCTTGCCGACGCGGTCGAGCGCGAGGGGACCACCTTTCGCGATTTCCAGATGGTCGACGGCTCGAGCGGCCGCAACGCCTCCTATCTGGTGGCCTACGGGCAAGGGGGCACGCCCTGTCCTCGCTGCGGCACCGCGCTCAGGAAGATCGTTCTTGGGGGTCGGGGAACCACGTATTGCCCGCGCTGCCAACGTCCCTGATGCGCCGGAAATTCCCTGTTTCAGGCAGGAATGTCCTGCTCATGTGGGTAACAGTGGGGAGAGGGCCTCGGCCCCCCGCCCCGCCCAGCCACCTAGGAGCGTCATGAGGAAGCTCGTCAGCATGCTCGCAGCGGCCGTCCTGGTGGCCGCCTTCGCCGGACCCGCGGCAGGTGCCTCGAACGATCCTCATTTCGCGAAGCAGTGGGGCCTGCAGAAGATCCAGGCCGAGCCGGCCTGGGCTCATTCGGACGGTACCGGCGCGGTCATAGCCGTCGTCGACAGTGGTGTGGACCTGGACCATCCGGACCTCGCCGCGAAGATCATCGACAATCCCGACGCGGATTTCGTCGAGCCGGACGGCATCTGCACGAGGGATGCCAAGACGGGCGAGCGCGTGTGCGTGCAAGACGGGCCCCAGGATGCGAATGGGCACGGCACGCACGTCGCCGGCATCGCGGCGGCCATCACGGGCAACGGTGTTGGGGTAGCCGGGACGGCTCCGGGCGCGCGCATCCTGCCGGTCCGGGTCCTGGATGCCGAGGGGAACGGCCCGACCGAGTCCGTCGCCGACGGGATCCGCTACGCCGCCGATCACAATGCCGACGTGATCAACCTGTCTCTCGGTTACCCGGCAGGCGTCGGCGATGCCATCAAGCTGATCGGCGACCTCGACCCGGTCTACGACGCGATCGCCTACGCCATCGGCAGAGGGTCGGTCATCGTGATCTCCGCGGGCAACGACACCGCCCCGCTGTGCGCGCAACCGGCGGCCGCGCCCGAGGTGCTCTGCGTCGGCGCGACCGATCCGCGCGATCTCCGCTCCTACTACTCCAACGGCGATGCCACCCTGCAGTTGAAGTACCTCGTCGCGCCGGGCGGCGCCGGGCTCAGCTGTGGCGAGGAGATCTTCTCGACCTACCTGCGCGACGCCGATCCCTTGTGTTCGACGGAGTCTGGTTACGAGGGAATCTCGGGGACCTCGATGGCCGCTCCCTTCGTCAGCGGGGTTGCAGCGTTGCTGGCCGGGAAGGGCATGACGGCGCACGAGATCACCGATTGCATCCTTCGGACCACCGACGACCTCGGGACGCCGGGACGCGATCCGATCTACGGTTACGGCAGGCTGAACGCCCTGAACGCCGTCACCATCTGCGCAGCCGCCGGCGCGTGACCCGGGTCGGGGTCCGCTGATTCGCGGCATGATCCCCCGGCTCGGGGCACTCTACTAACCCTTGACGACTCCGACCGGGACCAGGCGCGCGACGATCTTGGAGATCCCGGCCCCCTCGCAGGTGGCGACCACCTCCGACACGTCCTTGTACGCGTAGGGCGCCTCTTCCGACAGCAGCTTCCACTGCGAGGCCGCGAGAGTGATGCCTTTTCCCTCGAGCTCGCGCTTGAGGTCGCTGCCACTCATCTGCTTTTTCGCCGCGGTGCGGCTCATGGCACGCCCGGCACCGTGGCAAGTGGACGAGAACGATCGCTCGCGCGAGCCGTCGGTGCCGACGAGGACGTAGGACTCGGTACCCATCGACCCCGGGATGATCACCGGCTGTCCGATCGACTTGTAGGCGTCGGGCAGCTCCGGGTGATCGGGACCGAAGGCGCGCGTCGCTCCTTTCCGGTGCACACACAGAGGCCTCGTCTTGCCTTCGACCTCGTACTCCTCGATCTTCGCGAGGTTGTGTGAGACGTCGTAGACGACATGCATGCCGAGGTCCCGAGCGGTCCGTTCGAAGGTGTGCATGAAGGCCTCCCGGGCGGCATCCGTGAGGAGATGACGATTGGCCTTCGCGTAGTTCCCCGCCGCGCTCATCGCGCCGAGGTAACCGTCCGCGATCGGGTGCCCGATCGGGGCGCAGCCAAGCTGCCGGTCGGGCACCTCGATGCCGAGCTCGGGCATCACGCGGTCGATCTGCCTTACGTACTCCTGACAGGTCTGGTGGCCCATCCCCCGGGATCCGGAATGGATCATCACGACGACCTGATCCTGGAACAGCTTCATCGCGCGGGCCGCCTCGTCGTCGTGGATGCGGTCCACGACCTGGACCTCGAGGAAGTGGTTGCCGGCGCCCAGACTGCCGAGCTGCGGACCGCCCCGTTCCTTGGCGCGGTCCGAAACGTCGTCGGGATCCGCGCCGGCCATCGTGCCCACGTCCTCGACGTTCGCCAGGTCTTCCTCCCAGCCGACGCCGCGCGCGAGGGGGAACTTGACGCCTTCCCGCAGCACGGCGTCCACGTCGCCGCCCGAGAGCTGCATGCGTCCTTTGCCCCCGACGCCGCGCGGCACCCTCTTGCCGAGCGTCGTCACCAGTTGCCGCATGCGGCCTTTCGCTTCGGACAAGGTGAGATCGCTGCGTACCAGTCGCACTCCACAGCCGATGTCGAACCCGACTCCGCCGGGTGAGACCACGCCGCCGGCGTCGACGTCGGTTGCGGCAACGCCGCCGATCGGGAAGCCGTAGCCCCAGTGGATGTCGGGCATCGCGAGCGCGGCCCCCACGATGCCCGGCAGCGTCGCCACGTTCGCGATCTGTTCCGCAGCGCGGTCTTCGAGCGCCTTATCCAGTAGAGCCTTCGATGCGAAGATCCTGGCCGGGACGCGCATCCCGTCCACGTAACCCTGCGGGATCTCCCACTGAAAGGGCGCGACCTCCCGGGGCTCCATAGTGGCCTCCTACCCGAAGAGTCGTGTGCTGAACGTCCTCGTCCCCTCGTCAGATGTCGACGAAGACGGTCGCGGTCCAGCCGTCGCCGCGCTGCTCGACCGAGAGCTGGTGGTACGTGATCGCCTTGACGGCGGTGCCCTCGATCTCGACGGGTCTCGGGGTCAGCTCCACCGAGCCTCCGGCGCTGCGCTCGGTCACGCGGTCCACCCGGACCGTTGCGACGACCACGTCGCGCACCTCCTGGAGGTACAGGACCTCGCCCAGCCAGTCCACCAGCAATCCGCCGAGATCGCCGGCCTCCACCTCGATCGCCGCGGTGGTCCCGGGACGGCCCGGGGTGTACGCGCCGACTATGTCGAGGAGGCCCAGGGTCGCCTGTCTGAAGGTCTCCTCGAGGCTCGGCCCCCAGCTCCGTACACCGACGTCTGCCGTGTGCTCCAGGATCTCGAAACCCTCGGGCGTCTCACTCATGTCCTAGAAGGTGCCACAATCGTTCGATGGATCGTGCCGCAGCAACCACCGCAGCCGGCCTCCTGATCGACAACGTCGAGAAGGTGATCCGGGGTAAGCGCCGGGCGATCGAGGCGGCGGCCACGGCTCTCTTCGCCGGGGGCCACCTTCTGATCGAGGACGTTCCGGGGGTCGGCAAGACCATGCTCGCTCGGTCCCTGGCACGGTCGATCAGGGGCTCCTTCAAGCGGATCCAGGCGACGCCCGACCTCCTGCCGACCGATGTGACGGGCACGGCCGTCTACAACCAGGCCAACCAGCGCTTCGAGTTCATCCCCGGGCCGGTGTTCGCCCACGTAGTGCTGGTCGACGAGATCAACCGGACGACGCCCCGGACGCAGTCTGCGCTCCTCGAGGCGATGGACGAGGGGGCGGTCACGGTCGACGGCGTGCGGCACGCGTTGCCCGACCCGGTCTTCGTCGTCGCCACCGAGAACCCGCTCGAACATCACGGGACCTATCCACTACCCGAAGGCCAGCTGGATCGTTTCGCGATCACGATGGCGCTCGGTTACGCGGGCGAGGCGACCGAGCGCGAGATCGTGAGGGCCCAGCTGCTCTCGCATCCGATCGACGAGCTCGAGGGCGTTCTCGACCCCGATGAGGTCGTGGGGGTGCGGCGGGTCGTCCGCTCTACCCACGTCTCCGAGCCGGTGATGGACTACGCGTTGCGTATCACCGCGGCGACGCGGAAACATCCCGATCTAGCGCTCGGCGCCAGCCCGCGCGCGTCGATCTCGCTGGTGAGGTGCGCGCAAGCACGCGCCCTGATCGATGGTCGCGAGTTCGTCGTGCCCGACGACGTAAAGCAGCTCGCCGTTCCCGTTCTCGCACACCGCGTCCTGCCGGTCGCAGGTCTGCGACTGGAGCCGGGCCGGGCAACCGAGGCCGTCAAGGAGGTCGTGGCAGAGGCGCCCGTGCCCACTACTTCGACACCGACGTGACCCGCCGCCCCAGCAAGCGGGCATTCATGGCAGGCCTCGTGGCCGGCCTCCTGTTCCTCGCCGGGGCAACGGCTCAAGCCGCCTGGTTGTTCGTGCTCGCGGCCGGCGTCCTGGGGCTGGCAGTCGGCTCCATGCTCTTCAGGCATCGCCTGAAGAGCGCACGGGTCGAGCGCTCCACCGCGAGGAGGGCGCGCGTCGGCGACGACGTCCGATTGGGGTTCACGATCGAGAACGACGGGCGGAAGCCCTTGCCGTTGATGCGTCTGGAGGATCGATTCGGCGCCTTCGGTGAGACCACTGTTCTCGTCGAGAGGCTCGATCCCGGTGCCACGGCGCGCGTGGAGCTCGTGCGCTCGGCGGCGCGGCGAGGCGCGTTCTCGTCCGGGACTACGACACTCACGACCGGAGCGCCGTTCGGATTCATGACGACGAGGCGGGTGATCGAGCTGCCCACCGATGTCGTCGTGGTGCCCCGCTGGGTCGAGCTCAGGTCATTCCCGATCCTCGAGCCGTCATCGTTCCCATCCGACGTGCTTCACGAACGTGCTCGCACCGGAGCCGGCGAGGAGTTCATCGGCGTGCGCGACTACCGCCCGGGCGATCCGCCTCGATCCGTCCACTGGAAGTCCACGGCCCGGGCCGGGCACCTCATCGTGCGCGAGTTCGAAGAAGAGGTGGCGAGCAGGGTGGCTCTCGTCCTTGCCGGAGCGGACACCGGCGAACCTCCGGATTCCGCGTTCGAGATGCTGGTGTCGGCGGCCGCGTCGATCGGCGTCTACGCGCTGCAGACGGGCCACCCGGTCGACATGGTGCGACCGACTTCCGAAGGAGGCGTCGAGAGGCTGGGAGACACGGACCGTTTCGGGCTGCTTGACTGGCTGGCGCGCGCGGAACCGCTCGACGCGCCGTTGACCTCTCTGGTCGCGCCCGCGCTCGACCGGATCGGCCGGCGGGGCACTCTCGTACTTCTGACACCCACGACGGGAGAGGCCGCGGCGTCCCTCGGCGACGCGGTTCGCCTGGTTCAAGCCGCCGGATCGCGCGCGATCGTCGTCGCCGCACGCTCCTCGAGCTGGCACTCGGGCCGCGGCAAGAGCCACTCGCCGGATGTGCCGCTCCGACTGGACGAGAGTCGCGCCTCCGTGCGCATGGTGTCGCGGGGAGACGATCTGGTCGGGAGTATCGGCTCATGATGGAGATGATCCGTAACGCCAACCGGACGAGGCAGTCTGAGGACTCGATCCTGCTGCGCGCATCGGTGCTGGCGGCGGTCATGACCGGCGCGTTGACCCTCACCGTCGAGAACGCCATCTCGGGTGGGATGGGAGCGTTGCTTCTGGTGCTCCTGCCGGGGGCGTACTGGGTCTCCTACATCCAGAGGAACAAGGACAACTGGCACATCAAGATCGCCCTGACGGTGCTCGCCATCTTCGCTCTGATCAGGTTCCTGGGCCAGTTGCGCGGCATCAGCACCCTGGACGAGGTCCGGTTCCCGTTGGCGGACCTGTTCCTATGGGTGCAGGTCCTCCATGGCTTCGACCTGCCGGCCCGGAAGGACCTCAACTTCTCCCTCGGATCGTCACTGACCTTGATGGCGGCCGCCGGCTCGATCTCCCAGAACATGACGTACGCGGTGATGCTGCTGATCTATTTCGGGTTCGCGATCCTGTCGCTCGCCTTGATCCACCGCTCGGAGCTGGAGGAGGGCGCGGCCGCAACCGCGCGCCCGCGTCGGGAGCGCCGGGCGAAGGCGCCGCGTACCTCGTTCGTGCCGCCGGGCGGTAGGGACGTCTTGAAGGCGCTCGGCGCCACCGCTCTGGCCGCCACCGTGCTCTTCCTCATCGTCCCCCAGCCGACCGGCGTCCGGACATTCGCGCTTCCGTTCAACCTGGGGAACGGGATCGGAGCGATCGAATCGGGAGGAGGCATCGGCAATCCTGGGTTCCCGCCGAGCTCGGCGGGCGGGGCGCCCGGTCTCAGATCGAACGGGACGGCGTTCTACGGATTCGACGACAGGCTCGATCTGCGGACGCGCGGTGAGCTGAACGACTCGCTGGTGATGCGCGTTCGCGCCTCTGCCCCGGCGATGTGGAAGGGCATCATCTTCAACGACTACGACGGCGTGGGCTGGAGCGCGGAGGAGAACGACACCGCCGACACGCTCGGGTCGGACCCGCCGTATTTCTATCCGAGCGAGTTCCGCAGCCTTGGTCCTCGGGCCACCGTGTCGCAGACCTTCTACGTGGAAACGGAGCAGCCCAGCGTCGTGTTCGCCGCCGGGCAGCCTGACACGATCTGGTTCGACGGACCGGTCAACATCGACGCGGTCGGTGGACTGCGTCTTCCGTCGACCCTCACCGCGGGTGTCGTGTACAGCGTGGTGTCCAGCCGCGGCGCGGCCACTCCCGAGGAGCTGAGGGCCATCCCGCGCCGGCCCATCCCGCCGAACATCCAGCCCTTCGTCGAGCTCCCCGAATCCGTGACGCCGCGAACCGTACGCCTCGCTCAGGAGATAACCGAGGACGCGACGAACGACTACGACCGCGTCAGGGCCATCGAGCGATGGCTCGCCGACAACTACCTCTACGAGATCGAGTCGCCGGTGCCGCCCGAGGGCCAGGATGCGGTGGACCATTTCCTGTTCGACACCGACAGGGGTTTCTGCGAGCAGTTCGCCTCGGCCACGACTCTGATGTTGCGATCGCTCGGCATCCCGGCGCGCTTCGTGGCGGGATACACACCCGGACGGCGCAACCCGTTCACCGGCTACTACGAGGTTCGCAACTCCGATGCACACACGTGGGTCGAGGTTTGGTTCCCCGGCGTCGGCTGGTACGAGTTCGATCCCACCTTTGCCATCCCTCCGGCGGAGGAGAGTCTGGCGTCCAGCATCCCCCTCGCGAACGTGATCTCGTTCTTCGCCGACAGGTTCACCGGGCTGTCGGGGGCCGGCGCCGTGTTGCGCAACGTCCTGGTTGCGCTACTCGTGACGGCGGTTCTCTTCGGCATCGTGGTCGCCTGGAGACGTCTCCGCCCGGTGCGGGAGCCGGCCGTCGCTCTGAGCGAGAGATTGGCCCCGGGACGCATCACGCGGGCGTTCAGACGGTTCGAGGAGGCCTTGGCCCAGCGCGGAGCAGGGAGGTCGCCGCCTGAGACCGCGGCGGAGCTGATCGCCCGCACCGGAGGGCGCGGGGACCCGAAGAGACAGGCCGCTCTGCGCGCCTTCGAGCGCGAGCGATATGGCCCGGCGCCCCCTGCCGACGACGAGGCCGACAGCGCGATCGAGGAGCTCGACCGTCTTGCCCGGCAGCCTTAGTGCACCGTTACGTAACTTCCGTCGCCAGTACGCGCCGAAGCCCTAGAGGCGTCGAGAGCGCGAAGTTCTAGCCAAGGGCCCTTGTTCCGGCCCTGAGAGCGGGGCGACACTAGGTTCATGTCGCTCCCTCCCGACTTCGAAACGCGACGTCGGAGGGCCGTGCGCAGGAGAGCCGCGCGTCGCCGGATGATGCGACGCCGCCGGCGCACCCTGTTCGTTACGGGACTGCTTCTGATCGGGCTGCTCGGGGGCCGGTCACTGCTGAAGGCCGGGGACCCGCTCGCGACGCCCGGCCTCCAGGAGCGACGCAGCGGCCCTGTGGCCGCGCCGATCCCGGCCGGCACCGCCCTGTCGGATCCCAAGCCGGCGAAGATCCCGATCGAGCACGTCGTTTTCATCATCAAAGAGAACCGGAGCTTCGATAACTACTTCGCCCGGTACCCGGGCGCCGAGGGAGCCGCCACGGGCAAGACCTCTTCCGGAGAAACCGTGAGGTTGGCGGAGGCGACCGACGTGTTGAAGCCCGATCTGGGCCACAGCTTCCTGGACGGCGTGACCTCGATCAACGGGGGCCGCATGAACGGGTTCGACAAGATCCTGAACGGCGACACGCTGAACGGCTACACGTCGTTCACTCGCGAGGGCATCCCGAACTACTGGGCTTATGCCGACAACTTTGTGCTCGGCGACCGCATGTTCTCCTCGATGTACGGGCCGACCTTTCCGGCTCACCTATACACGGTCGGCGCTCAGGCGGGCCGCGTCACGGGGAACAAGCTCGAGACGAACGCGCCCGGCGGCTACTGCGACGACGCGGGCGAGACCGTGTACAGATTCGCTTCGCTAACGGAGCGCGAGCGCAAGGAGGTGATGGCGGCCGAGGAGCGCGCCGATATCGAGACCGTGGGCAACTTCTGGGAGCGCGTGCGCGCCTGTTTCGACTGGGAGGTCCTTCCCGACCATCTCAACGCCGCCGGGATCTCGTGGCACTACTACGCCGACGAAGGCTCGTGGATGAACGCGCTCCTCGCGATCGAGCACATGCGTTTCTCGAAGCATTGGGGCAGGGACATCACACCGGAGGAGGACCTGCTGCCCGACATCCGCCGCGAGAGGCTCAAAGAGGTGTCATGGGTCGTGCCCGGGCCGGGTTTCAACGAGCATCCCGGCGGCCCGTCTGTCTGCATGGGCGAGAACTGGACCGTCCAGGTCGTCAACGAGATCATGCGGTCGAAATACTGGAAGTCGACGGCGATCTTCCTGGTGTGGGACGACTTCGGCGGCTTCTACGACCACGTGGCGCCGCCTCACTACGACATCATGGGTCTCGGTCCCCGCGTGCCCTTCCTGATGATCTCGCCGTGGGCGAAGCAGGGCTATGTGGACTCGACCGAGTACGAGTTTTCCTCGGTGCTCAAGTTCATCGAAACGGTGCACGGACTCGAGTGCATGACGGGGCGCGATTGCCGTGCGAACAACATGATGAGTGCGTTCGACTTCACGCAGGAGACGCGTCCGCGCGACCGGAAGCTTCTCCTCGAGGAACGTGATTGCACCGGACTTCCCGCCGAGGTCGCGCGCGAGTACAGGAAACACGGGTCCGACGCGTTCTACGCGCTGGGCGATTGACGCTCTAGAGCGGTTTGGTTAGCCGGTGCATTCGGCCGGCAGGACGATCTCCTCGCCGACCGACAGTTGCGTCGCGTCCTCGATGCCGTTCTCGGATGCGATCAGGTCGTCCAGTTGCGGGTCTCCGCAGAACGTCTGGGCGATCCCCCGCAACGTGTCCCCGCGCTGTACCACGTAAGTCTCGCCCTCCTCCTCGGCGGCAGGATCCGTCGCCGCGTCCGTGGCGGTGTCGGCCGGCGTCTCGACGGTCTCGGCCTGGGCGGCGGCCAGCTGGTTCTCGAGGTCCTCGTTCTCCTGCTGGGCCTGCTCGAGCTCGTCCCGCAGCTCGGACAGCTGGCCCTCGTCGTCGCCGCCGGCGGTGGCCCGTCCGAACCAGAAGGCCAGGGCGAGAGCCACGATCAGGGCGATGATCCGGCCCCAGAGCACGTTGGGCCCGCGCCGATCCTCGTAGGCGTACTCGTCGTAGTCGTAGCCGGAGTCCTCGGGCTCGTAGGGCTTGAAGGTCTCGGTCATGGCTAGAGCCTAGCTGGAAATGAGGGGCGGCTCAGTGGCGCCGGAACCGCTGGAGCATGTCCCGGTCCACGGCCTGCACGAAGACCCTGAGGGCCCGGCCGGTTCGGAGCAGATCGCGGGGTTTCATGTTGGGCACCGTGTCGGTGGAGTCGTGATAGTTCGGCTCGGGACCGCTGTAGGCGAACGACGCCGGGATGCCGGCATGTTCGAAGGGTCCGTGATCGGAGCAGTCGCAGAGGGTGTGGTACCTGACCGCGATCCCGGCATCGCGGATGCGCCGGTACAGAGTCCGCGCGACGACGTCGTCGGCGATGTCGGAGTTGCCCACCAGCAGCGGCCGTCCATCCGCGATCATGTCGACCGAGACCATCCCGGCCAGGCGGTTGCGCCCTCGCTCCCCGAGGCGGTTGACGAAGACCTGCGAGCCCACGTGGTGCTCACCGTTCGTCCCGTACTCCTCGGAGCCGAACGCCACGAAGCGCACGGAGCGCGCCGGCTCCTTGCCGGCGACAAGCCGCGCCAGCTCGAGTACGACCGCGGTGCCCGACGCGTTGTCGTTCGCACCCGGCGAATCCGGGACCGTGTCCATATGGCCGCCGACGATCACACCGTAGCGGCGCGAGTCGGGCCACCAGGCCACGACGTTGCGCGAGGTGCCGCCGTCGACCTCGAACTCCTGGATCCGTACCTGATAGCCGAGGGCCTCGAAGCGCGCCGCGATGTAGCTCGACGCGCTCAGTTCGCCCTGCGTTGCGCGCACGCGTACTCCGATATCGGAGGCGAGCTTGCGCACGTGCCGCATCGCGCGCCGCCGCGAGAACGAACCGATCGGCTCGTCGGAGAAGCCTCCGAGCGCCGAGCCGGTCGCCCGCTCTGCGGCCACAGTTGGTTGCGACGGGACGGCGGAGACGTCTGGTCCCTGCGTCGCCCCACACGCGCCGCCCAGCAGGATGATTGCCAGGGCCGCGCCGGCCGATCGAAGGTTCACAGCAACTAGAGTAGCGGCCACATGGCGGAAAAAGACAAGGCCCCCATCCCGACCGGCTGGGCCCAGCGGGGCGCGCGGCTCGCGGGCCAGACGGGCAAGTCGGCGTTCCGGTTCCTGGGCACCCGCGCGAGATCCTTCGCCGCACCGGCACGGGCCGGCGAGTTCCTCGACGGTTTCCACCAGCAGACGGCGCAACAGCTCGTGGACATGCTGGGTGAGATGAAGGGCGCCGCCATGAAGCTCGGCCAGCTCGCGAGCTTCTACGAGTTTGGCGCGCCGGGCGATTACCTCTCGACCTACAAAGACGCGCTGACGATGCTGCAGAACTCGGCCCCCCCGATGGACCCCGACGCCTCGAAAGCCGTGATCAAGGAGGAGTTCGGTCGTCCGGTCGAGGACGTCTTCGCGACGTTCGAGGACGAGGCCATCGCGGCCGCTTCGATCGGCCAGGTCCATCGCGCCACTCTCCCCACGGGCGAGGAAGTCGCGGTCAAGGTCCAGTACCCGGGCGTCGACGACGCCGTCCGCGCCGACATCAAGAACGTCTCCGCGATGACGAAGCTCGCCGTCGCCATCGCTCCCAACCTCGATCCCAAGGAGGTGGCGGGCGAGGTCAAGGAGCGCGTGCTCGAGGAGCTCGACTATCGCCGCGAGGCCGAGAACCAGGCGAAGTTCGCCGAGCTCTTCGAGGGCCACCCGTTCATCGTCGTCCCGAAGGTCCACAAGGAGTACTCGAAGACCAGGGTTATCACCCAGGAGTTCATCAAAGGCAAGCCGTTCATGACTGCACTCGACTGGGACCAGGAGAAGAAGGACGAGCTCGGCGAGATCCTCTTCCGGTTCTTCTACGGATCTCTCAACCGCTTCAACATCTTCTCGGCCGATCCGCACCCGGGGAACTACCTGCTTCTGCCGCACGGCAAGGTGGCGTTCCTCGATTTCGGGTTGGTGCGCGCGGTCGACCCCGGAACCCTGAAGCTGCTGTTGGAGCTGATGCAGGGCTTGATCCACCAGGATAAGGAGCGGGGACGGATCGCGATGGAGGGCCTGGGGATCCTGAATCGCAAGACTCCTGAGATCGACGCGATCTGGGAGCACCTGCTGCGCATCAACGCAGCGATGCTCGTGGACGAACCGTTCAAGATCGACCCGGTGCACGTGCGCCGTATCGCCTCGGCCGGCTTCGATCCGCGCTCGCCGATGTTCCAGAGCCTGCGCAAGCTCGGCATCCCCGGGATCATGGTCACTTTCAACCGCATGTCCTTCGGCGT
>DATFFR010000078.1:0-9064 GCA_035249925.1 Actinomycetota bacterium
ATGAGTGCCCGAATGAGTGAAGCCGGGCCGCCGCGGGGGCATGCGGGGGCCCGGCTTCGAAGGTGGATGTCCCTAACAGTTTCGGCGGCGCCGAGGTCCCGCTATATGGCGCAACCGAGCCATGAATGGCATAGCCCGGCATGGGGTCCGGTAACTAGGTAGTGCTCGGCTCCGGGCCGGCCCGAACCACATCGACCCCGTCCTGAACGAGGACCTAGAGGCGGAACTGAGCGGCGCCGCGTGCGTTGCTTGGGGCCTGCTCTGCCCACACCACGCGATACCGGGCCGAGCAATCGTCCGGGATCAGCTCGAATCGCGACGTCCGACCAAGCCGGTCGACGTCGACCTCGGCCCACCGGTTACCGACACGTCGCTCGAGCGTTACCCGAGAGCCCGTGTGATCCGGCGTCACAGATCCCCTTACGGCGGCGCACGAGGTAGAAGCGATCCTGACCGCGGCGCGGACGAGCACGTCTGCCGCGCCCGATCCCTCCGCTGCACAATCTCCGGAGGTCCGCGGTAGGGCGAAGTAGGAGGCGCTGGTGCTGGGCCGAAGCCGATGCGACCAGGTGCCGTCCGCTTCGATCGGAACAGTGGCAAGCGCGCCGGCCTCGGTGGTCCCGTGCATTCGGCGGGAGAGGTCGATCGATGCGACCGAGCATGCGGCATCGGTCGACACCGCGCCGGCCAGCGTCACAACCCGGCGGTGATCGACGATCGCCGAGTCCGCAGTGATGGACGAGATGGCCGTGGGCGTCGGCTCATCGGTCGTTGGTTCGGGCTGAGGGGCCGGTTGCGGGGCCGGCTGCGGCTCCGAGGTTTCGCCGGAGCCACCGGCGCCACCGGACCCACCGGAGCCACCGGAGCCGCCGGACCCGCCGGATCCGTTGCCACTGTTGCCGCCCGAGCCCCCGCCGCCGGGAGCGGGAGCGATCGCGTCTTCGGCGCTGGAGCCCTCGAACGAATCGTCCTGTTCGAAGGCGGCCGTCACCGTGTCGCCGGGCCGCGCCTGGCTGCGTGGGATCGCAAGGCTGGCTTCGCCGTCCTCGTCGGTTTCGTCGGAGCCGAGCGGCGTTCCCTCAAGCGCGAACTGCACCGTCTTGCCCGCCAGCGGCGCGCCGTCGGCCTCTTTCAGCGCCGCGGTGGCCCGGTAGTGGGCCTGCTCGGCGGTTACGTCGAGGGCCACTGTTGTGTCCTCGCGCAGGATGTCGAACGCGGCCGTGTCGCTACTCGCCGCGTGATCCTCGTCGCCGGCGAACGAGGCCGCTTGTTCGGTCTCGCCGGCAGGGCCCTCGAGCTCGATCTCGATCGCAGCCTCGCCATCCTCGTTCGTAACTGCCGTTCCGGCAGGCGCGCCGCGCAGCGTGAAGCTGATCTCCTTGCCCGAGACGGCCTCGCCCGCGTCGGTCATCCGGGCGGCCAGACGCGCGGTGTCGGTCACCTGACCGGAGGTGTCACCGGTTATCTCGATCACGGTCGGGGCAGGAGCCGGATCCTGCGGCGTGCTCTCCTGAGCGACCGCAACCGGGACGAGTGGCGTCTTCACCGTGTTGGCGTAACGGTCGCCGACGTTGGTGGGCTGCGCGGTCGGAGCCGCCCACTGCCATTGCGCGCCGTCGATCTCGTTGATACCGCCGCCGGTGAAGGTTGCGTTGTCGGTGTCGTGGGTGACGAAGTAGTGGATCCCGTGGCAGGCGAAGCAGCCCTGGCGATACGGACCCGAGTAACCCTCCGGAGCCTCCGTGTAGCACGGCCTTCCATCCGGGTAGGCGCGGTCCTGCGTCTCGCCCGGCCAGGGACGCGGCGACGGGTTGTCCCCGGTGCCGTCATCCAGGCACGCGTCGTCCCTGTAGTAGGGGACAACGAGCGGATTCTCGAGGCTCTGGGCGTTCTTCATCTCGAACATGTACACGAGCGACCCGTTGTCGTCCTTGCCCGAGACCTGTTCCCAGTTGAAGAAGGAAAGAGGCTTCGTGTGCGTCGGGTCCGGCGCATCGAAGTATGCAGGGAAGCCCTCGACGCCGTCGATGTTTCCGACGACCTCGTCGTTCCGGCCGTCGATCGGCACTCCGCCGTCGACGGTCGTGGCAGTGGGATCGGTCTGATCCGCGTGCACATGCTCGTTGTAGTAGGTGTGCGCGACGTCGTGGTTGTAGTCCCAGGACGTGTAGAGCCCATCGGGCGGGATCGGATGCACCCGCACGCGATAGCGGTAGTGCACCGCGTTCCGGTAGAAGGTTTCCGTCTTGGTCACGTTCGTCCCGGAGTCGGCTCCCCACGTCTCCCGGATGGCTCGTACCGGGCCGGTCAGCTCACCCAGGAGCGCGGAGTTGCCTTCCCAGTTCACTTGCTCGTCCTCGAACCCGACGACCGAGATCTGCGAGTCCGGTGCCTGCTGGAACGCACGGCCCTTCCAGCGGTCGATGAGGTCCTCTCCGTAGCCGCGCTGAGGGTCGTCTCCCGGCTTGCGAACCTGCATGCCGCGTACCATCCAGCGCCCGCTCGCGGTCCATCTGTAGGCATCGGTGGTCACGGTCAACCCGTCGCGTACGAACCGGTCGTTGGCTCTGCGCGGAGTGGGGTCGAAGGGTGCGGTCTTGTCCTCGGTGCAGACCGTGCCCCGGATGTTGGGGCCGTAGCCCGTATTCGAGCTACCGACGATCTCGGGATCGTCGGGGGTGAATGTGTCTCGGTCGATCCACTCATCGGCGTTGTCGTCGCGTCGGTAGTCCACGTATCCGTTCGACGCGTCGAACGACGAGCCGCCCTCTTTGAGGAAGAGGTAGATGAAGCGCACGTTGGCCGGGTCGCGCGGATCGGCGAGAGCGATCTCCTGCCGCTCGCTCCCGGTCCCCGGGGGACCTACCCCGGCAGGAGCCTGGGCCCCGGCGTCCGAGGCCATGAAGACGACCTCGTCGTCGTTGTCGAGAGTCGGTACGGGATCGGCGGTTGCGGCCAGCATGCTCTGGGGAGTGCTGCCACCCAGACGGCCTATGTCTCCCGCTTCGATCGCCGCTTCCACCTCGGCCACGCTGTTGGCGTACCGAGCGAAGCAATCGCCGAACATCATCTTCCAAGACTCTGTGTCCCACGCATAGCTGAGCTCTTTGTCGGTCCCCGAATAGAAGCCGAAATCCGCCCTGGAGTTGGCAAGGAAATAGGGGAACCGCTCGTCGACCTGGACCGGAACCTCCACGAATGTCTCCTCGCCGGCGTCCCACCTGTAAGCGACCATCTGGTCGACCGGGGCGCCCTCTCGAGCATCGGGTGGGACCGTGATCGTGCCGTTGTGTGCGTCGCGAACTTCGTCGCCCCCGAACTCGTTGGATCCGCTCGGGTAGGGCTCGCCGATGCCCTCCGCCGGCAGTCGTGACCAGGACGGAAGCTGAGCGCCGGTCAGAACCACGGCCTCGGTCTCCCGGGCGGGCGCGTCGACGGGGGTGGCGGCAGCCGGCGTCGCCGCGGCTAGGGGTAGCAGCGAGGCGCAGAGGGCGAGGACCAACAACAGGCTGGTGCGTCGGGTCACGGAGGTCTCCAGGTTGTGAGAGGTAGCGGCTAACGCGAGGTTCGACGCCCCAACGGCCTACTCCTGCGCCCACGAGAGAGGCCCTCCCGTCTGGGAGGGCCTCTCCGTCCGTTCTGTGGTGATTCGTACCGGTGGCCTGTGCCTAGCCGGCGCTGGCGCCTTCCTCGATCAGGAACGCGATCTTCACCTGGACCTTGTAGTTGGTGATGTCGCCGGTGTCGCCGACCGTGGCTGTGCTCGAGTAGACCTCGACCCCCTTGATGTTGCGGATGGTCTTCGAGGCCGTCTTCACCGCGTTGCGGACGGCATCGCTGAACGAGCTGGGCGAGCTGCCGACCAGCTCGATGATCTTGACGGTGCCGCCGGGTTCTTCGTGAGCCATTGCGCCCCCCTTGATGGTGCGGATAGGTCGGGTGTGGCCTACCCGGGGGGAGGGGAGCCCTAACTAGGGACGGGCGGTGACGGTGAGGTCCGCGGTCGCGCTGGAGGGCGAGTAGAGGTCGGATCCGTCGAAACTCGCACCGACCGGATAGGTCCCGGGTGGACCCACGACGCGAACCTCAACGCTCGCTCGACCCTGGTCGTCGGTCACGGCCAGGTAGGTCCCATCTCTGTAGGTGAAGCGGATCGCGGCGCCCGCGATAGGACCCTCCGCGCCCCTCAACGTTGCGCCGAGGGCGGCGGTCTCGCCGACCCGCGCAGTCGTAGCTCCGTCGTAGACCAGGGAAGTCGTGGGATCGGCCTCAGGACGCTCGAAGTAGACGGGGGAGGTCATCGCGACGACCGCCAACCTGCTATCGCAATATGCGAAGCCGTCGGAGCTGCCCGGGTCCTGGCTCGTGATGTTCGTCTCGATCGCGTCGCAGAGAGGCTGGAGGAGCTGCCTGATCGCCCTGCCGTCCTCGTAATAGACCTCTGCTCGTACCCAGCCCGGCTCGTCGAGGCTGAACTCATGAGAGAAGTCGGGAGACGTCACAGGGACCTCGGCCAGGGTCGTGGACCCGTTGGTGACGAGCCTGAGCGTCGCCCCCGGTGCTCCTTGCACGGTCGCGACCGCGGTCGTGCCGGGCTCGACAACGCTGCCCAGCGTTCCGGACGGCGTTCTGATGTCGGCGAACACGGTTCCGTTGGTGGGCGGCTGATGGGAGATGGTCGTGCGACCGTCGAGGATCGCGTCGACGAGGCCGGGCCAGTCCCGCGATTCGACGCACAGCCAGGTAGTCGGCTGGCCGATCCCTTGAGCCGCGCTGGTCGAACGCCAGTGGCTGTCGCTTCCTCCGGTGGCGGTGACGTGGTGTCCCGCGTCCAGATACGTGTCGAGGAACTTCGGCCCGAACTCGTGGTTGTTGGTCGCCGGAGCAGGTGGTTCGTAGGCCCATACGCCGATGTTCCAGATCTCGACGGCGTCGGGAACGAATCCGAAGCCGTACGCCTCGAGCCACTCCTTGTCGTCGGGGTGGTTGATCTGGAACGCACCGCCATCGGCTCGCAGCTCGCTCGCCACACGCTCCACGTCGGCCAGCGTGCTGCTGCCGTTGTCGTACATCTTTCGGGCGCCGTGCATCTGCGCGTGTCCCTCGAGGGAGTTCTCGTAGTTCGGCAGCCACACGAGGTCGCCGGTGCCCCAGGCCGCGTCCGACTGCGCGTCGATGTTGTTGTGATCGGTGATCGAGATGTAGTCGAGGCCACGTTGCTCCGCGAGGTCCCGTTCGTCCGAGACCTCCCAGCTCCACGTGTAGAACTCGTCCTCGGCCGTGTTGTGGTCGTCCTGGCCGGGTCCTCTCCAGGCGTCGTGCGAGTACCAGGTGTGGACGTGCAAGTCTCCGGCGACCCATTCACAGTTGGGAAGGTTGCGCGGCTCGACGACGTCGCTCCCCGCCGCAGGCCGCGCTAGCAGAGCAGCGGCGACCAGCGCCAGAACTAGGGCACCGGCCGCCTGCCTTCTCATCGTGGGGCTAGAGACCCCTGATCGCTGCGAGGGTCTGCTCGAGAGCGTGATCACCGAAGCACGCATCGATCGAATACGCGTCCTCGTACTCGGACAGCGGACCGTTCACGAAACCGATGGCCTGGCGTCCTACGTGGTCCGTCTCGACGCTCTGCATGATGTAGCCGAGACCGTCATTGACCAGAGACAGCGGGAAGGTGACCCCACCTACGTTCTTCTCCTTGATCGTGTTCGTGTAGTTAGAGAACAGCTCGCCCGGGCCCCCGGTGATCAGCAGGCCGCCGTTGGCCGGCCCGATCCGGGCCGCGGACACCTGCGAGTTCACCGAGACCGGAGACGCCGAGTTGCAGCGTTTGTAGGGCATGTGCTCGTCCTCAGGGCTTCCGCCTGCGATGGCATCGCCCGGCATCAGGCTGTCCTTGCTGATCGAGACCGCCGCGGGACGTTGTGCCATCGGGCGGTCGAAGATCCCGCTGATGCCTCCTCCGGCCAAGGCCACGTTCGTGACCGGCTGGTCGAAGGTCCTCATTGCCGTCTTTATGTCGAGGTTGCCTGTGATCTGACGACCACCACCGACTGCGGGCAGCATGTTGACGAGGTCGCCGGCGAGCGCTGCACGGTTGTAGGCACTGGTCATGTTCCCGAAGCCGGTCTGGAAGTAGAGGCCGGTCCCGCCGAACTTCTCCTCCGCCCGCTTCGCGAACACGCCGGAGAGGTCCGCGTAGGCGGTCCCGTTGCTGGAGTTGACCGGGTGCGCCGCATAGGTGCCGATCGTGGCCACCGCACGCTTGGTCGGAGGCGGCTGCGTGCAGCTGGGTGACGGTGTGGGGGCCGGCGTCGGCTCGGGAGACTTCTTGGCCTGGCCCGGGGGAACGTGCTCGGTCGGGCTGGGCTGTGGCTCGGGCGTCGGGGTGGTGCAGATCGGGTCGGCCGAGTCCTCGGCCACGAAGCGCATCCATGCCGCGCCCGCCTCTTCGGCCGCGTGGTAGTGGCGACGGCGGCTGTTGTTCCCACCGCGGAAGAGGATCTCGCCCGCCTCGATGTAGGCCGGCTGCATCGTGTCTATCGCTCCGTAAACCGCCTCCCGGATCGCATCCTCAACTTGCTGCATGTACCAGCGGGGGACGCCGCCCCACGCCCCGACGAAGTCCGGAGCCGCGTGTGCGTGACTCGATGCGAGGAAGAAGCTTGCGGGCTCGATACCGAACTGGCCGCGCTGACCCTCGGTGAACCCGTACTTCGCGGCCAGGGAATTCTGAAGGTTACGGAACCCGCAGTCCTGGGTGTACTGGTTGGCGCCGGGGCCCTCCCCGTCGTACGCGGACTTGTGAGTCGGATCGTCGTTGCACATGTTGGCGTACTCGGCGAAGTAGTAGGAGGCGTCGAGGATCAGGAGGACCACGGTGTCGTTGCCGTCGCTGACCGCGGTGGCGCGGGCCCAGAGCCCGAACTCCTCGTCGAACCTACTGACCGCGTGCGCCGGGCCGAGGTCGAAGCCGCCCGTGTAGATGCAGTTGCTGTTCTCGTGCCACCGAACGCGGAAGTCGGTGAGGTGGCCCTGCTCTACCTCCTGCGGAGCCTCCAGCGTCTCGCAATGGGCCTGGTTGGTCTCCCAGGTCCCGTTGTACTTCTCGGGCTGCGGGGCGATGTTGACCTTGTGAGCCCCGGCGTAGACCTGGTTGGTCTGCAGGGGTTCGGAGGTTCCTACAGACGTGCTCTCGATCGCGGAGTCTCCGTCCTCGACGGCGGCCAGCCAGTTGTTGCGTCCGCCGGCGCCTCCCGCACCCGTCGCCGAGCCATCGACCGAAAGGTCGTTGATCGGTACGAGGCCGGCTCCCGCCCAGGCGACTCCGACGCAGAGCACGCCGATCAGGAGCGAGATGAGAGCCTTCCGGGCCGGTTTACGGAAAGAGCGGGGCGCGGGCGCGCCACCAGGGGGCTGGTTCCAATCGAGTCTCACGAGGGCCTCCGCGGGGTGAGTGGGGGTGGTGCTGGTTGTTTCGCCCCGAACGCCCGTTCTCCTTCAGCCTCCGCCGGGCGAAAGCGAGCTCCTGCAGGGGGAAGGCCGCACGTGGAAAGGCCCCGGCCGTGGGGCCGGGGCCTCGTTTAGGTCTGGTTGGGACTAGCGGTAGAGCCCGCTGGTGGAGAGGACGAGGTCCTCCGCCATGTCGAGCTCCACGATGTCCCGGGTGCGCACCAGCTCCAGCGCCTGGAGCCAGTCCCGGCCCTTCGCCGTGAGGTGGTGTTCCTCCGACTCGTCGCAGAGACCTGCCATCACAAGCTCTTCCGTTGCGATCGCCAAACGATCCACCTCCCTCTCGCCGCCAGTGCCTACTTGGACTCTCACGGTAGCGAACGGTTACTTGACCCGCAGGTCGGAGACTTACGGCTGCTCGCTATGTCGTGCATCCGGAGGTCAAGCTAGCGAGTCGAGGTTTCGTGGGCATGACCCAGGCGTTACGAGCGCGTTATCTCTCGGTGAAGCGAGGCGAACGCGGCCTTTGTCTTGTCTCGCGCCGGTTCGTTGCCTCGCTTGCCCGGAGCTAACCCGCGTTACTGTCGCTGCCTCCACGGTACGAGGGCTTGTGACGATGCCGGTGGGACGCGCTGAGCAAGGCGTCCTCGATCGACTTCGGGTCGATGTGGAAGTCCGGATGGTCGAGCTCGATGTGCTGCATGAGCTCGCTCGCGTTGCGGAACTTGAGCTCGCAGTCCGGACATTGGAAGACCTCCATCAGCCCGAGGTCGCCGGTTCCTTCTCGGCGATGACCGTGGTCAACGGGAGCTCGAACCGTCGTTCCATCCGGTGGGGCAGGTCCTGGTTGAGCCACCGCGACGCGCCCGCATGCAGAGTGGACAGGATGATCTCGTCGTACTTCTCTCCGATCAGGGCGTCGTTCACGGCTTCCAACGGATTCGCATCGCCCGCGCGTCCCTCGACGTCGGCGCCGGTCTCTCTCAACTTCTCCAATGCGGCCGCCAGGTGCCGTTCCGCGATCTCGATGGCCTCACCCTCGGTCCAGGTCAGGTGCTCCGTGGGGTGAGTGGCGGGAACCACCAGCGTGAAGGAGCAGGGGCCGCCCTCGTGCCGCCGCCGGACCTCGTTCTGCAGAGCGGTCCCGGCTGCGGTCTGGTTGGCGACGATCAGGATCCGTGTCGGTTCCATCTGACCACCTCCCTCGATCCAGGGTACCCCCGGCCCAGAATTCGGGGGAAGCGGGCGAGGCCTTCGGAACGCCGCCGGACCTCAGACTCGATCCGGCCTCGTTCTTTGTCACTGTGGCGTCGGTTTCCGAAACTCAGATGCCACAGAACGTGCCGAACGCCGCTTCCGCTTTCGATTGCCTGCGTTTGCCTCACCGCTCCGGCGCGACTCGTCGGGGCCCGATTCCTTCTCGCCATATTTGCCACAATCGGCCCGATGGCACGCGTGAGGACCCGCATCCGGCGCACAGAAAGAGGGGCGCTGTCCCCGGCTGTGGCCTTCGCCGTTCTGGTGATCACCCTGGCGGCGATCCTGGCGGCCTTCGGCATCTTCGACCGCAGAGGTTCCGACCGCGAGCCCACCCCGGCTCCCGCCCCCACAGCAA
>DATFFR010000079.1:0-4898 GCA_035249925.1 Actinomycetota bacterium
GCGATCGCGGCGAGGATCGCGATGATCACGATGACAACCAGGAGCTCGACCAAGGTAAAGCCGGCATCCTTTTCGTCTCGTTCGGCTGGCGCGCTCCTCGTCATCGACTACTCATCTTCATGGACTACTCATCGTCATGACGTGTTTGCGAGCGCATACGTACCCCTACTTAGGCACGCCTGGAGGTGGGCGATATGTCCCCCTTTGATCGTGCCGCGTCGACAGCGGAGAGTAGTGGGCTCGGACGTGATTTGCGCCCCCGGACGTCGCCGTAGTACTTTGTGAAAAGTTTCACAAAGTCCGGTCAGGTCGGTTAAGGTGCGGTTCTCGTGAGCGAGTCCCCCGAGCGGCGGCAGGGCCCTTCCTCCCGTAAGGGAGGCTGGGGCGGCGACATGGCGAGGGGTTCGTCGCAGGCATCTGAGGGCTTGGCCCTGGCTTTCGGGTTCGTGGCGGCCGTTCTCGGCTGCTGGTTCGCAGGACGCGTTCTGGACGGCTGGCTCGACACCGAGCCATGGTTCCAGGTCGTGGGTTCGATCGTCGGATGGGTTCTAGGCGTGTTCGTGGTCCTACAGACCGCACGACATCGCCGGCAGTGACAAAGGAGCGGGGTTCCTAGCGTGGTCGAGGTCCAGATGGTCCGGCGCATGATCGTTCGAGGGCTGTACATCGCTCCCGTTCTAGTGGCGGCTCTCTGGCTGGTCGACGGCGGGACCTGGGCGGTTTCAGGCGCGATCGGGCTTGCTATGACCTTGTTGAACCTCGCGCTGGCGGCTCGGATCATCGGCGGCGTCGCCGACAAGAACCCCAAACTTCTGCTTGCGGCCGGGATGGTCGCCTTCTCTGTCGGGTTGGCTCTCCTTACCGGGATAGCCTTCGCCCTCAGGGCGATCGAGTTCGTCTACTTCCCGGTCACCGGCTTCACCCTCATCGGGGCGCACATGGTGCTCGTGCTGTGGGAGGCCGCGGGGGCGTACAAGGTCGACACGAAGAACGCACCAGCTCAACCCCAGAAGACCTAGAGGACGACAAGGAGCGGCGATGGTTCTTGCGATCGAGATCGATGTAAATCACCTGTTCTTGTGGGATCCGATCCTGTTCGAGGGAACCTTCTTCGAGCTCAACCGGGTGGGCCTTCTGACGCTCGTCGGTGCCGCTCTCTGCATCGGGTTCTTCATGTATGCGGTCGCGAAGAAGTCGCTGATCCCTAGGGGCAGCAGGAGCATCGCCGAGACGATGTATCTGTTCGTCCGCAACAACATCGCGATCGACGTGATCGGGCCCGAGGGGGCCAAGTATGCGGGCTACCTCGCCTCGGTCTTCTTCTTCATCCTCTTCATGAACGTGATGGCGATCATCCCGGGCATCCATTTCGCCCCAACGTCACGCATGGCGATCCCGTTCATGCTCTCGTTCCTCACCTACATCATCTTCAACGTCGTGGGGATCATCAAGCAGGGCCCGCTCGGTTACCTCAAGAACACGCTCGTCCCACCCGGCGCTCCTGGATGGGTGTACATACTGCTGACACCGATCGAGTTCTTCTCGGTCTTCATCGTGCGCCCACTGACGCTGATGGTCCGGCTCCTGGCGAACATGATGGCCGGCCACGTGTTGCTGACGATCTTCTTCGTCTTCACGCACGACTTCCTCTGGACCAACTTCGGGCCCGCGGCTCCACTGGGTCTGTTGACCATCGTGGTGGCGGCGGCCCTGATGATGCTCGAGATGTTGGTCATCGTCATGCAGGCGTACATCTTCACGATGCTCACGACGTTCTACATCGCCGAGTCCATCCACGGCCACGGGGCCGAGGAGCACCTGGCCTCCGGCGAAGAGACCCACGACGACCACAAGCACGACACACAACCGGTAACCGAAGGCGTAGCGGCGTAGGTCGCTGAGCGACTAGGAGGGAGTAACGCATGATCGATGTAGCACTGCAGCTGGCTCAGGAGTCCGGCGGGGTCACCGACGAGGGTCTCGCGTCGCTCGCGCACGGTCTGGTGTACGGCCTTGCGGCGATCGGCCCGGGCGTCGGCGTGGGCCTGGTCTTCGCCAGCGCGATCGAGGCGATGGCACGCCAGCCCGAGACCGCGGGCGAGACGCGCACGACGATGTTCATCGGTTTCGCCCTGATCGAGGCGCTCGCGCTTATCGGTTTCGTCCTGGCATTCATCCTTTAGTAGGCGGGAGATCTAGAGATGGGATACCTAGCAACGATCTTCCTGTTCGCCGCTGAGGAGGGCGCCGAGCACGCCGAGGAGCCGACCGGGATGGATCTGATCCTTCCCGCCGTCGACGAGCTGGTCTGGGGCGCGGTTGCGTTCGCGCTCGTGCTCTTCGTGCTCAACAAGTTCGCCTTCCCCAAGCTGCGCGAGGCGGTCGAGGCGCGCGAGAAGCAGATCCAAAGCGATCTCGAGTCGGCCGAGCAGGCCAAGAACGAGGCCGAGCAGGAGAAGAAGCAGTACCAGCAGCAGATCGCCGACGCCCGCGGCGAGGCCAACCGCATCGTCGAGGAGGCCCGTCAGCAGGCGGAACAGGTCCGCAAGGACATCATCGCCAAGGCCGAGAAGGACGCCGAGCAGATCACCTCGCGCGCGCAGGAATCGATCGAGGCCGAGCGCTCCAGGACCGTCCAGGAGCTCCAGTCGACGATCGCCGACATGTCGATCCAGCTGGCCGAGAAGGTAGTGGGCCGCTCGATCGACGCCGCCGCGCAGCGGGAGATGGTCGACGCCTACATCAAGGACGTGGCGGGCATGGGCTCCGGTAACGGAAAAAGCTGATGGCGAACGTCATGTCGGAGGATCTCATCCGGGGTTACGCGACTGCGTTGTTCACGGTCGTGCAGGCCGAGGGCGAGATCGACCGCGTCGAGGACGAGCTGTTCCGGTTCGGCAAGCTGCTCGAGACCAACAACGAGCTCAAGCAGGCACTGAGCGACCAGTCGGTGGACCGGGACCAGCGCAAGAAGGTCCTCGACGAGCTGCTCGCCGACAAGGTCTCGCCGCACACCCTTGGTCTGATCGGTTTCGTCGTGGACCAGGGACGCGGCCGGCAGCTTCCGCAGATCCTCAGCCAGCTGGCGGATCTCGCGGCCGAGTCCCGCGACTCGGTCGTCGCCGAGGTGCGCAGCGCCATCGCGCTGGACGACACCCAGAAGCAGAGCCTGGCTCAGGCCCTCTCCAAGGCCACGAAGAAGAAGGTCGAGGTAAAGGTCATCGTCGACGAGTCTCTGATCGGGGGCATCGTCGCCAAGGTCGGAGACACCGTGATCGACGGCACCGTAAAGCGCCGTCTCGAACAATTGAAGGAGCAGGTGAGGGGCTAAGTGGCTCAGCGCGAACTGAACATCGACGCGTCGGAGATCTCTGCAGCACTCCAGCGCTACGTCACGGACTTCAAGCCTTCCGTCGAGAAGGAAGAGGTAGGCCGGGTCAGCGAAGTTGGCGACGGGATCGCTCGCGTCGCCGGTCTGCCGGGGGCGATGGCGAACGAGATGCTTGAGTTCCCCGGCGGGATCATCGGGCTCGCCATGAACCTCGACGAGGACGAGATCGGCTGCGTCATCCTGGGCGAGGCCTCGCACATCGAGGAGGGCAACCCGGTCAAGCAGACCGGCAAGATCCTCTCCGTCGGTGTCGGCGACGGCCTGCTCGGCCGAGTCGTGAACGCACTCGGCGAGCCGATCGACGGCAAGGGCCCGATCAAGACGGAGGGGACCCGCGCCCTCGAGGTTCAGGCTCCCGGCGTAACCGCCCGCCAGCCGGTCGGCGAGCCGATGCAGACCGGTATCAAGGCGATCGACGGGATGATCCCGATCGGCCGGGGTCAGCGCGAGCTGATCATCGGCGACCGCCAGACCGGCAAGACCGCCATCGCCATCGACGCGATCATCAACCAGCGCGAGCTGTGGGGCACCGACAAGGCCGTGAAGTGCATCTACGTGGCGGTCGGCCAGAAGGCGTCAACGGTGGCCGAGGTCCAGGCGGCTCTAGAGTCGCGCGGGGCTCTCGAGTACACGGTCATCGTCAACGCGCCGGCGTCCGACCCCGCTCCGTTCCAGTACCTCGCCCCGTTCACCGGCTGCGCGATGGGCCAGCACTGGATGGAGAACGGCCAGCACGCGCTGATCATCTACGACGACCTCTCCAAGCAGGCCATCGCCTACCGTCAGTTGTCGCTGCTGCTCCGCCGCCCGCCGGGCCGCGAGGCTTACCCCGGCGACGTCTTCTACCTCCACTCCCGGTTGCTCGAGCGAGCGGCCAAGCTCTCCGATGAGAACGGCGGCGGTTCACTAACGGCGCTTCCGATCATCGAGACCAAGGGTGGCGACGTATCCGCCTACATCCCGACCAACGTGATCTCGATCACGGACGGGCAGATCTTCCTGGAGTCCGACCTCTTCTTCTCGGGCGTTCGCCCGGCGATCAACGTCGGTATCTCGGTGTCCCGGGTCGGCGGTAACGCGCAGATCAAGGCGATGAAGCAGGTCGCCGGTCGTCTGCGTCTGGACCTGGCTCAGTATCGCGAGCTCGAGGCCTTCGCCGAGTTTGGCTCCGACCTCGACAAGGCGTCGCAGGCCCAGCTGGATCGTGGTGCGCGCGTCGTCGAGGTGCTCAAGCAGAAGCAGTACACGCCGTATCCCGTCGAGGATCAGGTCATCTCGATCTGGGCCGTGACGAACGGCTACATGGACGACGTGCCGCTCGGGAAGGTCAACGACTTCGAGCAGCAGCTGATCGAGCACGTGAAGTCACGCAACTCCGACATCGGCCAGAAGGTGGTCGAGAGCGGGAAGCTGGAGGACGACACCGTCGAGAAGCTCAAGAAGGCGGTCGAGGACTTCAAGTCGTCGTGGACCGACCGGGAAGACACGGTCGAGACCACGGCTGCCA
>DATFFR010000080.1:0-12929 GCA_035249925.1 Actinomycetota bacterium
ACACCGCGACGATGAGCGGCGAGAGGCCCAGTGGATACAGCCAGAGCCCCTCCGGTGAGAAGGGCGAGTGCGAGAAGGCCCCGTAAGGAAAGAAGCAGACCAGCAAGCCGAACAGCACCAAGGTTGCGATCGACACCCACCGCCCGATCAACCGAAGCCGCCGCGCATGTCGACTCAGGAGCATCAACGTGAGTCCGAAGGTCGCAACGGCGGCGAACCCACCGAAGAACAAGCCCCAGAATCCCCGGGGGTCCCACTGCGGCAAGGAGTTGACCGCCCCCCAGATGCCGGCCCCGACGAGGAGGCCGACCAGCGCTGCCGCGGCAACCCGCTTCATGTCACGACCCTACGACCGGCCTGTTGCTTCGTCGTGGGTGCTGGGAGCCGAAGTTTGCTCCATTCGGTGGGCATCGAGGAACCAGCGTGACGACTGGGCAAGACCGCGGCCTAGGCTTGGACGATGGCTCTCTTCGTCGGTACCAGCGGTTGGGCGTACAAGGAGTGGAAGCCCGACTTCTATCCGGCCGACCTGCCGCAGGCGCGTTTCCTCGAGCATTACGCGACGAAGCTCGGCGCGGTGGAGATCAACGCGACCTACCACCGGCGTCAGGAGGAGACCACGCTAAAGAAGTGGGTCGAGAGCGTGCCCCCCGATTTCCGCTTCGTCGTCAAAGGGCACCGCGCGATCACCCCTCGCGCGCAGGAGCCCACGCTGCTGACCGAGTTCCTTTCCAACATGCAGACGCTCGGCCCCCAGCTCGCGGCGATCTTCTTTCAGTTCCCGCTCAAGCGCGACGGCAACGAGGAGGGATTCGAGAAGTTCCTCGCCGATCTCGACGGATCGGTTCCGGTCGCGTTCGAGCTCAAGCACCAGTCGTGGCACACGCCGGACATCGCAGCCCGCGTCGCGGACTCGGGCGGAACCCTGTGCTTCTCGGATCGCGAGGGCAAAGCACCGGACGCACTCCCCCGCGGTCCGATCGGCTACGTCCGCTTGCGCGGCGGCACCTACGCGCCCGAGGAACGGGCGCGCTGGAAGACGCTGCTCGACAAGGAAGCCGCCGAGCGGGACGTCTACGTGTTCGTCAAGCACGACGAAGGGCCCGGCGACGAGTACACCGGCGTCGGCCTCGCGCAATGGCTACTGCATTAACCTCGACCGATGCCTGAGGTTCGCGATTACGCGAAGAAGCGCTCCTTCGACGAGACCCCGGAGCCACCGCCGCAGGTAGCCGGCGACGTCGATCCCGGCACGGCTCCACCGGGCGAGACCTTCGTGATCCACCAGCACCACGCGACACGACTCCACTTCGACCTTCGCCTCGAGATGATGAACGGCAAGGTCCCGGTACTGGTGTCGTGGGCGGTGCCGAAGAACCTGCCGATCGTCCCCGGCCGTCCGAACCTGGCCGTGCACGTCGAAGACCATCCCTTCGACTACGGCTCGTTCTCCGGAACGATCCCGAAGGGCAACTACGGCGCCGGCGAGGTGCGCATCTTCGACAGCGGCACCTATGAGCTGCTCGAACAGGAGCCGGGCAAGCTGTCGTTCCGTTTGAACGGAACCCGGATGCAGGGCGTGTGGCACCTCTTCCAGACCTCCAAGAGCTTCAGCAAGAAGGGCGGAGAGAAGGACTGGCTCGTGCGCCTGCGCTCGTGGGACGGTCCCGAGCCGGACCCGGTCCCGAATCTCAAGCCGATGATGGCCACCCTCGTGGCCGAGCCCTTCGACGACGAGAAGTGGATCTTCGAACCGAAATGGGACGGCGTTCGTGCCCTCGCGATCTGCCAGCGGGACGAGACAGCGCTCATATCTCGCAACCAGAACGACATCACCGCGTCCTATCCCGAGTTCGCGAAGCTGCACGAGCGGCTCGTATGCAACGACGCGATCGTGGACGGCGAGATCGTCGCGATGGAGGCCGGGCGCCCGTCATTCGAGAAGTTGCAGAGCCGCATCAATCTGCAGAACGAACGCGACATCGCACGGATGATGAGCCAGATCCCCGCGACGTTCATTGCGTTCGACCTCCTCTACCTCGACGGACGCTCGATGATCAACGAGCCCGTGGAAGTCCGCAAAGAGATGCTGGACGAGCTCGTGGTCGTCACCGACCAGGTCCAGGTGTCGCCCTACACGGAGGGCGACGGCATCAACCTGTTCGAGACGGCAAAGAAGATGAAGCTCGAGGGCATCGTGGGCAAGAAGCTCGGCTGCCCCTACAAGCCGGGCAAGCGCGTGCGCGAGTGGGTCAAGGTCAAAGCGACCTACGAGGCCGACCTGGTAGTCGGCGGTTGGACCCCCGGGGAGGGTTCGCGCTCCTCGACGTTCGGGTCGTTGCTGGTCGGTGCGTACGAGGACGGGGAGCTGCGCTTCACCGGTTCCGTTGGCTCGGGGTTCTCCGAGCGGGTCCTCGATCAGTTGCTGCCCCGGCTCCAGGAGCTGGAGAGCGATGGATGCCCCTTCGTCGTCGACCCGCGCAAGACCGGCGGGAGCCGCTTCGGCAAACCGATACGCAATCCGCGCTGGACCCGGCCCGAGCTCGTGGCCCGGGTGGAGTTCCGCGAGCTGACATCCGTCGGAAAGCTCCGCGCTCCGTCGTTCAAGGGGCTGCGGGACGACAAGGATCCCGAGGACTGCCTGTTCGAAGACCTCGCTCCCTAGTGCCGATCTCCGAGCGGGCCAACGAGCGCGCCAAGAAGCTGATCGGCGGCATCTACTCGTGGGCGGCCGACAAGGTCTACGAGCCTCTCGTCGTCAACGGCGCGTTCAAGCTCTTCGGGGGCCCCCTGCACGAACGCGTAAAAGAGCAGGGACTGGCCGCCGCTGCACACGCGCGTGGCCGGCCGATCCTGGACCTGCCGGTGGGCACCGGGACGTTCACGCTGACGGTTGCGGGAGCGACCGATGGTCTCGTGGCGGGGGTCGACATCGCGGCGGGCATGGTGCGCCAGGCGAAGGCGGCGGCCGAAGGTGTGGGGGTGACGAACCTCGTCGGCCTTCAGGCCGACGCTCACCATCTGCCCTTCCGGGACGACGCCTTTGGGGCGATCCTCTGCACCAATGGGCTGCAGGTGATGCCGGGGTTGAGCGAGACCTTGCACGAGCTTCGGCGCGTGCTGGCCGAAGACGGGATGCTCTACGTGTCCGTCGTCAACCTTCCGGTGAGCTCGGCCTCCAACGCCCCCACGTTGTTGATGTCGCGCTCGCAGTTGCAGCTCTCATTTGGAACGGCCGGTTTCACCGTGACGAGCCTGAAGTCCGAACGCCTGGCCACCTTCCTGGAGGCCCGTCCAACCTAGTAACCGCCGGTTCGCCATTCGCGGGCTCTCTCGGCCAGCGACTTCACCGCAGCCACGTCCGGGGCACCGTCGGGAAGACGCGCACGAGGGCCTCCGGGCTCGGGGTACGCGGCGCGCCGTCGCGCGCCACGTATGCGGGACAGAAGGAAGGCCGCCATGGATATGGCGAGGACGAGGACGCCAAACAAGATCCAGCCGGTCACGACCCCAGCGTAATCCGGCTGTGCTTCCCGGGATCTAGGGCAGGCGGACCCTGACGCCGGAGTCCAGCAGGAACTCCCGGACCCGGTCCCAGCCCTCGTAGGGCTCGCCCGTCGCTACGACCTCGGTAAGGCCGGAATTGGCGATGAGCTTGGCGCACGTGAAGCACGGCACGCCGGTGATGTAGATCGTGGCCCCCTCGCGCTCTTCCGGCGACGAGTAAAGGATCGCGTTCGCCTCGGCGTGGATCGCGATGCAGGAGTCGTAGCCCCATCCGCTCAGTTGCTCGCCGGCCGCACGCGGACAAGCGCCCTCGTCGCAGTGCGGGTGGCCGGAGGGCGGGCCGTTGTAGCCGGTCGAACGGATGCGCCGGTTCTTGACGATGACCGAGCCGTGCTGGCGCCGCACGCAGTTGGACCGGGTGGCGGTCTCGCGCGCGAGGTTCAAGAAGTACTGGTCCCAATCGCTCGTGCGCTGGACCTCCGAAATCCGGTGAGCGATGCTCACGAAGCTCCCCCCTGTCGTTAGGCGCGACGAAACAGCCGTGATGCAGGGGAAGTGGCCCGATTGTCCCCCGGGCGGTCGCCCGGGGCAACCACCTACGGGATAACCCTGAGGACCGTTCGGGCCGAGCCGTGATCGGAGTGGGCGACGATCCGGTAGCGGCCCGGTTCGAGGAGGGGAAGTGCCGCCTCGAGCCGGAACGCGAAGTCCTCGCCGGCGTCGACGGTTCCCAGCTCGATCGGCTCGGCTCCCTTGCCCGGCCTCAACGTGATCTCGACGTCCTGGATGGGATGGCCCTCGTCGAAGCCGTCGTCCGGCCCGAAGCAACCGCCGCCCGCCACGCCGACGTCGTCGCAGGTATCGGTCCAGAACTCCCCGACGACCGCGATCTTGTCTTCGACGGTGACCTTCCGGGAAACGAGCGTGATCGTGGGACCCGCGCAGTCGGCTCGTGCCGCGCCGGAGAGCCACAACGGGGTCGTAAACAGCACTGCCAACACGATCCGCAGACCTCTTCCGCCGCCCATGATCTTTCGACGCTACAGGGGGCTGCCAGGTTCCTCGCAGCGCGTGTTATCAACGCGGCGCATGGACGACCTTGCTCGAGAGACCATCACCGACCTCCTTCGCTCGTCCTGGCTTATCGAAGCCGCCCGCCGCGATCTCTACCGCCTCTGGGCCAAAGAAGCTGCCGGCTGGGACGAGCGGGCCGATGGTGCCGAACAGCGCGCCGAGATCCTCGAAAAAGCCCTGGCGGCGCGGGGGCGCAAGGCCGACGCCGTACACCTCGAGAAGCACGCGGCCTGGCTTCGCGGCGTCGTCGGTGAGGATCCGGACGAGGTCCCGCTGGGCGGCCTGTTCGCGGCGCGGCTCGGTGACTGGGTCGAGGGCCACGCCACGCGCTTCCTCGATGGTGGCGCAGATCGGCTGGCGGAGCTCGGGACCCGGGAGCGAGAGTCGCTGGTCTTCCCCGACTCGCTCCCCGAGCCTCCCCCGTTCGAGCCCGTCGAGACGATCGAGACGGAGCCACCCGGCCGAGTCCGGTTCCGGTTCGCGATCCTCGGGGACCTGCATTTCGGATCGCCCGGCGGCGAGCGGACGGCGCGAGTGGCTATGACCGACATCGCCGCGTCGGGGGCCGAGCTGGTGATCCAGCTCGGCGACGTGACGAATCGCGGAACGAAAGACGAGTTCGATCTTGCCAAGAAGACGCTGGCGGAGTTCGACATCCCGATCACCACGATGATGGGCAACCACGACATCTACTCGCTCGAGGAAGAACGCCTCTCCGGGCGCGAGTACTACGGGAGCGCGTTCGACCGGGAGCCGGACGGGGTGCTGCTGGAGCACAAGGGCATGCGCTTCGCGGTCCTGGACTCGGCCACATCCGCCGCGTCGCCGTTCCCACCTTTCAACTTCGTGAGCGGGTCGTTCCTCGAGGGGTCGGGCGGCGCGGTCGTCCACGGCTCCCTCACCGTTCCGCAACACGAGATCCTGGCCGACGTCGCCGCGCCGGGAAGCGGCCCCGCCTTCGTCTTCCTGCACCACCCGCCCCAGCCGTTCACCGGCTTCCCGCCGATCCTCTTCGGGCTACGGGATGCCGACTCGGGCCGCCTGCACGCGACCGTCGACTCCGGCAATGTGTGGGGAGTCTTCGCCGGTCACACCCATCGCAACGCACGGACGCGCGACTTCGGGCGGGTGCCGGCGCAAGAGGTTGCGATCCCTCGCGACTTCCCCTTCGGCTACGCGCTGGTCGACGTCGCCGACGAAGGCTACGCGTACAGGTTCGTGCAGCTATCGGACGAGGCCCTATTGCGCAAGGCGTACAAACACGCGAGTGCGATCCACCGCCGCTTCGGCCTGGGGAAGCCGGAGGAACGCAGCTTCGTCTGGACGGCGACCGCCTAAGCCCACCAGACGATGGCCTTCATTGTCGGGATGCTCGCGGGCCTCACCTCGGTCGCGGCCCTCGTCATCGGGCCTGTCGCGTTCATGAGTCCGTACAACGATCTCGGGCGAACCTGGGGCTGGATAGCTGCGGTCGTGTTGGGGATCGCATCGATCGGACTCTGGGGTCTGTTCGCCAGCCTGCTCGGCCGCCTCGGCGACGACGACTGAATCGAAAAGTCGCTATTTGAAGTCCGCTGCCCGGCGGCCCACGCCGCTGTCGATCACCTTGCTCTTGAGCTTGTGGAACACCCAGGGGGACAGGACGCGCGGCACCTGCAGCGCGTAGTACCAGCGCGGGACGACGCGCTGCACCTTCTTGTTGAGGATCGCGTCCTGGATCGCGTCGGACACCTGCTGCTCCGTGCCGAGGAGGTACTTCAGGACCTTGTCGCCGACCATGTTCTTCTGCGGAAAGCCCTCGGTCGGGACGAAACCGGGCTCGACCGAGCTGAGATGCACGCCGCGGCGTGCGAGCTCCGGCTCGAGTGCCTCGGTCCATCCGACCAGCGCGAACTTCGAGGCCACGTAGTTCGGGACGCCGGGCGTTGCGATTCGGCCCGACATCGACGCGATGTTGACGACGTGAGAGGGGGCCGACCCGGTCAACAGCGGCAGGAACTCGGCCGTGCAATAGACGGCACCGAAGAAATTCGTCGCCATCACGCGCTCGAGCTCCTCGACGGACTCCGGACCCTTCAATCCCTCGCCCCCCGCGAAGCCCGCGTTGTTGATCAGCACGTCGAGACGTCCATACGTGTCCTCGACGTGACGGACCAGGGCTTGCACGTCGGGACGCTTCGACACGTCGGTCACGACGAAGGAGTGGCCTGCCGACTCGCCGCCCATCTCCGCGACGAGCGACTCGAGCCGTTCCTGCCGGCGCGCCGCGACACAAACCTTTGCACCCGCGGCCGCGAGGTCCAGCGCCGTCCGACGACCCAGCCCGCTCGATGCACCCGTTACGACACAGACGCGGTCGTCGAATGCCGACGCGCGCGGGACCTTCCCGAGTGGTGACGAATCGGACATTGCTACCTCCCGTTGACTACGTAGCGCTTCCGTAAGACCCCGCTGGGTTTAGGGGGTTTCTCCCAGGGTATCTACCCGATGCACTTCCAGAGTTGGAAGCCCAAGGAGGAACTGTGGGAGAGATCATCGTTTTCATAATCGTCGGTTTGATCGTCGGAGTACTGGCTCGTCTGTTGCTCCCAGGCAGGGACCCGATCGGGATCCTCGGCACCATCGTAGTCGGCATCGTTGGAGCCATCATCGGCGGATACCTGTGGGCGGCACTGTTCGGCCCGAACGAAGGTGTCGCATGGATCGGCTCGATCCTGGTAGCGATGTTGCTGCTCTTCCTCTACCGGAAGATGACGTACGGAAGGACGACCACCACGCTCTAAAGCTTTCCCCACAAGGAACCGGCCGGACCCGCGACCGCCCGGTTCCCGACAAAGCGACTCGGCCCCCCTTCCACCCGGGGGCCGTTTCGCGTCCGGCATCGCTGCCTGCGAAATGTTCCGTCAAACCCACCCGGCAGGTCGTTTCCGCGGAGTATTTGGGCCGCGCCGGGCCCGGGGTCAAGCTGCCGGGCGCCTGCGAAGCACCCGGTCGACCAGACGATCGCGCTGACCGTTGCCCGACACGCGGGGCCGCGACGCGGCCCGCACGGGCGGATCGCCCGGTGGAGCGAAGAACTCGTTGAAGCGGCGGCCGAGGATCGGGTCGCCCGTTATGCGCAGGCGTCCCAGGAGCACGGCTTCGTCCCCCGTGACCGACCCCGCGCTCATCTCCACCCAGTCAGTCGCGGCCAACTGGTAGATGACGTCTGGCTCGCGGTCGACCGCGCCGACCGCGACGCGGCACGCGCCGTCCCTGATCACGACCGTGAAGGTTCCACCGCCGCGGCCGCTCAACTCGAAGCGGAAGACCGCGTCCACTCCCTCTGCTGCCTTCGGGACGAAGGCCAAGTGGAGCATCATCATCGACAGCCCGGGCGCCATGCTGCCCGTCGTACGCGCCATCGTCTTCACCAGGGAACGCGTCACCCACTGTCTTGGATCCGACGGGATGAGTCCCCCTCCGGGTGGAGGCCACTCGGTCTCGATAGGCGGAGCAAAGATCTCGACCTGGGGCACCGGCATGCCTATCGCGCGCATCTTCTTCTCCAGCTGGACTCCTCCGAACTGGAACAGGTCACCAAGCGAGTAACCGAAGGCGCTGGTATAGGTCACGTCGCCGCCGGGCGGTTGATACAGGGCTGTGCCCAGCTGCAGTGCTTCTCGGATGCCCTCATGGATCGGAACGAGCAGGCCCGGATCCTCGTCGAGCAGGTCCCTGATCACCCGCGCTCCGAACGCGACGTGCCGGGACTCGTCGCGCGCCACCGCGGTGAAGCCGGCGCGGAAACCGGGCAGGATCTGGTTGTCGCGCGCCCACGCCAGGATGAACTTCTGACCGGTCAGAGCGAGAACACCCTCGATGACGATGTGATACACGGCCATGGCCTTCGCGAACTGAGCCAGATCGTGGGGGTGTCGTCGCAGACGATCGGTGACGTCCTCGAGGTACTCGTCGAAGAGGGGTGCGAATCCGGGGCCGACCCACTGCCTGGACGAGCGCAGGCGCCGCGAGAGATCGCCGTCGCCGGCCGCGACGACCTCCTGGAACCAGCGGTCGAAGAAGACCGCGTGCCGGGCCTCGTCGACGCATTGAGTCGCCAGGAAAACCTTCTGCTCCAGCTTGGGGGCCGCGGTGACGTAGGGCGTCAGCGTTGCCGCGACCCGCTGCTCGGCCACGTAGAACGCGGCGAGCGTCCACAGCAGCCGCTCCTTCGTCTCGGCCGGAAGCTCCAGCCAGTGGGCGCGGTCCTCGCTGAAGTCCAGATCCGATACGGCCCAGTTCAGACGTTCCCAGCGCCGGTAGAGGTCCGCGTAGGTCGGCATCTTGCGGGTGATCGACTGGTTGAGGCGTTCCAGGATCGAGTCGGGGTCGACGTCGGCGAGCTTCCGCAGGTCCCTGGTGTCTTCCTGTAGCGCCACGCGGCCTCCTCTCGGATCGGCAGCCTACGATGCCGCGGTGTCGCACCTCCCGCGTTACGAGCTCGGAGCCTGGCCCACGCCGGTTCGAAAACTGGACGCGGTTTCGACCGCACTGGCCGTCGACGTGTGGGCCAAGCTCGAGGAGGAGTGCGGGACCTGGGGAGGGAACAAGGTACGGAAGCTCGAGTACATCCTCGGCCGCGCTCGCGAGGACGGGATCCGGAGACTTGGTGCGTTCGGGCTCGGGACCTCGAACTGGGTCGGTGCGTTCGTCTATCACGCGTCGAAAGAGGGTTTCCACGCGGAGGTGAGCTTGGCCGGCCCGGTTCCGCACGCTTTCCGTGCGCTCTACGAGCGCTGCGCAGTGAGGGTGCATGCGATCCCACGCGCGCTTCTCCCGCTCTATGTGCTTCGGTCGCGGTACGCGCCCGATCGGGGCGGAGCACGGTTGCTGCCGGCCGGAGGGTCCGGCACCGAGGGAGATCTCGGAACGCTGGGAACCGGACGGGAGATCGCCGCGGCCGTACTCGACGGGTCGCTGCCCGAGCCCCGACGCGCGTTCGTAGCCGTCGGCACCGCCGGAACCGCGGCCGGAGTCGCTCTCGGCATGGCCGCGGGCGGGTTGCACGTCCCCCTGGTCTGCGTACGCGTTACTCCTCGTCCGTACGGGACCGTCGGCTTGGTGCGCCGAAGGATCGCGGCACTTCGCGTCGCTGCGGGCCTCGAGTCGGCTCCCCTCTCGCCGCTCGAGGCAGACGACCGCTTCGTAAAACCCGGATATGGAGACCCGAACCCTGCCTCGCTCGAGGCGGCCGCGCTGGCCCGATCCGATGGGCTCGAACTGGACGGGACCTACGCGGCGAAGGCCTTCGCATCGCTGGTCGCGCACGCACGCGCGCGCGCCGAGGGCCCGCTGCTATTCGTCCACACCTCGCCCGGCCCCGTCCCCTAAGCACCGGCCAGGAAGGTCCCGTCACAACAGGACGGCTTTGGTGGAAAACGAGGCATGCGTGCCCTGTTAGATCCCAAAGCGCGCGTCGGGCCCTGCGGCACGGCGGCGGATCCCGTTACTTCCTCGTCGGCACGGTGCGGCGCGCTGCGACTTCGAAAGGGTTATCCCGGTAGTGGTGGCCGCCCCTCAGGCGCGTCACGACCGAGGCGATCAGATAGACCGGGATGAAGAACGGCCCCCACCTCTCGTACTGGTGCACGTGCACCAGCTCGTGTCTGATCGTCTCCTCGTCCAGCTCCTCGGTCGCCAGTACGACGTGACCGAAGGTGATCGCGCGATAGGGCCAGCCCAACCGTGCGGGCCAACCGGCCCCCTCGGCGAGCACGATCCCCCGCGTCACGTAGCGCCGCCGGAAGAACAGGCTGAGAACGAAGCCCACCAGTGACCATGGCGACGTCCACGCGTAGGCCCACGGTCGTTTCATCCGCTGAAGGCCTCGAGCGCGGCTTCGCGACTGAGCGGAGCCAGCACCGCGCGTGCGAACTCCTCGGCGGAGGGACACTCCGATCTGAGGATCATGGCCGCGGTCGTATCGAAGTCGTAGTCCGTGCGGCGCAACTCGACGTCGTGATCGATCAGCGCCCAAAAAGCGCCCCGCCTTCCTTCGTAAGGCATCCCGACGCTGCCGGCGTTCACCACGCGCTGCTCTCCGACGCGGCGATCGAACTGCATGTGGGTATGGCCACACACCACCAACGGATCGATTACCCCTGTCAGCATCGTCCCGAGCTCGTCATCGCCGGTCGCCGTGGTGATCTTCTCCTCGTCGCTGCGAGGCGATCCATGGCAGAAGAACGCTCCGGCGGCCTCGAGCCGCACGGTCTCCGGCCAGGCCGCGACGATCTCGCGCTGGTCGCGGGTCATCTGGTCCGCACACCAGCGCGTCACCTCGGCTATCCAATCTTCGCCGCCGGTCCAGTCGTCGGTGTTGGTCCCGTCCACCACCTCTCGGTCGGCGTTGCCGCGGATGAAAAACGTGTCGGGATCGAGGCCCAACAGGACGTCGAGGGCCTCTACCGACATCGGGCCCCACAGGACGTCGCCTCCGACCACGACCGCGTCCACGCCCAGGGCATCGATCTCGGTGAGAACCGCCTCGAGCGCGGGCAGGTTGCCGTGGATGTCGTAGAGAGCCGCGACCGCCACGGTGATCCTCGACCTAGAGGGGCACGTTGCTCAACACGAGGATGCGGGGCTCGGTCATCTCCTCCATCGCGTAACGCAGGCCCTCGCGTCCGATCCCCGAGTCCTTGCTTCCGCCGTACGGCATCTGATCCGCGCGGAACGCCGAGATGTCGTTTGCGATGACACCGCCGACCACGATGTCGCGGTGGGCGATCATCAGACGCTCGATGTCGCGCGTGAAGATGCCGGCTTGGAGCCCGTAGCGGGTCTCGTTCACGCGTTCTATCGCGTCGTCGAAGTCCGAGTACGTCTCGAGGGTGACGACCGGGCCGAATATCTCCTCCTGCCGGACCTTCATGTCCGTTTTCGTGCGCGCCAGCACCGTGGGCATGTAGAAGGGGTCTTCTCGCTTGGCCCCGATCAGGACCTCGGCACCACCCTGCACGGCCTCGTCGACCCACGCCGAGACGCGTTCGAGCGAATCGTGATCGATGAGGGGCCCGACGTCGGTCTCCGGATCCATGGGGTCGCCGGTCTTCAGCTTGCCGACCTCCTCGACGAGCTTCGTAGTGAACGCGTCGGCGACGTCGTCGTGGACCAGCACCCGCTGTACCGAGATGCACGACTGCCCGGCCTGGTAGTAGCCGCCGAACGCGATGCGCTGGGCTGCGGCGTCCAGGTCGCCGTCCGAGTGGACGATCACACCGGCGTTGCCGCCGAGCTCCAGGGTCACCGCCTTCTTGGGGTCCGCGGCCCGCAGGTCCCAGCCGACCTGAGACGAGCCGGTGAACGAGATCTTCTTGAAGCGCTCGTCCTTGGCCAGCTCGCCCGCCTCGGCGCCGCCGATCGGCAGTACCGAGAGCATCCCCGGGGGCAGGTCGGTCTCGAGGAACAGCTCGCCCAGCAGTAGCGCGCCGAGCGGCGTCTTGGTCGCCGGTTTGACGACGATGGGGGCTCCGACCGCGAGCGCCGGCGCCATCTTGTGCGCCACCAGGTTGACCGGGAAGTTGAACGGTGTGATGGCCAGCACCGGGCCGAGTGGGAAGTGACGGATGACCCCGACGCGAGAGCCGAGCGACTCCTCGGTGTCGAGGCGCATCAATTCGCCGCCCCACCGCCTGCATTCCTCGGCCGCCCACCTGAAGGTGGACACCGCGCGCGCGGCCTCGACCTTCGCCCACTTGAGCGGTTTGCCGCCCTCCCGTGCGATCACCTCTGCGACCTCGTCGGTTCGTTCTTTCAACCGGGCCGAGATGTGGTCCAGAGCGCCGGCGCGCGCGTGGATCGGCAGCTTGCGGGTCTCGTCGAACGCGGCTGCCGCCGCTGCGACGGCGTCCTCGACATCGCTCTTCGAGGGCGAGGCGACGACGGCGACCTGCACCGAGTCGAATGGACTCTTTACCGTGAAGGAGTCGTTGCCGCCGCGCCACTCCCCCGCGACCAGGAACTTCTTCGTCTCGGCCATCGGTCACCCCTTTGATGTCGCTCGGGGGGCCCATGGACCCCCCGAGTTAGCACAGAACGGTCAGGCTTCTAGGTTCGTCATGACGTGCTTGATGCGGGTGTAGTCCTCGAACCCGTACATGGAGAGATCCTTCCCGTAACCCGAGTGCTTGAAGCCGCCGTGCGGCATCTCCGCCACCAGCGGGATGTGGGTGTTGATCCAGACCGCTCCGTAATCGAGGTACTTGGCCATGCGCATCGCCCGGGCGTGGTCCTTCGTCCAGACACTGGAGGCGAGCCCGTACTTGACACCGTTGGCCCAGTCCAGCGCCACCTGCTCGTCGTCG
>DATFFR010000081.1:0-2304 GCA_035249925.1 Actinomycetota bacterium
CACACAAAGGCCGCGTGGCGGAAGTCGCCTCCGTAATCGCTGGCCCAGTCTCCATCTCCGTCCGCGGCAACGCCCTGCTCGGTCAAACCGCAATGGCTCGCCACGCCGAGCTCGGCCAGAGGTTCCGCGGTGCCCGAGGCAGTATCGGCGACGGGATCGACGGCGTCGATAGTGATGTCGGGAAGGATCACGCTGCGTTCGCCGAGCCCATCCGTCGCGACGACCACCATTCCCCCGGATAGAGGAACGCTCGTCTCGTGCTGGGCGTTGCCGAAGCCGTCGTCTGCAACCGACACCTGCTCCAGGCGCGTCCCGGTAGCCCGGGGTCCGTCCCAGACCTCGAAGGTGACGTTCGAGTTCGCGGCGAAGTTGCTGGCGCGCACCAGGCCATAGGTCGGATCCACGTCGATGAAGCGAGAGGCCTTCTCGGCGCGCGCGTTGTCGCCTTCGGCATCCAAGTAGTACGCGGTGGCGCCGGTTTCGAACGTGATGTCGACGATGCCCTCGAGGTCCTTGGTCCACTCGCCGGTGATCGCGTCCGCCTGCACGAGCGAGTCGGCCTCGTCGAGGGAGATCCCGTCAAGGAAGATGTTCAACGTCGTGCCGGGCGCGGCCGTCCCGGAGACGACCTCGTTGAAGGGGTCGATGACGTCGAGGGTCACTTCGGGAACCAGGAGCTCCGTCGCGTAGACGCCGTCGGAGGCGCGCACGAACGTGCCGGGTACCACGGGAAAGTCGCCGGGGATCCCGAGACAGAGCTCGCCGTTGTCGTCGGCGGGGAGCGTCCCCGCGAAGATCGTGCGCCCCGCTCCGCCGTCCTCGACCAGCTCGAGGGTCACGAGCGTGCCCGGCGTGAACTCACCGGCGCACACGCTGTCGCCGAGCTGGTAACCGGCAATCGTGACGGCGATCCGGGGTGGCAGCCTGTCCACTGCCGTTCGGTCACCTTCGGTGTCGATGATCCTCGTATGGACGCGCGTCGTCGTCGTGAGCTGGGTGAAGGTCGCCTCCCACTTGCCGTCAGAGCCCGCGGTGACCTCTTGGAACTCGGACTCGTGGACGCCGGCTTCGTCGAAGGTCGAGATCTCAATGGTCGCGCCACTCGTCGCGGTGCCGGTGACCCGTTCGAGCTCGAGGTCGACGAGGTCGATGCTCAGCGGCTCGACCGTCACCTCCCTGGTGGTGGTTCCGTCGCTCACGCGCACCAGGTGACCGGCGACGAGATCGAAGATCTCGTCGCCGAGGTCGAGGCCGAAGAAGTGATTCCCGGACGGATCGGCTTGTTCGATCAGGGGGCCGAAGACCGGCGTCGCGTCGTCGAAGATCGTCAGCGTCAAGGTCGAATCCGCGGGGAACCCCAGGGCCTCTACGCTGTCGAAGCGCGGAAACGCCTCGATCGTTGGTGCGCCCTGCGCCGCGGCCGGACCGGGGCCAAGCATCGGGAGCACCAGGATCACTCCGCAGCAGGCGCGCAGAAACGTGAGCCGCCCGGTACCCCTTCGGGAACTCGTGCCACGTGCGGTGGGCCGGTGTCTGCGAACCATGACGCCCCCGGTGCTTCGGTCCCTACTTCCCCCGATGCTGGCACCGCGAGCATCGCCGGGCTAGGGCCTTGCCGGGGGGTTTCTGGCCTGGTTCTTTCGAGGCAGAAGCTAGTGCTCTGTTACGTAAGTTCCGAGCGCTAGGACGGCTTGGTCAGGCGGCGACCGATGACCAGTCGTTGGATCTGGTTCGTTCCCTCGACTATCTGGAGCGCCTTGGCCTCGCGCATGTAGCGCTCGACCGGGTACTCGGTGATGTATCCGTAGCCCCCGTGCAGTTGCACGGCATCGGTCGTCACCTTCATGGCCACATCCGAGCAGAAGAGTTTGGCCTGCGCGGCCGCGATCGAGTAGTCCTCGCCGGCGTCGCGAAGGCGCGCGGCGTGCCGGTAAAGAGCGCGCCCCGCCTCGATCGATGTGGACATGTCGGCCAGCATGAATTGCAGACCCTGGTTCTGGTTGACCGGGCGACCGAACTGTTCCCGCTCTGAGGTGAAACGAAGGGCCTCGTCGAGTGCAGCTTGGGCTACGCCGATCGAGCATGCGGCGATGCCGAGGCGCCCCGAGTCCAGGGACGCCAGCGCTATCCGGAACCCCTGGCCCTCCTCCCCCACCAGACGTCCGGCCGGCACCTGTGCGTCGTCCAGCTGAAGCATCCACGTCGGCGACGATCGCCACCCCATCTTGTCTTCCTTCTTGGAGCCCCCGAAGCCGTCGGTCCCTTTCTCCACGATGAAAGCCGACACGCCCTTGGCGCCCTCGT
>DATFFR010000082.1:0-3088 GCA_035249925.1 Actinomycetota bacterium
AACTCCCCAAGCCCGAGGTCGAGGAGCTGATCCTCGAAGAGGTGCCCGATATCTCTTACGACGACATCGGCGGGCTGGACGAGCAGATCGAGGAGATCCGCGACGCGGTCGAGCTCCCCTTCCTCCACAAGGATCTGTTCACCGAGCACGAGCTCGAGCCACCGAAGGGGATCCTGCTGTACGGACCACCCGGCTGCGGAAAGACCCTGGTCGCGAAGGCCGTCGCGAACTCGCTGGCCAAGCAGATCGCAGCCAAGCTGGGACAGAAGACCCACCGCTCCTACTTCTTGAACATCAAGGGGCCGGAGCTCCTGAACAAGTACGTCGGAGAGACCGAACGTCAGATCCGGATGATCTTCCAGCGCGCCAAAGAGAAGTCCGAGGAGGGCGTGCCCATCATCGTCTTCTTCGACGAGATGGACTCGCTCTTCCGCACGCGCGGCTCCGGGATCTCGAGCGATATCGAGTCGACGATCGTTCCACAGCTGCTTGCCGAGATCGACGGCGTGGAGACGCTCAAGAACGTCATCGTCGTGGGCGCTTCGAACCGGGAAGACCTGATCGACCCCGCGATCCTTCGTCCCGGTCGGCTGGACGTGAAGATCAAGATCGAGCGTCCGGACGAGAAGGCCGCTCGTTCGATCTTCTCGAAGTACCTCACCGCCCGGTTGCCGGTGGCCGCCTCTGCCGTCGAGCGGAGCGGCTCGCCCGAGAAAGCGATCGACGAGATCATCGACGCCACCGTGGCGAAGATGTACTCGACCGACGACGACAACCGATTCCTCGAGGTCACCTACGCCAACGGCGAGAAGGAGGAGCTCTACTTCAAGGACTTCTCGTCCGGCGCCATGATCGAGAACATCGTCCGCCGCGCCAAGAAGACCGCCATCAAGCGCGTGATCGCCGGCGAGGACAAGGGCATCAGCGAGCGCGACCTGATCGAGGCGATCCACCAGGAGTACAAGGAGAACCAGGACCTGCCGAACACCACGAACCCGGACGACTGGGCTCGCATCTCCGGCAAGAAGGGCGAGCGGATCGTGTACATCCGGACGCTGGTCGGCGAGACGAGCGAGGGCGACGGCGGACGTCAGGTCGAGCGGGTCCAGACGGGGCAATACCTCTAGACCCTGCGGCACGAGGGGTCTCAGGCGGCGTACCCTCCCCCTATGGCCATACCGAAGATCTGTGGCATCGAGACCGAGTACGGCATCTCGGTGCGCGGCGGCGCCGACTTCAACCCCATCCTGACCTCTTCTTTACTGATCAACGCCTACGCGAAGCCTGCGTTCAAGCGGGTGCGGTGGGACTACGAGGAAGAGAGCCCCCTGCGCGATGCCCGCGGTTTCGAACGGCCGCAGCCAGATGTGGTGGTCGAGGACGAATCGGGTCTGGTCAACATCATCCTGCCCAACGGTTCGCGCTACTACGTCGATCACGCACATCCCGAGTACTCGAGCCCGGAATGCTCCAACGCCCGCGCCGGGGTCATCTGGGACAAGGCGGGGGAGAAGATCCTCGAGGATTCGATCGCGGCGGCCCAACCGCTGCTCCGTGAGGGCGAGCGCGTCTTCATCTACAAGAACAACTCGGACGGCAAGGGCAACAGCTACGGCTGCCACGAGAACTACCTCGTCGACCGCGAGGTGCCTTTCCCCAATCTCGTCAAGCACCTGACGCCCTTCTTCGTCAGCCGGCAGGTCTACACCGGGGCAGGCAAGGTGGGGGCCGAGAACGGGGCCGATCCGGTCGATTTCCAGATCTCGCAGCGCGCCGACTTCTTCGAGGTCGAGGTCGGGCTCGAGACCACCTTCAAGCGCCCGATCATCAACACGCGCGACGAGCCGCACGCCGATCCCGAGCGGTACCGCCGGCTTCACGTCATCGTCGGCGACGCGAACATGGCCGAGCTGCCGACGTACCTCAAGCTTGGCGCCACCGCGGTCCTGTTGCGGATGATCGAGGACGACTTCATCGTCGACGACTTCTCGCTCGCACAGCCGGTCCGCTCGATGAAGGCCGTCTCGCACGATCCGACCTGCCGGGCGACCTTCGAGCTCGGTGACGGTCGGAAGCTAACCGCGGTCGAGCTCCAGTGGGAGTACCTCAAGCTGGCGAAGAAGTACGCCCAGGACAACGAGACCGACTCGGGCACTCCCGACGTGCTCGAGCACTGGGAGTCGACGCTCGAAGGGCTCGAGACCGATCCGATGTCGCTCGGCACGAAGCTCGACTGGGTCGCCAAGCTAAAGCTCTGCGAGGCGTACCGCGCGCGCGACGACCTCTCATGGGATCACTCGAAGCTGAAGTTGATCGATCTCCAATACCACGACGTGCAACGGGGCCGAGGGCTTTACTGGAAGCTCGTGAGCAACGGCAAGATGGACCGCCTCGTCACCGACGACGAGATCGCGCATGCCGTCGATCACCCGCCCGAGGACACGCGCGCCTACTTCCGCGGCGAATGCCTGCGTCGTTTCTCGGACTCGATCGTCGCCGCGTCCTGGGACGCGCTGATCTTCGACTCGGGCGACGAGCCTCTGCGCAAGGTGCCGACCATGGAGCCGACGCGAGGGACCAAAGCCCACGTTCAGGATCTCTTCGACAAGAGCCCCGACGTGTCGTCGCTGCTCGCTAACCTCAGCGCCTAACCCGTTCCTTCCCGTGGCGGTCGAGAGGTTCCTGGATCTTCGGGATATCCGCCTGCGCCTGGTGGACTTCGGCGGCCGGGGGTTGCCGGTTCTGATCCTGCATGGACTTGCGGGCCGTGCATCGGAGTGGTCGGAGGTCGCCGCCGATCTGTCCCGGAGGCACAGGGTCGTCGCGCTCGATCTGCGCGGACATGGGGGGAGCGACAAGCCCGACGACCTCGCGCGCCGGTCCTTCGCCGCCGACGCGATGGGAGTCTTGGAGTCGCTCGACCTGGGGGCGGTGTGCCTCGTCGGCCAGTCGTTCGGCGGCGATATCGCACTCATGGTCGCCGCCACCCGGCCCGATCTCTTGTCCGCTCTGGTGGTGATCGAGGCGGTGCCGAACCTCGACAGCGAGACACGGACCCTCATCGCCGCATGGTTCCGCAGCTGGCCCG
>DATFFR010000083.1:0-34191 GCA_035249925.1 Actinomycetota bacterium
CTGTGTTACTTCTGTGATTTCTGTTAACTTCTGAGATTAGAAACGCCACCTGAAAGCCGAAGGGGCCGGGGAGGCTCGTGTGACGATTCGAACCATGAAGCGGGCCCTAGCGACGCTGCTCCTGATCCTCGCGCTCGGAGCGTGCGGGGACGAGGGCTCTCCGACCGGCGCTCTGAAGGACGAGGAGGCCCGGAAGCTCGCGTCCGACTCCATGCGCGCCGTGGACCTTCTCGAGGAGAGGGCCGCCGAGCTGGAACGGGAACTGTCCGAGATGCGGTCGGAGCGAGGGGACGTCGCCCGGCGTCTCGACACGGTGACCCAGCGGCTGTGGTCGTCGCTTGCCAAGCTGCGCGAGGCCCTGACCGAGGTCAAGGACGGCAACGAGGCCGCGGCATCCGAGGCATCGGCGGCAGCCGGTCAAGCCGCGAGCGCGGCGCGCGCGCTGACGATCCTCGAGAACAGGTTCGAGTACCACCTCCGTCAACACGGCGGCGGGTGACGGTTGAGTCCCGGAGGTAGACGCCGATGAAGGTGATGCGCGATCTGGTTGGGGAGACCCTGTCGCACCGTTACCGTCTGGTAGCGCGCGTGGCCGGCGGGGGCATGGGCGAGGTCTACCGCGGCCACGACCTCCTGCTCGACCGCTCGGTTGCGGTGAAGATCCTCCAACCCTCGCTGGCCTCCGATCCGGCTCTCGTCGAACGCTTCCGCGCGGAGGCGCGCGCGGCCGCCCGCTTGACCCATCCAAACATCGTTGGTGTTCACGACTGGGGCTGCGAAGGAGAGCGGACCTACTACATGGTGATGGAGTACGTGTCGGGCACGGACCTCCGCGACGTTCTCGTGGCGCGTGGGAACCTGGCGCCTCGCCAAGCGGTCGAGATCGTCGCGAGCGTGTGCGACGCGCTGCACGTGGCCCATGCCAAGGGCCTGGTTCATCGCGATGTCAAGCCGGAGAACATCCTTCTGAACCGCGCAGGCGAGGTGAAGGTCGCAGACTTCGGGATCGCCATCGTTGCCGACGCGGATCGGACGAGCCCCGGAGGCATGATCCCGGGCACGTTGCGATACCTGTCGCCGGAGCAAGCGCGCGGCCTCGATGCCACCGCGGCCTCCGACCTCTGGGCTGCGGGAGCGGTCCTCTCCGAGCTGCTGACGGGTCTCCCTCCGCTCCAGGGCGCCGGCGGCGAGCTGCTGCAGCGCCGTGCTCACGAGCCACCGCGCCCGCCGTCGTCGTGGGACAAGAACATCCCGTCCGAGCTGGACGACATCGTTCTCCGCGCGTGCGCGTTGGACCCGGTGGATCGTTTCTCCGGCGCGTCCGAGATGGCCGGCGCCTTGCGTCGCATCTCGACCGAGCTCTTGGGCGACGCGCCGGGACTGGAGACGCTCCTCGATCACGAAACCGGGGAGATCGCGTTGGTCGACTCCGACATGACCTCGCACATGACGCCAAGGCGCCATCGGAGGATCCGCCGACCGCGACTGAAGACGTTCTTCGCCGCGCTGCTGATATTGATCTTGCTTGCCGGCACCGCAGGGGCCGTGAACCAGTTCGTGATGCCTCAGATGGTCTCCGTGCCCGATCTGGAGGGTCTGGCGCGCGACACCGCCGAAAGGCGCGCTCAGAGCGTGGGGCTGGAGGTCCTCGGGGTCGGCCGCGAGCACCACATGTCTATCGCGAAGGGCCTCGTGATCGAGCAGTCGCCGGCGACGGGCGAGCTCGAGGAAGGCTCCACGATCGAGCTTGTGATCTCCCTCGGGCCCCCCAAGGTCAAGCTTCCGAGTCTGGTCGGGTTGGACCTCGAGGCGGCGACGACCAGGCTCGAGGCCAAGGATCTCTTCCTCGGCACGACCACCAACCGGTATTCGCTGGAGCCCGAGGGAACCGTCATCGAACAGAGTGAGGCCCGGGGCAAGGTCGTCATCGGGAGCGAGATCGACCTGGTGATCAGCAAGGGCCCGCAGCCGCTGGAGGTGCCGGACGTCTCGGGACTGCCCCAGGGCAAGGCCCTCGCGCGACTGGAGGACGCCGGCTTCGCTCCGGTGGCCGTCGACGCCTACTCGGACGACGTGAAGGAAGGGTTCGTCATCGCGACCTCGCCGGAGGCCACCGACATCATCGGCGAGGGCAGCAAGGTCGAGGTCTACGTCTCCATAGGGCCCGAGTTCGAGCGGCTCCAGATGCCGGACGTACGCGGCCAGGACGTGGACTCGGCGCGCTCCCAGCTCGAGGGACTCGGTTTGCGTGTGCGCATCGAGACCCCATGCGGAGAAGGTGCGCGAACGGTCGTCGATACCGACCCGATCCCGGGCCAGCCGGTCTACGAGAACGACCTGGTAGCCCTCTTCCTCTGCTAGATCCACTCCTTGTGCATCTAGCGTTCCATAACAACCGGAATCGCATAAAGAGTGCGGGGGAGAGTCGACCCTGAGCTAGACCTCGACGCCCCAGCCGCGCATGGTTTCGAGGAAGCGCGGCGTGCACTCGAGCGTCTGCACCTCGTCGAGAGGCACCCAGCGCGCGGCCCCCACGTCGTCACCGGCGCGCGGCTCTTGCGCACCGGTCGTGGTTGCAACGAAATCGAGGATCACGTAGTGAGGATCGCCTACGACCTCGAGGATCCCCAGCAGCTCCTCGACCTCCACGTCTAACCCGGTTTCCTCGCGCACTTCGCGTGCGACGGCTGCGTTGAGGTATTCGCCCTTCTCGACGCGTCCTCCGGGAACCGACCAGAGACCGCTGGCCGGCTCCTGCGCGCGCTGCACCATCAGCAACGCACCGTTCCGGATCACCACGGCGCCGACCGCGATCTGAGGCGTGTCCACCACCTTAGGGTAGACGCATGGCCGAAACGACCCTTTCTCCAGCGCGGGCTGCCGGCACCATGTGGGTGGCGTGGTCGCTTCTTGTGATCGCGGTTTTCGCCGTGGGTGTATCGGCGATCATCATCCGGTACGCGCAGGAGGCTCACCCTCTGGCCCTGTCGTTCTGGCGCTGTGCCGCGGGGGCCGCGCTGCTCGCCCCGTTCGGCCGGGGAGGGTTCGGCAAGCTGCAGCGCAACGATTGGATCCTTCCCCTGCTGGCCGGATTGTTCCTGGCGCTGCACTTCGCGACCTGGATCACATCTCTCGAACTGACGAGTGTCGCGAACTCGGTGTTGCTGGTGTGCACCGCCCCGGTATTCGTCGCATTCGGTGCCCGTTTCTTCCTCAAAGAGCGCATGGGCCTTGCGGTCTGGGCCGGGATCGCCTTGGCGCTTGGAGGCACCGCTCTCATCGCTGCGTCGGGCACCAGCGGCGGTAAGGCGTCCTTCTCCGGCGATGCTCTCGCGCTGATCGGTGCGATCGTCGTCGCCGGTTACGCGCTGGCGGGACAGATCTCCCGGCAGAAGCTTGGCATCGTCGAGTACTCCGTGATCACGTATGGGGCCGGCGCGGTCCTCTTGCTGCCGGTGTGCCTGATCGCGGGGGTGGATCTGTTCGGATACTCGGCCCAGACGTGGATAGCGATCCTTGGCATGGTGCTGGGCCCGCAGATCCTCGGCCACACCGTCCTGAACTACGTGGTCAAGGACATCGACGCCACGACGATCTACGCGGCGGTCATGGCCGAGCCACCGATCGCGATAGCGCTGGCATGGCTGTTGTTCGACGAGGTCCCTTCCCTGCTCGTCTACCCCGGCGGCCTCGCGATCCTTATCGGGATCCTCATGGTCTCGATCTCCCGGCGCGAACGACCCGAGACGCGGAGCGACGAGCGTGTCCACTGACCGCTGTCTCGTCATGGGCATCCTCAACCGAACGCCCGACTCCTTCTACGACGGCGGGCGCACCTCTCTCGAGGACGCGCGCAAGCATGCGCTGGCGATGGTCGAGGCCGGCGCCGACATCGTCGACGTCGGCGGCGTAAAAGCGGGGCCCGGCGGGGAGGTTGCCGAGGCCGAGGAGCTCGACCGCGTCGTACCGTTGATCGAGGCCATCCGGGCAGAGGTGCCGGACGACCTCGACATCTCGGTGGAGACGGCGCGGCCGGTCGTCGCGCGGAGCGCGCTGGCAGCGGGGGCGACCATCGTCAACGACGTCACCGGGCTCGCCGACCCCTCGCTTGCCGCGGTCTGCGCGGACGCCGGTGCGCGCCTGATCCTGATGCACAACGGCGCGCAGATACGCGGCAGGCCTCGCAACCCGCGCTACGGCGACGTGGTGGACGACGTGTTGCAGACCTGGAGCCGGCTGATCGAGGTGGCAACGGAACAAGGGATGCCCGCCGACGCGCTCGTCGTCGACAACGGACTGGACTTCGGCAAGACCACCTATCACTCCCTCGAGCTGATGCGGCGTCTGCCCGAGCAGGTCGCGTTCGGCTACCCGGTCTTGGTGGCTCCGTCGCGAAAGGACGTCGTCGGCGAGACCCTCGACCTTCCCCTCGAGGAACGTCTCGAGGGCACTCTCGCGCTGGTAGCGCTGGCGGTGGCGAACGGCGCCGCGATCGTGCGCGTCCACGACGTCGAGGCGACCATCCGAGTCGTCGCGATGGCCGAGGCGGTGATGGGGAGGCGACCACCTCGGGCCCCGATCAGGGGTCTTTGGGAGTGACGGTGCGCTAGTAGTGCGCCGTGCCGGTTTCGGCCTCGTCCCTTATCCGTTCCATCAGGTTCGTCAGCGAGCCGTAGCTCTCGGTCTTCAGCAGGCACTTGTCGGCCCCCGCGCCGAGCATCGTCTCGGGATAGTCGCTGAACGCGGTGAGCCCCAGCACGTAGACGCGCGGCCACCGGTCCTTGATCCGCCTCGTGGCCTCGATCCCGTCCATGACCGGCATCTGCACGTCCATGATCACCAGGTCCGGCTGATGCTTCTCGCACATGGCGATGGCCTCCTCGCCGGTGCCCGCCTCGGCGACCACGGCGAAGTTGGTCGTGGACTCGATGAGGTACTTCAGCATGTAGCGGAGGTCCTTGTCGTCGTCCGCGATCATCACGTTGCGCATCCCGGGAGCCTAGCCCCAAACCCTGAGGAACCATTGGCCTAGCTGGTAACTTTCCCGGCATGGCGAAGACGATCCTGATCGTGGAGGACGAGGAGGCCGTCCGGGAGCTCGAGAAGTTCATCCTCGAGCAGCAGGGCTACGACGTGATGGAGGCGCGCGACGGCCTGGAGGGTCTCGCCAAGGCCGAGTTCCGCAAGCCCGACCTGATCCTCCTCGACCTGATGATGCCCGACGTCTCCGGGGGGCGCATGTTCGACGAGATGAAGCGGCACCCGACCACTACCGGCATCCCGATCATCGTCGTCACCGGCAAGCCCGACGCGCACGAGATGTTCGACGACACGTTGGGGCCGGACAACGTGATCATGAAGCCCTTCGAGGCCGAGACCCTTCTGGGAAGGATCCGAGACCACATCGGCGATCCGGAGTAGCCGGACGTGGACGGCCCACGCTTCCATCTCCTCGCCGCGAGTCTGTAGTTGGATCCCGTGACATTCTTCGTCGTCGCCGCCGGCGTCCTCGGGCTCATCTTCGGAAGCTTCGCAACGGCCGTGGCCTACCGTCTGCCCCGCAACGAATCGATCTCGAAGGGTCGCAGCAAGTGTCCCAACTGCGGCAACACGATCAGCGCGATCCAGAACGTCCCGGTGTTCAGCTACGTGGTGCTGCGGGGCAGGTGCAAGCACTGCGGCAATCGCATCTCGATCCGCTATCCCTTGATCGAGCTTGCAACCGGCGCGCTGTTCGCCGGTGCCGCCGCGAAATTCGAGGTATCGGCCGAGGCCCTCCTGTACGCCGGGTTCTTCTGGGCGCTCGTCGTCCTCACCGTCATCGACCTCGAGTACAAGCTGTTGCCGAACAGGATCGTCTTCCCGCTGTTCATCGCGGGGTGGATCGGGCTCACCGTCGCCGCCCTTGCCGCGGGAGAAGCCGATCGCTTGGTCGACGCGGCGATCGGCGCGGCCATCTTCGGAGGGTTCTTCTTCCTCGTTGCATATGTGTATCCGGCGGGGATGGGATTCGGTGACGTCAAGCTCGCCTTCGCGCTGGGGACGTTCCTCGGCTATCTGGACGGGGCCGGCCTAACGCTCGTCGCGATGTTCCTCTCGTTCCTGATCGGCGGGATCATCGGCGTGGCCGTGCTGGCGGCGAGCAAGGGCGATCGCAAGACGCAATTGCCGTTCGGGCCGTTCCTGGCGCTGGGAACCGTGATCGCGATCTTCGTCGGCGAGAAGATCCTCGACGCCTACCTCGGCACGTTCTAGGAGGTGAAGGGGGTTCTCAGTTCTTCCTGGGTGCCCAGGAAGGTGTCGGGGACGAGCCCGCACAGGTCCGGGTCGAACTGCGCGCCGGCATTGTTCATGACCTCCTCGATGGCGGCGCGGAAGCTGACCGGCTTGCGGTAGGGCCGTACCGAGGTCATCGCGTCGATGACGTCGGCGATCGAGAACAGGCGCGCCGCCGCCGGGATCTCGCGGCCGCCCAGTCCGTCGGGATAGCCGTGTCCGTCCCACCGCTCGTGGTGGTGTCGTATGACCTCTCGTACGCAGGCCGGGAAGCCCAGGGGGGCTACGACCTTCTCGCCGAGGATCGGATGGGTCTGGAGGACCCTGCGCTCCGTATCGGTGAGCCCGCCGGGCTTGTTGAGGATCGACTCCGGTATCCCGATCTTGCCCACGTCGTGCAACAGGAAAGCGGCCTCGAGGGCCTCGCTGGGTAGCGCCCCCTCGAGCATCGCGGCGCGGGCGAGGCGCATGGCCATCTGGGTCACCCGCTCGGCGTGGCCGCCGGTGTAGGTGTCCTTGAGCTCCAGGGCCGAGGCGAGCGCCTTCGCGGCGGCGATGTTCGACGATCCGCTGTGGGAGAGCTCCATGCGAGCGTGCAGCTCGGCTGCGCCGGAGGAGTCGTACAGGACGCCCTGGGCCGCGACCTGGTGGATGGCGGAAGCGAGCTGCTTCGGGTCGCAACCCTGCTGGACGAATCCGGCGACACCGATCAGTACGGCTTCGGCCGCGGCGCGCTGGTCGTCCGGCTCGGCCATCACGATGGTTCGCTTCTGGAGACCGGCTGCGGCGATCACGTGGAGTGGCTGGTGCGGGTCGTCGTCGTCGCCGTTCAGCACGACGATCACGACGTCGACCTGAGCCGCCGCCGCCCTGATGCTCTCCACGTCTGTTTCCTTGGGTACGAAGATCTGCGAGCTCGACCCGCCCAACGTGGAGGACAGACCGATCCACATCGAGGCGTCTCCGCCGATCAACAGGACGCGGGTCGTGCTCATACGGTTCGCATCCCGAGTCGGGACAGATCCCCGGCGCGCTCGATCATCTCCGCGCGGCGCTGGCGTCGCTCCTCGGGGCTGAGCCCGATCAGCTCCTGGACGGACTGTGCGACGGCGGCGGGGGAGAACGGTTTCGTCAGGTGTGCGTGCGCTCCCAGCTCGAGCGCTTCTAGGGCCACCGTAGGGCTGCCCTTCGCCGACAGGACGATCACTGCGATCCTGTCGATGATCCCCTCGTCGCGGAGCGTTCTGAGGACGTCGAACCCGTCGACGTCGGGCATCGCGAGATCCAGGATGCAGGCGTCCCAGTCGCCACTCCGAAGGAACTCGAGAGCCTCTCCGCCATCCTTGGCCTCGCCGAACTCCATCCCGGCGAGATCCAGATTGAGTCCGACGATGACGCGGATGTCGCCTTCGTCGTCGACCACGAGGACGCGCTGCTGCCTGGCCATCGTCCTACTTGGTGATGTCCGCGGGGAGTCTGTTCACGAGATCCCTGAAGTTCGTGCGCACGAAGTCGGACAGGCGCATGTCGGGCGAGACGTGAAGCTTCCGGCGGATGCGGGCCTTGTGGCTCCTGACCGTGCCTCTCGAGATCCCCAGACGGCGGGCGATCTCCTGCTCGGTGCGACGATGCGACAGGTGCACCAACACGTCCCACTCGCGCTCGGTCAGATCTTCGGATAGAGCGACGGGGTTCAAACCGTGGCGACGAGGGTCATCGGCTCTCCACGTACGGCCGCCGCCGGACTCTTTGGCCCGGAACAACGCGATCTCCGCGCGGGCGATGACCTCTTCCGCGGCTCGTCCGTTCGAGAACTGGGCGACTCCGACCGAGGCGTCGGTAGGTCTGCCGGCGACCTCGACCTCGGTCATGGCCTCGCGGCAGCGCTCCGCAGCAAGGTATGCCGTTCCAAGTTCGGTGTCCGGCAGGATCGCGGCAAACTCGTCGCCGCCGTAGCGATACAGGATGTCCGCGGTGCGGAGCGTTGTCTTCAGCGCTTCCGCGACCTCGGCGAGGACCTTGTCCCCGGCCGGCCGACCCAGCTGCTCGTTGACTTCCTCCAGCTGGTCGACGTCGATGATCAGGATCGACAGAGGTGAGCCGCTGCGTTCGGAGCGCGAGATCTCTTGCGAAAGGCGCCGTTCGAATGCGCTTCGGTCCGGCAACCGCGTAACGGAGTCGGAGGAGGTGCGGGCCGCGATCTCTTCCTGGCGCGCCTTGGTCCGGGCCGCGGCGCCGACACGCGCTACGAGCTCGGTGGGCTCGGCAGGCTTGGCGATGTAGTCGACCGCGCCGCTGTCGAGACCGCGTACCCGGTCCTCGGTGGTCCCGAGAGCCGAGAGGAAGATGACGGGGATGTCCTTGGTGATGGGGTCGGCCGAAAGGGCGGTTAGGACCTCGGACCCGTTCATGCCGGGCATCATCATGTCCAGCAGGATGACGTCGGGCTGCTCGGCGACGGCCTTCTCGACGCACTGCTCGCCGTTCTCGGCCTGGATCACGTCGAAGCCCTCTCCGAGCTGCATGTCGGCCAGCATCCGAAGGTCCGGATCGTCGTCGACGACCAGAACGACCGGACGGGACGATTCGGGCGAATTGAGCTTGTTCATGGAGCGTGTATCGGCAGCGATCGGCATATCCCAAAGATGAGGCAATGTGTGGATGAAGGAAATGAACAGAAATGACTAAATGCCCTAGTCACAGGGGACCACGGCGGCGAGCGGTTCGCTCCGGCATACCATGTCTCGATGGACGATGAGCTAGAGCAGCCCGGCGAGTCCGGCGAGTCCGGCGAGGAGGCCCCCCTCGACGACGACGAGCGCGAGATGCTCCACCAGGACCTGGTCGACGTGCAGTCGCTCAAGGAGCTACTCGGGCCCAAGGCCATCAAGGGCGTCGTCTTCTACTGCCCCGACTGCGACGAGGACCACTATCTTGCCTGGGACCTGCTTGCCGGCAACCTGCGGGAGCTGCTCGACGCGGGTGAGTCGCCGGTTCACGAGCCCGCCTTCCAGCCCGATCCGGACGAATACGTCTCGTGGGACTACGCCCGCGGCTTCCTGGACGGGTACGAGTCCTACGAGCAGGAGGAGCTGGGCGACGCCGTCAACCGGATCATCCTGGAGCTCCGGGATCGAGGGTGGGAGCCCGAGCAGGTCAAGTCGTTCCTCGCGGCAGCGGACCTGGACGTCCCCTCCGCCGAAGAGGGATCGCCCGCGGGCGATCCGTAGGGGCCGTTGTTGATGGCGCGGGTGCTCGCGTTCGCGAACCAGAAAGGTGGCGTGGCCAAGACCACCACCACGCTCTCGATCGGAGCCGCTCTCGCCGAGATGGGCAAGACCGTTCTGGCCGTCGACATGGATCCTCAGGCCGCGCTCACATACTCGATGGGGGTCGACCCCGATGCTCTGGACGAGACGGTGAACGACGTCTTGGTTCGACGCCTGCCGGTCGAGAAGGTCGTCGTATCGCGTGAGGTCGATCTCGTCCCGGCCAACATCGATCTTGCGGGGGCCGAGGCGATCCTGCTGGCCAAGACGGGGCGCGAGTATGCGCTGGAGCGCGCGCTGCGCGACGTGCAGAGCGCGTACGACTACATCGTCGTCGACTGCCCTCCGTCCCTGGGCATCCTCACCATCAACGGTCTGACGGCAGCCAACGAGGTCGTGATCCCGCTGCAGTGCGAGGCTCTGTCGCATCGTGGTGTCGGCCAGCTGGTCGAGACGCTCGGCGACATCCGTCACTTCACGAATCCGAACCTGGCCATCGGCGGCGTGATCCCGACGATGTACGACGGGCGGTCCCGCCACGCCCGCGAGGTTCTGGCAGACGTCGGCACCCGCTACGAGCTGGCGGTGCTCGAACCTGCGGTGCGAAAGTCGATCCGCTTCGCGGAGGCATCCCAGGCAGGCTTGTCGATCCTGTCCTTCGCCCCCACGCATCCGGGAGCGGACGCTTACCGAGAGCTGGCGCGGAGGATCGATGCAGGGCCGGCGGCATGAGCGACCGACCCGCGAGCAAGCACGCGCTCTACACGAAGACCGAGCGCCGATCGGGGACCTGCACGGTCGAGTGCTCCGCTTGCCGCGAGGAGACGCGCGTCTCCTACCTCGAGCTGGCCGCGCTGCTCTTTCCCGTCCACTTCCACGTTCCGTTCATGCGTTACCACCACTCGTGGCTGCGATGTCCGGCCTGCGGGAAGCGGACGTGGGTCCGGATCCATCTCGACCGCTAGGTCGCTCCGCTACGCGGTAGGGTCGGGAAAAACCGAGGGGAGGCTTGGATCATGGCTAGCAAGGCATCGAAGCAGGTCGCTAGAGCTCGCAAGGAGGCCGGCAAGGCCGCGGGCAGCCTGAAGGTCGTCGGCAAGGCCGCGGTCAAGACCGCCGGTAAGGCCGCACGAGAGGTTGCCAAGACGCGCGATGCCAAGACGGCCAAGAAGCAGGCGAAGGCCGCCACCGCCGCGGTATCCAGCGCGGCAGGCGCGGGAGCCGATCTGGTCAAGACCGCCGTGAAGGTTGCCCGGAAGAGTGCCAAGGGACTCGCGGGGTCGAAGGAGGTCAAGAAGGCTTCCAAGAACGTGCGGAAGGCAACGGACGCGTCGAAGAAGGCGGCGAAGACCACGACCAAGACGGCACGCAAGCAGGGGGCCAGCGCGGTGAAGACCGCGAAGAAGAGCTCGGCCGCGGCCGCCAAGAAGGCCCAGGCGCGCGCCTCGACCGGAGCCGCCAAGGCGCGCAAGTCCACGTCCGCCACGGCAAAGAAGGCTTCTGCCAAAGCCACCAAGGCTCGCAAGCGCGTTTCGGGCTAATCCTCAGCCGGCCCCCTCGGCCAACCGATACTTGATCTATGGGCAATAACCCGCGCGCACAGCCGTCGAGGTCCCAGTGGCTGCGCCGGCTCGCGTCCAGGCGCCGCAATCGGGTGGCCTTCGTGCTCTCCGGGGGTGGCCCGTTGGGTGCCCTGCAGGTCGGCGCGCTGCACGCCCTGTTCGAGCGGGACATCCGCCCGGATCTGGCGGTGGGCACGTCCGTCGGGGCCCTGAACGCGACCTGGCTGGCCATGAATCCGACCTCCGCCGGAGTCGCCCACCTCGAGTCATCGTGGCGGAACATGAAGGAGGGCGACCTGTTCCCGGGCGGCCGCTTCAGGGCATCGTGGGCCCGGATGCTCGTGAAGGGCAACAAGGTCTTCGAGAACAGTGGGCTGCGGCGCACCATAGAACGCACCCTGGGGCCGGCGACGTTCGAGGAGGCTCAGATCCCCCTTGCGGTAACCGCCACCGACCTCGAGACCGGGGCCGAGATGCTCTTCAGCACCGGGCCGGTGTTGGAGCCGCTTCTCGCTTCGACGGCGATGCCGGGCATCTTCCCGCCGGTGGAGGTGGACGGCCGCCTGTACATCGACGGCGGCGTCGCCAACAACGTGCCGATCGCGCCCGCCGCGGGGCTCGGCGCGAACACGATCTACGTCATGAACTCGACGTCCCACAGCAGGCAGCGCCGGCCGCTCAACCGGCCGATGGACTACCTCCTGCATGCCTTCACCCTGGCCCGGGCGCAGCGATTGACCCTCGAGCAGATGTACTTCGCCGACAAGGTGCGGCTCGTGATGCTTCCGACGGTGACCCTGGACTTCTTCGTTCCCTTCGCCTCGATGGAGCACACCGCCACCCTGATCGAGATGGCGTACGAGCAGACCGCCCGGTTCCTCGACGGCCGCACCGACATCGTCGAGACCACCAGCACCGACGGCACGGTCGAGACGATCACGTCGCGCCCCTGAGCACGCCCGGCCTCCGGCCGATAGGGTTGGCGCGTGGGCGAGGATGAGAACGGTAGGGCCAAGAACCAAGCCGCCGAGTCCGAGGGGCTGAAGACCCCGTTGCGCCGTCCCACGGACGACATGACGCCGTTCGAGGCGGCCACCTTCTTCTTCCACAATTCCGCCGACCGCCTGGGCCTGCACGACCACCGCCGGGCGGTGCTGGCCGGGTCTTATCGCGAGCTCAGCGTGCAGATCCCGTTGCGGATGGACGACGGCACCATGACCGTCTGTCGTGGCTATCGCGTGCAGCACAACGGGGCGAGGGGCCCTTACAAGGGCGGCGTGCGCTATCACCCCTCGGCCGATCTCGACGAGGTGCGCGCCCTAGCGGCCTTGATGACGTGGAAGAACGCGCTGATCGACGTGCCGTTCGGCGGTGCCAAAGGCGGCGTGCAGTGCGACCCCAGGCAACTCTCCGAGGCCGAGCTCGAGCGGCTGACCCGTCGGTTCACCGGGATGATCTCGTACGTGATCGGGGTCAACCGCGACATCCCGGCCCCCGACATGGGGACGAACGCTCAGACCATGGCCTGGATGATGGATGCGTACGGACAGAAGTACGGCTACTCACCGGGAATCGTCACCGGCAAACCGGTCGAGCTGGGTGGATCGCCGGGGCGCGAGGAGGCGACGGGACGCGGTGTGATCATCTCGACGCAGGTGATCGCCCGCAAGCTCGGCGTCGATTTCGAGGGCGCGTCGGTGGTGATCCAGGGCTTCGGGAACGTGGGCTTCTGGGCGGCCGGCCTTGCCGCCGAGGCGGGTGCAAAGGTGTGCGCCGTCTCCGACGTCGCGGGCGGCATCTACAACCCGCGGGGACTCGACATCGACCGGGTCCTGAAGCACTCCCAATCCGAGGGCGCGGTCGACTCGTATCCCGACGGTGACAAGGTCTCCAACGACGAGCTTCTCGAGATCGAGTGCGACATCCTGATCCCGGCCGCGATCCAGGGCGTGATCCACACCGGCAACGCGGACAAGATCAGGACGAAGCTGCTGGTCGAGGCCGCGAACGGACCGACCACTCCGGCCGCGGACGAGATCCTCGTCGACAAGGGGATCCCCGTTGTGCCCGACATCCTGGTGAACGCCGGAGGCGTGACGGTGTCCTATTTCGAGTGGGTCCAGAACACCCAACGGTTCCGGTGGGACCTCGACCACGTCAACGCCGAGCTGACGAAGAAGATGACGGAGGCGACGGAGCGCGTCTTCGAGCGCAGCCGGGCCGACGGCACGATGCTCCGGGACGCTGCATTCGACATAGCGGTGGAACGGGTAGACCGCGCGGCCGAGCTCAGGGGCTACGTCTAGACCCACCATCCGCGCAGGAAGTTGTCGGAGTCGGAAGCGGAGGCGCAGGGCGAGGAGATCCCTGAAGGGATCTACGGTTGGGGCATGGAGATCGCCGACTCATACCTGGCCAGTCTTGCCTGGCGCATCATGTTCCGGCTCGATCGGCTTGTTGGGATGCGAGCGGCGCGAGTCGTTGTTGCCGGTTTGTTGCGCATGATCTCCTGGTCGCCATCGGGTTACGTCCGCACCACGTATCGGCTGGTTGAGCGTCGAGACGTTGCTCCGGATATTGCCCGGATCCCATCCCTCTGGTGGACTCGGGCCCCCACCGTGTCGGTCAAGCGTCTCGGCCTGCGCTTCGTGCTCGATCTTCGAGACAACCTTCAACGCGTCCTCTTCTTCGCGGGTGTGTACGAGCCCGCGGTTCTCGGCCGCATCTTGTCTGAGTTGTCGCAGGGTGCGGTGTACGTCGACGGCGGGGCTCATGTCGGCGTTCACGCGCTGCCGGTGTCAAAGGCGCTTGGCACACTCGGAGGTGGCCGCGTTTATGCCGTCGAGCCGAATGAGGAGGCGAGCAACAGGCTACGAGAGGCTGCACATGCGAACGGGCTTGCGGTCGAGATCGTTCCATTCGCGTTGTCCGACCTGCAGCGGACCCTCACCCTTCGCTCCGACGAAAGGTACGCCGATGCGGATCTGGGCGTTCTGTCCGCTTACGGCACGGGGGACAAGATCGTTCAGGTAAAGGCGACCACGTTCGATGACTGGGCAGAGGCCGTTCGACTCGAGCGGTTGGACATCGTCAAGCTTGATGTCGAGGGAAGCGAGGGAGCGGCGCTGGCGGGCATGTCCCGAACGCTTCGCAGGCTTCGGCCCGGATTGGTCATCGTTGAAACAAAGGAGGCTTCTCTCAGACGAGCCGGGGGAACCGCCGATGAGATTCATTCCTTCCTGAGGGATCATGGCTATACGCACGAAGCCACGGTTCCCTTCAGCAACGCCATCTTCGTCCTGACGTAAGCCGGTGTTCCGTTCCTGTGGGAGAAGAACGAAGTCGCGCCTGACCACGCTCTGGGACTGGGCCTGCTGGGCTGACCATCACGAGTCCCATTCCAGGCAAGAAACCGGGACATCTCGGGCATTTCGCTTGACCTTGTCGTAACCCTCGGATACTATCGAACATATGTTCGACTCTGGGTATTTGACGGACAACCACGGCAACCGCCACCGCTTCGGCAACGAGCGCCACGCCTACCTGGATAGCCCCAGCTGGACCGAGCGGGGAGACCACCCCAGGCCCGAGCCCGATGACTCGTGGCGCGCCGCCCAAGCCGAGTTTCAGGAGCTGTCCTCTTTCATCGCGGCGGCCGAGGCTCGTCGTATGGAGCTGATCGCGACCTGGGGCGACGACCTCACCGGAGGCGACAGCCACGTCAACTGGTTCGCGTGGGCCGCCGGCGTCAAGCCGTCGAGCGCCCGGGCCCGGGTCAAGGCCGCCGCGCGCCTCCAAGCGCTACCCAAGATAAAGGCCGCGTTCGGGGCTGGCGAGATCTCGTTCGACAAGGCCGAGACCATCTCGAAGATCGCGACCGAAGACACCGAAGAAGCGCTGCTCGAGATGGCCAAAGACGGCCTCGCGGCCCAGATGCAACAGGTCGCGGGCGCCCTGGTGCGGGCCACGGCGGGCGCCGCCGGCGCCACCGACCAGGCTCACCAGGACCGGGCGCTCACCTACTACTTCACCGACGAGGGCGGCTTCCGGCTCCGGGCGCAGCTGGGGGCGGAAGACGGAGCGATCGTGGCCGAGGCGATCAAAGCCGCCGCCGAGCAACTCCACGAGCAGCACAAGACCTTCGCCGACCAAGACGTGTCCGAGAAAAGGCTCGCCGACCACGGCGACACCTGGCCCCAGCGCGAGGCCGACGCGCTGGTTGCGTTATCCGAGAGCTTCCTCGCGACCGGGCTCGGGTCACGGACCGGCTCCGAGCGTCACGAGATCGTCATCCACGTCGACGAGGCCGCGCTGGCGGGCGAGCTCGCCGGCACGGCCGAGACGGAGTCCGGCGTCGGCATGTCGCCTGAGGCCGTGACCCGCATCGCGTGCGACTGCTCGTTCCGGATCCTTCTCGAACGGGACAAGATCGAGCTCAACCTGTCGCGCAAGCGCCGCACCGTATCGCCGGGGCTGCGCCGGGCCATCGTGGCACGCGACTGCCACTGTCAATTCCCCGGCTGCACCGCCCGGGTCTATGTTGATTGCCACCACGTCGAGCACTGGGTCAGAGACGGGGGCGAGACCAAGCCCGAGAACCTGGTCCTTCTGTGCCGGCGCCATCACCGCTTGTTACATGAGGGTCGTTATTCGATGACGTTCGACGGCAAGGTGGCGACCTTCTATCGCGAGGACGGCTCGGTCGTGGAGCGTGCCCCAACGTACAGAGCGATCAACGAGGTCGAGCTAGCCGAAGCACGCGCCGTGATAGCCGTCGACCCCGACACGTGGGCGCATTGGATCGATCCCATAGATGTCGACTGCGCGGTCGGCTGGCTCTGCGACACCGAAGACGAACGAGAACGAAGAGATCGAGAAGCCGAGCTAGAACAAGAGCGACAACAGATCCGGGATGACGAACGTCAGGAAGAGCTCGTCGTCTCTGGAGCGGGCGGCCAACCTCGGGCCGGCCCCGACTAGCGACGGGCTCAGTGCGCGATCGGGCTAGCGGGTGATCTTGAAGAACTGCGGGTAGGACTGGCTGCCGAACTCCTCGGCGTCCGGGCAACCGCCTCGGTTGTAGTAAGCGCGAGCCGAGACCTCGCCGCGCGCCCAGCCGGCCGGAGACTTGGGGTGGAGCTTCACCGGGACGGTGGCCTTGCCGTCGGCATCCGTGGTCCCACTGCCGTACATGTAGAAGTAGCGGCCCGCGTAGATCGAGACATTGACCTCGACGCCCTCTGCCGGGAACGTCATCGGGCGCGGCATCTCCTGGCCCTCGCCGAGCGGGTCGCCGTCGCCGGGGCGCGTGACGACGAAGTCGATCTTCGCCGTGCCGCCGGCGGGATACGAGGGCTTCTGCGGCTTCGCCTCGACGTGGAAGGTGTAGAGGTACGTAACCATCGCGGAGCGCATGCCTGCCGCACCGCCGCACGCAGCCTGCATCGCGTGCGCGGAGGTCGCGGGGACGATGCCGACCAGCAGGACGGCGATCAATCCGAGCGCGATGCGGCACCTCGTTCCCATGCTGTCGAGATTCGCCTCCGGCCGGCTCGTTCCTGCCGGCCGAATCTCACCACGAAACGGACATAGGACGCGTTTCCCCAGGTGAGAGCCCATATTTTCATCGAGACGGGGAAGGAACGGCGGACCGGGCGACGAACCCTGACACCAGCGAATGCTTCGGACCCCCCGAGCAGATCGACGAGGAAAGGCGAGAGAGATGCAGCCCCAGACGCCATGCAACTGGATGTCGGGACCCAAGGACGCCGCGCTGAAGGTGTCCGCGGTCAAGTGGTGGCTCGCGATCTCGCGTGACGCGCTGGTCAAGGACTTCCGCCGTCAAGCACTGCGGAACCGTCCGGCCGTCAGCTGCCATCGCACGCCTACCTTCTCGTCTCCGACCAAGAACCACACGCCTTAGAACGGCGGGCAGCCGTTCGCTACACTCGCCCCCTTCGCGGACCCAACCGCACGAAGGGGGTTTTCTTTATGGCCGTCGAGAAATCGATCGATCTCACCGCCACCGGCGCCACGATCGATGAAGCCGTTGCCTCAGCGATCCACCGGGCGTCGTTGACGCTCAAGGGATTAACCTCCTTCAGCGTCGAGCGCATCGAGGGGACCATCGAAGAGGAGACGCCGGCCTACAAGGTCCTCGTCCGCATCTGGTTCGTGATCAAAGAGAAGATGCACGAGTAGGCGTTGTCCAAACCGATAGATCATCGGAAACGCGAGCCGGCTCCGGGCATCTTCCGGCTCGTTCTTCCGCTTCCGTTCCCCGGCCTCGACCGGGTCAACGCGTTTCTGCTCCAGGGGCGCGACGGCTACACGCTCGTCGACTGCGGCATCTACCTCCCCGACGCGGCGCGCGACCACGGGTGGGACGACGTCCTGGCGGCCCTGGCCGGCTGCGAGGTGGACCCGGCTTCGATCGACCGCGTCGTCGTAACGCACCCGCACATCGACCACTACGGGATGGCGGGCCGAACCCTGCGCGAGACGGGAGCCGACCTCTGCATGCACCCGAGCGCCTCCGAGGACCTCGAGCTCTATCGGGACCCTCACGCGATCGTCGAACGCCTGCGCGAGATGTTCATCGAGCACGGTGTCGAGGAAGACGAGCTGGCGGAGCTCACGCAGTACGAGGACTGGCGGCCCTTCGTCTCTGAGGTGGTCGACGCGAGCCATCCCATCGAGGACGGCGAGGTCCTGACGATCGGCGCGCGCGACTGGGAGGTCGTTTACACGCCCGGCCACGCGCGGTCCCATATCTGTCTGTGGTCCGCCGCGGACCGGATCCTCATCTCGGGCGACCACCTGTTGCCGACGATCACACCCCATATCGACTTCAAGCGTGGAGTGGACGATGACCCGCTTGGAGATTTCTTGGATTCCCTAGACAAGGTCGAGCGTCTCGATCCACAGATGGTGCTGCCCGGCCACGGAGGGCCGTTCGACGAGGGGGCCGAGCGCGCCCGGGTCGTGGCGCGCCATCACGATCGTCGGCTGGGTTCGATCCTTCAGGTGATCCGGCACCGGCCGGCCAGCGCCGACACGATCACCGACGAGCTCTTCGGAGACAGCCTCCTGAACTTCGAGCATCGTCTGGCGTTGGGGGAGGCCCTCGCTCACCTCGCGTATCTCCACAAGCGCGGTGAGATCGAGCGCGTCGACGACGGAGACAAGATCCTGTATCAGAAGGTCAAGCGCCGGCGTCCGGACGAGCAATGAGCTCACTCGCCATCGTCGATGCGGCGGCGGTCGTCCCTCTCGCGGGCGCGGGCCCCCTTCGCGGACCCGACCTCTCCTCGTTCGAGACGCTCGAGGGGGCATCGGTGACCTTCGAGGGAGACCGCGTCGCCACGGTGGGGGATGCCGCCGACGCCGAGGCCACGTTCGATGCCCGCGGGCTGACCGTGGTTCCGGGGTTCGTCGACCCCCACACCCACCTGCCCTTCTTCGGCTGGCGCGCGGACGAGGACGCCGCTCGTCTCGCCGGGGTGCGCTACGAAACGCTCCATCGCGAGGAGGGCGGCATCTTCCGCTCGGCCCGGCTGCTCGCGGAGGCCTCCGACGATGACGTTCTGGCCTTCTCCGAAGGCCTCGCCCGCTCCATGCTGCGCAACGGGACGACGACCTTCGAGACGAAGTCTGGTTACGGGTTGTCGTTGGACGCAGAGCTCCGCCAGCTGCGGCTTGCCCGGCAACTCGCCGACCGCGTTCCGCAGCGGGTCGTCTCGACCTGTCTCGCGGCCCATGCGGTGCCCAGGGGACGGTCCGAGGGCGAGTGGATCGGGCAGATCGCGCAGGAGCTGCTGCCCGCGGTGGTCGAGGAGAACCTTGCCGAGGCATGCGACGTGTACGTCGAGACGATCGCGTTCTCACTCGAGCACGCGGCGCGCCTCGCCCATGCGGCCGAGCAGCTTCAGCTGCGGATGCGCGTGCATGGGGACCAGCTGGCGGACAACCAGACAGCGTCGTTCGCGGCGCGCTGGGGGTTCGCGTCGGTGGACCACCTCAACCATTGCTCCGGCGGAGGTGTTGCCGATCTGGCGGAGACCCAGACGGCGGCCGTCCTGCTGCCCGGCGCCACCTTTACCCTTCGGCAGGAGATGAGGCCTCCGGCGCGCGCTCTGATCGACGAGGGAGCAGTCATCGCGCTGGGAACCGATCTCAACCCCGGCACCTCGCCGATCCACTCCATGCCGTTCGTTATGGCCCTTGCCTGTCGCACGTACGGCCTCCGGCCGAAGGAGGCACTGGCTGCGTCAACGGTCAACGCGGCGTTCACGCTCGGGCTCGACCAGGAGGTCGGCCGACTGCAAGCCGGGCATCGCGCCGACGCGGTCGTCCTCGACGTGCCCGATGTGGACGAGCTGGCCTATCGGCCCGACGCCGCCGTGGTCGCGGCCGTGGTCTGCGCCGGCGAGCTGGTGCATGTTGCCTCGGGATACGAGGAGCGCGCCGGAAGGGTCTGAGAAAGAGAAGGGGGCCCGGTGGCGGAGAGCCGGGCCCCCTTTCGTTGCGAGCGGTGCGTCGCAGCGCAGCCGGCTCGACCTACGGCGCGGGAGCGTTCTTAGAGCAACCCTTGCTTGGCTGCGGTCACTACTGCCTCGATCCGGTTGCCTGCTCCGAGCTTCCGTTGGACCTGGACGATCTGCCGTTTCACCGTTGAAGCGCTGATACCCATGTTTCGGGCAACCGCCGCGAGATCGAGTCCGCGCGAGAGCAGCCTTAGCAGGACGACGTCGTCCTCGGTAAGAGGATCTGTTGCCGTCGGAGACTCGCCGGCGTCGAGGGTCGAGAGCGGCGCGACGACCGTTTCTCCCAACGCGATCGCCTTGATGCCTGCCACCAGTCGTCCCGCGTCCCACTGTTTCAAGAGATAGCCACAGGCTCCCGCCTCCATGGCTTCCTCGCGGTCGGTGGGGTCGTTCGAGGCTGTGAGGATCGCGACCTTCACTTCGGGCAGGGTGGCTCTTATCTTCCTGGTGGCCTCGATACCGCTGCGCTCGGGGAACCGGATGTCCATCAGCACCACGTCCGGTCGGTGCTCCGCCGCGACGTCGCCGGCGACCTCGGCCTCGTGGGCAACGGCGACCACCTTGATCCCTCCGAGCGCGTTGAGCAGGGTCGCGATCCCGTGGGCGTAGGAGGGATGGTCGTCCACCACGATTACTCGAAGGCCTGGGGTGTCGCCTTCTTCGGTTCCACCCATGCCGGCCGCCGAGTCGAGCCTGATGTGCTCGATCACGACCTTCCGCCCTTCCGCCCCGCGCCATGCGACAGCAGCCAAGAGAATTTTGACCCGATTCGTCCCGTGGCTCCATGCCGGTTTGCACGCCCGAATGTGTACAAATACACGCCGCACTATCGCCCCGGTGCTTGAACTCCTATCCTTGGCGGGTGGCGGCATGCTCGGTGTGCGCTCGCAGCAATCCTGCCGGTGCCCGTTTCTGCATGGGGTGTGGGGCATCGCTGACCGCGCTCTGCCCTGAGTGCGCATCGGAGCTTCCGACCGATGCGGTCTTCTGCGGATACTGCGGAAGCTCGGTGACGCTGCCCGGCTCGGAGGAGCCCACCGAGATGATCAAGTTGGTGACGATCCTGTTCGCCGATGTGGTCGGGTCAACTGCCCAATCCGAGTCCATGCCCCCCGAAGACACCCGAGCTCTGATGGCCGAATTCTTCCAGGCGATGAGCGAAGAGATCAGGGATCAAGGGGGAACGATCGAGCGCTTGATCGGCGACTCCATCATGGCCGACTTCGGCGTGCCGCTGGCCCGCGAGGACGATCCCATCCGAGCCGTTCGCGCGGCGCTCAGGATGCTCGAGAGACTCGAGAAGTTCAACGCCGACCGGGCCGGAGTCGGCCGGATGCAGATCCGGATCGGCATAAACACCGGCGCGGTTTCGACGGGTGGTTCGTTCGGGGAGCAACTGCTCGTGATGGGCGACGCCGTCAATGTGGCGGCCCGATTGGAGCAGGCGGCCGAGCCCGGCACGATCCTGATCGGGGAACGGACCTCGCGGGCGGTGCGCGACGAGTTCAGATTACGCGAGGTTGGGTCGCTGCGGGCGAAGGGCAAGACCGAGGCGATCGTGGCATTCGCGGTCGAAGGCGAGCTGGACCGAGGCGAAGATCCCGCATCCGGCTTCCAGATCCCCTTGGTGGGGCGGGATCCCGAGTTGCAGCGAATGAGGAACGAATTCGACGGCGTTCGGTCGGATCGCATCCCGCGGCTACTAGCGGTGATAGGCGACCCCGGGGTCGGAAAGAGCCGGCTCACACGCGAATTCCTCGACTCGATCGAGAACGAAGCAACGATGCTGTTAGGACGCTGCCTTCCATATGGTGACGGAGTCACCTTCTGGCCGCTGCGAGAGATTGCCCGCGTGGAAGCGGGGCTATCTGAGGCCGATACCGGCCTGACAGGTAGACGCCGGCTGGAACGTTTCGTGCGCCGGATCATGCCGAGGGATCGCACCCGGGACAGGGACACGGTGCGCGACGCGCTCTTCGCATCCGTGGGATTTCAACCGCCGGGTGACGCCGTCCCGTCGGATCCGAGGGAGACGTTCCGACGCCTGCTCGACGGTTGGCGTCGTCTGCTCGGTCGATACGCCGAGCGACGCCCCGTCGTCGTCGTCCTCGAAGATCTGCATTGGGCAGACCAAACGATGCTGGAAGTGTTGGACGACCTTGTAAGCCACCTCAAGGGACCCGTGTTTTTCGTTTGCCCTACCAGGCCCGAACTGATAGACGCACAGCCTGGTTGGATCGCAGGTTTACGCAATTACACCTCCCTCACTCTGGATCCTCTGAGCGACGAGGAGAGTCGCCGCTTCATCTCCCTCTTACTGGAGCTCGAGCACATCCCCGACGAGCTGATGCATCGGATCCTCGAACGCGCGGAAGGCAACCCCTTCTTCCTCGAGGAGATCGTGAACCGGCTGATCGACGAGGGCCACTTCGCGATGAGGAAGGGGCGCTGGGAGCCGGTAGGCGATGTGTCCAAGGTCGAGATCCCGGACAACGTCCATGCCGCCATCATGGCTCGACTGGACCTGCTTTCCGCCGAGGAACGGAGAATCTTGCAGCTGGCGGCGGTGGTCGGCCGGACCTTCAGGCTGGAGTTGCTGCAGCACCTCGCGGGGACAGGGGACGTGCGCCCTCTCCTGGAGACACTGTCGCGCCGGCGTCTTGTGGTCGAGCGACCAGCTACACCTGACGATGATGCCGAATACGCGTTCAAGCATCTACTGACGCGGGACGTGGCTTACGAGAGTCTTCCGCGTAGGTCTCGAGGCGCGGCTCACGCTGCCGTCGGGCGGTGGGTCGAATCGGCGAGAGGCCCGAGGGCATCGGAGATCGCTGAGCTTGTGGCACATCACTTCGAAAGGGCCTACGAGTGGCTCGGCGACGACGACCTACGCAGAAAGGCTCGCGTCTATCTCGTCGTTGGTTCTCGCAACGCTGCGTTGAGGTTTGCCACTCAACAGGCCGCGACGCTGGGTCGGCGCGCGGTCGAGCTCTCCACGGCCGGAAGCGAACGCATGGAGGCGCTCGAGACGCTGGCCGACGTGATGAAGCTGTCTGGTAACGGTGATCTGGCATGGGAGACGTATCTCGCCGCCTTGGAGGAGCTCGAGGAGACCTGGCGGTTCGACGCGGCGTCCACGAGCCGGATCTGTGCGAGCGCGGCGATCATCCCGACTCGGGACTGGGGATCGATAGAGCGACCGCCACCCGACGATGAATTGCAGCGCGTGATCGATCTGGGATTCGCCGCGCCACCCCATCCCGGCTCCGCTCGAGATCACTGTCTCCTGCTTGTCGCCAGGGCGTTCTTCGCCGCCGATCGCGGTCGCTCGTTCGAGGCCCGGGCCGCGGCAGACGAGGCGCTCGCGCTGGCCGAGCGATTGAAGGATCCCGACCTCATGTCCATCGCCCTCGATGCTCTCACCGAGACCTACATCCATCCGGACGGTCTCTTCGAAGACGCGATGCGCATCACCCAGCGCCGCCTGGATCTCCTGCCGCGGCTGTCCGACCTCGAAGAGATCACCGACGTCCATTACACAGCCGCCGTCACCAACACATTGATCGGCCGCTATCCCGCGGCTGTGCGGCATGCCACAGAGGCGGGGAAGACGGGGCGGACGGTCGACGTGGGCTCATATGTCCACGCGCTGAATTGGCGCGCTCATGCCCGGTTCATGAATGGCGATTGGGACGGCTCGCTTCGGGACGAGGCGGAGATACGGCGCATCGAACGCCGTCGGGTCGATCAGTTACCGGGTCCCAACGGCGCGCGCGCGTACGCGGCCGCTTGCTTCTGTCTGATCCTCAGAGCCGATCGGGAGGCAGAACAGAGGATCGATGTGATGCGCCGGTTCCGCACCGACAGCACCCGATTCAAGAACGTGAGCGCGCTGGCTGCTAGGGGGCTAGCGCGTCGAGGCTTCGCGTCCGAGGCCCTCGAATGGCTCGACCTCTCGCGCTGGATGTACAGAGGTCAGCATCTCGGGGCAGCCTGCGACGTCGTCGCGCTCCTCGAGGATTGGGATCGCGCCTCACTGATCCTGGCGGAGGCTCGTAACGAGGCGCAGACCTGTGGTCTGCTCTCGCTGTCCTTCTTCGCATATCGCCTCGAGGGTCAGATCGCGTTCGCTCGGGGGGACCTTGACCCGGCGGTTGACAGGCTTGCCCTCTCGGTGGAGGGCTTCACACGTCTCGACGCCCTCTGGGAATCGGCATGGTCCAGATTGTTGATGGCCGAGGCATTGCTCGAGGCGGGCCGCCTGGAGGAGGCCGCGGATGCCTCCTCTCACGCGTTGGTCGTCCTTCGGAACCTTGGCTCGGTCGAAGAGCTCGACCGAGCGGGGATCGTCCACACGCGGGCCCTGGACACCTAGATCGCTGCGAGGGTTCCCTCCCTCTCGCCTTACCGGGCGATCCGTGGCGGCCCATCCGTCCGAAGGTGGTGTGACAATTGCACCTCCATAGATCGGCGGTGGACGGAGGTCGTGTAAGGGTGATGGTCGACGGATCGTTGTTCCGGAAGACCCCGTTGGTACTGGTATGACCGGCGAGGTCGAAGACTTCGTCTCGCTTCTGCAGGCGGCCGGCGACGGAAGCCGCCCAACCGGGATCCGACGTCGCTATCCGCGCGGGACAACTCTTCTGAACAAGGGGGATCGCTCCGAGCGGATCGTCGTCGTGGTAAGCGGCCGAGCCAAGGTCTCCTATCTGACCGACGGGGGGCGCGAGGTGCTGTTGGCGATCCGTGGTCCCGGGGATCTCCTCGGCGAGCTCGCCGCCTTGGATGGAGAAGCCTTCTCCGCGACGGTCACGGCTCTCGAGGACGTCGAAGCCTTCTCGATGACGGTGGACGAGTTCAGGGCGGTGCTCGAGGAGGAACCCGGCGTCGCTCTGACCTTGTTCAAGTCCCTGAGCCGGAAGCTGCGCGACGCGGATCGCAAGCGCGTTGAGTTCGCAGCTTTCGATTCCCTTGGACGGGTCACGAGTCGCCTGGTAGAGCTCGCCGAAGACTTCGGAGAGCACACGCCCGAGGGGATCCGTATCGCTCTTTCGCTTACCCAGGACGAGCTCGCGGGATGGACGGGAGCCTCCCGCGAGGCGGTTGCCAAGGCGTTGCAGACTCTCAGGAGCAGGGATCTGATCGAGACTCACCGCCGCGGCGTCACGGTGAAGGATCTCGATGCTCTACGAGCACGGATCAAGTAGTGCAGGTGCTCGTGGACCGGTCGTCCTCGAGCCGCAATCGAAGGTTCCTCGCGCGGGTGGATCAGTGGAGCCGCCCCGAGGTTTCGGCGACGGCCTCCTCCAGCCGGCCGTCCGTGACGAGGGCCCGGGTGGCCTCGATGTCGGGGGATAGCGGGCGATCCTCGTCGAGCTCGGGCGAGACGTCTCTGATCGCGATCAGCGCGGCCCCCGTGCCGGTTCCGGGCGCTAGGGGCCTCCGCAAGGTCAGTCCCTGCGCTGCGGCCAGCGCTTCGATCGCGATCGCGCGCTCGGTGTTGGTCGCGATCTGCACCGCCTTGCGAGCGGCGGTCATACCCATGCTGACGTGGTCCTCCTGGCCGGCCGACGTCGAGATCGAGTCCGCCGACGCCGGGTAGCACAAGCTCTTGTTCTCGGTCACGAGGGACGCGGCGGTGTACTGCGTCAGCATGAAGCCCGACCGCCGTCCCGCATCTCTGGTGAGGAACGCCGGAAGGCCGTTGTTCAGCTCGGGGTCGACGAGACGCGCGACGCGGCGTTCGGAGATCGTGGCGAAGCCGGTGGTCGTCAAGGCGAGATGATCGAGCGCCAACCCCAGGGCTTCGCCGTGGAAGTTGCCGACCGAGCCGACGATGCCCTCGTCTGCCAGGACGCTGGGGTTGTCGACGGCGGAGGCCAGCTCGGCCTCCAACGTGGTTCGGATGTACCCGAGCGCGTCTCGGTACGCGCCGTGCACCTGTGGGATGCAGCGCAGGGAGTACGCGTCCTGCACCAGATGCTCGGACTCGCGATGCGACGCGACGATCTCGCTGTCGGCGAGGAGCGAACGCAGGTTGGCGGCGACCGTCAGAGCTCCCGGGTGCTTCCGCAGCCCCACGAGCGCCGCCGAGAACGCCTGATCGGTTCCGAGGCAGGCCTCGAGGGTCATGGCTCCGGTTACGTCCGCCGCGCGGGCGAGGCGTTCGACGCGATCCAGGGTGAGGATCCCCAGCGCCAGCATGCCCTCGGTCCCGTTCACCAGAGAGAGGCCCTCTTTGTAGGTGAGCTCCAGTGGCTCCAGTCCTTCCTCACGAAGCGCATCGGCGGCCGGCATGCGGCGTCCTCCGAAGTGGACTTCGCCCCCGCCGATCAGTGGCAGGGCCAGATGAGCGAGGGGCGCGAGGTCGCCGGACGCCCCGAGCGAGCCCTGCCCCGGCACCACCGGGTGGATACGCCGGTCGAGCATCTCTATGAGCCGCTCGACCAGCGCGAGCCGAACACCTGAGATCCCGAACGCGAAGGTGCGCGCCTTGAGAAGCAGCATCGCCCGCACGATCTCCTCCGGCAGCTCGTCGCCGACGCCGGTGGCATGCGACAAGACGATGTCGCGCTGCAGATCGATCGCCTCCCGTGCGGGGATCCGGACGTTCGCGAGGTAGCCGAAGCCGGTCGTGACCCCGTACACCGTGCGCTCCGATGCGACGACTTCTTCGACCAGACGGCGAGCGGGCTCCATGAGCGCAGCGACACCGGACCCGATCTCGACGCGCGCGTCGTGGCGGGCGACGGCGACCACGTCCGCCGTCGTGAGGGGATCGCCCAACCTCACGCTCATGCGGTCACGCGGGTGCGGATGCCGAGCCGGGCAGGTAGACGCGGAACGACGAGCCTCCGCCGGGACGATCCTCGACCCAGGCCCTACCGCCGTGGAGCTCCGCGAAGCTGGAGACGAGCGAGAGCCCCAGGCCGCTTCCCTTCGCCTGGTCCGCCGCGCCCGGCGCGCGCTGGAAGGGCTCGAAAAGCTTCTCCTTCAGGGCGTCGGGGATCCCGGCGCCCTCGTCGTCGACGGCTATCAGAACCCCGCTGTTGTATCTCGACACGCTTAGTCCGATCTCCGTGTCGTCGGGCGTGTACTTGATCGCGTTCGTGACGAGGTTCTCGACGATGCGCTCGACCTTCGGTGGATCGACAGCAGCGGTGATGTCCTCTGCGTCGATGACCACAGGACGGTTGTTCAGCTCGATCTCTTGGACGATGCCGCGCACGAGCTCGGCCATGTCGGTCGGCCGCAGGTTGGGGGAGAGCACACCGCGTTGCATGCGGTCGACGTCCAGCAGGTCGGAGACCATGCGTTCCAGCCGGCGCGCGCTGCGGGTGATGTGGCCGAGGAACTCGAGAACGCGCTCCGGGGGCAGCCTGTCCAGACGCTTCTCGAGCGTGGTGGAGAAGCCGAGGATCGCCGTGAGCGGGTTCTTCAGATCGTGCGAGACCGCGGCGAGGAACGCCGTCTTCATCTGGTCGAGCTCTTCCAGATGCTCGGCTTTCTCGCGCTCGGTCGAGAAAGCTCGGGTCGCGCGCGCCTGCCCTACGAGCGATCCCACGATCAGCGTGATGCCCAGCAGGGTAAAAACTCTGAGCACCACGTCGGCCGCCTCGACCGGAGCGTCGAAGGCCAGGTTCGCTACGAGCTCTTCGACGACGTACCCGATCGTCAACGCCAGCGCGGTCACCAATGCCCCCGAAAGGCCGAGAGCGAACGCCGCCTCGATCGCCACCCCCAACGCCAGGCTGAAGAGATAGGCGCCCGGGTCGAAGGAGTAGAGGCTGACGAATGCCATCGTCACCAGCCCGTCCACCAGGATGTACGGGATCGGGTCGCCCCCGGCCTCCTCTCGCTTGGACAGCTGGACGAAGGAGGCCGCAGCCAACACGGCCACGAGGAACAGAGCGAAGATCGGAACGAAGAACGGCTCGGTTCGTCCGGGGGGCGGGTTGTAGGTGAGGGCGTAGACGGCCAGGACGACGGCTATCAGCAGGCGGGCTCTGGCAACGACCGGCTGAGGATTCCCCAACAGGGGAACCCTCACGTCGTCGTGAAGAGTCAACAAGCCATGCCTCCGTCCCGTGATAGCCGCACAGAGGATAGCTACCGGGGCGGGCATAATCCCGCGGGTGAGAGCCATCAGGGCGGAGAAGGTCTGGCGGGACGGTGCTTTTACATCGGATGCCTGCGTGCTGGTGGACGGCCGACTTATAGCAGGGGTCACGGCCGCCGCCTCGGCTCCACCCGAGGCCGAGGTCGAGGACTGGGGCCACGTGGCGATCGTTCCGGGGACGGTGAACTGTCACGGACACGCGTTCCAGAACCTGTTCAAGGGCGTCGCGGACGACCTCCCCTTCGAGCGGTGGCGCGACGAGGTGCTCTATCCCTTATCGGACGGATTGGACGAACACGCGCTCTACACCGGCGCCCTCTTCGCGTTCGCCGAGGCGCTCGCGGCAGGTGTCACCACGACGGTGGACTTCTTCTATCTGCACGACGCCGGCAACGAGAACGCTCACGCGGTCGCGCAGGCTGCGCGCGACATCGGCATCAGACTGGTCCTCGCGCGCTCGTTCTATGACCCGGACGCTCCGACCAAGGCACCGGCTAGATACAGAGAGCCTCCGGCGGACGCTCGCGCTCGGCTTATGGAGCTGGCGGCGGGTTACGAAGACGACGAGCTCGTGGTCGTGCAGCCGGCCGCTCATTCACTGCATGCAGCGTCTCCCGAGACCGTGCGGGTCGCGATGGAAGCCGCCGAGGCCCTCGGTGTGCCGTGCCATCTCCACCTGGCCGAGGCGTCCTACGAGGTTGGGCAGGTGCAAGAACGTTTCGGGACTACCCCGGTGCGGCTGCTCCAGCGCGAGGGCCTGCTGGGGCCGCGTCTCGTCGCGATCCACGGCGTGTGGCTCGATGACGAGGAGCTGGATCTCTTCGCGGCGTCGGGGGCCGCGCTGGTGCATTGTCCGGGCGCCAATGCGTTCCTCGGCGACGGCATCGCCGCGTTGCCGGAGATGCTGCAGCGCGGCGTGCGCGTCGGGCTGGGCCCCGACGGCGGCTGCGCGAACAACCGACAGAGCGTCTTCGAAGAGATGCGCCAGGCCTCGCTGATGGCCAAGGCGAGGTTGCACGACGGGGGAGCCGTGCAGGCTCCGGCCATGTTCGACCTCGGTACCCGCGCAGGCGGCGACGTGTTGAGCCTGCCGGTGGGGGCGCTGGAGCCCGGGCATCATGCGGATCTGGTGGCTCTCGACCTGACGGACCTGTCGCTGCAGCCGCTGCAGTCACTCGAGCGCCACGTCGTCAACTCGATGCAGTCCACGGCCGTCGCCCGCGTGATGGTCGGCGGCGAGGTCGTCGCCGAGGCAGGCGTGCCGACCCGGATCGACCCGGCTGCGCTGCGCCGGGAGGTGGCCGGCATCGTCGCCTCGTGGACACGTCCCGCCTGACCCATGGGGTCGGGCTTCTGAGACCGGCCGTTGCCTCGGCGCGCGAAACGGGCCCGAGGGTGCTCCCCGGGCCCGTGTGCGCGTACCGCTGATCCCTTACTTCTTGAAGGTGTAGTCGGTGCCGATCTTGGTCGTGTCGGCGTGGGGGCCGGCGACGCCGGTCGGGTAGGTGCCGCTCCACAGGAACGCCTGGGCCTGCGGCGCGGTCAGCTTGGCCCCTTTGGCGAACGCTTTACTGAGCTTGCGCGGGACGACCAGTTGCGAGCCGAGCACTTCGATCTCGGTGGCCTCGCCGCCGGCGCAGTCGTCGCGGAAGTGGGCGTGAGCCTCGGTCAGGTCGTTGTTCGCCCCGGGCCACATGGCTTCGACGACGACGCAGTAGGCGGTTCCGTCGGGGTTGGCGCGGAACCGGTAGCCGATCCCGGTCGTGGCCGGCGGAGCGGCAACGGTGTCGAACAAGATGTACAGGTTCTTGGCGTCGTTGCTGAGGTCGACCGACTCGATGTCGCTGACCGTTCCCGGGGAGGCCGGGCCGGCGAAGTCGCCGAACGAGCCGTCGCCGGTGCCCTGGTCGTTCACGAAGTTCGCGTCGAGGGAGACGTCGACGATCTCCGGCTTGGGGGCGGCGGTCGCTCCGCCGAGGGCGCCGGCGACCAGGACTCCGCTGAGCCCCAGCACGGCGAGGGTCGAGATGGTGCGCTTCATAGGTCGGTCCTCCTGTTGGTGGGACGGCGTCCGCCCGTCCGCTCTGCTGGAAGGGTTCTCCGTGGACGCCCCGACCCCTGCCGTGGGCACGGGCGAGGCGGGGCGGGGCTGGGTGACCTCCGTAAACGGGTGGCGATACGGAAGTCGCCGGGCGGCCCGGCCCGGCGCTAGTCGCGGGGCGTCGGGGGCATCGGGAGGCGGATGCCTCGTTGGTCGGCCACCTCGATGGCCTTGCGATAACCGGCGTCGGCGTGACGCACCACCCCGGAGCCGGGGTCCGCGGCCAGCACGCTCTCGAGACGGGCCGCGGCGTCGTCGCTGCCGTCGGCCACCACCACCATGCCGGCGTGGATCGAGTAGCCGATGCCCACACCTCCACCGTGATGGACCGAGACCCAGTGGGCCCCGGCGGAAGCGTTCAAGAGCGCGTTGAGGATGGGCCAGTCCGCGATCGCGTCGGAGCCGTCGATCATGCCCTCCGTCTCCCGGTAGGGCGACGCGACGGAGCCGGTGTCGAGGTGGTCGCGGCCGATCACTATGGGGGCCGAGACGCTGCCGTCGCGCACGAGGTCGTTGAAGGCGAGCCCGGCCCGGGCCCGTTCGCCGTAGCCGAGCCAGCAGATGCGCGCGGGGAGGCCCTGGAACGCGACCTTCTCCGATGCGAGCGAGATCCAGCGCCGGAGGCGTTCGTCGTCCGGGAAGAGCTCGAGGATCGTGCGATCCGTAACCGCGATGTCGTTCGGGTCACCGGACAGAGCCACCCAGCGGAAGGGGCCCTTGCCCTCGCAGAACAGCGGCCGGACGTACGCCTCGACGAAGCCGGGGATGTCGAAGGCTTTCTCGACGCCGGCCTTCTTCGCCTGGGTCCTGATGTTGTTCCCGTACTCGAAACAGATCGCGCCGGCCTTCTGGAAGCCCAGCCAGGCCTCGACGTGCTGACCCACGGATTCGAGCGAGCGCTTGACGTAGGTATCGGGATCGTCCTTGCGCAGAGTGCGCGATTCCGCGAATCCCATGCCGGCCGGGACGTAGCCATCGAGCAGGTCGTGTGCCGATGTCTGGTCGGTAACGACGTCCGCACTGAACCCGTTGCGAAGGAGCTCGGGCAGGACGTCGGCCGCGTTGCCGAGCAGACCTATGGACAGTGCCTTACCTTCTTCGGCAGCTTCTTCCGCCCACTGCATCGCCTCGTACAGCTCGTGCGTCCAGCGGTCGAGGTACCGGTGCTGCACGCGTCGCTCGATCCGTGTGCGGTCCACCTCGACGCAGAGCGCCACTCCTTCGTTCATCGTGACCGCGAGCGGCTGCGCTCCACCCATCCCGCCGAGCCCGGCCGTCAGCACGATGCGACCCCGCAGCGAGCCTCCGAACGATCGCGCGCCAAGCTCGGCCAGCGTCTCGTACGTGCCTTGCAGGATGCCTTGCGTACCGATGTAGATCCACGATCCCGCGGTCATCTGTCCGTACATGGTCAGACCCGCGTCCTCTAGACGATGGAACTCGTCCCAGTTCGCCCACGCCGGAACGAGCATGGCGTTCGAGATCAGCACGCGCGGGGCCCGGTGGTGCGTCTTGAAGACACCCACGGGCTTTCCGGACTGGACGAGCAGCGTCTCGTCCCACTCGAGCCGCTGTAACTCGGCCTGGATCGCGGCCAACGCCTCGTGGCTCCGGGCGGCCCTGCCCGAGCCCCCGTAGACCACGAGATCGTCCGGCCGCTCGGCCACCTCCGGGTCGAGGTTGTTCATCAACATCCGGAGCGCGGCCTCTTGCGGCCACCCCTTGCACGACAGCTCCGTCCCGCGCGGCGCCTTCATCGCGTCCCCTTCAACCGACGTTCGTCTCCCTATACTGCCGCCGATGACCGACAAGGGAAAGTCGAACGGCGAGTCCAAGAACCTCAAGCCGCGTCCCAAGGGGGAGCCGCAAGGCGTCGCGCGCCTGCGCGACATGATCGAGGCGACGCTCGTCGAGATGGGCGGCGGATACGCGGTGGACTCCAACGGCAGCTACGTGCTGGGTCTGGAATCGGCGCGGGTGTTCGTGGTCCCGGCGTGGCTGGAGGATGAGACCACGGTGGCCCGGGTGTTCGCAGTCACGAACCTGGGCGTACCCGTGACGGCCGAGCTCACGAGCTACCTCCTTGCCAAGAACCTGGAGTTCGTCTTCGGAGGGTTCGCTCTCGACGTGGACGAGGGGGCCGTCTGGTTCAACCACAACCTCCTCGGCGAGCACATGACGCCGGCCGAGCTCGAGGCCACCGTCGGCGCGGTGGCCTCCACCGCGGACCAGTACGACGACGAGATCAAGTCCCGCTTCGGGGGCCGCCTCTACATCGAGTCGCCCGAGCAGAGCATCCCGGCCCCCACGATGCCGGGCTACCTGTAAGGAATCCCGGGCCTCTCGGGTACGACCGGATAGCTTTGGGAGCCGTCGTTGGAGTGAGGCTGATGGAGGCGCAGAGATCGTGAGAGAGACCCAACCCCAGGTCGAGCTGATCGCCCGGCCGTCGCTGGACCTGGCCGCTCTGGAGCGGTTCCTGAAGCACGTGGGCGGCGAGTCGTGGCTGCAGATGCGCACGGCCGACGGCCAGGAGGTGAACGACGGCCAGACCCTCATCGAGGCGGCGGGCCGTGCCTGTTATCGCTCATGGGAAGAGGGGCTAAACCCAAATGTGACGCGCATCCGGAAGGATCAGCAGCAGTACTTCCTGAACCTGCTCAACTCCGGGCACGGCTCAGTGCTGGAGCACGCCAACTACAGTTTCGTGCTCTACGACGTGAGCCGTGTTTTTACGCACGAGCTCGTAAGGCATAGAGCCGGCTCGGCGTTCTCGCAGGAGAGCCTTCGCTTCGTTCGGCTCGACGAGATCCCTTTCCGCATCCCCGAGTCCATGGAGCCCCTGCGCGACAAGATCGTGTCGATCATGGAGACCCTCGAAGACTTTCAGATCTCGGCCGCGAAGCACTTCGATCTCGACGGCGAGGGCATCCCGTTCCACGTCAAGAAGGAGATCACCTCGGCGATGCGGCGCCTCGCGCCGGAGGGTCTCTCGACGGTCATCTTCTGGACCGCCAACGTGCGGACCCTTCGTCACGTGATCCAGATGCGCACGCATCTGAGCGCCGAGGAGGAATTGCGCACCGTCTTCAACCGCGTCGGGGAGCTGATGGTCGAAGAGGCCCCCTTGCTCTTCGGGGACTTCGTCGTCGAGGACGGGGCGTGGACCACCGAGTATCGGAAGGTGTGACGACCCCCTGATACTCGCAACGCTCGAATGGACGATCCTGCCGCGCCTCGAGCTCGGCCCCCTAGCGGTCTCCCCTCACGGGATCGGCATCGCCGTCGGCTTCCTCGCCGGCGCCCAGCTGATGGTGCGCCGCGCGCGCAAGCACGGCGGTCCCAAGGAAGAGGACATCTGGAACTGTCTGTTCTATGCGCTGATCGGAGCGATCGTCGGAGCGCGCGTCGGCTACGTCCTCGGCCACCTGTCCGAGGTGACCGACGGCGGGGACGACCTGCTCGGAGTCTTCAAGATCTGGGAGGGCGGCATCTCTCTGATCGGCGGCATCACCGGCGCGGTCCTGTTCGCCCTGCCCTACATGATCCGCAAGAAGATGGGCTTCTGGCGCACGATGGATCTGGCCGCGCCCGGCCTCGCGCTCGGGATCGTGATCGGGCGCATCGGGGACCTCATCATCGGAGACCACCTCGGCAAGCCGACCGACTTCGCGCTCGGCTGGCGCTGCACGGGAGAGGTCGGCGGCGAGGTCGTCCCGGCCGACCGCTATCTCGAGGCGCTCGATCGCGGCTCGCCCCCCTCGCTGGGTTGCTTCGACCTGGCGCTTCACCAGACCGCGCTCTACGACTTCTTCTCGACGCTGCTCCTGCTCGGGCTGCTGCTGTGGCTGGCTCGCAAGACGCACCGCACGGGGTTCCTGATCCTGGTCTTCACGATCTGGTATTCGGCCATGCGCGTCATCACCGACTTCCTGCGGGTGGACCGCCGTTACCTCGGCCTGACGGGCAGCCAGCTGATGACGCTTGCGGTCGGATTGACGTGTGTCGCCCTGCTCGCTCGCTACCGGGGCGCCCCCCCTCGGTACGCCTCCCCGCCCCCGGATGAGGGGCCGGAAGGGGCTCCAGGCGCACAAACTTCGGAGAGTGACCACAATAGGCCACCCCAGCCTCCCGGCGAACGCGCTCCGTAGCCGAAAATCCGACCCCCGCCTGCCCGAGGTGGCACGATAGGTCGCAGACGAGAGCAGGCGTAGAGCTCGTTAGGGAGAGGAGCGTGGAAATGGCCCAGTACAACGGCTACTGCGTGAAATGCCGTGAGAAGAGGGACTTCGAGGGCGAGGTCAAAGAGCTGGCGAAC
>DATFFR010000084.1:0-3001 GCA_035249925.1 Actinomycetota bacterium
CCTCTGCTCCACGACACTCAGCTCCACCAACATGCTCGGGAGTGTGTCCCGGATCAGGCGGAGCCGGCGTCACCCATCAGGCGAAGCCGTGTCACGCATCAGCCGGAGCCAGAATGTGACGCGTCAGGCGGAACCAAACACTGCGGAAGCGCGCCGGGAGGGAGTCGAACCCCCAACCTTCTGATCCGTAGTCAGATGCTCTGTCCATTGAGCTACCGGCGCCGGGACAACGGATTCTAGCAGTGCCGGTAAGCTGGCTTTCCCGGCCGGTTCTCCTGGCTGACAAGCGAGCCTCCAGCGCCCATCATCTGCGGGCGAGAGGTCCGGAGGAGTAAATGGGCGCCACCGAAACACCGACGGATCAGGGAATGCTATCCCGGTGGCGCCTTCTCCTGCAGCGGCTCCGGCTCCGGTTCAGCGACCCTGTCCTCGAGTCGGCCTTCCGCGTCGACGACTTCCGTCACCATCTCGCCAACATCCGTTTCGCGTTCCTCGCCGGGGTGGGACTCTGGGTCGTGTGGGGGCTACTCCTGCGCCCCTACATGTTCGTCCTGGCCGACCTGAGACTGGACCAGGTCATGCGGTTCGGCGTGTTCATCCCGATGCTGGTCGTCGGGTTCGCGCTCACGTACATGCGATCCTTCGAGCGGATCTGGGAGTGGGTATCGGTCGGCATCGCGACGGCAACACTCCTGCTCTGGGTCTACTACGTCGCCAATGTGCAGGCGCTGCCCGTGGAGTACGGATACATCGGCGTCATCCTGATCACGGCGTTCACGTACACGTTGCTGCGCCTGCGCTTCATCCTCGTGATGCTGATCACGGTGATCGGGATCGTCGCGTACCTGGCGTTCGCCTTCACGAAGCCGTCCTTCTACGACGTCAGCAAGACCTTGGCCGTGCTCTACCTGGTCTCGTTCGGCTTCCTGGGCGCGTTGGCTGCCTATCGGATGGAACGGTTCACGCGCCAGCTGTTCCTCCGCGAACGCCAGCTCGACCGGGAACGCTCGCGGTCCGATGGTCTCCTCCTCAACACGTTCCCCGAAGCCATCGTCGAGCAGCTCAAGACTGCATCGGGGGGACGGATCGCCCAGCGCTTCGACGAGGTCAGCGTGATGTTCGTCGACGCGGTCGGATCGACCCAGCAAGCCGCGCGTGCCACACCGGAGGCATTCACGGATGCCCTCGACGACCTGTTCCGTCGATTCGACCAGCTCGTGGAGCGGCATGGCCTCGAGAAGATCAAGACGATCGGAGACGCGTACGTGGCCGTCGCCGGCGCGCCGATCGCGATGGCCGATCATGCGCAAGCATCCGTCGCGATGGCGCTCGATGTCCTCGCCGAAGCCGGGAAGGCCAGGTGGCCGTCGGGCGACCCGATCGTCGTCCGGGTCGGGATCGCGACCGGGCCCGCGGTGGCGGGCGTGATCGGGGAACGAAGGTTCGCGTACGACCTGTGGGGTGACACCATGAATCTCGCGAACCGGCTCGAAGCGAACGCACCGCCCGGCCGTGCCCTGGTGTCCGGATCGACGGCCGCGGCGCTGACCGATCGGTTCGAGTTCGGCCCCGCCGAGACCCTCGACCTGAAGGGGAAGGGGCCCACGCCGGTCCACGTCCTCCTCGGTCGAAGATCCCAGGTTCCGCTCGCGTCGATGCCGCGTGGCTCCGAGGTCCAACAGCCCACACGGGGGAGCTCGCCGTGAACGCACTTGACGGATCGATCGGGCGCTTCCGGCGTCGCGTCCTGTGCTCGGGAACCGTCCTGCTGATGTCTGTCGCCCTCGCTGCATGCACCAGCCCCGAAGCGGATCGGACACCGCGGATCGCCGGAGCGAACGCGATCGTCGTCGGCGTGTCCGGCGCCTTCGTAGAGAACCAGATCGTCGCGGAGATGTACGCACAGGTCTTGGAGCACGCCGGCTACCAGGTCGAGCGACAGTTGGACCTGCGGTCACGAGAGACCTCGCAGAGTGCCTTGGAGGCGGGTCAGATCGACGTGAAGCCGGAGTACCTGTCGTCGCTCCTGTTGTTCCTCGACCCGGACGCGGAGGCGTCCCCCGAAGCCGTCGACATGGCTCGGCTCAACGCCCGACTGCTCCGACCACGAGGGATCACCCTGCTCGCACCGTCGCCGGCCGAGGACACCAACCAGTTCGTCGTGAATGCGGAGACGGCCGAACGGTTCGACCTGACCACGATGAGCTCGCTGATCCCGGTCGCCGACCAACTTACGCTCGGCGGGCCTCCGGAATGCCCCGTACGGCCGTTCTGTCTCCCCGGGTTGAGCCGCGTCTACGGGCTCGTCTTCAACGACTTCACCGCGCTCGACGCGGGAGGGCCGCTCACCGTCGACGCGCTTCGCCGCGATGCCGTACAGGTCGGGTTGCTGTTCTCGACGGACCCGCGGATCGAAGAGAACGGGTTCGTCCCACTCGTCGACGACCGTCGTCTCCAGGATGCGGAGAACATCACACCGGTGATCCGTACCGAGAAGCTGAACGACGAGGTTCGACGGTTGCTCGACGCCGTGAGCGCCCGACTCACGTCGGCTGAGATGACCGACCTCGTGGGGCTCGTAGTGATCGACGGGCAGGATGTGGCCACCGTCGCCACCGGGTTCCTGACGCAGAACGGTCTCGTGTGACACCTCCATCGGGGTTGAAGCTTGGTCGTCAGCCCACCTTCGCAGCCCACGCCTCAGCTCGCCGAGAGGTAACGCAACCAGTGACCGATCTCGCGCTCGCTTGGCGACCGACCGCCTTGCCAGACACCTGCTCGCGGGTTCAACTACGTCTCCCCGCTCGCCATGACCGTCTCCCCCACAACCGAAGGGAACAGTCGCCGCTCCGCGGAGACGGGAGTCTGAGAGTTCACCGGATAGTGGACAGATGTGTCGGAGCATCGTGGACACCGACGACGGGGGTCTGCGATGGATCTGGCTCGCTACGTGGTCGACGCCGTGGTGCTCGAGGGTCGCAGCTACCGGGAGGTGGCGGCG
>DATFFR010000085.1:0-50607 GCA_035249925.1 Actinomycetota bacterium
CTATTTCACTCCCCTCCCGGGGTACTTTTCACCTTTCCCTCACGGTACTGGTTCACTATCGGTCGCTAGGAAGTAGTTAGCCTTACGGGGTGGGCCCCGCAGATTCACACGGAATTTCTCGGGCTCCGTGTTACTTGGGAACACCATCGGGAGGTCAGTCGGTTTTCGCCTACAGGGCTATTACCTTCTGTGGCTTTACTTTCCAGAAACTTCGGCTAACCGCTGACTTTGTAACTCCCTGAACCGTCTGGTGCCGGTTCAGATGGGTCCCACAACACCCCTGTGGCAACGCCACCAGGCTTTAACACCACAGAGGTTTGGGCTGATCCCGTTTCGCTCGCCGCTACTAAGGGACTCTCGTTTTGATTTCTTCTCCTCGGGTTACTTAGATGTTTCAATTCACCCGGTTCCCTCCACAGGCCCTATGTGTTCAGACCTGGGTACCAGCGCATGACCACTGGTGGGTTTCCCCATTCGGACACCCCCGGATCAATGGATGTTTGGCTCCTTCCCGGGGATTTTCGCAGCCTACCGCGTCCTTCGTCGGCTCCTAGCGCCAAGGCATCCACCGTACGCCCTTATTAACTTGGCATAGATGCTCGCGCTCGCTATGGAGTTTCCAAGGTTCTGAGAAGCGGTTCGCTTCTGCAGCAAGGGCCTTCAACAACGTTCCCGGGGCAAAAAATTCCCGCCGATCCGATGTTCCGGGGCGGCGGGGAGACCAGCTCGAAGTCAAGCGCGTTCGCTTGCCTAGATGGCTACCCCTGGGAGACTCTTGCGCAAGAACGGACCTCTCTTCTCGGTTACAGCCTGCGCATTCTACACAACGGCCGCCGGGCCCCGTCAACCTGAGGCCCCTATTAAGAGGAGCAGCCCCGCGTACTCCGAAGACCACCGATCCCCGGCGGAGCGCGGGCCCGGCACCCCAACCACAGAGCGCACCGGAACAAGCTCGGCCGGCCCCGGTGGGTCCCGTCCGACCCGGCCGCGTCCAGGGACCGAAAACGCCTCGCTCATCGATCGATCTGCTCAATCGCGCCGACCCATGATGCCGATCTCGAGTCACCCGGAACGCCCCTTCGTCCCTATTTGTACGTAGTCATTCGCGGTGATGGGCTATAGAGCGCGTACCTAACTTTGACCAGCCCTGCAGTAGTTCAAGGAGCCCTGATCTGCTGCCGATACCTCCCTAGCGAATCGATCAATCAGAGGAGGACCGGAGTGACGCAGCGGAACGGACGGAAGCGAGCCTTGATCGGCTTTACCGCCCTTGCGTTGCTGGCACTGACCGCACTGGCCCCCGCGGCCTCCGCGCAGGTTCAGGTTCCTATCGTCGACGCGCCCGTCGACCTTCCCGGCGGCGGCGGCGACTCCGGCGGATCTTCAGGCGGTTCCTCCGGTGGTGGCAGTCTCGGCGACACCGTCGGCGGTGTCACCGACACCACGACCGACACGGTGAGTAACGTCGGCAGCGGCACTACGGACGCGGTCGGCCAGGTCGGCAACGGCGTCACGGGCGGCGGAGACGGTGGCGGTAACGAGGGCGGAGAAGACGGCGGCCTGATCGGCGGCCTCAAGAAGACGGTCGAGAACGTGACGCGCGATCCCGGCGACACCGTCAAGAACGCGACCGACGACCCCGTCAAGACCGTCGGCGGTCTGGGCGGCGGAGTGACCAACCCGCTCCTGAACGCCGAGAGTCCGCTGAAGGCCGACCGCAACAAGGACGGGAAGCTCTCGCCCAAGGAGCGGGCTCGACTCGGCAGCGGCGGCGGCACAACCAAGCGCGAAGCCGCAGCCCTCGATGCGATCGCTCTCGAGCAGCGCCGGCGTGCCCTCGCCGACGCAAAGTTCGCCTCGCTGGCGAACGCCGAGAAGAAGAGCCGCGAGAACGTGCCGGCTCCGCAAGTGGCCGCTCCGCCCCAGCGCGAGACCTTCATCACCCAGCTGGCCGATGCCGCTGAGGAAGCGGTCGAGAAACTTGCCTTCCCGCTTGGCCTAGCCCTTATGGTTGGAGCGTTCCTGATGGTGCAGGGACGGATCGACCGAAAGGACGCCAAGCTGGCTCTTGCCCCGATCGACTCGGAACAAGACCTCCTCAGCTTCCAGTGAGCCAAAGCTCCGCTGCGTCGGGAGCTCGCCCACAGACAAGTGAGCTGGTCTCCCTTGCGGAGCGCATGGGCTTCCTGCAAGCCCTTCGCGTCGGCTTCGCCGTAGTCGTACTTACCTCTGCCCTCTTCGCCTCGAAGGTCATCGGCGCGTCGCTCGCCGACGTCACGATGTTCACCGCGGCCTATCTATTGCTGTCGGCAACCGCAGAGGGGCTTCGCCGAGCCGGCCGGGGGCGCGGGCTCGCGGTCGTCGGAGGCATGCTTCTGATCGACGGCGTCTATCTGGCATGGGTCACCTACGTCACCGGTGGCACCGACAGTCCGCTGAGGTTCCTCCTCTATCTGCACCTGATCGCCGTGACGCTGCTCGCCTCGTATCGGACGGGTCTGAAGATCGCGCTATGGCACTCGCTCCTTTTCTTCGTCGTCTTCTATGGCCAGGCCGCCGAGATCCTCGACCCGGTTGAGCAGGCGGCCGCCGAAGGCACGCTCGAGGCGTCCTCGGTCTTCACGGTCCTCGGGTTCTTCGTGTTCGCCCTGGGAACCGCGGTGTTCTCATCGATCAACGAGCGAGAGTTGCGCCGCCGCAAGGTCGACCTCGAGGCGCTCACAGACATGGCCGGCAAGATGGAGCAGCAGGACGAGGCCGATGACGTGGCGTCGGCCCTGCTGGACCACGTGTGTGGGACGTTCGGGTTCAACCGCGGTGCAGTGGTGGCCGCGCCGAGTGGAGGTGTCCCGAGCCTCATGGCCTTCCGCGGGCCCGGCGAGCCGCCCGAGGCCAAGGCCGGCATCGACGCGGTGATGCAGCGGGCCTGGGATGCCCATGAGACCGTCCTGGTCAAGCAGCTGGATCCCGACGCCGACCCCCAACTCGCCGCGCTGCTGCCGTTCGCGAGGAACCTTGTGGTTACTCCCCTCTTTGCGGAGGGTCACCCGCTTGGGGTGCTCGTGGTCGAGTATTCGCCGACGGGTGGGACTCGCATCGAGCGGCGCGTGGTGGCGATGGTCTCGCAATTCGCATCGCATGCATCCCTCGCGCTGCGCAACTCGTGGCTGTTGCAGCAGGTCAAGAAGATGGCCGACACCGACGCGCTAACCGGCGTCCCGAACCGCCGGACGTTCGAGAACGTGCTCGACCGCGAGGTCAGCCGGGCCGGCCGTAACGGCGAGCAGGTGACGCTTGTGATGTTCGACATCGATCACTTCAAGTCCATCAACGACACGCACGGGCACCAGATGGGAGACGAGGTCTTGAAGAAGGTGGCTTCGACCATCGCCGCCGGTTGTCGCGACTTCGACGTACCGGCCCGCTACGGCGGCGAGGAGTTCGCCGTCGTTCTGCCCTCGTGCTCCTCCAAGGAGTCGCTGGTGGTAGCCGAGCGTCTGCGACGGTCGATCGGCGAAGCAGACAACCCCGTGCCGATCACGGCCAGCGCCGGCGTTGCCACGTTCCCCACTCACGCGGCCGACCCCGAGCGGCTGATCGCGGCCGCGGACGAGGCTCTCTACGAGTCGAAGCGTGCCGGGAGGGATCGCGTCACGCGCTCCCGTCGGCGAGGCGCCGCAGCGGGCAAGGCCGTCCCTGTCGAGTAGCCGGCTCTCGCTCTTGAACTGATCACTTGTAGACCTTCCTCTTGAACACGTCGCTCTCCAGCGACGCGACACGGTCCAGGATCAGCTTCCCGTCGAGGTGGTCGATCTCGTGCTGGAAGGCGCGTGCCTCGAACCCCTCGGTCGACACCACTCGAAGCTCGCCCTCCGGGGTGCGGCCCTGGACGACGATGTGCACCGCCCGCGCGACGTTGGCGGTCAGGTCGGGCACGCTCATGCATCCCTCCCGTCCGATCTGGCGTCCGCTCGTCTCGACGATCACGGGATCGAACATGACCACCAGGCCGTGGCAGGTGGTCACCTTGGGATGGCCCGAGACGTCCAAGGCAAAAGCGCGGCGCGACACGCCGATCTGGGGCGCCGCCAATCCCACGCACGCGGGCGAGGCGCGCATCGTGTCGACCAGGTCTGCCGCCAGGGCCGCATCAGGCTCGCTTCCGATCGGGTCGGCTACCAGCTTGAGGACGCGCTCGGGCAGACGGACCACGGGACGTACCGGCACCGGCCTCGCTCCCTACTGCTCCGGCGCGGAGGCAACGTCCGCTACGGGACCTGCACGCCCGCGCATCACAGAAGGTCGGAGCCGACAGGCTGGACCGTGACGTCTACCCCGAGCTCCTGCTCGAGGGCCGCTATCCCCGCCTCAACGTCGCCCTCGGCAACGACTTCGAGAATGAGCGCGTACACGGGCTGTGCGTCCGAGCCGATGACGCGCGAGCTGAGCGCGGTGATGTTCACGCCGTTGCCGGCGAGGTGCTCGGCCACCTTGTAGACGATGCCTGGGTGATCGGCCCCGTAGACCGAGACCATGTGGGTCGGCTCGGGAAGCGCCGTATCGGCCTCCGCTACCTCGCGCGCGGTAACGCTTAGAGACATCTCCTCGGCGATCGGGGCCAGGCGTTCTTCCAACTCGGCAGCCGAGAGCTCCGCAGGCGTGGCGAGGATCAGCATCATCGAGAAGTGGCCGCGCAGGATCGAAGAAGTCGCGTCGAGCAGGTTACAGCCGGCCTCATACAGGACGCGTGTGACGCCGGCAACGATCCCCTTGCGATCGGTTCCCACCACCGTGACGGCGATCAGACCGTTGTCATCCATGACGCTTGAGGGTACGCCAGGTCCCATGGAGGCGTACGGGTTATCGGATGGCGTCGCGAGCATCGAGGTAATAGCGGTCGCCCCCGAAGACCGCCCTCAGTCGCCGGCTCGATTCCCATGTCGCCTTCGCCACCCGATACCGGGCGATGCCGTTCGCGTTGGTCCGGCGGCTGCGCAGAAGCCGGTCATCGGCAAAGAAGCGGATGCGACGTCCCGCGATGGCGCGATCGCGCGTGTCCTCGTCGACAAGCTTGGCGCGAAGCTTCCGGTCCCGAGCGGTCAGGCGCAGCAAGGTGTCCTCCTTCTCGACGACGAAGGCCGATACGTCGGCCGAACCCGTGTGCTCGCGGTCACCGTCGAAGCGAGCCGTCAGCACATGCTGGCCCGGCTCCCCTGCAAGGAGAGCGGCCACGGTTGCGATCCCGGCGGCGTCGGTCTGGGACTCGAACGTCCACACCGTGTCCGGCCCGCGGAGCTCGAAGACCACCCGCCGGCCGGCGAGCGGCGCTCCCGAATCATCTGTGATCTGGGCCTCGAGCCGGGCGCGGTCCGAGTACTGACCGGACTCGGCCGACTCCGATGTGAAGGCGACGGAGCTAGCGCGGCGCGGCGCCGGTTGGGTCTCGCTCGGGCTGGGGCTGGGTCCTCCGCCCCCCGAGCCCGGTCCGCCGCCGCTGCCACCGCCCCCGCCCCCACCGGGCGTCGTGGTCGGACGGCTCGTCGGACTCGCGGTCGAGGTCGGGGTGACCGTCGGCGTCGGGCTCGGCTCGGCTTCGGTCTCGGTGGGCGTCGGAAGCACCGTCACCGTGGGAAGCGGATCCGGATCGTCGGTCTCGGTTGGGGTGGGACTCGGGTCCTCGGTCGGAGTGGGACTCGGGTCCTCGCTGGGCGTAGGGGTGGGGCGCGGCTTGGTTCCTTGGCCCTCGCCGGAGCGATCCCCGTTGACGTTGCCGAACTCGTCCCGCACCTCGCCGGCCTCCACGAACGCACGGTCACCCTGGAAGACCTCGGCGTCGGCCACCCACCGTCCATCGCGCTCGGTGGCGGAGACCTTCTCGACGTCGCCGTTCTCCCGCACGATCGTGACCGTTGCCTCGACGATGTCGGAGGTGTCGGCCCACGGACGGAAGCTGCAGAAGGAGCAGTAGGACTGCCACTCGCTCTCGGCTCGGCCGTACTTGTAGACACGCCACTCGCACTCGATGTAGCGGAAGGGTGAGTCGTAGCTGTCCGGTAGGTCGATGTCGCCGGGTTCACCGAGCTCGCTCTGGCCCTGCTTGCCGGGACAGGCCTCGACCGAGGAGCCCACGTCGAACGACACCGTGTTGTCACCGACCTGGAGGTCCGAGACGGTGATCCCGTCCCAGGGCGCGACCTTGAAGGGGTGGGTGAGCGTGTACTCGGAGAGCTCGTCGCCGGGGCCGATACGGCGCTGGCCCTTGATAACGAACCGGTACTCGCCGGCGGGAGTGGTCGTGCGAGGCTCGCCCGATGCGTCGGGCAACGTGACGTCGGACCCGAACGCCTCGAAGGCCGCCGTCCATCTCCACACGAACTCGCCCGCGCGCCACTCGGGCAGCTCCTCGGGGCGCGGCATCTTGACGGTGAGCTCGATGTCGCCGTCGGTGGTCGCGTAGGGCATCCATTCCTCTGCATCGGTCTTGCGCTCGACCACGACCGAGGGCATATCCGCGTATGTAGAGCCGCCGATCCACGTGACGTGGCCGCCGGAGAACCTCGTGATCTTCTCGGGAGCGGAGAGAATGCCGGCCTCGCCGCCGTCGCTCGGCAGCTGAGCGCGGTACGCCTGTTCGTACGCATCGGCGAGCTCGCCCAGGACGTTGGCCATGGCGAGGGCCCGCGCCGACTCGGCCTGATAGGCCAGATCGAGCGGCCGGAGCGCCACGCCGGGTCCGCCGTTCATCGATACGGCAAGTCGGGACAGACGCGTCGCGAGGAAGTCCGCGCCGTGGGGGCCGAGCCCGTTCAGCGCCTTGCGGTAGTGGTCGTGGGTGCGCATCTCGCGGTACTCCGGTACGTAGCCCCAGTAGTCGTTGCCCATGCCGATGGCGATCGGAAGCTTGAAGCCGTGGTCCGGGAACTCCTCATGCGTGAAGTTGCCCTTGATCTCGACTGGATCCCACGGCTCCGACTCGGCGCCGAGGGTGCGTACGTCGGACTCCGGATCGACGCCGTCGTCGATCTCCCATCCGGCGGCGTCGTTGTTGATCTGAGCGCGCATGCGCTGGTAGGCGTGGTCGTCGATCGGCGGGAGGTCGCTGCTGGGGTTGCGAGGGTCCGCGCACGTCCACGTGCCGTCGCCGTTGGGGGTGCAGAAGTCGCGTCCCGCCGGAGTCTTGGTCTTCGTCCAGTCGAACCCGACCCAGAGGTTGTTCGCGACGCGGTCGATCCTGCTCTGGATGTTCAGGGCCGTGTCGGTGAACTGCTCGCAGGGACATACCGTGATGCCGATGTCCCCGAGCTTCACCGCCATCAGGTGCACCGCTGCGGTCTCCTCGACCGCGGTCAGCTTGGTCGCGCTGTAACTGTCCGGGATGGGGACGCCGGCCTCCTTGAGCTGGTCATAGAGCTCCGCGCCGATCGGCCCGTAGACCTCGCCGGCCTCTTTTACGACACCGCCGATCGCGTCCGCAGCGTCGTCGAGGGGGCCGAATGCGCCGGTGGGTTCGTCCGGCGGGTCGTTCGCGTGCGCGCAGTCGGGCAGACCCAGCACGGGGATCCGTGGGTCGCCGTGGAAGAGCGACGCGGTGTTGCAGTTCGATACACCAGGCACCGGCCGCGTCGTGGGCGGAGCGAAGCGTTGACTGGCCGCGGCGACGTCGAAGTGCTCGTCGAACGGAGCGAAGCGGCTCTCGATCTCGGGGGTCTCGGCGGCTATGTCGGACCTAGTGTCCCCGATCGCGGTGGCCAGCATGCGGGCGGCCCGGTCTAGCTGCCCGAAACCGTTGTCCTGGTACTCCCGGCGCTCCTCGGGCTCGTGGACGCGCGTGTCCTTGTGAGGGCCCGAGCTACCGATCTCGCGGCCCGACCAAACGGTCACGCCGCCGAGCTCGCGATCGACGATGCGCGAGGTGGCCGCGCTGATGTCGCCGTTGAGCAGGTCGTAGCCCCAGGTCCATTCCGGATGCACGCCGAAGACGACCCAGGTGGCCAGGGGCTTGGGGGCCGCGGGATCGGACATGTCGTCGAAGGCGACCACGGTCAGCTCCCCGGTGGTGTGCTCGTAGGGCTGGCCGGCCGGCGTGCCGTCGTCGGCGAGCGCGGGCCCGTACGTGTGCGAGGTGATCTCGTTGAAGGTCGAGGTCGCGCCGCCCATGCGAACCGGCACGAGACCCTGGTCGGCCTTCGACACGGCTTGCGCGGCGCGCTCCGCCATGTACTCGAAGAACCGAAGGTCGTAGACGTCCTGGAAGATCCACGTACCCCAGCCCGGGGTCGAATAGAAGGCCGTGTTGTGGTTGTGGGATGCGGTCACGACGACGTGATCCGACGTGATCTCACCGTTGGTGGCGCGCTCGACGAGGGTGCCGATTCGCCGCGTTAACAGATCCTGCGGCAGGTAGAGGTCGTGGCTGACAATCGCTACCTTCTCCCCCGCCGCGTCCTCGACGACCAGGGCGCGCACGGTGACGTTCGAACCCATCCCGTACGCGGAGACCTTCTTCGTGTTGTGGTGGTGTGGGTCGACGGCATCCTCCGAGAACGGAGCACCGTCGTCGCCGAACTGGCCACCGGAGGCTCCGATGTGCCACGGCGCCTCGACCACAGCAACGCCGGCGCGCGCCCCGCCGCCCGGATGCTCTTCAGGCGCCTGCTGCCCGTCCAGCGCGGTAAGGGCCCCGCAGCGGTCGCTTCGCTCGGTGACGCCGAAGCCCAGGCGCTCGGCGGCATCCTGGATGGTGCAGACACCGTGCCGGCCGATCGTGGGAGAGACCATCAAGGTCCAGTGGTCGGGACAGGCACCATCGTGAGGCATCCCTGCGCCGTCCTGCAGCTCCTGCTCTGGGCAGCCGCCTAGGTAGGTCGCGCCCTCCTCGAGGCTCTGCTGATACTGCTCGTCGTCCGCGACCATGTAGCCCAGGAAGTCGTTGGCGGCTCCCAACAGGAAGTGCTTCGACGCGCCGGTGACCGTGTCGCGAAGAGCATCCTGCAATTGCGGGAAGGGCTCGCCCGGCATGGTCGAGAAGAACACGTCTCCGATACGGACGGCACCGAAGTACGTGCCCAGAACACTCCCGGTTAGCCACGGAGGTCTCGTGTCGCGATCGATCCTGATCTCGCTGCCGTCGCACGGTTGCTCTTCATGCATCCCGGGCGGGAACGGACATCTCAGCGTCCCGGATGGGACGTAGTTGGCTGCGAGGATCGGCTGCGCCAGTTTCTCGCGGATGAACACCACGTCGGCCGCCACTTCGTCGCCTGTAACCGGCTGCGGGTTTGCCAAGGCCGCATCCAACAAAGTGTTGATACGAGCACGGGCGGCGGCTGCCTTCACGTCGGAGCTCCCGCTCGGCTTGTTCCAGTCGGTGGCGCCCAGCGCCCCGACGAAGCCGATGCCGATCCCGAGACCCCGTTCCGAGATCTCCTGGGCGGCCCACGCCGTCCAGTCGCCGCTGGCCCGATCGTCACATTCGCCGCACACGGTCGCGTGGGGCGCGTAGTTCACGAGGGTGGCAATGGGCGACCCATCCGGAGCCTTGGCGAACAGAACCCGGAACTCCTCGTCCATGGCCGCGTCGTCGGTGGGCCCGAGGTCGTACGAGGAGTCCAGCGCCGGGCCCTGAACCGCCGCCACCGAGAGGTGCGCGGGCTGCCGCTTCCCATACGCCTCGACCGCAGCGTCCACGATCGAGCGAGCCAGCTTCTCCATGTACGAGCGCGACACACCACCCCAGATCCCGATCGTGTCGGGGGCCGCGTGCGAGTGGTCGCTCGTCACAATCACCTGATCGGCCGGAATCCCGGTCTCTTCCGCGATGCGCTGGCGGACGTCGTATATGCCGGTCCGTCCTTGCTCGGGTTTGTAGGAAGCGAACAGACCGACCGCCGTGGTCTTGACGATCACGACCGTGTTGGCCTCACCATCGTTCCGGCCGGTTATCGCGAAAGCGGCCGTGGTCAGATCATCCCTGATGTCCTTCACGTTCCTCGAACAGAACGTGTCGTAGCCGCCGAGGCAGGTGCCGAGCTCGGGGTTCGCAAGTGCGGTAGCGGCGCCGACGAGGAACGGGGCCGGGATCGGCGAGCTCTCGGCATCTCCGGCGGCCCCGGCCCTAGACGGCGCAAGCAGCGACGCGATCAGTACGACAACGGCGACGAGCGCCGGCGCGAGCCGGCGAGCAACCAGAGGCATCCGCGAGGTCCTTTATGGGCAGCGAGGGTCTGCCTCTCGGTTCTCCGGGGCGGGCCGTTTCCCTTCAGTCGGGCGCCGGGCTCAGACGCGAGAAAGGCCCCAAAAGGGACCTTTCTCTCGGATCGGAACCGACCTGAAGCTACTCGTCGGTTTCTTCGTCCTCCACGGCCTCGTCGTCCTCGACGTCGGTATCCACGTCCACGTCGGAGTCGACGTCCCCCTCGTCGTCCTCGGTCTCCTCGGTCCCATCGGCATCGACGTCCGCCTCACACGCAACGCCGGTGAAGACCGAGCCCACCAACATGAGGCCCACCAGCCACTTCGGGAAGCGCTTGCGGCGCAGGATCTCGTTCCTGGTCATGATGACGAACTCCTCGGCTCGGATGGGGGCCGGATCGGCCCCCGGTCTGCTCGGTTTCAGTACCCGGCGACCAAGCCGAGGAAACTCAACGACGGATGGGCAGGAGCAGCGTCGAGTCCTTCAGGAAGAGCGTGTTGTTGGCGCGCTCCCGGTTGGGAGCGACCCAGGTGTTGCTGGACGAGGTGATGATCAGTTCGAGATGGTGGTCCTTCGCGACGACATGATCCTTGTCGATGAACCCAAGGTCGTAGACGTAGCGCTTGCCGGGCTCCAGGTCTTTACCTTTCGCGAGCCCATCCCGATAACGGGCATTCATGAAGGCTCGCGACACGATGTCGCATTGACCACCGGGGCCCACGTCGCATAGCACCGCGACGAAGTGGGTACTGGCCGCGTCGCTCACAGCAGCGAGTCGCAGCACGGGCCGACCTGCGAGGCGCAGCCCGGACGTACCAGACACCTTCACTCTGACGTAGCGCGAGCCCCCGACGCCGCGCGTCATCTCGCTTTCGGTCAGGGCGCCGTCGTCGAAGTAGGTGAACTCGTCGCCTTCCAGCGGCAGCTTGAGCACGGTGTCGGGCCGCCAGTCGTTCTGCAGGTGCCAGGCGCCGTCGTTCGTCTCCACCCGCACCGCCGGCTCGTTCTCGACGCCGTTGCGTACGCCGTAGAGCCAGCGCTCGAACCACCGCTCCAGGAACTGATCCCACTCGGGATAGTTGCCACGAGGCGACGCGTGCGGCCATTGGCCCAGCACCATCGCCTTCTCGGTCGTCACGGCGTTGAACCAGGAGGTGCCTTCCCAGGTCTTCACGTTGAAATCGAGCTGTCCGTGTGAGACCAGCACCGGCACGTCGACCTTGTGGGCCAGGCGCAGGTAATCGCGCTCCTTCCAGAAGGCGTCGTAGTCCGGCTGTTCGCTGTATCCGCGCAGGGTCTTCTCGACCCGGTCGCACAGGTTCCATCGCATCGCGATCTGCTCGGCATGCCCGAGGGCTTCGGGATCGGGCGGCGGGAGGAAGCCGTAGGCGAACTGGAAATCCGTGGGGGTGTCGGAGGGAGGATCGATGTCGAGGCTCTCGCCCGAGTAGGTCGAGCGGGTCCCCTGCTGGTACGCGTAGCCCCACCACCGGCTGATCGCGGAAACCGGCACGATCGTGGCCAGGTGCGGGGGCTGCTCGACGGCGGCCGCGTTGGCCGTGGTCCCGTCGTAGGACGCGCCCGTCATCGCAACCTTGCCGTTGGACCACTCCCGGGTCCCCAGCCACTCGACCAGGTCGTAGCCATCCTGGCGCTCCTTGATGCCGCCGTAATCCCAGCACCCGCCGGAGTTGTAGGTGCCCCGGACATCACCCATCGCATAGGCGTAGCCCTTGGGCACGAACAGGGCCGCGTCCCCCGCCGGTAGGTCGGCTTCGTTCCTGTCCAGCGCCCGATAGAGGATGTGATACGGCGTGTGGCTCAGGATCACCGGCACCTTGACCTTCTTCGGGGTGACGGGGCGCCAGATGTCGACGGAGAGCTCGACGCCGTCCCGCATCTCGACCCGGATGCGCTCGTAGGTGAACTCCGAGTAGGTGGGGCGGCCGGCAGCCGTCGGGGTGACGCGGGCATGCGCTACGGGGGCAAGGCAGCTCGCCACCAGGGCAACCAAGAGGGCGAGACGCCCGGCCGATCTCTGGGAACGTGGCATATCGGTCCTATTCGCCGAACCCGTCGGGCCTCCTCCAGAGACGGATTCAGCACAATTGCGTACACAGCCGGGTGTCCCTTCTTCCGATGCTCAAGAAAGCGACTCAAGAAGAGAGGGAGCCTGATGTACGCGAACCCACTGCACCACGAGGAAGTCCTCCTCGACGCCGACGACGCCGCCGACGACAAGACCGTCCAGTGGCTCAAGAGGGATCTCGAGCGCAGGCGTGCCGAGAAGGACGCCGCCAAGAAGCTCGTCTCCAGCAGGTAAGCAGGTCCCCAAACCACCAGCCGCCCGTTAGCCGGTCCCCAGCCGCCACCGCGCGTGGCAAAGTGGGTCCAGGAACCCAAGGCAACGGGAGGGCCTGTGAGCACCGACGTCAGCAAGACCGAGCAGGAGTGGCAGGAGCAACTGACCCCCGAGCAGTACGCCGTCCTGCGTCAGAAGGCGACCGAGCGTCCCTTCACCGGAAGGTTCGTCGACACCAAGGACGACGGCACCTACCGGTGCGCCGGATGCGGCGCCGAGCTGTTCGCCTCCGACACCAAGTTCGACTCCGGCAGTGGCTGGCCCAGCTTCACCGAGCCGAAGAACACCGAGAACGTCGAGCTCCACGAGGATCGCAGCCACGGGATGGTGCGCACCGAGGTCACCTGCAAGCGGTGCGGCGGCCACCTCGGCCACGTGTTCGACGACGGCCCCGGCCCGACCGGCAAGCGCTTCTGCATCAACTCGTGCGCTCTCGATCTCGATATCTCGGCGCGCTAGCCCTCGCCCTCGTCCTCGCGCTGACCGCGTGTGGTGACGACGGCGCGGCGCCCGCCCAGGAGACCCTGGCCGGAGTGATCGACTCGATCGAACCCCCGGAGGGAGACATCCAGAGCTTCACGCTCGTACGTCCGGGCGAGGACCCGATGACGATCCTGGTCGATCCCGAGATCGACTACGGCTTCGACCTGCAGCATCTACACGAACACCACGCCTCGGCCGATCCCGTGCGCGTGACGCTCGACGATCGCGACGGTCGGCTATACGCGACCGCGATCGAGGACGTCTAGCGGATCAACCGGTCTTGCGTCGCAGGGCGAGCGCCAAGCCGATCACGACCAACGTACCGGCCGCGAAGATCAGCAGGAACGTGCTGCCTCCGCCCTCGTCGTCCTCGTCGCCGCCCGCCTCCGGGGGCGGAGTGGTCTCCACGGGCTCCTGCTCGCAGTCCGCGTTCCCCCGCACCGCGAAGCTCCAGTTGTCGGAGGTCGCGTGCCCGTCCACGCCGGAAACGACCCGCGTGTCGACCTGCCACTCCCCCGGTTGCCCTTCGGCCAGGGTCGCGTCGATGGTCGTCCCCGACACGTCGATGTTCTGAACCACGTCGCGACCGCACCCGTCGAGCACGACGAATCGGGCGTCGCCGATCGGAGGCTCGCTGAAGTCGATACGGAGCCCGGACGGGGGCGCGCCGACGCGCGCCCCCTCGTCCGGCTTGGATCCGATGCGCTCGGCGTGGGCCAGCGCCGGAGCGGCCTGGGCGAGCACCAGTCCGGCTGCCACGAGCAGATACAGAGCGCTCTTCACGGTGGTCAGCTCCTTCGGGAACGAAGGGCCAGCGCAAGCGCGATCAAGGAGATCAACACAGCACCTCCGCCGACCAGCAAGCCCAGGTTCTCGCCGTAGTCGTCGTCCTCTTCATCGTCCACAGGCGGGGCGGCCGTGTGCTCGCCGCCTGCCATCTGCTGGCGCAGCTCGGCCAGGGCGGCAAGCTGCCCCTGACCCTCTTGCAGGTTGAGGTCGTATGTAGTGAGCAGCGCGGCGGGCTCGTCCGAGTCTGGTGCTCCGGACCAGCTGACGACCTCGCCACCCTTGTAGGTCTGCTCCGCTACGAACTCGAGGGTCTCTTCGGCGTCGGGCATCCGGGCCGAGAAACCGAACTCATCGAACTCGCCCGGGCCGATCTCCCCACCACTCCAGGTGACGCTTCCGACCGTCTCGGTGACCGGCTCGCCGAAGACCTCGATCGGCTCGTCGAGCTCGACCATCTCGACCGTCCTCTTCCACCCTTCCTTGGGCTCGAAGCTGACGAACGCCATCGGAGGCAGCTCGACCTTGACCTTGATCGTGGGAACATCGCGCTCGGTGGGAACGCGTACAACGAAGCGCGAGAACGTACCGACCACGGCTTCGTTCGGTTGAACCGTTACGTGTCCATAGGCCGCCGGCGCAAGACCGGCCACCAGCGCGCTCACGGCGAGCGCGCCAAAGATTCCTTTCTTCATCTATCTCTCCATCTCTCGGGCGCACGCGGGCTCCGCATGCGCGATCCATCGAGAACGTCAGGAGAGCGGAGGGCCTCGCAGGCTCCACGAGTAATGACGGTGCGCCGATCGCGGTGTGAGCGACGTCGGCGACAGGTGCCGTACGGCTACCTCGAGTTGTGGAACAGGTCGCAGGAGGCGTCGGATGGCCTCGACCGTTCGGTGCAACGCGGCCAGCAGCAAAGCCCCCGCCACCGCGACCAAACCCTGGGCCACGAGGCCGACGAGGAAGGCCGGCTCGGCGACCAACTCTGCAAGCGGATGGGAGGACGTGAGCCGCTCCGCCGACTCCAGGAGAACGAAACCTGCCGTCTGCATCAGCCATAGGACCAGGGCGATCCGGCCCCGGCCCAACGAGCCGCGATTGCCCGAACCGGCCCGCAGCTGGAAACCGACGAAGGCGACCCCGGCAGCCACGAGAGCGGCCACAGCCACGGGGCCGAACAGATCCGGAGCAGCGTGCCCCGTGCTCCGTAGCAGCTCGTCTCGCTGATGGTCGTGGGGCGCTACGAGTACGAAAGACAGCGAGTGGGCGCCGAGCAAACCGGCGAACGCGAGTAGCGCCAACCAGACACTCGAAATAACCCTGCCGCCGCGCATGGGCCAGATGTTAAAGGACGCTGGGTTCCCCGGCTCAGTCGTCGTCTTGGTCGAGCCAGCCCGAGAGCGCCACCTTGTAGCCCGCCTCGAAGCGGGAGCTGGCGTCCAGCTTGTCCATGGCGCTACGGAGCCGGCGCCTGAGCGTGCGGCCGGTCAGCCCGAGCTTCTGGGCCACCACCTCATCGGTGTAGCCGCGGGACATCAGGCGCAGGAGCGCGATCTCATCCTGGGTCGGGGTCGCCGACCTTTCGGGCGTCATCGGGGCTGCGAGTGCCACGTCACCTACCTTCCGATCGGATGGTTTCTGCCTATGGGTACGGGCGAGCCGCCGCCGCGTAACGAGATCCACATGCCGGGCGAATCGGGAGAAATCTGCTTGTACCGGTTACTATCCGTACACAGCGGCGGAATTCCCCGGGGGATCCATGACCTCAGACCAGCAACGGCAGTTCGAGCACATGTGGCCCGCGCTCGCGCTGCGTCTCCAACGCATGCTGCGGCGCAAGAAGGTCGCGCCGTGGTTGCAGGAAGACGTCGTTCAGGAGACAGGTCTGCGGCTGATCCGCATGTGGGAGCACGTGGACCAGACGAAGCCGCTGTGGCCCCTGACCGCCACCATCGGTCTCAACCTCCTGCGGGACGAGATGCGGAAGGCCAGCTGGAGCGAGCTGGTGCAGGCCGTTCCGGATGGCCCCTCGGTAGAGAACGTCGAGCGCCGCGGGATGGCCAGGCTCGAGCTCCGCGCGGTCGGCCGTTCGTTGAAGCGGATGCCGGCCAGTCACCGGGATGTCCTCTTGGCCGAGATGTCCGACGAGCTCATGAAGTCCCCCGATCCCTCCGCGACCAGGATGCTGAGGATGAGGGCGCGCCGCAAGTTGCAACACCTGATGGACCAGGCGTCGATGTTGGGGATCGCGCTCGGGGCGCAACTGCGGCGAATGATCCGAGAAACCGAGATCCTGCTCACCCGCACCCTGCCCGAACGCGCCGAGGGCGTCACGACGGCGGCGGTGGGTCTCGTTGCCGCGCTGTCGATGGGCATGGTCATGAGTCCCGACGGGTTGCGCTCCCCCGCGACCGGTGGAGCCCTCCCCGACGCCGGTCGAGGCGCGGAGACCGCCGCGCGCGCCGCAGGCGAAGTCTTGGACGCAGTCGGGGGCGCACAACGCGGCTCGCGGCAGCCCGGGCGAAACGGAGGTCGTTGGACCGAGGTGCGATCGGACCGGGATGGTTCCGACGGGTCACGCGATGACGTCGAGGGCGACGGCCAGACCGGTGGCGAGAGCAAGCCCTTCCCCGGAGCGCGCAGCTACCGGATCGAGCTCACCGATGACACCTACGTCCACGGAGAGTTCGAGGTGGAGGTCGTCGGTGGCACCGACATACACCGAGCCAAAGACGGCCAGTCGCCCGAGCCCGGATCGGTGGATTGCACCGTCGCCCCCGGCGACGCTACGGGCGCATCCTGCACCCACAGCGGCGAGGAATCGGGATCGCGGGGCGTGCGGGCGAATCACAGCGGTCACGCCTACGTGGCCGGCAAGCGCGTCTACTAGCGCCACCTCACGAAGCGTCTCCGCGCCGGTAGCTAGAAGCGCACCGTCGCCGTCACGCGCACCCGCGCCGACCGCATGCCCAGATCGTGAACCACGCCGGCGTCGGCGCCCTGGTAGGTCACGGCGCGCCTGCGCGTGCGCTGCGCCATCCTGGTACCGAACAACCGGCCGGTAGCAGCCGCCCTCCGCTGCACGTATATGTCGGCAAGTATGGCCCCTGCGTCGACCCAGGGCTCGGCCTCGAGGGTGGGGAGCGAGCGCTCGCGCCAGACGACGCGGTGCCGGCCGACGCGCAACTCGGCCCTCCCGAGCCCGGCCGGCATCCGGAAGCGTTTGGACGCGACGTCCCTCATCCGGCCCTCCAGTGAGCATCGTGCGACTCGCCGCCCGCGGACGCGATGGACGCGGCACTTCGAGCGATCCACGAAGAGGCGCGTCTTCGTTCCCTTCATCGGTCTCTCGAGGCGAAAGGCCATCACGAAGTACATGTAGATGTCATCGCCGCGCCGCACGAGCCACGATGCCTCGGCCCCCTGGAAGGTGATCGCCCGCGGCCTGACCGGAGCGGCAGAGGACGGGGTCCCGAGCACCGCCACGAGAACGGCGACGCAGACCAAGCGGGCGATCTTGGTGCGGCACATAGGAGACATATTCCCGCTCCGGCTGCGTTTGTCCTGTCGGGGACCTTTCGAGCCCGCCGACTAGCCTGGGGAAATGACCCAGTCAGGGCGACACCGCCTCAAGAGCTGCGAGACCAAGCGGCGCTACGCCACCTCAGCCGAGGCGGAGGCCACCGCCCGTCACCAACGCGCCGAGAGCGGCCACGCCGACCTGGAGATCTATCCCTGCATGTTCTGCCACGGGTGGCACATCGGCCACCCGCCGCGCAGGGGTCGTAAGAAGTCGGCTAGCAGTTAGACGCCCACGGCTGCGGGTTGCAAGCGTCGGCCCCCGGCCCTCCGTTGCGCGTGTCCTTCAACAGGCCTGCGATCAACGCGTCGTTGCCCTCGCCGCCCACGAGCTTGTCCAACCCGGGGCCGCCGATCAAGGTGTCGTTGCCGGCGTCACCGAAGAGCTCGTCCTCGCCGTCGTCGCCGAACGCGAAGTCGTTGCCGGCGCCGCCGTGCATCTCGTCGGGGCCGGTTCCGGAGACGAAGAAGTCGTCACCTCCGTCGCCGTTGTAGACGACCCCGTCGAAGAAGACGTCATGACCCTCCCCGCCCGAGCAGTTGTCGCAGGCCCAGAAGAAGTCGTCGCCGTCTCCGCCGGTGGCGGTGTTCGCATCGATGATGACGTCGTTGCCGCCACCACCACATCCGCCTCCCTCGATCACGTCGGGTCCGTCGGTGCCGAGCGAGGGGCAGTTCTTACCGTCCAGCTCACCCGATGGGAGCTCGGGCGGCGCATCGCAACTCGTTGCTCCCGGCGCGCGCACGCAGATATCCACGCCGTCGCCGCCGTCGATCGAATTCGAGCTCGTTCCAAATGCGGCGATGACATCGTCGCCCGTGCCACCGTCCACCGACTGGGCGGTGCCGTTGCGGGAGAAGATCCGGTCGTCGTCGTCGCCCCCGAACATCTGCGCGCCGTTGAACAGCAGATCCATCCCCAGGCCCCCGTCGAGCCTGTCGCCGCCTCGCCGGCTGGTCAGGACGTCATTCCCGGCGTCTCCGAACACATCGTCGGTGTCCTCGTCCCCGTCGAGCGTGTCGTTGCCGGGGCCGCCGCTCAGAGTGTCGTTGCCGGGACCGCCGTCGCCGGCGTCCCTGCCTCCGCCACCATTGAGGGTGTCAGAACCACCGATGCCGAATAGGTAATCGTCGCCGGGTCCACCCAGCAGGGTGTCGTTGCCGTTGGCGCCCTCGTCTCCCACGATGAAGTCGGAGCCCGAGCCCCCGTTCACTTTGTCGTTGCCGATGTCACCGTAGAGGGTGTCGTGTCCGCCGCCGCCCTTGATGTTGTCGTCGCCGGTGCCGCCGATCACATAATCGTTGCCGTCGCCCGCGATGACGACGTCGTTCCCTTCCTTGGGATAGATCGTGTCGTTGCCTCCCAGACCGCAGATGACGTCACGTCCGGTCGTCCCGATCAGGTTGTCCTTGCCCGGGGTTCCTTTGATCGTGCACTCGGCCGATGCCGCCGGTATGGCTGGAACCAGAACGGACACGACGAGCAATACGAGCAGCAGCAGACGTGATCTCAACGGGGCCTCCCCACGATTAATCCCTTTTGACCATCATCGGCAGATGGGTGGGGGTTCCTATACGTAGTTCTCGCAGATCGTCTGGAAAGTTGCCGGATCAGCCGGCGAAATGCTCGTCGAGCATCCGGCGCAGAGCAAGGAGACTCACGCGCATGTTCCGGGCGACCGTGCGACCGGCGACCTGCTCGACCAGACGGCCGACCGGACCCCCGCTGAGATCGAAGCCGACCCGCAATTCCACCTCGGTCCCCGAGGGGACCTCCCGGAGCTCCCACGCACCCTCCTGGCGGATGCCGGTCTCCCAGCGCCAGCGGATCGCCTCGGGCTCGCGCCAGTAGGTCACCTGGACGATCCCGCCGGCCTCGATCGAGCCGACCTTCATGAGCACGCGGTAGCGAGCGCCCAGTCCCGTCCGATCGCTCAGAAGCCTCCATTTGGTAAGGCCGGTGAAGAACTCCGGATACGTGTCCGGATCGGAGATCAATGCGAAGACCGCACCGGGCTCGCGCTCCACGACGATCGTCTGGACGAGGTCCTTCACAGCAGCGGAGGAAGGACTCGCTCTGCCGCCAGGGCCGTGAGAGCCTCCTGCATCCGCGCCGTGACGTAGTCGTAGGCCTCGTCGGAATCGGCCTCGTCCCCGAAACGATCCACGATGTCGATCGGGTCCAGGACCTCCATCCTGATCTTGGCCGGCAACGGCAGGTGCCCCGCGAAGTCGCCGACGTTCAGTCCCCACGGAAGCGCCAGGGACACGGGAAGCACCTTGAGCCGGGCAAGCTTGTCCAACTTGAGGAAGCGCGCGAGCTTCCGGCCGTCGGTTAGCGGCAGGTACGTGTCCTGCCCGCCGACCGCGACGACCGGGACGATCGGGACGCCGGCCTCCTTCGCGACGCGCAGGAAGCCCTTTCGTCCGTCGAACCGGATCTCATGACGCGCGGTCCACGGTCGGTGCGTCTCGACATCCCCGCCCGGGTAAACCAGTACGCAATCCCCGCGTGCGAGCGCGGCTTGCGCCGCGCGCGGACCGGCCGTGATGATCCCCCACTTCCCTGCGAGCTTGCCGACGATCGGCCATGACGTCACGAGCGAATGGGCAAGCGCGTACACGGGCCGCTCGACGCCGAAATAAGTGTTGAAGGCCAGCATGAACACCATGCTGTCGGGCGTCATGTTCCCCCCGGAGTGATTGCCGACGAACAAGACCGGCCCTTCCTCGGGGATCCGGTCGAAGCCCGATACCTCCGCGCGGAAGTAGAGCGTCGAGAACAACCACATGCCGGGCAACTGGTATCGGATGAACTCGGGGTCGCGCTCGTCCAGGTCGGCTATCGCCCCCGAGATCCGCGCCTTGTAGTCCGGAGGGATCCGGCTGCCTTCCGTTTGGTTACGCGCCGCGGTCGTGGCCACCGAGGAACTCCCGGACCAGCTTGTGCGTTGCTTCGGGCAGCTCGTATTGAGGAACATGGCCGCAGTCCTCGAGGACGATCGAGGTCGCGTTCGGGAGGCACCGCTCGACGTGGCGTTCGAATCGGGCGGGCACCAGCCAGTCCTTCTCGCCCCAGACGAACAGCGCCGGGCGCGACAGCTCGGGCAGCCGATCCCAGAAGCCCCTCTCGCCGTAGGGTTGCTCGAGGTAGATCTGACGCGCGGCAGAGAAGAATGCTATGCGTCCGCGTGGGCGCGTGAACACCCGGAGGAACTCGTCCGCCGCGGACTCGTACCACTCCGGTCGAAGCCGCTCCGGCTTCGAGAACAGACGCCTTATCGAGCCCACCACCTGACGGCGCGGCAGGGGAAGAGGCAGAAGCGCTAGCTCGGGCCGGAGGAAGCGCACGATCCTTTCGTACTGGCGACCCTTGATGAACGCGGAAGATGGAGCCAAAAGCGCCACACGTCCGACTCGCTCCGGAGCTCGGAGCGCGGCCTCCACGGCGACACGGCCCCCCATCGAGTTGCCCACCAGGTCGGCGCGCTCGAGACTCACGGCATCCATGAACGAGAGAAGCCAGTCCGCGAAGAACTCCGGATCGTAAGAACGGATCGGTTTGTCGGTGTCCCCGAAGCCGGGCAGGTCGGGAGCGATGACGCGGTGATCGCGACACAGCTCCAGGAAAGTCGGAAGCAGCGAGGTGTTCGTCGCGCCCAGACCGTGCAGCAGCACAACGGGTGGGCCCTGCCCGGCCTCGATGAAGAAGGTTCTTATACCGCCGGCATCGACGTCGACCGCTTTGTGGAAGTGGTGGTCGGCGACGCCGTCGAACAGGCTCGCCATACGCAGCGACAACGCCAGGTTCCTTCGCACGACGATGCGGCCTTCCACGAAAGCCTCGATCCCCCACACGGTGCCGTCGACGATGCTTGCCAGAGTGTCTGCATCTCCGGTAACGACGAGGTCGGCGTCGTCGTCCACCCCGAACGAGAGCGAGGTTCGATCCCGGTCGAACGCGACGGTCCAGCCCGCGTCCCCACGCACGTCGAGCGCGACCTTCGCTCGCACGTCGAGAGCCGACTCGGGACGCTGCTTCAACCTCTCGACGAGCACGTCTTCGAGGGACGACCCGCCCGGCTGCGATCGGGCGATGCTCAGCGACATGGTGTCCTTTCTAGGTCGGAACCTGAGTCGGCCTGCGCACGGCGCGCGGACCGCCCCGGGCCATCCGGTCGTTCCTATCCATCCGGGCGAGAGCCCAAGCCAGGATCCCGATCCACACAACCACGATCGCGCCGAGGATCGAGTAACCGAGCCAGGACAGCCACGGCTCCGTGTCCTTGGCCTCGCGCAACAGGATCTCCTTGTCGGCGATCAGACTCCGGGTGAACTCCGGTTCGGCCGGAACCCCTTCCGCGGGGATCGCCGGATCCTCCGGCAGGTAGATGGGCACCGCCATGATCGCGTTGTCCTGGTGCAGCCTGATCAGTGTCTTCCAGCCTCCCTCTATCGGCACGGGGCCGCTGCGATAACGGCCGCCGCCGATGGGCCGGAGTGGCTCGAGCACGCTGCCGCCTCCTTGCCAGGCGGTCACGTTGAACCACAGAGGATCCTCTGCTACCGACGCGGGGGTGACCTCGATGGTCGCCGCGCTACGTGTGGCATCGGGATCGTCGAGCGTGACCCGCACCTCCCCTTGCAGATCGGTCGCGATGGGCAGTGGGACGACGAGCACCGCCAGTACACCGGCTGCCGTCGCGGTCGCAAAGATGCGTGAGCCTTGCTCACGGCGCGCCTGAGGAGTCGTCAGAGCGCGTCCGATGTAGCCGCCGAGCGCGCCCCCGGCCAGACCGGCAACCACCGCGAGGGCTGCCTCCGGCAGAAGCGATGCAGGCCACGGGATCGACATCCACAGATGGCTCCACGCCCACTCCGCCGCGACGCCGAGCGTTCCGATGGCGGCACCGCACCAGATCCCGAAGGAGAGCTGTTTCTCGGTGGCGACCCGGAGCGCGACGGCTTCGACCAACAATGCCTCGGCGAGATAGAGGGGGAAGTGCAACGTCGTGTGTCCGAATCCGGGGCCGATCACCAAGCTGAGCACCCCGCGCACACCGATGAAGAAGGCGACCGCGCCGAGCGCTCCGCCGCGGCCCAACCGGATGCGTGCAGGCACGAGCGCGGCCCCCGCGCACAGCGCCAGCAACACGGGATGGAACAGGAGACGGAACTGCGGCACCGAGTAGTCGAACTCGGCTTGGAGCGCCGACAGCCCGATCAGGAACGCGCCGGCTATCGGGACCTCCATGGCATGCCATATCCGCCGCTTGCTCTTGGGCACATCGCCGGCGGCGCGGATCCCCTCGACCAACAGAACCCAGAGCGCCAGGGTCGAAAGCGCCGCTCCGCCCACCATCTGGATATGGGTCGGTCCCCACAGAGTGACGTCCTGCCCGAACAGACGGTGCCACACGTCGTCCAATGGGAACCCCATCACGGCGATGAGCCCGCAGACACCCAACAGAACGGCGCCCGAGGGTGCGTTCCACCCATCGCGGATCCGTACCGACGTACGCACGCCGCCCGGCGTTCCGAGAAGCGTGCCGAAGAGGCCCGCTACGAACAGTCCAAGAAGGCCGAAGATGATGAAGTAGTGCGACGGATTGGCGAAGGGCCCTGGGTCGCGACCGTTGTCGATGTGCGTGGCAACGTCCCAATAGAAGCCGAACGCCGCGATCAGCAGGGCGCCGCCGGCGATCGCGGCCGGCAGCGACGCCCATGCGGGCAGGCCCGTGACCCGTTCCGACAGAGCGCCCAAGTTCGTCAGCACGCGCGTGCGTCCGCTGCGGTGGGCCACCGCCAGCACCGCCAATGCTCCGAAGATCACCGCTGCGCCGATGCTCCCGTACACGATCTCGGAGGTCGACGCGCCTGCGGCCGGCTCGCCGTGAGCCAGCAGAAGTCCGTTGAGATTGGTCATCCGGCTGCCCTCCGCCGCTAGGTTGGACCACATAGTTGCCGATACCCTAAGTATCCGATACCCTGAGTATCATGTCTTCACACCACCGGTCAAACCGGCGCCGTCGGGTGACGCCGGAGATGCTCGCCCGCAAGGCGGCGAGGCGCCAGGAGCTGCTGGACGCGGCCGACCGGGCGATCCGGCGGGGCGGGCCCGACGTCTCGATGGACGAGATCGCGGCGGAGGCCGCGACGGCCAAGCCGGTCCTCTACCGCTACTTCGGCGACAAGGGCGGGCTGTATCAAGCGCTGGCCGAACGCTACGTCCAGCAGGTGATGACCGCGGTACGCGATGCCCTGGCCGAGCAGGAGGACGCGTCGCCTCGGCGCCGGCTCGAGGCCGCGATCGACGCGTACCTCGAGCTGGTCGAGAGCTCAACCGATGTCTACCGCTTCCTCATGCATCGCGCCGTCACCGAGCGCGCCGAGGCCCACGCCACCGTCGCGGACTTCATCCGCGGACTGGGCGGCGAGCTGGCTGCGGTGCTGGCCGAGGACCTTCGCGCGCGCGGGATGGATGCGCATGCGGCCGAACCCTGGGCCCGCGGGATAGTGGGCATGGTCCACGTTGCCGGCGATTGGTGGCTCGAACAGAGGACCATGACGAGAGCGCGGCTCGTCGATCATCTCGTCACGCTGTTGTGGACGGGGCTTCGGGACCAGGAGGCATCCGAGGAAGGATTGGAACAAGCCACGTGACCCGCAATCACATCCGCGTGGCGATCGTCGGCACCGGGTTCTCCGGGCTGGGCATGGCGATCCGGCTCAGGGAGACGGGCATACCGTTCGTCGTGTTCGAACGATCCTCCGACGTCGGAGGTACGTGGCGAGACAACACCTATCCAGGATGCCAGTGCGACGTGCCGTCACACCTGTACTCGTTCTCGTTCGCGCCCAACCCTGAATGGAGTCGCACGTACTCTCCGCAGCCGGAGATCTGGGCCTACCTCCGCGACTGCGTCGACCGTTATTCGATCGGGCCGCACATCCTGTTCGACCATGAAGTGATCGACGCGGGGTGGGACGAGGACGAAGGCGTCTGGCGCCTGGACACCACCGGCGGCTCGTGGACGGCCGACGTGCTGATCTCCGGCAACGGCGGTCTCAGCGAGCCCGCCATACCGAGACTGCCGGGGCTGGAGTCGTTCGAGGGGACCTACTTCCACTCTGCCGCCTGGGATCACTCCCACGACCTGAGCGGTCGCAAGGTGGCGGTTATCGGCACCGGGGCATCCGCCATCCAGTTCATCCCCCGCATCCAGCCCGTCGTCGAGTCGGTTCACGTGTTCCAGCGCACCGCCGCGTGGGTGTTGCCACACACCGACCGTCCGACCACGGAGACGGAACGCCGGCTGTACCGGCGCTTCCCCATGCTTCAGAAGGCGGTTCGCGCCGCGATCTATGGGGCGCGCGAAATCCTCGTTCTGGGACTGGCGAAGAACACGCGGTTGCTTCGTCCGCTGGAGTTGATCGCGCGACGCCATCTTCGCAACCAGGTGCCCGACCGCGAGCTGCGCAGGAAGCTGATCCCGCGCTTCGCCCCCGGCTGCAAGCGGCTCCTGCTATCGAACGACTACCTGCCGACGCTGCTGCGTCCCAACGTCGAGCTGGTGACGGAAGGGATCGAGGAAGTCGGACCGCGTTCGATCGTCACCGCCGACGGAACGGAACGCGAGATCGACACGATCATCTTCGGGACCGGCTTCCGGGTCACCGACAACCCGGTGATGGACAAGCTTCGAGGTAGCGACGGCAGATCGCTCGCCAAGGTCTGGGCCGACGGCGGCATGCGCGCCTATCTCGGGACAAGCGTCGCGGGGTTCCCGAACCTCTTCCTGCTGACCGGGCCCAACACCGGGATCGGACACACTTCGCTGTTGGTGATGATCGAGGCACAGATCAGATACGTGATGGATTGTCTCCGCCTGATGGAGCACCGCGACATCGCCCGGGTCGAGGTCAAACCGGACGTCCTGGCGGCCTTCAACGACGAGCTCCAGGACAAGACCGGACCCACCGTGTGGAGCAGCGGAGGTTGTTCGAGCTGGTACCTGGACGCCGACGGGCGGAACGCGACGCTGTGGCCGGACTTCACGTGGAAGTTCAAGCTTCGGACCCGTCGTTTCGACGAGAACGACTACGTCCTCACGCCGGCGAAGCCGTCTGGTTCCGGCTAGGGCCGGACCATGATGCGGACCGGGTCGCCTTCCTTCTCGGCAAGCCGGCGCACGCCGTCTGCGACGTCGTCGAGCTCGATCACGTCGGAGATCGATGCCTCCAGATCCAGCCGCCCCGCGGCCAGAAGCTTCACCAGATCGTCGAGATGTCTCCGCTCGTAGCCCAGGTGCCCCAGGACCGAGTGCTTCTGGATGCCGAACACCAGGCTCGGCTCCAGTTGCAAGGACTCCAGCGACAGGCCCACCATCACCGCCCGTCCGCCGAGCCCCAACGACGACACGCATTCCTGTAGCACCGCGTTGGCTCCAACGAGATCCAGCGCGAGGTCGACACCAAGCCCGCCCGTGAGACCCTTGATCTCGCGCGGGACGTCCTGCGAAGTCGGATCGAGCGCGACGTCGGCGCCCAGTTTCAACGCCCGCTCGCGGGCGCTCGGAAGCGGGTCGACCGCAACGATGAAGCTTGCGCCGCACAAACGCGCCAGCTGCACCGCGTGCGTGCCCAGTCCTCCGATCCCCCACAGCCCTACCGTCTCGCCAGGACGGAGCGCGCCCCTGTCGATCAACGCGGCATAAGGCGTTGCGACCGCGTCCGCCAAGATCGCCGCTTGCTCGAACGGGATCCCCTCGGGCAAAGGGGTCATCGCGAAGTAGGGCACGGATACGAACTCGGCCCACGAGCCGTCGTAGTGGAACCCCATGATCTCGAAGGCGAGGCAGTCCTCGACGCGACCGATGCTGCAGTGCATGCAATCGCCGCACGGGCGCCCGCCGGTCAGCACGGCGCGGTCACCCTCCTTCCAGCCGGGGACGAGCTCGCCGACTCTGGTCACGATGCCGGATGGCTCGTGGCCCGGGGTCACCTCCGGGACGATCGGCGGGATCGATCCGTCCATGAGATGGACGTCCGAGAGACAGATGCCGCACGCCTGGATCCGAACCTGCACCTCGAGGGGGCCGGGATCGGGCGTGGGGACGTCGCCGACGAACAGCTCCTTGCGATCGGCGTTGAAGCGCGCGGCCTTCATCGCGTCGACACGCCCCCGTCGACGGGGATGACGGCGCCCGTCAGGTAGGAGCCCGCGCGCGACGAGAGATAGATCGCCGTGCCCGCCATGTCGTGGGGCTCGCCGTGTCGGCCCATCGGGATGTTCCCTACGAGCTGCTCCTCGGGAAGGTTGTCGAATATGAACTTCGTCATCTTGCTGGGGAACAGGCCCGGAGCGATCGCGTTGACCGTGATGTGGTCGTCCACCAGATGGTGCGCCATGTGACGCGTCAGCATATGAACGGCCGCCTTGCTCGCCGAGTACGCGTAGTTGTTCAACAACGGCACGCGGAGCCCATCGATGGACCCGATGTTGATGACACGGGCGGGATCCTCGGGTGTAGCGGCCGCCCTCAGCTGAGGAAGAAGGCGGCGCGTCAGCTCGAAGATCGCCTTCACGTTGAGATCCATCACCTTGCTCCACGCGTGCTCGGGATATTCCTCGAGCGGTGCGCCCCAGGCGGCGCCGGCGTTGTTCACGAGGATGTGCAATCTGTCCTCGTGCTCCGAAACCCCGCCGGCGAGAGTGTCGAGACCCTCGGCCGTCGACAGATCGGCCGGGATCGACACGCAGCTACCGATCTCCGAAAGCTCCGCCGCGACCGCATCGCACACATCTGCCTTACGCGAGGAGATGTAGACCGTCGCCCCGGCCTCGACCATCCCTCGAGCGATCATCAGGCCGATGCCGCGGGAGCCACCCGTAACGACGGCGACCTTGCCGGAGATAGAGAACAGATCCTGTGCGCTCACGCCCGCAGGTTAGGCCACGCGGCCGAGCAAGCTCTCGTCTCTTCTGCTCGCCCTCCTGGGTCTTGTCTCCGCTCTCAGGCAACGAATTGTGGGCGAGCCTCACTAGGCCAGGCGTCCATTGCCTCGGGCCACGGGAGGATGAGTTCCAAGAGGAAAGCGCGTGGTTCCGTCGAATCCATGACATACCGGACGAACTCGAAGGAGCCATCGTGAAGAGACTGATCGTTTCAGTGCTGACCCTCACGCTCGTGGCGGGCGCCCTCGCGCTTCCGGTCGAGGCCGGAAAGAAGAAGGCCAAGCGCACCAAGCGCGTCGCCGAGGGCACCTACGACAACCCGGCGATAGGGATCCCCGGTGTGGTGGGGTCCGCCGCCGCAGGAGGAGCCGTTGAGTTCCCCCTAGGGCCCACGGAGAAGTTCATCTCGATCGAGATCACCGACGACCTCGGACAGCCCGTCGTGGCGACGATGTCGCAGGACACCGATCCGAGCACGCCCACGTGGGAGATCTTCGCAACGATCTGCGGCGGCACCGAGGAACCGATGCCGGTCGAGCCGGGGGTTGCCCTGCGGGTTTCCGTCTACACGAGCCCCGGCCCCGATCAGCCGACCTGCACCGGCCCGGCGTCCAGCGGCACGATCAAGGCAACCTTTTCGAACCTGCCCTAAGCCGAGGCGCCCCTCTCGGCCCGATCGCTCGGCAGGGATGGGACGCGGTCCGCCGAATCTCCAGATCATGAGGATCACAACTCGAACGGCCCGACGGCTCCTGGCCGTCCTCACGATCACGGCCCTCCTCCTGCCTCTTGCTCCGGCCACGGCGGCGTCCCGTCTGGCCCGACGGGGGGCGCCCAAGCCGCGCGTGATGGTGGCCGTCATCGACACAGGGGCAAACCCGTATCACGAGTACTTCCACCAGAGCGGCCCGTTGTACAAGGGCAACGCACCCTCGAGTGTGACCCCCGCGGTCCTGAGGGAGCTCGGCATCGACAAGAAGCATGTGATCGACGTGACCCGCACGGGCAATTTCGCCGAGGACTTCAAAGAGGATCGCGCCGAGTTCGAGAAGATCGAGAAGGGCGAGCTCTACTGGTTCAAGGGGACCAACGTCATAGGTATCTCGTTCCTCGCAGACGAACCTCTCCGGCCCGACGGGGACGCGAGCGCCCACGGGATCGGCACCGCAGGGGCGGTCCTGGCCGCGAATCCCGAGGCGATCGTTATCACGGTCGAGGGGATGGGAGTTGCCGAGGCCGAGAAATGGGCCTTCACCCACCCTGCGGTCGACGTCATCTCTACGAGCTACGGTCCCCCCACCAGTGCGCCTACCCTGCAACACCTCTCGAACAGCTATACCGGCGTAGTAACCAACGGAAAGGCGCACTTCGGAGCCGCCGCCAACGATCCCAGCTGGTCGACACTCGACGAAACGTCCGGGCCCTGGTGGACGATCGGGATCGCCGGGTACGAGGAGGGCGACAGCAACGGGCGGCAGGTGTCCTCGGGGAACATCCCCGACTTCGTGGGGGACTTCACGCAGGAGCTTCCTTACTGCCGCAGCTGTGAAGAAGGCCTTCAGTCCGTCGGGGGGACGAGCTTCGCCACTCCCCGCAGCGCGGGGACCTTCTCCAAGATCCTTCTCGAAGCGCGACGGGCGGCCGGACATCTCGGCGGCATCGTGACCAAGAACAAAGAGCCGTTGCTGGTGGACGGGCGCCACTCGTTCTCCGTATGGGAGATGCGTCGTGCGCTCGAGATCGCCGCCTATTACCCCGGCTCCCAGGAGTACGGGGAGCCGGATCCCACCTCGATCCCAGTCGCGGAGCAAGCTCCCTGGTTCCAGATGAGCTGGGGACTCATCTCGCCGGCAAAGAACTACGAGGTCATCGAGGAGACGCTCGCGAACCTCGGAGTAAAGGGCAAACCCAACCGCACCAAGCCTCAGGAGGCTTGCGACTACATGACCGCCAACATGGAGGCTCGCCGCGCCTATTGGGAGCGGCTGGCGGTGAACGGTCAGGGCTTTGGCCAAGCGGAGGACCCGTACATCTACTGCTAGCTCGGTGCCCGAGGAGCCGTACCCCCAAGCTCCCGCGACCCGGTCAGGACACGGACGCTTCGTCTTGCCAGGAGGGTCGGCGGCGTCGGGCGCGCTGAGCGAGCAGGAGCACGCTCAAGCCGCTCCCCAGGATCGCCGTCACGTTGATCAACAGCTGCGTGGCGGCACCGAGCGCTTCTTCCGGGCTGCTGTACGCAAGCGAAACACCAACGTCTGCCGCCGCCGGGATCGTCGTAACGGAGATAAGGACCCCGATCAAAGCACCGGACTTGGCGCTGACGAGCGCAAGCATCCCCACTACCCCGGCCAGGACCGCCACGATCGCCGAGTACCAGTTCGGCCGGGAGATGAACAGAGTCAGCTCCCTTTGCGCCTCACTCCCCAACGCATCTGGCGCTATCCCCGTGCCCAACAGGGCCAGCGTCAGCAGCAGCGCGCACCCGATCGCCAGTGGGAATCCCACCGCGAGCGCCGTCAGCGAACGGCCGGCGAGGCGTGGCCGACCATCGACGAGAGCCACGCAGATGCCGGCCAGTGGGCCGTACTCGGGACCCACGACCATCGCACCAATGATCAGCACGATGGAATCCGTGATGACGCCGATCGCGGCGATCATCGTCGCCACGGTTATCAGGATGAGAAAGGACACGGACAGAGCAGCCTCCTCCGAGACCCGCCGCTCGACCTCCTCCCATACGACCGCGTCGACCGGCAACCCGGGGGCAGCGCGCTCGGCCGCGACTGCTCCGGCCGAGACGGAGGCATCGACGCTCTCGACCGCGATCGAGCCTCGCCGGTCGATGCCCAGCTCACGCAACGCTCGCAGCAAGGAGCTCCCCTCTTCTTTGGCTACGTCACAGGACACCAGAGCACCCGGTGGTTTCGAAGCGGCGTTCTCGAGATGCCACAGGTTGGTCACTGCGGGCGCCTCCCTCAACATCTCGAGGACGCGCTGCAATAGGTCGGGGGGAACGATCAGCCGAAGATGCAGCACGCCCGCATGCTACGAGGCAGGCCATGACTTCAGATGACCTCTTCGATCGCTCTCATGAGCTCGTGCAGCTTCGTCTTGTCGAACACCGCGACGGCGCCCGCTTCGAGCATCGCGGCCACTTCCTCCGTGCCCCAGCCGGTGAATCCGAAGATGACCGTCTCGGGCTTTGTCTCCTTGATACGCCGGGTAGCCTCGGTGCCGCCCATCCCCGCCATCTGGATGTCCATGACGACGATGGCAGCGTCGTGGTCGATCATCCAGTCGACTGCCTCTTCCCCGCTCGAAAGCTCCGCGACCACCTCCAGCCCGGACAGGGGAAGCATTCGGCACACGATCTTTCGGATGTCCTCGTCGTCGTCGACAACGATCGCTCTGGGCTGCTGCGGATTCAATCAGGGCGCCTAACTGCCGGTCGGCCGACCCTCACGGGTTCGGGATGCTCGGGTCGCTAGTTCGAATGGGAACAGGGATATGCCCCCAAGACGGATCCTTTAGTCATCGGCAACCGGACGCCCCCAGGTGAAGCCGAACCCCGGCAGTCGCCCCCTTTCCCAGGGTGATGCGCTAGGACGGGACCGCGGAGGCCGGCGTGGGTCTGCGCAGGGCCATCGTGAACATGACGATGCCGTGCAGGATCCCAAGGCCCATGACCGGAGTGAAGAGCTGCTTGAGGATCGCCGTGTCTGCAAGCAGGCCGAGGATGAATCCCGCCAGGCCGATGTTCATCGCGTAGGTCAGCACCCTGACCGCAGCCGGCCTCGCTCCGGGAGCCGCCGCCCGCACCTGTGCGAACAGCGAGTTGCTCATCACGCCGATGAACATCATGTGATCCAGAGCCAGGATCAGGCCGACCCTCACATCGTCGAAGTCGCCCTGGAAGCGCACGATCAGATAGATGAACATCACGATGTTCATCACCAGCCAGAAGACGGTCGGTGCCGCAACGAAACTGGGCCCCGCGCCGGTCGTGTCGACAGCCCGGAAGCCGGGCCACAGTCTCTTCACGAAGATGCCAACGCCGATGACCTCGAAGGGCAAGCTGATCGATATCAACGGCGGCGAGTCGGCCAGCAATCCGATGGTCACGCAGATGCCACCGATGAACGGCAGCCCGATCTGGAGCCAGCCCGAACGCGTCGCCCGGGTCTCCAGCAACTCGGGACGCACGTTCCACTCCGCCAACGCCATGCCCACGGGGATGAGGAATCCGATGACCATGGTGGCCGGATGCGATGCGTAGGCGTCTCCCGGCAGGATGCTGTTGCCGGTTGCGATCATCACGCCGAGGAGCACTCCTAGCAGCCCGCCGATCGTCAGCGTGGCAACCGCGGCAAGGATGCCGAGCCTCGGAACGCTGAGCACCGTCGACCGCGCGGCCGCGAAGATCCACGCCACCCAGCCGACGATCACCAGCAGCATGAATGCCCCGAGGGCCGGGCGTGCCCCGCCCGTCGTGGTGAGGAAAGCGATGTTGTAAGCGATCACGCCAAGGACCGTCGCCGCCGGCAATGTTCGGGCGAAGGAATCGCGCCACCCGACCCCCGCCGTGCCTCCGAACAACCACAGGGCCGCGGCGAAGACCGACGTCGTGATCCAGCCGAGGGTGCCCGTGTGCACGTGAGTGAGCAGGGTCTTGTGCCCGAAGTCGACGATGTCGGTCCCGTTCAGGATCCCGATAACCACCGTGTAGGCGAAGATCAACATCGCGCCCTGCAACAGAAAACGGATCTGAGCCACGTAGGGATGAGTACCGAGGGTCTCTACCCGAGCCATCTCGCCTCCTTTGTCCGCCGATATCCAATCACCGGACGGTCCGGTGAGCCAGGCATTGGCAGCTGTGGGAACCCAGGACCTCGGAGGTCAATCGATGTGAAGAGATCACGTCGGAGTGAAACCTGCCCCCCCATTAGTCGGACATCAGGCTTCGAAGGGCCGGTCAGCGCCCAACCCGGTAGCGCATGTGAGTGACACCGCCTTCGCCCTCGAGGACGCGAACGCGCTCGAGTTCTATCTGCTGCGGATCCAGCCCTTCGAACAGACGGCGACCTTGGCCGAAGAGGACGGGGACGACATGGAGCTCGATCTCATCGAGGACGCCGGCCGCGAGTGCGAGCGAGGCGGTTGTGACGCCGTGCACGAGAACGTTCTTGTCCCCCGCGGCCTCTTTGGCCGCGGTCATCGCAGTCGTGACGTTGTCCACATAAGTCACCGACGGCCACTGTTTTAGATCGGCAGGATCTCGTCGAGTGAGGATGAAGATCGGGACGCCGTCGTGGTGGTCGCCGCCCCAGCCGCCTGCGGGCTCGAACGTTCCTCTGCCGGCGACGACCGCTCCGGTCGACATGAACTCGTCGATCACCTTGCCGTTGGCACTGCCGGATCGGCGAGTGGTCTCCAGGGCCTCAACGCCGCCCCCGCCCGGCAGTACCCATTCGTGGAGGCGTTCCCCACCGTCGCCCAGACCGTTGTCGGGAGTTTCGTTGGGGCCCGCGACGAACCCATCTAGCGACATCGACATATAGAGAACGGTTGCAGACATGGCTTCTCCCTCCTCGCGGCGATTCACTCTCATCAGTAAGACGATCTGGTTGACTGAAACTCATCGAGGCGACGCCTCTACCCTTCTCGCGAGCCTGCTAACTAACGACCGCCCGCAGGGCCGATCGAACGCGGCGACAGGACGCCTGCGGGCGGGCCCGGCTCAGACGTCAAGAGCCGGCCCAACCGTCGGGCTGCAGCACATCAAGTGGAAACAAACATGACCGGGGCCGTCGTCTACATTTCGTGAGTCCAACAAGCGGAATGGAAACCGAGGAGCAGCGATCCGCTGATAGAGCGGCGACTCGATTCACCACATGATTGGAGGCCGGAGCAGTGAGTGAGCTTATGGGCATCGTTCGGATCAAGCTTCACGAGGGCAAGCTCGACGAGTTCAAACGCTTGTCCGCTCAATGCATGGAGATCGTGCGAGCCAAGGACCCCGGCACGCTGCAGTACGACACCTACATCAACGACGATCAGTCGGAGTGCATCGTCGTCGAGCGGTTTACGGACTCCGAAGCGCTCATCGCGCACAGCGAGAACCTCGCCGATCTGATGGAGGCGATCCTCGCAACGGGATCGTTCTCGGGCGAACTACTCGGCGAGCCGAGCGTGCAGATAAGAGCGAACCTTGCCGGAAGCGAGGTGCCGCAGCTCTTCACGCCCTGGCAGACAATGTAGACACCGGCGGGAGAGGGAGGCCGTCGTAGATGGGTGGCCCTGCGTGGTCTACGCGATCGGGCCAACGTCAAGCGTTCTCCTTGAGCTCGATTAGATGGCTGATATCGCTATGGGGGGCGGGCCTATGTCACGTTGCGTACTGCGGGCGGCCGTCGGGCCGGTAGATCTGGGCCGTTATCCCATTCGGGAAGGCTCGCGACTCGATCAGGTCAAGCGCCATGTCCGGACCCTCATCGGGGAATAGCCGCGTGCCCTGCCCGACCACCACGGGATAAGTGAACAGGAGGATCTCGTCGACGAGATTGTTGTCGAGCAGCGAGCGGACCAGGTCGCCGCTGCCGTGCACCTGCAGCTCACCTGCCGGCCTGGTTTTCAGTTCGCCGATGGCCGCCTCGACGTCTCCGGAGAGGACCGTTGTATCCGCCCACTGTGGGTCCGTAAGCGTCTTCGATGCGACGAACTTGGGCGTCTCGTTCAACGCCACGCCGATGGGCTGTGCACGCATATCTGCGATCACTCCCCAGGAGCTGGCGAAGATCTCGTAGGTCCGCCGGCCGAACAGGAACGCTTCGGCACGCTGGAAAACCTGCTCGAGAAAGGTCGCGGCCTCAGCCTCGAACAGCGGCAGAGCCCATCCGCCGCGCTCGAAACCGCCCCGGCGGTCCTCGTCAGACCCGCCGAGCCCCTGCATCACCCCATCGACGGATACATGCGTGATGGTCGTCAGTTTCATGGTTAGTCCTTTCTCCAGCAGTCCTCTTGGTAGTGGTCCTTCTCGTATGACCGCACCGAGGCGCTGATCTCATCGGTCGAGCCACCGTAGGACGGTGGCTGAGCTTCAACGAGGTGATCGGCTGACGGCCTCGTCCTCTATCGCTAATTGGCGCCGGCCGACGACCTAATGAGGTGGAATGGGCCGCACCTCGGAGGCGACGTCGCCCTCGAACCTGACCTCCACGAGATCGCCCCGGTCGATCGCGGCGCCCGTGCGGGTGTCATCCTCGATCCTCCAGCACTTCTCGGCGGGTCCGTCCGGAAGTTCGTGGGTGATACAGACCTCGTCACCGGTCAAGCTGGTGATCTCGCCCGTATTGACCGTCTCCGTGCGGCCGAACAGCCCTGGACCACACGCGCTCATCGACACAACCACAGCGGCAGCGAGCCATACCGCGCACCTTCCGGGGATCGGTCTTATTGCCACGTCAACAATGTACATAGGGTAGCCCGAGCCGAGTCCTCGTCGCTCCCCGCCGACAATGTCACCCGGAGAATCCGTCGACCCAAACTGCGGTGGGAACCTCACACTCCCGTCCGTTGCGCGCCCGAGGCACCTCGCGCACTGGCCACACCGCAGGACCGAGAGATACCTACGGGATCCTGCCCACGTTCGCTTGGTTCAGCATGGAAGGATGCTTCGAGCTTCATCCACCGTAGGCTCATCATGTGGACCTTCTCGCTGAGTTCCTCTCAATACTGTTCGATCCCTTCGTGCGGAGATGGCGCGACCGGAAGAAGAGGAAGTCGAGCGACACCGAACTCATGAGTTGACACGAGCCATCCGCACAACGCGTGGAACCGGTGCCCCCCCGGACCTCCGTCGAAGTATCCGGGACGTTGCTCGAACAGCGGCGGCGGCTAGGGTCGAACACAGGAGAAAGCGCTTTATTGGCGGGGACTGGTTTCGGTGGCGTGGCCATCCAGGTGATGCCTGCGGCGCACGCCAAGAAAGAAGTACCACCAGGAACCAGAGACGTGTCGACCAGTTTTCGTTCAAGCCGCCTTGCCAGGGAAAACACGCAACCTGCAGGTAAGTACCGCTCGTCGCTACTCCACCGCCTACTTAGCGAATGCTAAATGCCCACGTTGCCCACTGCCGGCAGCCGGGACACAGCACGTCGATCGTCCATTCGGCGCGGACGGCTAGGTACATCGTCTTGCCTGGCTCAGGGGGTACGAATGTCGCCTGCCAACGAGCGCCTTCGGCGGAAAGAAGTGGCTCGATCTTGGCATCGATAACGCGTGCTTTACCCCGGGGACGGTCGAAATGCATCGGCCCGGCCGGGTCATCACGCGAGATGCGGGTCCAGTACCGGATGGTGACGGAGTCGGGGGGCGTCGGCTTCTCGAACAAGATAGAGGCTGAGTCCTGAGCTTTCAGCGGGTCCGCAGGAAAGACGTAGAAGTCAGAATCCAAACAGGTCTGAATAATGGGCAACTCGTTCCAGCAATAGTCCTTCAATGAGCCCTCCTGGAAGGCGCCCTCACTGGTGAGGTCCGCTCGCGGGGGCACCTCCGCCGAAGCCGGTGCTTCCAGCACGGCCAGAACGAGAACGGCGAGGATTGCAGCGACAGGACGTCTCACGCGAGAAGGATTCGTGGCCTTGATCACAATTCCTGTGTCAAAGCAGCCGCATGACAGCCAATCGCCGCAATAAGAAAGGCCCTGTGACCAGGGCCTTTACTCGGTGGGGCGTACTGGGATTGAACCAGTGACCTCTTGCGTGTCGAGCAAGCGCTCTCCCGCTGAGCTAACGCCCCTCGTTGGTACAGCGGAGACGGCATCCTACCAACCGGCCACAACGACCCCAAGAGGCTTCTGTACTCGGTGGTGGTCGAAAAGCGAGCACGGATGAGCAGAAACGGCCTGGAGTTGGAGGCGGCGAGCGGAATCGAACCGCTGTACAGGGCTTTGCAGGCCCTTGCCTAAACCACTCGGCCACGCCGCCAGGGTTCGCCGCAGGATAACAACGCGGCCCCCCCGGACCTTCCTTCTATGCTTCGGCCCGGCAAACCAACGGAAGGAGTCGAAGTGACCGCTCTTGCTCAGGCCGTCACCCATCGCCGGGCGGCTCGATCCACCGTACGAACCGACGTCATGTTGGTCGTGGCCGGCAGTCTCGTCATGGCCGGCCTCGCCCAGATCTCGATCCAGCTGCCGTTCACTCCCGTCCCCGTCACGGGACAGACGCTGGGCGTGCTGCTGGTAGGCGGATCTCTGGGCGCGCTCCTTGGAGGGGCCTCACTGCTCCTCTACCTGGCCTGGGGCGCGATCGGGCTCCCCTTCTTCGCCGGCGGCGAGTCCGGCATCGACCGCCTCGGGTTCGCGACCGCTTCGGGGGGCTACCTCTGGGGCATGGTCATCGCAGCCGTCCTGATCGGCTACCTCGCCCAGAAGCGGTGGGACCGCGGCGTGGGCAGCGCGATCGGAGCGTTCCTTCTCGGCGAGATCATCATCTTCACGATCGGTGTGCTGTGGCTGGCAAACGCGCTGGGGATCCCGGTGCAGGCGAGCACCGCGTGCGACATGGCTACCGGCGCAGGATGCGACGCCCTCCAGCTAGGCCTCTACCCCTTCGTGATCGGAGACCTGCTCAAGGTCCTGCTGGCGGCCGGAGCGTTCCCGCTCCTCTGGAAGATGTTGCGCCGCGAGCGTTAAGAAACCAGCGGGGCATCGACCTCGGCAAGCTCCGCATGAAGGTGCGGATTGTCGACGTCGGCGGAGAGAAGGCGCGCTGTGCCCAGCGCATCCGCCTCCCCCAGACGATGGCGATATAGATAGGCGCGGGCGAGCATCTCCTTCATCCCAGCACGCGCAGCCAGCGTGGTTAGGTGGTCCACCCACGTCCACGCCTCGGGGGTGCCCAGCGTGGACGCGAGATCGCACAACGCGTCGAGCGCGTAGGTCTGCGACCACGTGTGATCGGGTGACTCGATCATCCGGTCCCGCGCATCCTTCAGCAGCGAGAGGGCTTCGTCGAACTCACCACTCTCGATCCGCACGAGGGCCAGAGCGCGCGCTCCCATGCACTCCATGCTCGGATCTCCAAGCTCGCGCGCCCCTGCGAAGGCGTGGACCGCGGTGGCCTCGGCCCCCTCGAGGTCTCCCTCGAGAAGGAGCGCCTCGGCGAGGAAGCTCTCGGGCAATGCGGCGAGCCGCGCGAGGCCGGCGAAGCGGACGATGGATACCGCCTCCTCGAAGGCCGCACGCGCCGTCGCAAGCTCGCGCCGGAGGAGATAGCTACGACCGAGTGAAGTGAGGCCGAAGGCGATACGCATCGGGTCGTTCGCTTCACGCGCTCTTGCAACGGCCGAGGAGAGAAGCTCGATCGACTCCTCGTAATACCCCGTTTCCATCGCGATCTTCCCCAGGATCCAGAGCGCACCGGCGCGCGTCCCCGGGGAAAGCAACGTCTCGTGCGGAGCCTGGTACAACCACCGGCGCGCCCGGTCGTAACGCGCCGCCATGAATTCGACCCAGGCAAGGTCGCGATGCGCTTCCGCCTTCATGGGATCGTCGCCGATCTGGTCCGCCAGAGAGATCACCTCGTGGAGGAGAGCGGATCCCTCTTCGTGACGGCTCCGGTCGGTGTGCACCAGCGCGGAGCCGGCTGCCAACAGCGCTCTCGCCCGAAGATGCCGGTCTCCGATCGCGTCGGCGGCCACGGCGATCTCCCGCAGCATCTCCAATCCCGGCTCCAGCGCCCCCGCGCGGATCATCCCCTCCGCCGACTCGCGGCGCGCTTCCAACAGCACGGGCTCGGTCGCCAGCGTGGGCCCCGCGCCTGAGGGTCTCGTTGCAAGGGCGGTGGCGATCGCCGGACCCGGCGACACGCCCAACTCCGTTTCGAGCAGCTTGCGGCAGCTCTCGGCCTGCGCCTCTGCGGCCGCGCGATCGCCCGCCGCAAGGTGAGCCTGTATCAAGAGCGCGTGGCCGTCCTCGTTGAGAGGCTCGAGTCCGACCAGACGCCCGGCGACCTCGGCCGCGCGCTCCGCCTGCCCCATCCCCAGCAGGGCCATGGCCGCCTCGCGCAGCAACGCCTCCGATGCGGCACGGAGATAGCGGCGCTCGTTCGTGAGCCACGCATCGAGTACCGGAGAAGAGGAGAACGTCATGCCCTCCAGAAGATCCCGCCCAAGGCCGGGGAGATCCAAGACCTCAACCCAGCTGCCGCGTCTCAGCGCGGTGACATCCACGACGGCGTCCGGCGGAAGGGTCAAGGTCACGGCTTCGGATCCGCTCACCTCCGCGCCCGGCACGCCGCGGCGAAGCTCCGACAGGTTCCATCGAAGCGCCCTCAACGGGTCGTCTGCTTCCTCGAAGAACAACGACGCGAGCTCCTCGCGCGACGGAGAGCGCTTCGAGCTCACCAGGTAGGCAAGCAGCCCCCAGACCTTCCGGCCTCGGGGGGACGCGTCGACGTGAGAGCCGTCGATCGCCGGTGTGCCCAGTAGATGGATCGCTATCCCCACGTAACACCTCCACGGTCATCGTGAAGCCGAACCGCTCGTCGCACAAGCGACATCAGGCGCGAGGACGGGCGGGACCGGATCTTCCGGTCCCGCCCGGGCTCGAGGATCAGACGGGCAGGTGGTGCTGGTGACGGTAGTGCAACAGGCTCGCGCCGGCGACGGCGAGCAAGGCGAGCGCGGCGGCTACGGCGATCTCGGCGTACGGAGGCGAGCTGCTGCGAGGCGGCGCCGGCGCGGCCGGAGGATCCTGGGTCGTGCCCGGGTTCGTAACCGTCCCGTAGGCCCAACCGTCCAGGGAGGCCAGATCCTGCCCCGCGGCGTCGCTTCGGTACGCCCAGCCGTCGGTCACGGAGTCCGGCTGAGGGAGCTCGATGCGGGCCACCTCGAATCCGTCCTTGACCTGCGGGGTCGAACGGTAGGCCCAGCCGTCCGTGACGGGCTCGGGCCGAGGCAGCTCGATGCGGGCCACCTCGAATCCGTCCTTCGGGGTTTCGGGGGTCGAGCGGTGCGCCCAGCCGTCCGTCGGGCGCTCGGGCCCCGAACCGGAGCCGGACATCGCACCGGCGGCGAACCCGTCGATGGGAGCGTTCGAAGCATCCTCGCCCGCGAGCGCCGTCGCGGGGATCAACTGCAGCAGCACTGCGGCCAGGGCAGCGGTCATCGCCCCCGTGACCAACCGGTGAAACTGGGGTCCTCGAGCCATCGTGTTCCTCCTCTTCCGGCCGCCCCGGTGGCGGCTTCGAGGTCAGGATGCGGAGACGGCGTTTGAGGGGGCGTTTGAGGCCCAGACATTCCCGAAAAAAACTTTCACCCGGCGGTCGGCCGAGGCGGACACCCGGCTCCGTGGACCTACATCAGGACGACCGCTAGGCCGTGTCGCCGTCCCGCAGCGCGCGCAATAGCGGGAGCCCGTACCAGAGCCAGGCGAACGTCAATGCCGCCAGCCCCGTCACGAGTGCAGTCAGGTTGCTGTAGAGGAAATCGGTGATGAAGTAGACGACGCTGGAGATCGCCAGCGCCAGGAAGACCGTGCCGGCGATCGTCATCCGGTTGGACGCGATCAGCATCCTCTCCTTGTCCTTGGTCCGCCACCGCAGCCGGTGGTACGACGTCGGCGCGATCAGGAACGCCGTCGCAAGCGTCGTGAAGATGAACGAAGCGAAGTAGACGGCCTTCTGTGTCGACGTGACCTTCACGAAGCCCTGGCTGAACGGCACCACGAGCAGGAACGCGAACAGGACCTGGACGCCCGGTAATGCGACGCGGAGCTCGTTCAGAAGCTCGATCAACTCGCGGTCTTGTTTGGACTCGGCCATGCCAGAAGCCTAGACGCGTGCCTTCAGGGAAGCCGTCCATTCCAGGATGTCGTCGTAGCTCATGAAGTTGACGACGCGGTCTGGAGCGATCCCGGCCCTCGCCGCGGCCGCGCAGCCGATCTCGATGCAGTGCATCTCGGCGGGGTTGTGCGCGTCGGTCCCGATCGACACGCGGCAGCCGGCCTCGGCCACAAGATGCAACAGCTCGACGTTGAGATCCTGGCGGTCGGGGAACGAATCGATCTCGACGGCCTTGTCGAGCCGCGCTGCCTCCTCGAAGACCCGGCCCCAATCGGCGGTCAGCCCCAAGCGGAAGTTGTAGATCCGGCAGCGCGGATGACCCAGGACGTGCACGTGAGGGTTTCGGAGGTTGCCGAGGTAGCGCTCGGTCTGGTCGTCGGTGATCCTGAGCTTCGAGTGGAACGAGCCGAGGATGAGGTCCAGCTCGTCGAGCGCCTCGGGTTCCATGTCGCCGCTCCCGTCGGGGCTGATGTTCATCTCCACGGCCTTGAGGACACGGAAGTCCGATCCGCCCTTGGCCATCTCGGCGTTCAGTGCATCGATCTCGCGGAGCTGCTCGGCCAGCACCTCTTCGCTCATCCCGCCGGCGATCTTCAGACCCTTCGTGTGGTCGGTGATCGCGATGTAGTCGTGACCGAGGCCGAGGGCCTCCACGGCCATCTCCTTGATCGAGACGCGTCCGTCGCTGTAGGTCGTGTGCATCTGAAGGTCGCCGCGCAGCTGCTCGCGATACTCCGGGCGCTCGGCCAGAGTGGCCCGGGCCGACGCGATGCTCATGAAGTCGGTCCTCAGCGGCGAGGGCTCGGGTACCTCGGGAGGGTCGTCGAGCCATCCGTGGATCACCCGGCCCACCCACGGACCCACCGCCGGCAACTCCGTCAGCGACCTCCCCTCGGCCACTATCTCCGCCGCCTCCCCGGGCCATCCGTAAGCCTTCCGCGACGCACGCCGGGCCGCCTTGTACTTGTTCCCCTCGTGCTTATCGGATTCGACCGCGAGGAGCTCGGCGATCTGTTCGTTGGTCAAGCTCATGCCGCGATGATGTACCAATGACGCTGCCCTTCCAGCCACCGCTCGAGCCGATGCTGGCAAAGCTGAAGGACGAGATCCCAACGGAGCCCGGCTGGCTCTTCGAGCCCAAGTGGGACGGCTTCCGGGCCATCGTGTTCCGGGAGGGCGACGAGATCACCATCGTTAGCCGCGACAAGAAGCCGCTCAACCGCTACTTCCCCGAGCTGGTCGACCTGCTCGAGCGGGAGCTGCCGGCAGATTGCGTGATCGACGGGGAGATCGTTATCCCCGGCCCCAAGGTGTTGGAGTTCGATTGGCTGCTTCAGCGCATCCACCCGGCCGAGTCGAGGGTCAGGAAGCTCGCCGCCGAATGGCCGTCCAGCTTCGTCGGCTTCGACCTACTTGCGGAGGGAGAGGAGGATCTGCGAACCGGCGAACAAGCCACTCGTCGGGCGCGCCTCGAGCAACTCCTGTCATCGGCCGTGCAGCTTCCGTCAGGCACGAAAACCTCGGGCGTCGAGCTGGAGGTGGAGGTCATAGAGGCGCTCGCGCCCGGGCCGAAGCTTGCGCTCACTCCGCAGACGGACGATGCCGAACTCGCATCGGTCTGGTTCGACGTCTTCGAGGGGGCCGGTCTCGACGGCATCATCGCAAAGAAGCTGAACCAGACCTACGAGCCCGGCAAGCGCGCGATGCTCAAGATCAAGCACCATCGGACCGCGGACTGCGTCGTGGGCGGGTACCGGCTGAACAAGACGCAGGATGGGATCGGCTCGCTGCTGCTCGGTCTGTACGACGACGACGGAACCCTTCACTACGTAGGTCACACCTCGTCGTTCAAAGCGCCGGAACGGCGGGCGCTGTTGGAGGAGCTGCGGCCGCTCGAGGGCGGCACCAGCTTCGGCGGCGGCCGGACGCCCGGGGGGCCGAGTCGCTGGGCGCGGGCTGAGGGCGCCAACTGGGTCGCTCTCGAACCGTCACGCGTGTGCGAGGTCGCCTACGAACACCTGCAGGCGGGCCGCTTCCGCCACTCGGCCACGTTCAAGCGTTGGCGGCCGGAGAAGCCGCCGGAGGAGTGCTTGTTCGATCAGATCCTTCCGGCCGCGCGTCGGGGCGCGACCTAGCCGGCTCTACCGGCGCGGCGGTCGTTTAGCCCGACGGCTCTTCGCAGACGACATCGAACGCGCGCCTGAGCCGCTCGATCAGATCGTCGCGTCCACCGGCGGCCACCCAGTCCTCGATCGCCGCCGTCAATACCGCGATCGCAACGCCGGCGAGGATGCCGTCGCTCTCGTCGGGCTGATCCCTCCCGGCCCGGGTGGCAAGGGTCTCGGCGAACCGCCCGCGCCATTGGCGTGCGATCTCCGAGGCCCGGGTCCGCAGCTCGAACGTGTTCATCACGACCTTTTGCTTGGCGAGGATCGCCTCTTGATCCGAAGCGACCACCTGGGACAGGGCGACGATGGCATCCCGGTACGCGTTCAACGGCGGCACGTCCCGAGGCTGGGCCAACAAGGCCTGCACCATGGCGGCTCCCTGCTGGTCCGCGTCGGCGAAGATCACGCCCTCTTTCGAGCCGAAGTAACGGAAGAAGGTCCGGCGCGAGACCTCGGCCTCGGAGGCGATGTCCTCGATCGAGGTGCCGCTGTAGCCCTTCTCCAGGAACAGCCGGATGGCGGCTTCTTCCAGGGCCTCGCGGGTTTTCTGTTTCTTGCGCTCGCGCAGCGACGCGTCCGCCATGCACCGAGCTTAGTGCCAGTTGGCACTGAGCGACGCCGCTCGACCCGGCGGGTGTCACTTTCTCGTTCCTGCTTGACTTCTGGCACCAACCTGCGACTTTGTGCCTGAAAGCAGCGATCACAACGGGGGCAACCGGGTGTTCGATTTCATCGGGGCGCGCGATCTGATCGTGCTCGGAGTGGCGGGTGCCGCGACCGCCGTAGCCCTCGCGGTCACCCACTGGTGGAAGAGCCGCCGGGGCCGGCGCTCCGACGAGCCCCGGGACGGATCCGGCGAGACCTAGCCGTACCGCTCCGGGAGCTCGAAGATCTTGTAGGCCGCCCGGATCACCGGGTGGGCCACGTTGTGAACCGGCACCCCGCCCGCTGTGAACCCCGTCTCGGCCCCCGCGTGCGCGTGGCCGTGGAACGCGACGTCGGCGCGGCCGTCGTCGACGGCCTCCTCCAGCAGGTAGCTCCCCAGGAACGCGAAGATCTCGGGTTTCTCGCCGAAGAGGGTCGCAGCGATCGGCGAGTAGTGCAGCAACGCGATGCGGACCTCGACATCGTCGAGCGAGTCCAGAGCGGCACGCAATCCCGCGGCGATCTCTTGCGTGTGACGGATGAAGGCTTTCATCTCGGGTTCCCCGAAGTCGCTTCCGCCCGCGTCGCGGAACCCACCGCCGAACCCCTTGGTGCCCGCGATGCCGACCCGGCGTCCGGCAACCTCGAGCGTCGTCGCCTGCTGCTCGAGGACGGTCATCCCCGAGCTCTCGAGGTGCTTGGTGATCAGCTCCTGCTGGTCGGAGTGATAGTCGTGGTTGCCGAGGACCCCGACCTTGGGGAGCGAGATCGTCTCTAGTTCGGTCGCGAGTACCTGTGCCTCGGCGGGATCGCCGTGACGCGTCGCGTCCCCGGCGAACAGGAACAGGTCTGCGAGCTCCTCGACACCGGCCAGCTCGGGGGCCAGCAATCCGCCGCTGTCCAAGCCCAGATGGAGGTCACCGACCGCGGCGACACGGAGTGGAGGCCGGGCACTCACCTGTAGACCGATCGGTAGAGCTCGTCGATCGTCTCGTCCGGTACGAAGAGATCGGTCGACTGCGCGTAGATCAACAGGCTGAGCAAACGCTTGGCGCCGTGCCTGGCTCTCTGAACGATGTAGTCCCAGTCCAGCTCCACGCCGACGATCAATGCCATGGCGTCGTGCCAGTAATGGGGAGTGTCCTCCTCGTGAGCGATCGCCTTCATCACAAGGAGATCCTCTGGACCGACGAGCTTGACGTTTCGGCCTTTGTAGTCGCGCTCCAGGGCGCGACCGAGGAGCTCGTCGTCCAGGTACAGGTCCCCCTCGGACCGGGTGATCACGTCGACCAAGACCCCGTCCTTGGCGGCCTTGTGGAGCCACTCCTCCGGCGCATCCTTCGTCTCGAATCCGGCGTCGGCCAGCACCTGCATCGTCTTCTCGACGTCTTCGTGGCGCACCATGACGTCCAGGTCCTTGATGGGCTTTGGTCGTCCGTAGACCGACAGTGGCAGACCTCCGATGAAGACGTATGGGATCCCGGTGCGATCCAGGACGTCGCTGGTCTCGCCCAGGACGCGCAGCAGCGTGTCCTGGTCGACGTGATCCCGCTTCTCCCAGCGGCTATCGGACAACTAATGCTCCTTCTGTGGCTTTCGCTGCTTGGCTACCCGGGGCCGAAAGGCGCGAAACGGACACCGTAGGCAGAATGACGTACTTGTGCTTTACCCCACCGCTGCCGATTCTTAGGAGACGGCCGCCGGAGCACGCTCCGCCTAGCGGGAGATCCGACGATGAACAGATTCAGCCTGTTGACCAAGTTCGGGGTCATCAGCGCGCTTCCGATCCTGGCCCTGGGCCTGATCCTCTCCCACATCCTCGCCGGGTTCGTACGCGATCGCGCGATCCTTACGACCAAGCAGAGCATCGAGGCCGCCGCCCGGGTCGGCGTGCAGCCGCACATCACCGAGTCCGACCTCGCCCGCGGCTTCTCCTTCACCGAGTACTCCGAGCTGGACGAGCTCCTGCGGGGCCCCACGCTCCTCGACGGGACCGTGGCGGAGTACCACATCTGGAACAGGGATCTGGAGGTCGTCTACTCGGCCGACCGCGCCGAGCTCGGCGACAAGGCCCAGGACGCCGGGCACCTCGAGGGCGCGTTGGGGGGCCGCAGCTCGGCGATCCAGCGAACGGTCACTCGCGACGGCGAGGTGATCGAGCAGCTCTCGGTCTTCGTCCCGCTTCGCTTCGAGCCGGACGAGCCGGCCCGCGGGATCCTCGAGATCGCACTCCCCTACGGACCGATCGCCAGCGCCATCCGCACCGACACACGGCAACTCCAGGGCGTCCTGCTGGGCGGACTGCTGCTGCTCTATCTCGCGCTTTTCCGGATCGTCTCCGACGCGTCGAGGAAGCTGCGGCACCAGGCCAAGACGAACGAGTACCAGGCCTTCCACGACGTCCTAACCGGTCTCGCGAACCGTGGCCTGTACAAGGACCGCGTCCAGCAAGCGATCCGCGAGGGAGCCCGTGAAGGTTGGCTGGTCGCAGTGATGTTGATGGACCTGGATCGGTTCAAGGAGATCAACGACACGCTCGGACACCACAAGGGCGACCAGGTCCTGCAACAGATCGCCGGCCGGCTTCAGGAAGTGCTGCGAGGCCCGGACACAGTTGCGCGGCTCGGCGGCGACGAGTTCGCGGTGTTGCTGCCGCACATCCCCGACCCGGCTGCGGCCTTGCATGTTGCCGACAAGATCCAGGAAGCGCTGCATCAACCGTTCGTCGTCGAGAGCATGGCGCTCGATGTGCGCGCCAGCATCGGCATCTCGTTCTTCCCCGGCCACGGCGACGACGTCGATCTGCTGCTGCAGAGAGCCGACGTGGCCATGTACCTTGCGAAGGCCGCGCACAGCGGCTGTGAGGTCTACACCACGGAGCGCGACCAGTACAGCCCAACGCGGCTCGCACTGGTCGGCGAGCTTCGGCGGGCCATGGAGGACGAGGAGTTCGTGCTCTTCTACCAGCCGAAGGTCAACCTCCAGACCGGCGAGGCCTACATGGTCGAGGCTCTGGTTCGGTGGGACCACCCGATGCGAGGGATGATCCCGCCCAGCGACTTCATCCCCCTTGCCGAGCACACCGGGTTGATCGAGCCGCTGACGATGTACGTGCTCGACAAGGCTCTGCGCCAGGTTTCTCAATGGCGCGAGGACGGGATCGATCTCACGGTCGCCGTGAACATGTCGCCGCGCAACCTGCTCGATCTCCATTTCCCCGACCACGTCGAGGGGATGCTGAACAAGTGGAAGCTTCCGCCGGGATGTCTGCAGCTGGAGATCACCGAAAGCACGCTCGTGTCGGACCCGACGCGCGCGATGGGGATCCTCGGTCGTCTCAGTCAGATGAGGATCGAGATGTCGATCGACGACTTCGGAACCGGCTACTCGTCGCTCGGCCACCTGCGCCAGCTGCCGGTCAAGGAGCTCAAGATCGACAAGTCCTTCGTCATGAACATGGGCAACAACGAGAGCGATGCGATCATCGTGCGCTCGACGATCGACCTGGGACGCAACCTTGGCATGCGGGTCGTCGCGGAAGGCGTCGAGACCGCCGAGGTCTGGCGCCAGCTGGTCGTGCTGGGATGCGACTTCGCGCAGGGGTACTACCGCAGCCGGCCGATGCCGGCGAACGAGATCCCACGCTGGCTGAGCTTGTCTCGGCCGAAGTGGCCTCTATAAGCGCAGCCCGTTCTAGAGCCCTAAGAGTCCTTCTTCTCGCCCTCGCCGGGCTCCGGCACGCCGTCGCGGAACGACTCATCGTTGTGCTCGGATAGGGACGTGTCGGTCGGCTCGTCGACGCTCACGTTCCCCGGCCCCTCTGCCGCCGCCTCGGAGTCTTCCTGTTGTTCTTCGTTCTTGCCCTCGTCGGTCAAGGCCGCTCCCCTCGGTTGGTTCCCCGTCATGTACGTGTCGTCGAGGTTAATCCGTTCGCGCGTCAGGCGGCCGGGCGCGGCAGGTGCACGATCATCCGGCAGCCCTCGTCGGAGCCGGATTCGGCGTAGATGTCGCCGCCGTGAAGGTCGACGATCCACCGGGCTATGGCAAGGCCGAGACCCGACCCTCCGTCGGTCGCGGCCCGCGCCGAGTCCGACCGGTAGAAGCGTTCGAAGACGCGCTCGGCCTCGCCGGCGGGGATCCCGGGACCTTCGTCCACCACCGCTATCTGCACCCGGCCATCGCCGGCTTCGGCGACAACCTCGACCGCGCCGCCCGGAGGCGAGTGCCGCACCGCGTTGTCCAGGAGGTTCGCGAGAACCTGATGCACGCGCTCGGAGTCGCCCAAGATGGTCAGGTCGTCGGGCCGAACGGACACCCTCAGCGTGACGCTCTTGTCGGCAGAATGCGACGCGTTGGTGGAGGCCTCACGAGCAGCCTGCTCGATCACGGGCTTCAGCTCGAAGGGACGGCGCTCGAGCGGCAGCGTGCCGGACTCCAGCTTCGACAGATCCAACAGCTGCGACACGAGGCGCCCCAGCCGCTCCACCTGAAGCAGCATCGTCTGGAGCATCTGGGGATCCGGCGGCTCGACGCCGTCGACAAGGTTCTCCAGCACGGCTTGCAGCGCGCTGATAGGAGTCCGCAATTCGTGGGAGACGTTGGCGATCAGATCCTTGCGAACCCGGTCGACCTCGGCCAGCTCCGCGGCCATCTTGTTGAACGTCCGCGCGAGCTGACCAACCTCGTCCCGAGAACTGGCCGCGACGCGCCTCGAGTAATCGCCGGTCCCCATCGCTTGTGCCGCATGGGCCATCTCGCGCAGAGGTGAGGTCATCCCGCGCGCCAGGAACTGCACCATCGCCAGCGCGAGAACCAGCGCCCCGATCGCCCCCAGCCACAAGGGCAGCGGAGTACGGATCGCGACTATCAGCACCACGAGGGTGACGCCGACGGCCGCGACGATGACGACGCCCAGCTTGAACTTGATGGATCCAAGTGGGTCGAGAGGCCTCACTCGCGGTCCTTGAACGCGTATCCCACGCCATGCGACGTCCTTATCAGGTCCGATCCGAGCTTCCGCCGGAGTGCACCCACGTGGGAATCCACCGTGCGTGCGCTGGCGTCGTCGCGATAGCCCCATACCTCGCCCAACAGCTGCTCGCGCGAGAAGACGATGCCGGGACGCGAGGCCAGCTTGTAGAGAAGATCGAACTCGATCGGGGTCAGGTGGATGCGATCGTCGCCCCGTCTCACCTCCCTGCGACCGGGATCGATCTCGAGGCCGTGGAGCTTGAGCGGGGCGCCCACCGGGGACGGGGCGCGCTCGACCCGGCGGAGCAGAACGTGCACGCGCGCGACCAGCTCGCGAGTGCTGAAGGGCTTGGTCATGTAGTCGTCCGCACCGACCCCGAGACCTACAAGCATGTCGGTCTCGGAATCCCGCGCCGTCAGCATCAGCACCGGAACGGGGCGGTCGCGCTGGACGCGCCTGCAGACCTCGAGGCCGTCGAAACCCGGCAGCATCAGATCGAGGACGACGAGATCGGGACGGAGCTTCGTGCAGAGATCGACGCCGGAGGGGCCGTCCGTCGCGGTCTCGACCCGGAAGCCCTCTTTGCGAAGCCGCGCGGCGATGGCCGAGGCGATGGCCGCCTCGTCCTCGATCACCGCGATCGTTCGAGTTGTTCCGTCCATGGGTTCAGTCTAGGTAGGTCGGGATCATTCGCTTCGATATGCGAGCCGACGGTCTGGAAGACGACGCTGCGGTCTTTGGGCTCGTCGAGCTCCAGCAGGAACAGGCGCTGCCAGCGTCCGAGGAGCGGGATCCCGCCGGACACGGGGATGACCTGGGAGCTTCCCCCCAGCAGCATCTGGACGACGTGCGCCCGCCCGTTCGCCCGTTCATCCGGAACGAGGTTCTGCGTCCGCCGATCGAGGTCGTCGTGCGCGAAGTAGCCGCGGTCGGGCACCAAGAGGGCAAGGCGTCGAAGCAGGTCCTCCTGCGCGCCGTCCTCCCATTCGTTCACCAGGAGTCCGCAGGTCGTGTGCCTGCAGAAGGCGACCAGCAGTCCCTCGGTCAGTCCGGTCGTCGCCAGTGCGTCCTCCAGCTGCGGGGTCAGGTCGACGAACGACAGGCGACGCGGGGCGCGGACGGTGGCCGTCGAGGTGATCGAGATCATGTCGAAGACGCTAGAGACGACATGTAGCGCTGGGAGTCGAGACTTGTGAAGGTTCTGTGGAGAGCCCTAGTCGGTTACGAAAGTGAGTGTCCTCGTTGCGATACCCCCATTCGCGTCGATGGCGGCGATCGTTAGCGCGTAAGTACCTCTCACAAGCAGAGCGTCGTACTCCGCCCGCGCGACCAGGTTGGGCGGCTGGGTATCTTCACTCTCCTTGGTCTGAAGGGAAGCGTCCTCGACCTCTCCTTCGTCGCCTGCCACGAAGAAGTTCACCTGCGCGATGTCCGGGGGCACCTCGGCCAGGAAGCTGTACGGAAGAACGTCCGACGGGAAGCGGGGGTTCCGTGATGCCAGGCTCTGCAACGGCATGATCTCGATCTTGCTCGAGAACGGATCCAACAGCGCCTCACCGTCGGTGATGCGGAAAGGCACCGCGTTGGCCTGGAACGAGGTGCCGCCCTCCCTGGTGATCTCTCCGTACAGCGTGATCACTCCCCCCGCCTCGGTGCCGGCCGAGACCATCACGCGCGTGTCGGTCTGGGGCTCGCCCTCGACGCCGTCGTACCAGGTGCCCCATCCCTCCTGAAGGGCGGGCATCAGCAGCTCGAACTTCGAGATGTCGTTGTCGAAGTAGCTCTTGCTCCGCGGCGCCAGCCCGGACCACGCGGTCGCGGTGTCACCCAGGCTTATGGCCTTCACCCAGTCCAGCATGCGAGGTCGCACGATGCCCGCGTCGGACCCCGCCTCCGCGGAGGTCGGTGACGTGTTGGGAGAGGGGGCCTCGTCGGGAGAGTTCGCGGGTGCGAGATCGGGGGTCCGGATCGGATCCGCAGCGAGCGATCCGTTGACGTACCACGCGGCCCCTCCCGCGATGAGGATCGCGGCCGCCGCCACCAACGCCACTCTGACCACGCGGCCCCGGCGGGCGTCTGCGATCGTCTCGTCCCAATCGACGACGGACCGGGGCATACCTCGATCGGCGCTTGCGAAGAATTCCTGTAGACGTCGCTCGAGGTTCATAGCGCCTCCCTGGCGGTGTCCTCGAGGAGCGGACGCAGCGCGGCCAGCCCTCGATGGATGTCGGACTTGATCGTGCCGAGAGGACGGTCGAGAACCGCGGCGATCTCGGCCTCGGGAAGGTCCTCGTAGAAACGGAGAACGATGGCGGCGCGGCGCATCGGCGGCAACTTCTGTAACGCGGTGGAGACCCGGAGCCAGTCCTCGACGTGGCGAGTGTCGTGATGACCGATGTCCTCGACAGGGCGCAGGTGCTTCCGTTCGACCAGCTTGCGCCGGTGCGCACTGCGTACCAGGTTGACCAGGATCCGGCGCGCGTAGGGTCCGGGGTCGTTCTCCTCGATCCGGCTCCAGTTCCGGTAGACGCGCACCAGGGCCTCCTGGGCCAACTCGGCCCCCTGCTCCGCGTCCCCCACGAGGAAAGCGCCGAAGCGTCTGAGCCCATCTGACTCC
>DATFFR010000086.1:0-36397 GCA_035249925.1 Actinomycetota bacterium
AGCGTCGCGAACGTCCTGGTCATCGGATCGGGCGCTGCCGGACTGAGCGCGGGGATCGCCGCTCATCGGGCGGGCAAGGAGGTCCTCGTAATCGGGAAGCGCGCCAACCGCGATGCCCACACGACTCTTGCCGCGGGTGGCATCAACGCAGTGCTGGGCACGCGTGACCCTGAGGACACCTGGCAGCAGCACTTCGTCGACACCTTCCGAGAGAGCTACCTCCTCGCGGACCCGAGAGTGGTCGAGCTGATGGTCACCGAGGCTCCCGCTCGGATCGAAGAGCTCGTCGAGTGGGGGTGCCCGTTCGCGACTACGGAGGACGGGCGCGTCGACCAGCGCTATTTCGGTGCGCATCGTTATCGCCGAACCTGCTACGCAGGGGACTACACGGGGAGGGCGATCCTGAACACGCTCGCCGACAAGATCGACGAGCTCCGGATCCCCGTCGTTGACGAGCAATACGTAACGAGCCTGCTGGTCGACGATTCCATCTGCTTCGGCGCGCTTGCCTTCGATCAGAAGTCCGGCGACGTCACGGCATTCATGGCGGACGCCGTCGTCCTCGCCACAGGCGGACACACCCGCGTTTGGCGCCGGTCTTCCTCGCGACGCGACGAGAACAACGGCGACGGCTTGTATCTCGCTTTGAAGGCTGGGTGCGCGCTGGCCGACATGGAGATGGTGCAATTCCATCCCACGGGCATGGTCGCTCCCGAGGACATGGCCGGAACCCTCGTAACCGAGGCGGTGCGCGGTGAGGGCGGACATCTCCTGAACTCTGAGGGCGAACGTTTCATGGAGCGCTACGACTCCGGTCGGATGGAGTTGTCCACCCGCGACCGCGTCGCCCTCGCGAACTACACGGAGATCATCGAGGGCCGTGGCGGACCGAACGGCGGTGTGTTCCTCGACGTCACGCACCTCGGCAAGGATCTGATCCTGGAGAAGCTCCCGCGCATGTACCGTCAGTTCGTCGAGCATCAGATGCTGGACATCTCCACGCAGCCGATGGAGGTCGCCCCGACCGCGCACTACTCGATGGGCGGGGTAGTCGTCGAGCCCGACAGCCACGCCACCGAGGTCACCGGTCTCTATGCAGCCGGTGAGGTCTGCGCCGGCTTGCACGGGGCCAACCGTCTGGGGGGCAACTCCTTGAGCGAGACCCTCGTGTTCGGCAAGCGCGCCGGCGAAGCCGCGGCGCGCTACTCGAGCGAATCGCAGTACCAGGTCCGCTCGCGAGTCGCCCTCGAGGCCGCCGTCGACGATCTTCGGAGTTTCCTCCACTCGGGTGACGAGATCGTCCGACCGGTGCAGCGTGCTCTACGGAACTCGATGTGGGAGAACTGCGGTGTCGTGCGTTCCAAAGACGGTCTCGAGGCAGGCCTACGCGCGGTGGAAGATATCCGAGCGACGCTGCCGGCCCTCGATGTGAGACCGACTTCCGAGGGGTACGGCGATCTCGCTCACGCGATGGACCTGCGCGCCTCCTTGGTGGCCGGTGAAGCCTCCCTTCGGTGCGCGCTGGAACGCGAGGAGACCAGGGGAGCGCATTACCGCGTGGACCACCCCGACCTCCGGCCGGAATTCGAGCTCAATATCCGGATCCGCCTCGCCCCCGATGGCTCGTTGACGAGCGGCCGCGAACCCGTTCCACCGGTGCAGAGCGAGCTTCAGAAGTGGCTGGATGTGGCGGAGGAGGTCGAAGTGAAAGGCCGCCTGCTCGAGTGACGTCGTGCCCCTCCGCCCGGCCAGGCTCGGGCCGGGCGTGCTTGCATTCGTTTGAGATCTCAGAACGGGTAAGTAATGGGTGGAGGTGACGTCATGCAGCAGTACACAAGTGGTAGTCGCCGAGCGCTGTGGATCACGATCGGCCTCGTGGTGGTCGCCGCCGCCGTAGTAGCACTTCTCATGGCTTACTCCGGAGGGGGTCCCGCAGGAGGTCCCGGAGGGGGAGGAACGGGCGGCTATTAGGCAAGGCTAGCGAACACCGAAATCAATGGAGGGGCCAAGTGGGCGGTCGTGACCACGGCTCAGGGAGCCAACGAGACGTTCACGATGACGGGAACGGCAACGGTCGCCGAGGGTGCGACGGAATAGAGCCGATGCACCACCGGCTGTGAGCACTCATTAGTTCCACCTGATATTGCAGGCTTCGCCAAAGCACTTCGGCCGTGAAACCATTAGCGGCATGAGGTCAAGATGCCGTCGGTGAAGGACACCTACGAGACGCTCGTGATCGAGGATCGCGAGGTTCGGATCACGAATCCCGAAAAAGTCTTCTTTCCCGAGCGGGGAGAGACGAAGCTCGACCTCGTCAAGCACTACCTGCGATTCGCAGGGCCCGTCATGCGCACGATGGGCGGGCGCCCTCTGCTCCTGCAACGGTTCCCCAACGGCGCGACCGGGCCGTCCTTCTACCAAAAGCGGATCCCCGACACGGCGCCCTCGTGGCTGGAGACCACAACGGTCTCCACTCCGAATGGGACCGAGTCGCGCGCTCTCGTTGCGGCCGACGTAGCGCACATCGCCTGGGCGGTGAACCTCGGATGTCTCGGCTTCCACGTGTGGCCCTATCTCGCCGTCCAGCCCGAGTTCACCGACGAGCTACGTCTGGACCTCGATCCACAGCCCGGCACGGACTTCTCCCACATCCGTGAGGCGGCGCGGGAGCTGAAGGGTCTCCTCGACGAGTTGGAGGTCGTCGGCTATCCCAAGACCACGGGCAACAAGGGGCTTCACGTCTACATCCGGCTCGAGCCCCGCTGGGACGCCTATCAGGTTCGGTTCGCGGCAGTTGCCGTGGCGCGAGAGCTCGAAAGACGCCGTGCGGACATCATCACGGCACAGTGGTGGAAGGAGGACCGCGGCGAGCGGGTGTTCGTGGACTTCAACCAGAACGCCCCCCACAAGACCGTGTTCGGCGCATGGTGCGTGCGCTCTCGGGCGGGAGCTCAGGTCTCCGCGCCCATCGCATGGGACGAGATCGATGTGATCCATCCCGACGAGCTCACGGTCGCGTCGCTGCCGGCGCGGGTCGAAGAGAGCGGCGATCCTTGGGAGGAGATGAACGCGAACCCACAATCATTGGAGCCGTTCCTCGCCATGCACGAGCGGGACCGTGCCGACGGCCTTCTCGATGCGCCGTGGCCTCCGGTCTACCCGAAGCAGCCCGACGAGCCGCCGCGCGTCTCACGCAGCCGCGCCAAGAAGTCCTGATCCACTCTGATCCTTACTCCTCGACGTGGCCGTCCAGAGGGAGACCGGCCGCGGCCCAATCGGGTGCTCCCTCGGCAAGCCGCTTGACCCGGTAGCCCTTGCTCTTGAGGTAGCGGGTCGCTTCGGGTGCGAGTGCGCACAGCGGCCCGCGGCAGTAGGCGACGATCTGCTTGCTCTTCGGCAGCTCCTTGATCCTCTTCTTCAGGTCGTCGAGGGGTATGGACACTGCACCCGGGATGTGGCCGGCGTCGTACTCCTGGCGAGGCCGTACGTCGAGAACCACCAGTTTGTCCTTGCTCTTGAGCCGCTGCCATAGCTCTTCCTTCGTCAGTTCTTCGACGTCGCCGTTGTCACCGAGGTAGTCGCGGACCAATCGTTCGACGTCGGCACGGCTCGTGCGAGCTATGCCCTGCAACGCCCGCCAGAACTCGACCACGTCGGGAGAGGCAAGCCGGTAATAGACGAAGGTCCCGTGCCGTCGCGTCGCCACGAGTCCTGCGTTCTTGAGGATCTGCAGATGCTGACTTGTATTGGCGATCGACAGGTGGACTTCCGCGGCAAGACTCTCGACGCTGCGCTCCCCGTTGGAGAGGACGTCGACTATCTCGGCCCGGCGCCCGTTAGACAGGGCCTTGGCGACCTGAGCGAAACCATCGAAGAGAGCTTCTTTGGTAGCGCGGTTGCTCATGACGACATCGTAGGCGCAATCAACCGTTCGCTTGAATGCTTTTCACGAAGATTGAGGGTGGCATCGAGGCCGGAGGCCGCGGTTACCAGTGCAGCTGCTGCCGCGGCTGCGGGAAGACCCCAAAGATCGGCCACGGAACCGAAGACGAGCGCTCCCGTGACGTATCCGGCATCTCGCCACATGCGGAAGAACCCGATCGACGATGGTCGGCGATGTTCGGGGGCCATATCCGCCGCGGCTGCGATCAGAGCCGGATAGGCGAGCGCGGTGCCGACCCCGAGAACCGCTGCGGCCATGAGAGCGGGGGTCAGCTGTTGTGTGATCGAAAAGGTCGCGAGCCCGGCCGCTTGAAGAACCATGCCGGTACCTATCGGTATGCGCCTGCCGACACGGTCCGACAAGGGGCCGGTGAAGAGTTGGAGGACGCCCCACACGACGGGGTAGGTGGCGGCCACTGCCGCGATCTGAGAGGTCGATAGGTCGGCCTTCGTCAGCAGCAGCGGCAGCAGGGCCCACGCGAAGGCGTCGTTCGCGTTGTTAACGAGTCCCGTGCGGGCGCACGTCTTCAGAAGACGGTCTTGAAAGAGGGGCCGGATGTGAAGATGCGGTCTGAGATTCGTAACCGCGTGCGAGTCGCGCACGACGAAGCCGCTCAACGCCGCACCAGCGCCCACGATCAGAAGGCCCAGAACGAACGGCTCCGGCCGGATACCGAAACGATCGGCGAGAAGTCCGGAGGCGAGGGCCGACAGACCGACGGCGACGTACCCCGCGAACTCGTTCAGGCCGACCGCCCGGCCTCGTTCCTTCTCGCCGGCCAGCTGGATCTTCATCAGCACCGTGGTCGACCAGGTAAGTCCCTGGTTGATCCCGAGCAGGAGGTTGGCCGCTATCACCCAGCCCCACGAGGGCGCCCACATCAATAGGAGGGGGACCGGGAAACCCACCAGCCAGCCTGCGATCAAGACCCTCCTCGGACCGAAGCGTTCGGACAGCAACCCGGCGACGAGGTTGCTGGGTGCCTTCGCCAACCCGAACGTCACCAGGAAGAGGGAAGTGGCGAGGCCGGACGCCAGTCCGAACTCTCGCTCGGCGAGCAGCGGGATGAGGGAGCGCTCCTGGCCCACCAGGGCTCCGACCAGTCCGTTGATGCCCATCAGGAGGGCGAACTGGGGCAGGTTCGCCCCGATCCCCCGCGCGAGGATGTTGGTCATCCCGGGAATATACTATTCAAGCGAACACTTGACAATCAGGAACGAGGGGAGCAATATGCAGTGGCTCCGACTCATTACGAAAGGCGGGGAGCGGTGATCTTCCGGCAGTTCCTTCACGAACAGCGGTCCTGCGCTTCGTACCTGATCGGCTGCGCCAGCAAGGGCGTCGGCGCGGTCGTCGATCCCCAAGGGGACCCATCCCAGTACGTTGCCGTCGCAGAGCGGCACGGACTCCACATCACGGACGTCATGGACACTCACGTCCACGCCGACCATCCCTCCGGTGCACGGCAGCTCGCCGAACGGACGGGCGCGACCTTGAGGATGGGGGCCGGCGCCCCCGTGGAGTTCGACTTCCAGCCTCTGGCCGAGGGTGCCGTCATCGAGGTTGGCAACCGCCACATCCGGGTTATCCATACTCCGGGCCACACCCCCGAGCACGTGACCCTCCTGGTTGACGATTGGTTCGTACTCACCGGGGACACACTCTTCGTCGGCGATGTCGGCCGCGTGGACCTCGCGCTCGAGGAGGTAGATACGGACGAACTGCGCAGCCGCGCCCGGGAACTCCACGCGTCACTTCAGAAGCTGCTGGAGCTTCCTCCGGAGACGGAGGTCTACCCGGGGCACTACGCCGGCTCGACGTGCGGTCGAGGGATGGACGGCAAGACGATCTCGACGATAGGCCGGGAGAGGCGCACGAATCGAGCGCTCGCCCTCGAGCTCGAGGATTTCGTCGACTTTCAGCTTTCCAGCCCACCCCCCTTGCCGGCCGATTTCGAGCGCATCAAGCGGGCGAACCTTTCCTCCGATCGAGACGGATCGTCAGACCTATCCGACCCGGAAGTAGGAGGTGGTGCCGGAGAGGTGGACTGAGCCACAAGGCGGCGACGCGGGCGCATCGTCAATGACCGCTGCGATGCGGCGGCTTGAAGGAAGGGGTGGATACATGGCAGCGACGAGTGCAGACGTTCGACTTACCGACACCACCGGCTCATCCGGTCTTCGAACCGGCAGTGGCCTCATGGCGTTCGCGGCGGTCGGCTTCATCGGCTACGCGATCATCTTCTTCGTCCGAAACTTCACCGACAGTTTCCTGGAGCTCGGCATCGGCCACAGTGAGGTCGACGTCGGCAAGGACCAGATCACGCAGTTCAGTCCGGCCCTGTATCACTACATCAGCCATCTCCACATCGCCGTCGCGGGGTTCATCGCCGCCACCGGCGTGGCGGTTCTGTTCCTCGTCTGGTTCGGTGTGCGGCGCGGTTACATGTGGGCATGGGTCGGCGCGGTTACGGCTCCCGTGCTCGCCCTAGCGGTGGCTCTGCCGGCCCATTACCCAAACAACTTCGACACCATCGGGCACCTTGGGCTCATCTACCTGGCAACCCTGATCTTCGTGGCCGGCGCGCTCATGTCACTCAACGCACTTGCCAAGCAGTCGTCTCGTTAGCCGGATGGGCCCACACGAAGGAGTTTGACGATGACGATCGTTAACGGGATGAACGTCGAGGATCTGAAGAGCTACGTGGAGAGCATCAGACGGGACCGCTCGGTCGCGGACCGGAACCCCGTTGTCACTGCGCACTGGGAAGGCAAGAGCCGGGCACGCGTCGAGGCCGACGGCCGTAAGGGCTTCTACCTCGGCGGGGACGACGATTTCAGTGCGATGCAGGCGATATTGGGAGCGCTGGCCGCCTGTGATGTGGAGGTGGTAGCGACCCACGCGACTCTGATCGGACTCGAGATCCACGACCTGCGCGTGGAGGCGACGGGCAACTTCAACGTTGCCTCCCTGCTCGGAGTGGACTCACCCACCGACGCCGCCTACGAGCAGATGTCCTACAAGGTCATCCTGGACGCACCCGGAGCGTCTCCGGAGCAGCTCGAAGTGCTCCGGCGGGCGTGTGAAGAGTCTTCTCCGGTGGGGGATTCGCTTCGCAAAGCGATACCTCTGAGGTTCGAGCTGGAGACCCCCTAGCGTGCCTCGTCCATCATCCGCAGCAGGCGGGTGGTCGTGCTCCAGCTGCGGATGGTCATGCTCTTGTAGATCGGCAACGACGCCACCCTGCTCAGACGGCTCTTGGTCCGCATGCTCGTAACTCTCGAGAAATAGATCACCCCGCGTCCGGCGTATACCTCGTCGACCTCATCTCTGACCGGGACCTGCTTCAGCGCCTTGGCAGCCGTAAGGGGTTCCTTCAGGAAGACGACGTCGTACATGTAGTTGTCGAGATCGGCGCCGATCGACTTCGGCGCCTTCTCGACGATCGATCGCATCTGCGAGCGGCTTCGGATCATGACTGTTGGCTTGTAGTGGCCGAACGCCTTCCCGAGCATCTTCTCGACCCGGCTCTCCAGCGCCGGGCCGGAGCCGGCGGCCCGGAACAGGACGTTGCCGCTCTGGATGTAGGTGGCAACGTCTTCGAAACCCGCAGCCTCGAAGCAGTCCTTGAGCGCGGGCATCCTGATCATGTTCTTGCCGCCGACGTTGATCCCGCGCAGCAGCGCGACATGAAGAGCCACGAGCGATTTATAGCAGCCGTCGGATCGGTGGATCGTGCCTGGGTCCGCTCACGCTTCCGGCTTCTGGCAAACGCTCTCGAGCATGAAGCCGTGCGGGTCGTGCCAGAAGGCCGCGTAGTAGTTCTCGTGGTACTTCGGAAACATCTGGGGCTCGAAGATGATGTCGTTCCCTAACTCCACGGCCTTCGCGTGGGCCGCGTCGACCTCGGGACGCGTTCGCGCACGGAAGGCAAGATGCTGGAGACCGACCCGGCGGCGCGAGTAGTCACTCGCATCGGGCGCGGCATAGAAGAAGATCACGGTCCCCGGTTTGCCTCCCGCCGGCCGATACGAAAACTCCTTATCGCTGATGAAGAAGGGCTCGAAGCCGAGCACCGGCATCATCACGTCGTAGTAGCCCTTGGCGGCGGCGAGATCGGGCACGTTGATCCCAAGATGGTCGAGCATCCCTCACTCCCAGAGCCGGTGGTTTGGACGAGTCTTTCAATATCCCGCGGGAAGGAAAAGGATAGGTCCGAAGGCCGGGAATTCACCGTAGCTCTGGCTGGTTTCCACCTGAAATCGCGGGATCTAGGGAGGGAGACTTGTGACGAACCACGACGTCAGACCCGACGACCACGTTCTCGGCCCGGCCGATGCCCACGTGACCCTCATCGAGTACGGCGAGTTCGAGTGTCCCCATTGCGGACGGGCCCACTTCCAGCTGACGCCTCTCCGCGATCGCCTCCCGGAGCTGGGCGTTCGCTTCGTATTCCGTCACTTCGCGCGCGACGATGTCCACCCGTTCTCCGAGCGAGCAGGGGTTGCCGCAGAGGCTGCGGGAGCGCAAGGCCGGTTCTGGGAGATGCACGATCGCCTCTTCCTTCATCAACACTCCCTCGAGCACGACGATCTCCGACGCCACGCCGCGGCAGTGGGGCTTGACGTTGATCGGTTCCTGCGCGACATGGGAGATCCCCGTCACCTCGAGGTCGTTCGCGCCCAGAGCCAGATGGCCATCGCGAGCGGCGTGACCGGCACGCCCACCTTCATCCTGAACGGCGAGCCCTACGATGGCAGCTACGAGACCAAGCCGCTCGTTGCGGCGATCATTCGAGCCGGTGAGCTCACTGCCTCGGGGACGACTGCGTCGTAAGGGGCTGTTGCCGAGCCGCGACTAACGGGAGCTCGCTCGGTCAGCAGTACCAGCGGTAGGGGATGTTCTTTGGGAGCTTGACCACGCCCATGCTGGGCTCATATTCGCCCTCGGGGACCCACCGGTACAGATACGCCATCCCGTACAGCGCCAGGCTCGAGAGGCACTTCATCTTCGTGCGCTCGTCGTTACGCGCGCCGATGGTCTGGCCGTAGATGAAGGGGCCGGGCTGTTCATGAGGTCGGGCCCTAAGCCTCGAAGCCGCGCGCCGGCGTCCTGATGCCGCAAGCCTTGGCGGCTTCGAGATCTCGGAATGCTCCGGCGCGCAGCATCTAACCTTCCGGCAACAACGCGGCCAGGACGCCTACGCCGAACTCGACGGTCCCGGAGGTGAAGTCGATGCAGGTGTGTTGTTCGCAGCCATCGGCAAAGGAAGCCCACGCGCCTCCCTCGGCGTCGAGCTGCACATCGATGAAGTCGTAGGCCGCCTGGCACCTACGGGGTCCGCACTCTCCGATGGCGAAGGGGTCGGCACGGTTTCCGAAGCGAGCGGTAACGAAGGTGGGGTTCTTGACTAGAGCGTTCTCCGTTAACGATACGTAGCCACTCCAAGCAGTTTTCGAGTAGTCGCTCCCGCGGCGGGGGGCGTTGGTGGATCCCATGTAGGCCGCTGCGAGCGTGCCGGAAGGACTCACCGCCAGCGCGGGCAGGCTCGCCTCGTCCAGCCCGGGCGGCCCGATGGCCACCCTGGGCCGGAACGAGCGGCCCGCATCGGTTGAAACCGACAGGTACGGCATGCGGTCATCGCCCATCCAGAAGTAGTAAACGTTGCCTCTGCCATCGGTGCCGACAGCTGTTTCGTGATTCCCGTTGGACGGCGCGTCCGCGACCGTCACGACCTCCCATGTCGCGCCCTCATCTCGACTCACGCCCATATACGGTTTGTCACATGCCGTAGGGAGGTAGACCGTTCCGTCCGGGCCGACCACCCCGTGGCCTGTGAGACGCCCACAATCAAGCACATCGGAGACGGTCACAAATGGGAGAGCGCCTGTGTGGACAAAGGATCGGCCGCCGTCAACCGACTTCGAACATATGGCGGATGGGATCGACTGAGCGCAGTGATAGACGACGTTCGGATAGCCGGTGGTGACGCTTAGCTTCGGTGGACCGGAAAAGACGTGCTGGTGGTCACTTCCGCCGCAAGCCAGCGGAGTGGAGCTCCAGGACTCGCCCAGATCGTCGGAGTAGGACAGGTGCGAGCAATATCCCGTGACCCAATCAACTGTAAAGACGCGATCTGTATCGGAGTCGACGTGAAGGTAAGGGTCCGCGGTGAAGGGATGCATCTCGCGCTCGGCGACTGTTGGTGAGACCTGTTCCCAACTTCGTCCTGCGTTCCCTGTGCGGAGGACATCCGGACCCCTGCCTTCCACCATTGATGGGGCCCCGTGCACGGCGTGCGCGCCTTGAAAGAAGACGACGCCGTCGGATGTGATCCCAAGCGTGGGCTCAAACGCATTGACCTGCGTTGTTGATGCCAACGTTCTAAAGGGCGAGGCCGATGCGGCCGGACGCGACGCCCCCTTGATGCCGTGAACCACGACCCGCTGGGGTACGGGGACCTCGGCCGTCGTGTTGGCTGCCGGTGAGCTCAGGGCGCCAAGAAAACCAATAGCGGCCACCGCCGCGACCCGTCGTTGCATGCCCAAGGCTTCGCTGTTCGCTTGGGTCCCTCCTTCTCGTGAAGGGGAGGTGCTCGATCGTTCCCGGAGGATCGGGACGGGCTATCCCCGGTCACCCGTGAGCGCTGCCTTCGCTGCTAGCAGTACCAGCGGTAGGGGATGTTCTTCGGGAGCTTGACCACGCCCATGCTGGGCTCATATTCGCCCTCGGGGATCCACCGGTACAGATACGCCATCCCGTACAGCGCCAGGCTCGAGAGGCACTTCATCTTCGTGCGCTCGTTACCGGCGCCGATGGTTTGGCCGTCTCCATAGATGAAGGGGGCCGGGCTGTTCATCAAGTCGGGCCCCAGCTTGGGATGCCACGTCATGGTGTGTCCGAGGCCGAAGGTGTGGCCGAACTCGTGGGTGGTAACGATCTCGAGGTCGGTTACCTCGGGGAAGTCCCATGCGACCTGGCCGGCTCGGGGTGACGAACCGAAGAGGCTCAACAGGATCACGCGTCCGCTGTATCTGGCCTGATCGCGGATGCCGACCTGCTCCAGCAGGGAGTTCACGGCGTCCTTGGTGCCGGTGTCGCTCGCCACGCCGCGGAACGCCGGGCCCGCGGCCACGTATCCGAGGATCACGTCGTAACCCGCCGGGTCGACCGGACTCGCCTCGTCGAACACCTCGACATGGAAGTCGATCTTGCGGAGGTACGAGAACTGCGGGTAGTCCTTGGCGAAGGCATCCATGGCTTCGATCCATTTGTTGACCCCTCGCAAGGTCGCGTCGAGGTAGTCGACGACGGTGGGTCCGAGTGGGTTCCCCATGTCTCCGTGGGTCGGGGGAACGAGCAGGACGCGAGCGTCGGCGGTCTCTAGCGATCCTCCGAAGATGATCTGGATGGGGTGGTTCATCGGCGTCTCGCAGTTCATGAAACACATCCAGTACTTACCGAACTCGAACTGCTCGCTGGCGATGTGCAGCCGGTATTCCCCGGGGACCAGGGCGCGATGAACGGCAACGCGGAGCGTGCCGACCTCGCTGGTGAAGGCACCGCTCACGGTGATGCCGGCTCCGCCGACCCGGGCACCGACGTCGATCACCGCGCCGTTGGGGTCGAGCAACGTGACGGGATCGGTGGTGTCGGCGGCGGAGTCGATCAATACCGAGACCGCGTCGCCCTCTTCGAGCTCGAACTTGTAGTAGTCGTGTGGGTCTCCGCCGGCGCCGTTGAGCGTCCCTTCGTAATAGCCGGTCGGTTTGACGCGGATCGCCTCTTCGAAGGTGTTGCCGGCGTCGCCGCCCGAGCCGGCGTCGTTCTGGGGGCGCTTCGCCGCGCCCGGTGGGGCGACCCACAGGCTGGAGGCCACGAACGCGGCCAGGATCCCAACTCGAAGCGGAACGCCCTGCAGCCGCCGTGCCATACAGGAACGATTCGCTTCCGGAGGTTCAATCCCTCCGGGTCGAGGTGACCGATCCCGGGCTCTGGCCGGCCCTGCCCCTGGGGGCGCCATCTACCTCGGCTACGTCCTTTCGGTTTGAGCGAGAGGTCGGAGCCGACGGCGCCTAGGGCCCAGAGACTGAAGAGCCGGCAGGCCCCTAGGGGGCTACGTACTGTTTCACGAAGCCCCGGAGCTGGTCGTCCGGGTCGGCGTACTCACGCTGCACCTCTTCGGATTCGTCGAAGAAGACGATCATGGGGCAGTCCTTCGCGGTGGCAACGAGCTCTCCCGTCGCGATCTCCTCGCCGGTATTGGCTTCGTACAGTGTCGCCGCCCAGGTGGCGTTGTAGACCTCGACGTCGAAGGGCTCGGGGAAGTCGTCCGACTCGTAGTCCTCGCACGTCATGGCCTTCTTCTCCTTGATGCGGTCGAGGCAGGCGACGAGCTGCGTGTCGGCGACGCTTATCGAATCCGACTGCCACCCCTCCGGCAGCGTCATGGACCGGTACTCGTACTCGGGATCCTGACCCTCGAACACCAACAGAGGGTGGATCCCCGGCCCGGTGTCGTAAGGCGCCGCCAGGGACACGGTTCCTCCTCCGCAGACTTGTTCGTAATCAGAAGGCAATACGAGCGCGGGATCGGTGGGACCGTCGCCGGCGGCAGGAGAGGCGGCCGGATCGGCCGGCGCACCCGAGGACCCTTCGGAACCGTCGTCCCCGCACGCAGCTGCCATCAACGACAGCGCGACGAGAAGCGTGACCATCACACGTTGCACCGATCGCCTCCCTTAGGTGAGTTGCCCACAGGCTAGGGAAACCGGCAGATACGCACCAGAGGGATTGCGTACAACTATCGCGAGAGATGTCCGCATCGCGGGCTTTCGGGTCCTGATCGCCGGCCCTGCACCGGCCGGATGGACGTGATCTAAAGGTATTGACCCGTTGAGCTGCTCTGCTCGGGATCGCGTTGCGATGGATTGACCGATGGCAGGTCCTCCGTAAGCAATACGGCGAGCGCGGCCGGATCGGGATCCATGTCGCCGTCCCCGGTGAGCCGTAGCGCTTGGCGACCCAGCGCTCGTTCGAACAGGGTGCGAACGAAGCGCGCGTTGCCGAAGCCCGGCCCGCGCGGCGTTGCCGCCAGTACGCCCGTCACGCGCTCTTCGACGCCGTCGGCCAATTCGACCTTCGCCGCGGCGGCCATGGATCTGAAGATCGCGATCAGCTCCGGGTCGCTGTAATCGGGGAATCGTAGGCGCCGGGCGAAGCGAGAGGCCAGTCCGGGATTCGACTCCAGGAAGCGGTCCATGTCTTCCTCGTAGCCGGCGACCACGACGACCAGGTCGTCGCGGTGGTCCTCCATCAGTTTCACTAGGGTGGCGACCGCCTCGTGTCCGAAGTCCTGGCCCGATGCGTCCTGTGGCGCCAGCGCGTAGGCCTCGTCGATGAACAGCACACCCCCCAGCGCGCGCTCGACCGCCGCACGGACCAGAGGCGCCGTCTGCCCGATGTAGCGTCCTACGAGTTCGGCGCGGGAAACCTCGACCAGGTGGCCACCGGACAGGAGCTCCAGCGAGTTGTAGATGCGCGCGAGCAGACGTGCAACCGTCGTCTTCGCGGTGCCTGGGTTGCCGGTGAAGGCTAGATGTCTGGTCGGAGGGGCGACGACCACGCCGGCGTCGCGGCGCGCCTGCTCGGCCCTCGCTTCGGCCGCGAGCAACCGCACCTCCTCCTTGATCTCCTTCAGGCCCACCAGAGCGCCGAGCTCTGCCATCGGATCCCCGTGCGGGAGCTGAACCCCGGTGAGGTCGCTCGGAAGGTCTTCGTTCGAGATCGTCGGTGGATCGTCGGCAGAACGGGTGCGCGAACGCGCGATCGCATCGGCGGCGAACGCGCTGACGAGGTGTCCATTGCGGAAGTTCCTGAAGGGCCGCATGTCGGCCAGCATCCGGGCGGCGGATTCCACCGTCGCGTCCTCAACGCGCGCTCCCATGAGCTCGACCTTCCGCTGGAAGACTTGCGCGAACGCGACCTGATCGAAATCTGTGGTGCGCACTACGCGGAACGCTCTGGCGAGGATCGGGTTGGCCGAGAAGACCTCGGCGTCGCCGCCCGGGTCGCACACGGCAACGACATGGAGGTTCGGACGAGTTTCCAGCATCCGAAGGAGCTCGCTGCCGACGTCCTCGCCGGCTTCGCCCGACGACAGCATCTCGTCGAGCCCCTCGAGCACGAGCAGACCAAGGCCGTCGCACCGACCCACCTCGTATCGGATGAGGTCGACCGCGCCGGCCACATTGCGCTCCGTGATCATCGCCGCCGGCAGCCATATAGGTCGCTGGACGAGGCCGCGGGTCTGCAAGATGTGGGACACCACTTCGACGGTGACACCTTTGCCCGTCCCCGCGGGCCCCGCGACCAGAAGACGCACCGAGCCGCTCGAAGCCGCTGCTTCCCGCAGAGCGCTTTCGAGCTGCGGCTGGCCCACGACATCTACGTCGACCGCCGGGTCCGACGGGGCCGCGACGTCGCCGGAGCCGGCCGGGGTCTTGGCGGTGAAGCGCTGTCCTAACGGATTCACGAGCGGCCGGTTCTCTAGCAGCGACCGGATGTTCCACTCGAAGGTCTGGACCGGAACCCATACGGTGCCTTGCGGGAGCATCGCCCGGCCCGGCAGCCCGTTGGCGGCTCCGGTCACGCGCATGGCCATGTCCAGCCAGGCCCGGCATGCCTCGAGCTCGCCCCGGATCGTGGCTCGCACGAGCCACCGCGCCGTGGCGTCCCTCCAATCCTGCGCGACGAAGCCGCCGACGACGCGCGTGTGCAGGCCCTCGATCTCGTGCAGCCTGTCGGCGCCCAGCGCGATGCCGATCTCGGCGGGTACCTGCTTCAACCCCGCCGCCGCAACCAGATTCGCGACGGCGGCCGCTACAGAGTCCCCGTCACCGACGGCGTCGAGAAGATGCGTGTGGACCGCCTGCAATCCGTCCAGTGCCCAGGTCAGATATCCGACGATGCCGCTGAGCTCCGGTAACGCGGTCAGCGTGTCCTGATCTGCGTCGCGCGCCCAGTCCGCCGCCAGGGCGTCGACTGGAGCGGTCACGTCGTGCCGATGCATGTCGGAATCCTCGGCGCGATGCTCAATGAGCTGGACCAGCGCGGAGAGGCGCGGTGCGACCGGCGCGACCTCGTCGAAAACGTCGCACGCAGCGCGCAGGACCTCGAGCGCGTGCGCTCGCTTGATCTCGTCGTCGCCGGCCGTCGCCGGCAACAGCCAGCCCGGGGGACGCCAGGCGCCGTCCTGGCTTCGGAGGTAGTCCCATGAGGGAGCTTTCGGCGCAGGGGTTTCGTTCATGAACGGATCCGTGAAGGCCCACAACAAGTTGCCCCAATATCCGGAGCGAACCGCGCAGCCGCCCACGAGAAAGCCGAGCATGAGGTCGAGGGTCTCCGGGACGCCGTTGGTCGGCCGCCGATAGAGGACGTTGCTTTCGGCCTCCCATCCTGCGACACGCTCGTCCGCGGCGACGCGGACCGCTTTGTCACACATCGAGTCGAGGAAGCCGTCGGGCATCCGCCAGGGACCGACGGAGTAGATGTCCAGGACGGGCTCTTGCGCGAAGCAAAGCGCCAGCTCGTCGGGAAGATCGAGCTTGATCACGAGCGAACAATAGAAGAAGGCCGGGGTCCCAACCAGGGAGTTCCGTACGGAATCGCCACCGGTATCAGGCCGGCGGCCGGGGCCGGGGCTACTGGGTCGGGGAGGGTTGGTCCTGCGACGAGGCCAGCTCGTGGTAGCGGCCTCTCATGTCCATGAGCCCCCGATGCGTCCCTCGTTCGATGAAGGTCCCGGCCTGCATCACCAGGATCAGATCGGCTCGGGCGATCGTGCTGATGCGATGCGCGATCACGATCCGGGTGCAGTCGAGCTTCTCCAGGTTCGTGTAGATCTTCGCCTCGGTCACCGCGTCCAGCGAGCTGGTGGCTTCGTCGAGCAAGAGGATCGCAGGTTGATGGACGAGCGCCCGCGCAAGGGCGATGCGTTGTCGTTGGCCGCCGGACAGCGACGCACCGCCATCCGAGAGCACGGTCTCGTAGCCCAACGGCATGGCCATGATGTCGTCGTGGATGGCGGCGAGGCGACCGGCGCGCTCGACCTCTTCTATCGATGCTTCCGGATAAGTCAGCGCGATGTTCGCGCGGATCGTCGTTCCGAACAGGAACGAGCTCTGCGGAACGATCCCGAGCTGTTGGCGGACGGAACCGGCTTCGAGGCGCCTCAGATCGTTGCCGTCGTAGAGAACTCGTCCGTGGCTCGGCATGTACAGCCCGAGGATCAGGTGCGCGAGCGTCGACTTGCCCGAGCCCGATTCGCCCACGATCGCGATCGAGCTTCCGGGTTCGATGTCCAGGCTGACATCCCTCACCACTTCGGGTCCGTCCTCGGAGTAGCCGAACGACACCGTCTCGAGCGTGATGCGACCCTGCAACCGGCCGGGGGGCTCGACCTCTCCCGGATCCTGTTCTCTCGACGTGTCGAGCACGTCGTTGATGCGGTCCATGTAACTGCTGAGGACCTGCATCTGCATCCCTACGGCCACCAGGTTCGAAAGAGGAGTGAGGAAACCCGTCGCCAGCACGCTCAGCGCCAGCATGGTCCCGAGACTCAGATCGTTGTTGAGGACCCCCAGGACGCCGACGGTCAGGACCACGAGCGGAGATGCCATGCGAAGGCCACTCGTCAACGTTTCGATCAAGGCGTTGAGCCGGCCGCGCACGATCGAGGCGTTCACCTCGTCCACGAAGAGGTTCGTCCACTGCGTGACGGAGCGCGCCTCGGCCCCCACGGATTTCAACGTCTCGATGCCGGTGATCATCTGCGCCAGATAGCCCTGCGAGCGCGCTTGCGCCTGCAAGGACTCCGCCATCACGCGCTGTATCGGGCGATAGCCGATGAGCAGGATCGCGACCTGACAGGCCGCGAGCACCACGACGACCAGGCCCATCGACAGACTCTGGGCGAAGATCAACAGCAGATAGATGCTCACCAAGGTGCCGTCGAGCAGGGTCGAGATGGCGCCGCTCGTCAAGATCTCTCGCACCGTGGCATTCGAGTTCAGGCGCGCCATCAAGTCTCCGGTCGAGCGCTGCAGGAAGAACTGGTACGGCAGCTTCACCAGATGAGTGATGAAGCCCGTCGTGATGCTGACGTCGAGATGGGTACGCAACGCGACCAGAAGATGGCCCCGCAGGAAGGTCGACAAGACGTGGAAGCCGACCATCGCCACCAGGCCGATGACGATCGCAAGCAGCAGATCCCGGTCGCCGGCGGGGATCACCCGATCTACGACGACGCCCATCAGGATCGGCATGGCGAGGGCGAAGAGTTGGATCAGGAACGAGGTGACCCCGACCTTCGAGAGAAGACCGGAGCGACGCAACAACGGCCGCAGGTACCGCCACGTTCCCGAGCGCGAGCCGGACGCCTTTTGGAAGCTGTCGCCCGGCCGCAAGCCGATGGCTACGCCGGTGAACGACTCGGAGAAACGCTCCATCGGTACGCGGAGCCGGCCGACCGCAGGATCCAACACCTCGACCCCGCCACGGACGAGGCGATCGAAGACTACGAAATGATTGAACTCCCAGTGCAGGATCGTCCCACGCTCGAGGAACTTGAGTCCGTCGAGCTCGACGCGAACGGGCCGGGGCTCCATGCCGTAGGAGCGCGCCGCCTCGATGAGCGAGATCGCGTCGACCCCGTCGCGCGATGTTCGGGTCGCCCTCCTGATCTCCTCTGGACTCACGTTGCGTCCGTGATAGCCGAGCGTCATCGCCAGGCACGCGGCGCCGCAATCGCTGATCTCGAGCTGTTGGACGAACGGGATCCGCCTAGCCATCGGCGTCTCCAAAGAGAGCGCTCAGACCGGGGACCAGGGCCACGATCAGCGGCTCGGACTCGATGAGCACCCGGGCGCTGCCGGCGTCGCCTTCCGCCCGGGCCGACGTGACCACCACCACCGAAGGGACGGAAACGTCGACCCCGAACCGTTCGAGGACCTCGGACGGATACAACACGAGGTCCTCGAACGACACCACGCGGGCTTTCTCGTTCCCGAGCTCGACCAGGTTGCCCTCGGCCACGTCGGGGGCGAGAGCGGCCGGGACCAGCACCACCACCCGGCCGGCGCCATCTGCGACCGCGGGCCCGCGGGCGAAGCGGTCGATCTCGACCACGCTCGCCGTGACCACGCCCACCACGAACAGGGCGATGATCGAGGCGAAGACCCAGTTGGTCCACCCCGGAGAGAGCCGGATCAGCTCACCCGGCCCCTGGCGCCGGCCCCGGTGAGCGATCGCCTCGGTCCGAAAGGTCGGCAACCCCCGGTCGTTTCCAGATTCCACGTTGCGATTCCCCCGCGTCGGAAGGAAACAGCGTACCGAGCGACGAACCCCCTCCCGGGTAGGACTTGCGGAGAACCAGACCAAGCGGCAGAATCCACCCCGCATCCTGACCAAAGGGGTGGATCCCCACGTTTCGCGCGCGCGGCGGTCTGATCGAGGAGGGCGAGGTGGCGAAAGAGACCAAGGGAGCTCCGATACGCGAGCTGTTCATCGACGAGCTCGAGGAGGTGAAGGGTGGCTCCACGAGCCCCTGGAAGAAGCTCGAGGAATTGCTCGTAACGACCTACGGACAGTGTGAAGAGACCCCGGTCTGCTAGGGGTACGAACGAATTTCGAGGAGGTGAAATGAGCGGAGCGATCCGCGAGCTCTTCATCGAGGAGCTCGCCGAAGTGAAGGGTGGAGCCGGCGGCCCCATCAAGGAGCTGCTGGAGGGACTAGGCGGCCAGAACTCGACCATGGCTTGCTGTGAGGAAGGTCAGTGCTGCGACGGGCCCGTCGTTTTCGACACCGGCCCCTAATCAGCGGGACGACAGGGGGGAACATGAACGGAGACACGATCCGCGAGCTCTTCATCGAGGAGCTCGCCGAAGTCAAGGGCGGCGCCGGCGGACCGGTGGAAACTCTGCTCGAGAAGCTCGGCGGTCAGAACTCGACGATGGCCTGTTGCGAAGAGGGCCAGTGCTGCGCCGAGCCCATCTAGTTACCTAGGGGGAAGACGGTGAACCAGGCGAAGGCTCCGATCCGCGAACTGTTCGTCGAGGAGCTCGCCGAGGTGAAGGGCGGCGCGGGCGGCCCGGTCGAGGAGCTCCTCGACCGCCTCGGTCTCTCGAACACCACGCAGGCGTGCTGCGAAGAAGGCAATTGCGGCTGCGACGGACCTACCTAGATCCGGGAGGGGGAGCGATGAGCGACGAGATCCGGGAGCTCTTCATCGAGGAGCTCGCCGAGGTTCAGGGTGGCGCCCAGGACGCCTTCGGCGCCGATCTGGAACTCACCACGCAGGCTTGCTGCGAGGAGTTGATCCTGAGCCGCTGCTGTCTGTAACGAGCCCGGCGTCACGCCGAAGCAGCAAAGAACCGAGATACGCCGTCCACCGGGGCGGCGTATCTCTTTTCATCCGAAACCCCGAAGGGTCAAGATACCGACCGTCATGATCGACACGAGGATCCCCGCCGACGGCCCCGATATGGCCCTTTATCGAATGGCGCGCAAACTGCGACTCAGATACTCGCAAGCCTTCGTGGTTCGGGCGATCGCGGCACATCCCCGGCCCAATTCGCTGCTGGCCCTCGTGGAGGTTGCATCCACCATGGGTGTCAAGACGACACCGGCCCGTACCGACGCCTCGGGACTCCCACAGCTGAAGCTTCCGGCGGTGGTGCACTTCACGGATGCGAGTGGAGACGGAGGGTTCGGGGTGCTGGAAGAGGTGTCGCCGAGCCGCGTTCTGGTGTGGGACAGCGTGAACGGCCGCCGCCAGATCGAGCGCGACGACTTCCTCTCCCGCTGGACGGGGGTCGTGGTTCTGATGGAACGTGCCGAGGAGCCCGGCGCGACCGAGCATCGGCACCTCCGGCAGCGGCTCTTGGAGGTCGTCGGCGGCGGGACCACCACGCCGGCGCTCGCCGATGGGCGGGCGGCGCCGGTCCTCCGTTCGCTTCTAGCGGCCATGATCGTCACCCTGCTGGCGGCGGCCGTTTTCGTGACGCCGGCCTCCGAGCGCATCGCGACCGCGGTGCTGGTCGTCCTCGCCGGGGTCGGCCTTGCCGTCACCCTGTTGATGGCAGCCGCGGTCGGGGATCGCGATAATCCGCTGGCGGATCGGGTGTGCCGGCGGGGGAGGCTGCTCGACTGTCAGAGCGTGCTCACCTCGCGCTTCTCGCGCGTCTTCGGCTTGCCGCTGAGCGACGTCGGCCTCGCGTTCTACGCGTCGATCCTCCTGCTCGTGGCATCCGCCGGCTGGCTTGCGCCCCCTGCGATCGGGCGCGTGTCCACTTTCGCCTTCACCGCGGCGCTGCCGTTCGCCGTCCTGCTGGTGGCCCTCCAGGTCTCCATGCGCCAGTTCTGCACGCTGTGCATGGTCACCCATCTCGTTAACGCGACGGCGGCCGCCGTCGGGTGGTTCTTCCTATGGGACGGGCGGCTCGGAGCGCGCGATGTCCTGCTTACCGTCCTGCTGGGGCTCTTTTTCGTCCTGGCCGAGTTCGTGGTGATCCCGTACTTCAGGCGCAGCATCAGCCTCGCCCTTATCTCCGACCGCTACCGGAGGCTGTCCGCGTCGCCGTTCGCCAGTCTTGCCCACATAGCTACTCAACCTGTCGTCGACGTGCACGGGTCCGATTCCGCCGTGCCGGTCGCGGGAACCGCGGGAGAGCACGAAGCCGTCATCTTCGTTCACCCCGGTTGTGGGAAGTGCCTGCCGGTGCTGCGCGAATTCCTTGCGTTCGTGCAGGCGGCGCCGGTGAACGCGTTCGTCGGGGTCGCTCCGAAGGACCCCGAGGAGGCCGATCGACGGGCGTGCTCGGTCTTGGCGGCGGCGTGGATGCTCACCGGGCCCGACCGGATCGTCGACGGGTACGCGTCGGCCAAGCAGAACTTGCCGAGGCTGTCCCAGCCGGACGGCCTCCGGCTGGTGGCCGAGGCCCTGTCGATCGATCCCACCCAACTGGAGCGCGCCACATCTGCGGCGCGCCCGCTCGTGCAGCGCGCTGAGCAGGTGGTGGACGACTACTCCGACGGGACTCCGGCGATCTTCTTCGATTCCCGCCACTACGCCGCGCCTCTGGCTCACCTTGCGTTCCTGATCGAGAACCATCTCGAGCTGCTGGAGCCGAAGTGACGGGCCGCTTGGTGCTGGTGGTCGGATCGCCACTCGATCCGCATGTGTCTGCGGTGGCCGACGCGGTGGGGGAGCGTGGGGTCGAAGCGGTGATCGTGGACGGGTTGTCCTTCCCTGCAACCCCGCGGATCGCGCTCGGCGAGAGGCTCGATTCGATCGCGGTCGACGATCGCGAGCTCGGGCGAATCACTTCGGTTTACGTCAGAGACGTCTACGCGCATCCGTTGAGCTACGGCGTCGATGCGTCGACCGAGATGGAGCAGGACTGGTACCGCACGCTGGTCGCCTACCGCGAGAAAGCCCACATGATGCTGGGCCTGCTCTCGCGCTGGTCGCAGATGGGAGTCCCCGTCTACAACCCGCGGACTACCGAGTGGCTCCAGCCGAAACCGGTTCAGATCGCCGTGCTTCAACAGGCCGGACTCCCCGTACCCGAAACGGTATGGACGAACGATCCGGCGGCCGTGCAGCGGTTCGCCGACGGGCGGCGCGTGATCTACAAGCCGATCGCCGGCGGGGCCGCGACGCAGGAGCTTGGCCCCGAGGACCTGACCGAGGAGAGACTGCGCAAGTTGGCCGGCGCCCCGGTCACGTTCCAGGAGCTCCTCGAGGGCGACAACTACCGCGTTTACTGCATGGACGGCGACGCGGTCGCGACGTTCCGCATCGTGTCGGAGTCGATCGACTTCCGGCAGAACGAAGAAAGCGTTGAAAGCTTCGACCTCCCGGACGAGGTCATCGCGCAGTGCGTCAAAGCCGTCGAGGCGCTCGGCCTGCGATGGGGCGGGATCGACCTGCGCGCCGGATCCGACGGCAAGCTCCGCTTCCTCGAGGTGAACTCGTCGCCCATGTTCCTGGGCTTCGACGCGCGCGGAGGCACCAATATCCTGGGAGCGCTGGCCGACCGACTGGCCGCCCACGCCTCCTGACTCAGGCCGGTCGGGCTTCGCCTGGGGATAGGCTGCCCGGGACGCCCCCCATCAGGAGGGAGAGCTTTTGTCGACGGCCACCCATGTGCGTACCTGTCCGCTTTGTGAGGCCACCTGTGGCCTCGAGATCTCGATGCGAGACGACACCATCGAATCGATCAGGGGTGACCGCGACGACGTCTTCAGCAAGGGCTTCATCTGTCCGAAGGGCACGGCCGTCAAGCATCTCCAGGAGGATCCGGACCGTCTGCGCGCACCGTTGATCCGAGAGGGCCACGGATTGCGCGAGGCGTCGTGGGAAGAGGCCTTCACGACGATGGAGCGCGGGTTGACGCCTATCATCGAACGACACGGCAAGGATTCCGTCGCCATGTACGTGGGGAACCCGTCGGTTCACAGCCTCTCGGCAAGCGTAATGTTGCCTGCCCTGGTCAAAGCCCTGGGGACGAAGAACTTCTACACGGCGGCGACCGTCGACCAGATCCCGAAGCACGTGTCCTGCGGCCTCATGTTCGGCAGCCCCACGCTGATCCCCGTGCCCGACGTCGATCGCACCGACTACATCGTGCTCCTCGGCGCGAACCCGTGGGTCTCGAACGGAAGCCTGGCGACCGCGCCCGACTTCCGCGGACGGCTGGAGGCCATCAGTGCCCGCGGAGGCAAGGTCGTCGTCGTCGACCCCCGGAGAACCGAGTCCGCCGCCGGCGCGGACGAGCACGTATTCATCCGGCCCGGCACGGACGCCCTCTTTTTGATGGCCCTGGTGTGGACGCTCGTCGACGAAAACCTCGTTTCGCCGGGCGAGCTGGAACCACACGTCAACGGGGCCGCGGACATCGCAGGCTTAGTGGCGCCTTTCAGGCCGGAGACGGTCGCACCCCGGACGGGGATCGACGCCGGCGTGATCCGCCGGCTGGCCCGCGAGATCGCGGCGGCTCCGACGGCGAGCATCTACGACCGCGTCGGCGCGCACCAACAGGAGTTCGGCACCCTGACGTCCTGGGCGAGCGACGTCGTCAACGTGCTGACCGGGAACCTCGACCGGGCGGGGGGACGGATGTTTCCGCATGCCGCTCATGCGTCCCCAGATCCGGGATCGCCCGGGGGCCGGGGATGGCGCGTCGGTCGGTTCGCGAGCCGGGTCAAGGGTTATCCCGAGGCGTTCGGGCAGCTGCCGATCGCGGCTCTGGCCGACGAGATCGAGACGCCCGGCGAGGGCCAGGTCAGGGCCCTCATCACGATCGCCGGGAATCCAGTGCTGTCCACACCCAACGGGAAACGTCTCGGCGACGCGCTTTCGACGCTCGAGTTCATGGTCTCGGTCGACCCCTACGTGAACGAGACGACGCGCCACGCGGACGTGATCCTGCCCTCGCCCGGCCTGCTCGAGCGCCACCACTACGACTTCGCGTTCTATGGACTATCCGTTCGCAACGTCGCCAATTACAGCCCGCCGATCCTCGAAGGCGACACCCCGGACGAGTGGGAGATCCTGTCTCGCCTCGCGCTGGTGGCGAGCGGTCAAAGCGCCCTGCTGGATCCCACGATCGTGCCGCAGATGACCCTGAGCTACCTCGTCGACAGGGCGGTCGGGCCCAACGGCGCGCTCCCGAACCACGATGCCGCAGACATCATGCGGGCTCTCGAGGGCCAATCACCCGTCGAGCAGATCCTCGACTTCCGGCTCCGTTCGGGTCCCTACGGCGATCGTTTCGGAGACGCGCCGGACGGTCTGACCCTCGACGTGTTGCGCAACAACCCTCACGGGGTCGATCTCGGCCCCCTTGCACCCCGGCTGCCGAACGCGCTGAAGACGGCATCGGGCAAGGTGGAGCTGTCTCCGGCGGAGATCGTGGCGGATCTCCCGAGACTGCGGGAGTTCCTCGACCGTCCTGCGGACGAGATGGTTCTGATCGGTAGGCGCCACATGCGCACCAATAACTCGTGGATGCACAACGTCCCCAAGATGGTCGCCGGGAGCAACCGATGCACCCTCATCGTGCATCCCGACGATGCGAGCCGGTTGGGGCTCAGCGCCGGCTCTCCGGCGCGCATCCGGTCGCGTGTCGGCGAGGTCGAGGCTCCGGTCGAGATCAGCGACGAGGTCATGCCCGGCGTCGTCAGCCTTCCGCATGGGTGGGGACATGGACTGCCGGGCGTTCGCATGTCGGTAGCTGCGGCGAACCCGGGGGTCTCGATCAACGACCTGACCGACGAATCGGTCATCGATCCGCTTTCGGGTAACGCCGTGCTCAACGCCGTACCGGTCAGGCTCGAGAGCGCCGCCACAGATGTTCGCGACGAGGCCGTGGCCCTGACGTCTGCATCGCCGTGAACGGACCCGGGCAGCTCGTCGACGGCTTCGGCCGCGTCGCGACCGATCTTCGGATCTCGGTAACGGACAAGTGCAACTTTCGCTGTCGTTACTGCATGCCGGCCGAAGGTCTGCAGTGGCTCCCCCGAGCCGAGCTGTTGTCGTTCGAGGAGATCCGCAGGATCGCCGGTGTCCTAGTTGGACTCGGCATCCGGTCGATCAAGCTGACCGGCGGGGAGCCGCTCGTTCGGCGCGAGCTACCGAAACTCGTGTCGATGCTTCGAGCCATCGACCCCGCGTTGGATCTGTCTCTGACCACGAACGGCTACCTCCTCGCCGACACCGCGGCCGAGCTCGCCGACGCGGGTCTCGACCGGGTCACTGTCTCCTGCGACTCGCTGCTCAAGCATCGGTTCGCCGAGATGACCTTGCGAGACGCGCTGGACGAGGTCCTCGACGGCATCAAGACCGCCGCGAGCGCCGGTCTGCGGCCCGTCAAGGTGAACGCGGTCGTGATCCGGGGGCAGAACGACGACGAGGTGGTCTCGTTCGCGCGGCTAGCGCGCGAGACCGGATACGCGGTGCGCTTCATCGAGTACATGCCGCTCGATGCTCAGGACGAATGGGACTCCTCGACCCTGGTCCCCGGGCGCGAGATCCTGGCTCGGATCTCGGAGGTATTTCCGCTGCAGCCCAAGGGAGACGACAGCTCGCCCGCGACGACCTTCGGCTTCGCCGATGGCTCCCCCGGAGGCGTGGGGATCATCGCGTCGGTCACCGAGCCGTTCTGCGACGCGTGCGACCGGCTCCGACTGACCGCCGACGGCAACCTGCTTGCATGCCTGTTCAGTCTCGAGGAGACGAACCTCAGGGATCCGATGCGCGCGGGAGCCTCGGACGAGGAGATCGTGGAGCTGGCGCGGGCGTGCGTCGCCGGCAAGTGGGCCGGACACCGCATCGGCGCCCCAGATTTCGTGCGACCGGTTCGCTCGATGTCTCAGATAGGTGGCTGAGGTGGGCGGTTTCGACGCGATCGTGCTTGCCGGCGGAAGAGCGCGCAGGTTGGGCGGCATCGACAAGCCCGCACTGGAGATGGACGGCATGTCGATGCTGGATCGAGCGCTCGAAGCCGCGTCCGATGCCGTTCGAGTGATCGTGGTGGGGGAAGAGCGGCCCGTCCGTGGTTCGGTCGAGTGGGTGGTCGAGGATCCGCCCGGCGGCGGTCCGGCCGCCGCTCTCGCCGCCGGCATGAAGCAGGTCGGATCCGACCGCGTACTGGTTCTGGCCGCCGACCTTCCTTTCGTGGACCGCTCGACCGTCCACCGCTTGGTGGCGGCAGCCGGGGCGCGTGGGGCGATCGCGGTCGACGATGCCGGGGTCCGGCAACCTCTGCTGGCCGTCTACGAGACGGATCCGCTCCGCCGCTCGCTTGACGGTTGCAACCAGCGCGACCGGGCCCTTCGGGGCGTGATCGGCGAGATGGACCCGCTCGAGGTGGGAGTCGGTCGGGCGGCTCTGGATTGCGATACGTGGGACGACGTCGTTCGGGCTCAGGTGATGCTGCGTGGATGACCGGTGGGTGGAGTCGCTGGCCGATGCTCTCGGCGTAACCGATGAGATCGACGAGGAAACCGAGGGCGCTCTCCTGGATGTTGCACGCGCCGTCGCCCACACCGTCGAACGCCGCGCTGCACCGCTGACCACGTTCGTGATCGGGCTGGCCGCCGTTCGCACCGAGGATTCTGTCGAGGACCTCTGCGCGAAGGCCGTCGATGCGGCACGCGATTTCGGACCGGAGGAGTAGGGCTCCTGCTCAGCGTCGAAGAGGCGCGGGCTCGCGTGCTCGCCCAGTTCGAGCCCCTCGATCCCGTCCAAGTCGAACTGGCCGGTGCTCACGGGTTGGTGCTCGTCGAGGACGCCGCCGCTCCTCACGCGCTCCCCCCGTTCGACAACTCGGCGATGGACGGCTACGCGGTCCGGCGGGACGAGGTTGCGACGGCTTCGGAGTCGTCACCCGCCACGCTCGAGATCCTCGGTGAGGTACGTGCCGGTGGCTCCAACGACGTCGCGGTGGTCCCCGGGGGGGCGGTGCGGATCATGACCGGCGCCGCGATCCCGGAGGGAGCCGACGCCGTCGTTCCCGTCGAGGTGACCAGCGAGTCCGAGGGCAAGGTGATGGTTACCGCGGCGCCCCCCGGGGGAGGCCACGTGCGGCCGGCCGGCGACGACATCGCGGCGGGTTCGGTGGTCGTTACCGCCGGCACCCGTCTCGGACCAGGCGAGCTGGCGATCCTCGCGTCGCTCGGACTGTCGCCGGTGCGTGTCCACCGGCGCCCTCTCGTGGCAGTCGTTTCCACCGGCGACGAGCTCGTGGACCCCGAGGAGGATCTGCGACCGGGCATCATCCGCGACTCGAACCGCGTTGCGATGGCGTCTCTCGTCGTCGACGCGGGAGCCCAAGTCGTCGCGAGCCTGCGGGCCCAGGACACCGCCGAGTCCGTGGAATCGACACTACGAGCGGCCGCCGCGGACGCGGATCTGGTCCTCGTGGCCGGCGGGGTATCGGTCGGTCGCTACGACTTCGTGCGTTCCACCGTCGAGCAGTTGGGTGCGGTCGATTTCTGGCGCGTGGCGATGCAGCCGGGGAAACCCGTGGTCGGCGGACGCATCGCCGAAACCCCGCTGATAGGTCTGCCGGGCAACCCGGTCTCGGTGCACGTCTCGTTCGAGCAGTTCGCTCGTCCTGCGATCCGCAAGATGTTGGGGTGCCGCTCGCTGCTGCGTCCGCGCATCCGCGCGACCCTGGCCGGCGCGCTGGACAAGCGTCCGGGCCGCCGTCACTTCGTCCGGGTCGCGCTGACCTTCGGCGAAAACGGCGTGACCGCGACGCCGACGGGGGGCCAGGGCTCGCACATCCAGTCGAGCCTGGTCGGGTGCGACGGCGTGGCGATCTTCGCCGAGGACCTGACGCGCCTCGAGGCCGGTGCAGAGGTCGAGGTCGAGGTGTGGAGGCTTCCGGATAGGACGTAAGCGAGCGAGCTAGAGGCCGCGGCGGATCATGTTGTTGAGGATCATCCCTCCGGCGACGGTGACCCCGTAGTCGGCGAGTCCGTAGAAGTGGTCGTAGCGCTCGGTGGGTTGCGGAAGCAGGGCACCGATGAAACCGATGCGGCCCCGGCCGAGGCGGAACCGGCCCAGCCCGATCTCGGTCTCGTCCTCGACGTGCGCGACGGACCTGCCCTTCGCCTTGGACACCGCGTTCTGGTTGACGACCCAGTGGGGCGAGGTGTCGGAGTCGAGCGAGAACCCGATCGGTACCTCGTAATAGGTCTGCGACGCGGTCGTCGGCAGGCCCTTCACGTAGGGGTCCTCCCAGTCGTGGATGTCGATATGACCGGCCGTGTACACGCGGCGGTGGATCGAGTCTCTCGGCACGACGCCCATCTTCGCCAGGAGGGTGATGGCACGGTCGGTAAGGATCAGGTTCCCACCACGCCTGACGAAGCGCTCCAACTTGAACAGCGCCCGGCGCCTGGCTTGCGAGCGTCCCTCGTAGCGATCGCCGAACGGTTTGTCGGCGAGCACGACGGTGTCGAGACGGGAGAGCGCGCCGCGGCGGATCTTGCGTGGGGTCAAGGCCGTCAGCGGCCGACCGGAGAAGCGCGAGAGGTCGCGGAAGTACTGCATCCTGGTGGCCCGGTATCCCTCCGGTTCCACGCCCTTGGGCGGTTTCGGCCCTCCGTACCCATCCCGGTCGGTGACGACGGCGCGGTCTTTGAAGTAGCCGACCCTGCCGAGTCGCAGGCGGACGCGCACCTTGGGTAGCTCGATCGCCTCGACCATGAGCGTCTCGATCTCGGCTCGCACCGCGGCGATGTGGGCCTCCTCCAGCGACGCGACCCAGGTCGTGTTCGGCACCATGTGGGACAGGAAGTGCTCCACGTCGATGTCCGTCGCGCCGATCCGTTCCGTGAAGTAGTCGCCCATGAAACCGGCGGCGTCGTAACCGACGACGTCGAATCCGGTGGCGTACGCGGCGGGCTTCATGTCGGCGACGCCGCTCACGGTTCCGGCCTCGACCCCTTGCTCCTCGAAGTAGCGAGCGATGTTCGACGCCATGTGGCGCGCGGCCCTCTCCTCCTGCGCCTGTTCCAGCGGATGCCACTGTCCGGCAGGCAGCATGATGTCGGCGAATGCGTTGTTGGCGGATGTGAGCTCGCCGTGCAGATCGCCCGCTACGGTCGGCTTGATCTTGCGGACGAAGCGGTCCCAGTTCTTCGTCTCCGGCTCGCTGAGCGCCGTGTACGGCGGATAGCTCCAGCCGATGGTCGGGAACTCACGGTTGAGGTCGACGCCGTTGTCGTTGCCCCGCGTGAACGACCCCCCGTTGGCGGCGTCGCCGGTGGCCCAGCCGTCCGGGTTGATATTCGAGACATACAGGTGGACCTTGCGGAGCACCGAAGAGACCGGGATGCCGACGGAGTCCTTCTCGGTCCCGTTGCGCAGGATGTGATCGGGTTCGTCGGCGGCCCAGCGCGCCAGGTCCTCGACGTAGCGGATCCCGCCCTCGATCCCCGCGCGCTCGGGTCCGTGGACCGAGAGCGACACGACGACCGGGACCTTGTTGCGTTCGGGCGCCTCGAAGTCGGTGACCTCGACGATCCAGATGGGGCGACCACCGACGGAGGTGACCTTGCGCCCCACGTAGCGGTCGATCTTGCGCACCCGGACGTACCGGGGGAACTCGCGGGCGAGTGCCTTTATCGCGGTCTCGTATTCGCCGTTGTCGTGCTGGATGTGCGAGACGGTGGTGTCGGCCTCCGGGAAGATCCGGTCCCCGCAGGCGGTCCGGGGTTCCTCGGGGCAGGTGGGAGCCCCCGCCGCCGGGACCATTCCGACCAGGCCTGCAAGCAGCGCTCCGGAGAGCGCAACGGCTAGAGCTCGTGTCGGGTTTGTCATGTTTGTTCAGGTTCGGCGGGGGCCGGGTCATTCCTGCGGAATCGGTCGGAAGCGGAGCAAGCAGGAGAAACCGCCCACCGCGTGGAACCACCCCCCAGTCGTTGCCGTTCCGCCCACCCCTCGTCGCTCGATCTAGGAGATCCGATGGCCCAGTCGCGTTCCCGTATCGCTCCCACCGTCCTCATCCTGGCCCTGCTCCTGTCGGTTCTCCCGCTCGCCCTTACGAGCGCCGAGGCCGCCCCGTTGGTGCCCGCCTCCTCGAACGTGGGATGCGACCCACTGGACGCCGCGGCGTGCCTGCTGCCGTTCCCCAGCGACCATTTCACCACCGCCGACGCGACCACCGCGACCGGCCGGCGCGTGAACTTCCTTCCCACTGCGATGCCCCGCAACGGGACCGAGGTCACCGAGGGCGGCGAGGGCAAGCCCGTGGATCCGATCGAGTGGAACCGCAACGACGGATTCTCGCCGGGCTCCCCGGTGATGACCTACGTGCCGGGCCTAGACCTGCACGCGACCTGGGGCACACAGGACCGGCCCCACAGCGAGGTCGGGCCGAACGAGATCGGTTACTTCGACCACCGCGACCACATCGCCGACATCTCTCTGTACGAGCGCGAGGACGCGCCGATCGTGATCATCAATGCCGAGACAGGAGAGCGTCACCCGTTCTGGTCGGAGCTAGATACCCACCGCGACGCGGTCGCGGCCGGCGAGCAGGTGCTCATCATGCGTCCGGCCGTTAACTTCGAGGAGGGCGCGCGTTACGTCGTCGGGTTGCGCAACCTGAAGACAACCGACGGAACCGCCATCGAGCCGGGTGCCGAGTTCCTCGCCTATCGCGGAGGAACGGGGGCCGACGCCGTCCGTCAAGCGCACTTCAACGACTCGGTCTTCCCCGCGCTCCAGACGGCCGGGATCGACCGCAACGAGCTCTACCTCGCGTGGGACTTCACCGTCGCGAGCGAGCGGAACCTGGCCGAGCGCATCCTGCACATGCGGGACGACGCCTTCGAGCAGCTCGGGGACACCGAGCTCGCCGACGGCATCGTGCAGGGCTCGTCTCCCGAGTTCACGATCGACAGCGTCGAGCTGCTGGACCCCGACTCCTGGACCGACTCGAACGGCCGGGCCTTCACCCGTCCCATGCGCGAGATCCAAGGGCGGGTCACCGTTCCGAACTACATGGACCGCATCCAACAGACCGAAGGACACGTCCGGGCCAACGAGCTTCCTGCCGACGCTCCTGCTCCCGGTTCACGCCTGCTGGACACCAACCTGGACGGGTTGCCCGATCAGAATCCGGTGGAGTCCACGGTGAACGTGCCGTTCACCTGCCGCCTGCCACTCGACGGCGAGCAGAAGGCTCCGGTCCTCTACGGGCACGGTCTTCTCGGCGATCGCAGTCAGATCAACGACGCGACCAGGTCGCCGCTGCGCGACGGACCGTTCTTCTCATGCGCCGCCGACTGGTGGGGGATGTCGACGCCGGACGCACCGACCGTGGCAGCCATCCTGGCCGACTTCTCGAACTTCCCCTCGCTTCCCGACCGCGCCCAGCAGGGCTTCCTCAACTTCATGTTCCTGGGCCGCGCCGCGGTGCATCCGGAGGGATTCGCCGCGGACGCCGCGTTCAAGGACGACAGCGGCGTCTCGCTGGTGAAGACCGCGGACGAGAACGACACGCCGCTCTATTACGACGGCAACAGCCAGGGCGGGATCATGGGCGGTTCACTGGTCGCGGTGTCGCCCGACATCAAGCGCGGCATCCTGGGCGTGCTCGGCATGAACTACTCGACCCTGCTGAACCGAAGCGTCGATTGGGAGGGCGAGCTCGCACTCGAGCCCAACCTTCCTCCCTATTCCGTGCCCTTCTACGCCGGTTACCGCGACCCGGTGGAGCGTCAGATCGTCTTCGGACTGATGCAGATGCTGTGGGACCGCGGCGAGGCGAACGGCTACGCGCACCACATGACCGACGACCCTTTGGCCAACACGCCACCGCACGAGGTATTGCTGCAAGCGGCATTCTCGGACCATCAGGTCGCCAACGTCTCGGCCGAGGTCGAGGCGCGCACGATCGGCGCCCCGTTGATGGTGCCGAGTCTTGCCCCCGGTCGGCACTGGGAGATGGAGCCGTACTCGGTGGGAACCGCGACCTACCCGTACAAGGGGTCGGCGCTCGTCTACTGGGACAGCGGGAACGCGACGCCGCCCAACGGCAACATCCCCCCCGACCAGAACGGTGACCCGCACGGCCATCCCCGTAGCGAGCCGGCGTCCAGCTGGCAAGAGGCTCACTTCCTTCTTACCGGCGAGATGTACGACGTGTGCGGTGGCGGGTTCTATCTGACCGACAACAACCCCACGACCGGCGGGATCACATGCCACGCGCCGCTGTGGCCGGCCGGCTCCGAGCCACCGGTCGATCCGGAGCCGATCGCGACCACGGTGTCCGTCACCGAAGCAAGCCAGAGCTCGGGCCAGTTCTCGGACGCCACGCTCTTCCAGGCCCGCCTGGCCGACGCAGCGGACGCTCCGATCGCCGGCCGGGAGCTTGTCTTCGAGCTCGCGGGCGATGGGGGAGCGCGCACTTTCAACGCCACTACAGACGACAACGGGCTGGCGATGGTCACCCCGATCCTTACCGAGCGCCCCGGCGACTACGCCCTGACCGTGTCGTTCGCGGGAACCGACGACCTCGCGGCGTCGACGAGCGAGGCGACCGGCTTCGTCGTCGAACGGGAGGACACCTCCACCCTGCTCGAGGTGACCGGTCAGGGTTCGAAGAGAGCCCTTCGCGCCACGGTCGGAGACGGGGATTCCGGCGTCGGGGTCGAGGGCGTCGCAGTGGCGTTCAGTGGGGATGGAAGCGACCTCGGCACCTCGACCACCGATCTCAACGGTGTTGCAGTGCTGACCCTTCCGGCGAGGTATCGCGGCGGCCGCCACGACTTCGAGGCCCGCTTCGGCGGCAACGACTTCTACCTGCCGTCGACGGGGGGTACGAGCACCTAGAAGACCGGCGGGTAGGGGCGCCGAGGCGCGCTCTCGGCTCTCCTACCAGTTGGAGACGTGGCGCAGCAGGGCGACCTTCTCGGCACGCTGCTCGAGCGCCTCTTCGACCTTGGCCACCAGCTCGTGGGGGCCGAACGGCTTCTGGACGAGGGCGTATCCACCCGACTGGCTGACCTGCTCGATGAGACGGGGCTCCACGAAACCGGTCATCATGATCGTGAACGTCTCGGGGTACTCGTCGGAGATGTGGCGCATAAGCTCGAGGCCGTCCTCGCCCCACATCCGCATGTCGGTGATGACCACCGCGTAGCGCTCGGCTACCAGCATCGCCCGGGCCTCTTGGTTGCTCACGGCGCCGTGGCAGCTGAAACCGGCCTTCTGGAGGATGCGGATGACGCTTCGCCTCAGAGCCAGGTCGTCGTCGACGACCAGCACCTTCTTGGCGTCCGGATCGCTGCTGTAGCTCATGGCTCTCTCCCTCGTTCGTGGCCTGTTCTTCCCAGTGCTCTTGTTGTCGGCGTGAGCGCTGCGACGCTCCATAGCTGGAAGGAGTGGTTTTCAGGCGACCCGGGCAAGCACCGCGATAGGTACATATCGGACATCGTGACTAGTCCTGCCCCCTGGGAGGCGCCTCAGGGGCTCCCGCGGCGCCGAGGAAGCGCGCGATCGGGATAGGAACCCGCCTCGCCGATGGCGAAGAACTGCCACAGCGGCTAGGGGAACAGGAGGTTGGGCGATGAGGTTCAAGGCGCTCGTTTCGGTGCTGACGCTGGTCATGGCCGCGTCGGTGTTGGTGGCAGGTCCCGCAGGGGCCGAACAGGCGGCAAAGAAGCGGACCGGCCCCCAGGTTCTCGGGACCGACGACGCCGGGGACTGGGGCTGCAACCAGGATTGCACCCTGGCCCCGCTCGCAGCCGTTCTCGGCCAAGACCTAGTTGGGGCTTCGATCGGGATGGCCGACCCCAAGACCCTGAACTTCATCATCGCCGTGGACAGCCTTCCTCCTACGGGAGGCATCCCCGAGTTCTCTCGCTACACGTGGGAGTTCGCGGTCGACGGCGAGGCGCTCCAGCTAAGCGGCGCGTTCACCGAGTACCTGCGGGGGATCTGCAACCCGACGTACAACCCGACGATCTGCCCGCCCCCGCGCGACCCGGGCATGTCGCCGTTCTTCATCCGTAAGGGCGGCTGCACGGTCGGCGGCCCATGTGAGGAGGTCGCTCTCGTCCATGCCACCTTCGACGCGGCGACCGCTACCATCACCATCCCGGTGCCGATGAAGGCCGTGGGGGCCAGGACCGGTTCGAAGATCACCCCCGGGGCCAGTCTGTTCGGAGGAGCGATCTATGCCGCGCCTGCAGCGTTCGTCACCCAGGCCACGCTGCCGGCCGACACGATGATGATCTCGAAGACCTACGTGGTGCCCAAGGGGTAGTGCCCCGAGCCACGGGCACATAAGCGAACGCCCTGCGAGCATGAGGTAGGAGAGAGTCCACCTCAGGACACGCAGGGCGCCGCCGTTTTCCTCGAAGTCCCGATCCCGCAGGATCAGGCGGTGGTGTACTCCTTCAGGTTCTTCAGGTTCTCGACGTCCAGACGTGCACGGACCTGCTGGATGACCTCGTCGATCTCCTCGTCGGTGAGCGTTCCGCGATCGACGAGACGGCCGGCTACGGCCTCGACCATCGGCATGAAGTCGTACCGACGGGCCATGCGGGCCACGTTGGCGCGGATCCACTCCATCTCGTCGGAGAAGCGAACGGCGTCCGAGCCCCCCAGCGCACGTACCAGCGCTTCGGCTCCCGCCAGGTAGATCGTGGCCTGCTCGTGACGGGCCTGCCTGATCTCGGCCTGGGTGGCCGTTCCCGGCTGCGACCAGTCGTCGGCGGTCTGCATCAGGCGCCGCCCGAGGCTCTGGTCGGGATCCAAGGAGACGGACCCGAACCCCTTGCGCATGAGAGAAGCCGCCACCGCGTGGCCGGCCTCCATGTAGGCGAGATCTCGGTTCTTCATTACGCACCCCTTTTCTACTTGTCGCTACACGTATGGAATCGACGTCCGAGGGGGTGCGGCTTGATAAGCAAGTCTGCGTAGAAGGCCTGCCTGGGGCGGCGGGCGCCGGTCGGCCGAGTGAGAGGGCAAGCTCCCGACCTGGAGGAGCTAACCCCAGCCGAGCTCGTGGAGGCGGTGTTCCTCGATCCCGAAGTGGTGACCGATCTCGTGGATCACCGTGCGGCGTACCTGCTCCCGTATCCCCGCCGGGGTGCGGGCGCTGCGCGTGATCGGGCCCTGATAGATCGAGATCTTGTCCGGCAGGGCTCGGTCGTAGACGCCCCGCTTGGTCAGCGGGATGCCGTGGTAGAGACCGAACAAGGTGTGTCCGCGCGGCAGTCTGCGCAGGTAGTCGAGCGGCGGCTCGTCCTCGACCACTACCTCGACGTTGGAGATCATCGCCGCGATCTCTTCGGGCAACGAGTCGAGCGCCTCCTGAACGAGGTCGTCGAAGGTGCGCTCGTCCTGCTCCATGTCAGCCTCAACCTACGAGGTGACGGCCTATTCCCGCGAGCCCCGGGTCGTGATCCCCGAAAGCCGGGCCGTGCGGGGCTCGTACACTGGCCGTATCCCTCAAGGAGTTGGTGCCATGCCCAGGCGCGAGGACCTTCGTAACATCGCCATCGTCGCCCATGTGGATCACGGCAAGACCACCCTCGTCGACGCCATGCTGTGGCAGTCGGGGGTGTTCGGCGCGCACCAAGACGTCAACGAGCGCGTCATGGACTCGATGGACCTCGAGCGCGAGAAGGGCATCACGATCCTCGCCAAGAACACGGCGGTCCGCTACGGCGACGTGAAGATCAACATCATCGACACCCCGGGTCACGCGGACTTCGGCGGAGAGGTCGAGCGCGGCCTGACGATGGTCGACGGCGTGCTCCTGTTGGTCGATGCCAGCGAGGGCCCATTGCCGCAGACGCGATTCGTGCTCCGCAAGGCACTCGAGGGTCACCTGCCGGTCATCCTGGTGGTGAACAAGGTCGATCGGCCCGACGCGCGGATCAAGGAGGTCGTGAACGAGGTCTACGAGCTGTTCCTCGATCTCGATGCCGAGGAGCACCACATCGAGTTCCCCATCGTGTACTGCAACGCGAAGGCCGGCTGGGCGTCCACGGAGGAGGGCGTCGAGGGCAGCGACCTCAAGCCTCTGTTCGAGCTGCTGCTGGAGACGATCCCGGCTCCCACCTACGAGGAAGACCACCCGTTGCAGGCCCTCGTGACGAACCTCGACGCATCCCCTTACGTCGGCCGGCTCGCTCTGTGCCGCATGTTCCACGGACATCTGCGCCGCGGCGAGCCCGTGGCATGGTGCCGGGCCGATGAAACCGTCCAGAACGTCAAGATCACCGAGCTCTACGTCACCGAGGCGCTCGACCGGGTCGAGGCCGACGAGGCGGGGCCGGGCGAGATCTGCGCCGTCGCAGGGCTCGCGCAGGTCACCATCGGCGAGACACTCGCCGACCCGGACGACCCCCGTCCGCTACCCGTCGTCGAGGTCGACGAGCCCAGCCTGTCGATGACGATCGGCGTCAACGGCTCGCCGCTCGCCGGCCAGGAGGGATCGAAGCTGACCGCGCCCATGCTCCAGCAGCCGCTCGAGCAGGAGCTCGTGGGGAACGTCTCGCTGCGGGTCGTGCCGACGGAGCGACCCGATGTCTGGGAGGTGCAGGGACGCGGCGAGCTCCAGCTGGCCGTGCTGGTCGAGCTGATGCGCCGCGAGGGCTTCGAGCTGACCGTCGGCAAGCCGCAGGTCGTGACCCGTGAGGTCGACGGGAAAGTGCTCGAGCCCGTGGAGCGCGTCTCGGTCGACGTGCCGGAGGAGTACGTGGGCGTCCTCACGCAGCTCTTCGCTCTCCGGAAAGGCCGGATGGAGCAGATGGTCAACCACGGCACCGGGTGGGTGCGGATGGAGTGCCTGGTACCCGCCCGCGGGTTGATCGGGTTCCGGACCGAGTTTCTCACGGAGACACGCGGGACTGGGATC
>DATFFR010000087.1:0-22985 GCA_035249925.1 Actinomycetota bacterium
CAGGGCGAGACGGTCGGCGCGATCGGGATGACGCTGCCCTCGGGGGACTTTGCCGCCGGTTAGATCTTGGCGTAGTCGGTGATCTCGAGGCGCGGGCCGAAGCGCGGAGCGCCGACACCGGATGCCTCGATCAGACGCAGCGCGCGCCAGCGTTGCCCGGCGTAGGGCTCCAAGAGCTCGAGCATCCGCTCGTCCGTCCCTCGTGGCTCGCCGGCCAGGAACCAGCAGACCTGGTGCGGGACGTGGAAATCGTTCAGCTCGACCGCGTCCGTGTCGCCCCACGCGATTCCTGCAACGAGCGCCGTCGTCCAGACGCCCACGCCCGGCAGTGCCATCATCCGTTTGCGTGCCGCATCGAGGTCCATCGTGTTCGTCTCCTCGAGTCTCGCTGCGTACGAGCACGCGACCTTGAGCGTTGCGGCTCGTCTCCGCTCCACGCCGAACGGATGGAAGTCCTGGTACGGGAGCGACGCCAGCACCTTCGGGTCGGGCTGCAGGCGGAGACCGAACGGTCCCGGTGCCGGCTCGCCGAACGCGCGGATCAACGCGCGGTACGAGCGCCTCGCTCCCGCACCGGTGACCTTCTGCTCCAAGATCGTCGGGACGATCGTTTCGACGACTGCGTGGCTCCGGCCCACGCGGAATCCCGGATGGCGCCGGTGCATCTCACGCAGACGAGGGTGCTCCGGCGCGAACGAGCGCGGATCGTCGTGCATCCCCAACAGGTCGGGGGCGCGCTCGAGGAGCCACGTGGCACCTGCTCCCCACGCCTCGACCTCGACGCGGCCGGCCACCAGTCGTAGATGCTGCGTGGCGGGCCCCTCGGGCGTGCGCGTCGCTCGCCACGCTTCGGCGATGTCGACGCGCGTCGTCGGATCGCCCCGTCCGTGCTGAAGCGCCTTCAGAGTGAGTCGCAGGTCTACCGCTCCGTCGAAGGTCAGGACTCGCTTCACTTGAGCAGCCTCGAAAGTCTGCGATCGGCAAGCACCTTGCCACCCGTCTGGCAGTTTGGGCAATAGGTGACCTCGTGCGACTCGTACGAGATCCGGTGAAGCGTCTCACCGCAGCGCGGGCAGGCCTGGCCGTGGCGGTTGTGGATCGTGAAGCGATCGCCCATCTTCGCCGGCAGTCCGCCGGTGCGCTCACGTTCTCTCTCGGTGGCTTCGGTGAGGACGGTTCGGATCGAGGAGATCAGGTCGTATCGGCGATCGCGATCGAGCGATGCGAGCGAATCGAACGGCGACAGACGCGCGTGATGCAGTACGTCATCGCTGAACCCCCTGCCGATGCCGGCTACGAAGCGCTGATCTCGCAGCAACGTGTGCACGCGCCGGCGATCCTCGCTGTTCAGCATCAGGTCCTCGAACTCGACGTCGAACGGCTCGGGCCCCAGACCTTCGAGGGGGCCGAGCCCTGCCGGCTCTACGACCCACAGCGCGGCCTTACGTTCGGTTCCGTACTCCTTGATCAGGAACGCGTCGCCCGATCCGAAGACGAGCCGGGCAACCGACCCCTTGGGCTTGGTGCGTTTGGCCGGAGCTTCGAAATCGATCCGGCCTCCTTGGGACAGATGGACGATCAGCCGGGCGGCCTCCAGCTCGAAGAGGAGGTACTTGGCCCTTCGACCCACGGACTCGAGATTCTGGCCGCCGAGATCTCCCAAACCGGGCGAAACGGTCTTGAGGGCCGAGAATTGCATGAGGTCCACCCGGCTCAGGATCTGGTTCGCGTACGACTCGGCCAGCCGTTCCGCCAGCGCCTGCATCTCGGGAAGCTCGGGCATGACTCCAGCCTAGTGGCCTGAGGGGCGCAAGCCCGCCGATGCATCCGGAGGAAGTCCCGGCGATCGCAGCCGAAGCGATTAGCGTTCGGTCATGGAGACGATCAGGGTCGGGTTGCTCGGATGCGGCGTGGTCGGAGGCGCCACCCTGCGCATCCTGCGCGAGCATGCCGACGAGCTGGCCTTCCGGGCCGGCGCGCGCCTCGAGGTGGTCAAGGTCGCGGTGCGCGACCCGCAGAAGCGAAGAGACGTACCTCTGCCCGATGGCGTCTTGACCGGGGACCCCCACGAGGTCACGACCGATCCCTCCATCCACATCGTGGTCGAGGCGATGGGCGGGCTCGATCCGGCCACCGACCTGATCCTCGAGGCGATCGGCTCGGGCAAACACGTGGTTACCGCGAACAAGGAACTGCTGTCCACGGTCGGAGGCGAGGTCCTCTCGGCGGCGGGCGTGAGCGGCGTCGACATCCTCTTCGAGGCTGCGGTGGGGGGTGGCATCCCCATCATCCGGCCGTTGCGTGAATCCCTCGCGGGCGATCGCGTGCGGCGCGTCATGGGCATCGTCAACGGCACGACGAACTTCATCCTGACGCGCATGTCCGAGCTGGGGGAATCGTTCGAGGAAGCTCTCGCAGAGGCGGATCGCCTCGGTTACACCGAAGCAGACCCTTCGGCCGACGTCGAGGGCTACGACGCGGCCGCAAAGCTGGCGATCCTGGCCACCCTCGCCTTCGGATCTACGGTGCTCGCGGTGGACATCCATCGCGAAGGGATCACCCGCGTCACGCCGGCGGACATCGCGGCCGCGCACGAGCTCGGGTACGAGGTGAAGCTCCTTGCCGTGGCGGAGGAGAGCGAAGGCATGATTGCGGTGCGCGTCCATCCCGCCATGCTCCCCAAGACCCATCCGCTCGCGACCGTACGCGATGTCTTCAACGCGATCTTCGTAGAGGGTGAGAACGTCGGCGAGTTGATGTTCCAGGGCCGTGGCGCCGGGGGTGCGCCGACGGCTTCGGCCGTTGCCAGCGACGTCGTGGAGATCGCGCGCAACATCGTCTCGGGAGGTCGGTCTCCCACGAGCGCGGGGTACGCCCGGCGGGCCGAGGTGCGGCCGCCGGCCGAGTCTCCCGTCCGCTATTACATGGTGCTGTCGGTTCTGGATCAGCCCGGAGTGCTCGCCGCCGTCGCCAGCACCTTCGCCCGGCACGACATCTCGATCTCGAGCGTGCGCCAGGAGGGCTCGGGCGACCAGGCGACCCTCGTTCTGATCACTCACCTGGCGTCCGAGGGGGGTCATCAGGCCACCTTCGAAGAGCTTCAGTCACTCGATGTGGTGAAGGAGATCGCCTCCAAGATGCGGGTCGAGGGGACCTCCGAGGCATGAAGGCCGAAGCGCGTTCGCACGCGCGTCCCGGCATCATCCGGCGCTACTTCGACCACTTGCCGGTCGGAGACGCGACCCCCATCGTCACCCTGCACGAAGGCGACACGCCGCTGATCCGCAGCGAACCTTTGTCGCGGGAGATGGATGCAGAGGTTTGGCTGAAGTACGAGGGCCTGAACCCGACGGGCTCCTTCAAGGATCGCGGCATGACGTTGGCGATCTCGAAAGCCGTGGAGGAGGGGTCGAAGGCTGTCGTCTGCGCGTCGACCGGTAACACCAGCGCGTCGGCGGCCGCGTATGCCGGCCGCGCCGGTCTCGTTTGCGCGGTGCTGATTCCGCGCGGCAACGTCGCTCTCGGGAAGCTTGCACAGGCGCTCGTTCACGGTGCCCGCGTTCTCGAGATCGACGGCAACTTCGACTTGGCCCTGAACCTCACGAAGGAGATGGCCGAGGCTCACCCCATCACGTTGGTGAACTCGATCAATCCCTACCGGATCGAGGGCCAGAAGACCGCGGCCTTCGAGGTGGTCGAGGCGCTGGGTCGCGCTCCAGATCTGCACGTGATGCCGGTTGGTAACGCCGGGAACATCACTGCGTACTGGCGCGGCTATCGCGAGGCTCTCGAAGCGGGCTGGGCCGACGGCCTTCCGAAGATGTACGGATTCCAGGCCGAGGGAGCCAATCCCATCGTTCGCGGCGAGCCGGTGGCCGAACCGAAGACCGTCGCCACCGCGATCCGCATCGGCAACCCGGCGTCGTGGTCCGGCGCTACCGAGGCCGCATCCTCGTCTGGCGGAGCGATCTCCTCGGTGCGGGACAAGGAGATCGTCGAGGCCTACAGAGCGCTGGCCGAGGAAGGAGTCTTCGTCGAGCTCGCATCCGCCGCGGGGGTCGCGGGGCTCCGTCAGATGAAGGAGCGTGGTCTGGTTCCGTCCGGGTCCACCGTCACGTGCGTTCTGACGGGACACGGGCTGAAGGATCCGGACTGGGCGATCGCCGGCGCGGCTCGGCCCAAGTTGGTGGCGGCCAGACTCGAACCGATCCTGGAGGAACTCGAACTGGCCTAGTCGCGCTGATAGGTTTCGGCCCGGCGGGGATCAGGGAGGAGGGAAGGCAGATGCCGGCAGCGGTAAAGGTGCGCGTTCCTGCAACCGTCGCGAACCTCGGGCCCGGATTCGACGCGTTGGGCGTCGCGGTGAGGATGCATCTCGAGATCGACATCGAACCGCGCCGTGACTCGATCGACATCATGGTCGAGGGCGAGGGAGCCGAACAGCTGCCGGCCGACGACACCAACCTCGTTATCCGTTCGATGAACGCGTTCTTCGATCATGTCGGGCGGCGACCCCCCGGCTTCGCGGTACGTGTCAAGAACCCGATCCCGCTTGGGGCGGGGTTGGGCTCGTCCTCGGCCGCCGTTGTCGGCGGCTTGTTCGCGGCTCGTGCGGTGACCGGAAGGACCGTTCCGCAGATCGAGATGGTTCAGCTGGCGACCGGCATCGAGGGTCACCCCGACAACGTGTTGCCGGCGCTGCTCGGTGGACTCGTCGTCTGTTACCACGGCAGCACGGACAACGAGTTGAAGTACCTGCGACTCGAGCCCAGTGAGCGTCTCGTGCCGATGCTGGCCGTACCGCGCGAGGGGTTCTCGACCCAACAGGCGCGCAAGGCGCTGCCCGAAGACGTCGCGTTCTCCGACGCGCAGTTCACCGCATCGCGCGCCGCTCTGCTGGTCGCGGCGATGACCAGCGGCTCCGGATCCGACGTTCTGAGCGACGCCATGAACGACCGCTTGCACGAGCCACACCGCATGAAGCTGATGCCCGAGACCGCCGCGGTACATCAGGAATTGAGAGAGGCGGGCCTTCCCGTCGCGCTTGCCGGCGCGGGCCCATCGCTGCTGATCGTGATCCCGCGGCCCGAGGCGGCGACGCGCGCCGAGCAGGTCAGGCGCATCTGCCGTGCGCGCCAGAGCGGCTGGAGGGTCTTCGTGAGCGAATGGGAGCCGCAAGGAGCCCGCTCCGACGTTTAGGAAGGCGCTACTTGACCTCGATCTGACCCAGCATCCCGTTGTGAACGGGGCAGTAGAAGGCGTAGACGCCCGGCTTCACATGTGAGGTGATGACCAGGTCCTCGCCGGGTCCCGCGACCATCTTCGAGGAGAACAACGGAACCTTCCGGCCCCCTCGCTTGACCTTCTTGAAAGACGTCATCTTGTGGGAACCTCCCGCGACGACGAAATGGTCCAGGTTGACGAAGCGGATGTCGGAGCCCTGGGCCACCTCCATCGGCACGCCGACGATCTCGCCGTCGTTGCTGACCGCGGTGCCGGGGAAGAAGTAGCCGTTGGTGAGTTGCGTGCCGCCTCCCGCGAAGATCGTGACCTCCGCGGCCGCGGGAGCGGGAGCCTCGACGGGGGCGGCCGCGGCCTGCACCGCAGGGGCGCCGAGCACCAAGACCGTAAGGACAGAGATCAGCCTCTTCATACCGGGGGAGTTCTCCGCCCGGCCCGCCGGTTCCTGCGGCGCGGGGAGGCCCCGCCCTTTGCGGACGGGGCCCTTAACGCTGAGCTTGGTTCGTTATCGCCTGAGTGGTGAGGTATGTCTCGTTTGGGCGTCGCCGGACAGGTCGACACCGTCGTCTACCGGCGTTGTGGTCGAGCCGGTGTGGACCGGAGTCCGCGAGCGGGCTGCGGCGGCCGCGCCCCCGACGGTGGCCGGAGTGTGGGCGTGGTCTCTCAGATCGACCTCGTGGCGCTCTTCGATGCGCTCTTCGGCCACGGTGCGCTCGAGCTTCGTGTGCCAGCGCGCGCCCAAGGCACCGCCGAGTGCCCCTCCGAGGAACATGGCCACCAACGACGCGATGCCCACCCCGATACCGAAGTCGACGAGACCTGCCTCTTCCAGAGGCAGTTGGTTGGTGGTGAACGGCAGGTTGAGGTTGGCCGTTGCGCCGAGACCCGTTGCGACCGCGGCTACAACCCCGGCCAGGACGAGCGCGGTCAACGGGACGAGCAAGCCATTGCCGGCGCCGGAGCCGCGCGCCATCCGGCCGGCGGTGTAGCCGCCCCAGAGGTATGCGAGGAACTGAACGACGACGAACGCGAGTCCGGCTCCTATCCCGGCCTCGATGGCCTCGCCCTCCGTGACGTTTCCATCCAGAAGACCCAGAGCGGTCAGAACGCCTCCCGTGAGGGCAAGAAGGAGGAACATCGCGCCGAAGGCGACCATCACCCCGCTGACGACGGGCCCTGCGGCCACGCCGCCGCGGGCGCGCGGGTCGGCCGCATAGCGGTCGTGGGTAACGGTTCGGTAGTCAGATGAGTCGTGGGCGGGATCCGTCGTTCTTCCGAACATGGGCCCTCCTTGGGTGTGGTGATTCCGTCACATAGAGTTACCCGGTAGCTCCTTCCTCTAATCGCCTCTTCCCCTCGGGGGGTTCCCATGCGCTACGTGGTCGTCATCGATGGTGAGCACTATCCGCCGGTGGTTCAGTCCGCCCTCGACGACATCCAGGACCGAGGTCACGACGTGGTGGGGGCCGTGCTGGCCGGGGGACGGGAGAAGCTTCCGAAGGAGGGCGTGGACGCGTTCGGAGACGTGGCGGTCCGAACGGGTGACGACCCGCGCAGGACCCTTCAACGGGCGCTCGACGAGTGGTCACCGGACTGTGTGCTTGATCTGTCCGACGAGCCGGTCCTCGACTACCGGCGACGTCACCAGATGGTGTCGGTTGCCTTGGTGAAGGGGATCCCCTACGAGGGCGCCGACTTCCGCTTCACGCCGCCCCCCCGTCCGCGCGTCGCCACGAAGCCGTCGCTCGGGATCATCGGGACGGGGAAACGAACGGGGAAGACCGCGATCGGAGGATTCGCCGCCCGGGCCCTGACCAACGCGGGCCATCGTCCCGTGATCGTCTCCATGGGTCGCGGTGGGCCGGAGGAACCCGAGGTGATGCATGGCGACGAGATCGAGTTGACTCCCGCGGACCTACTCGAGCTCGCCGACTCCGGAAAGCACGCCGCATCGGATTACATCGAAGACGCGTTGCTCGGCAGGGTCCAGACCGTCGGATGCCGCCGCTGCGGAGGAGGACTGGCCGGCGCGGTCGAGTTCTCGAACGTGCCCGAAGGGGTGCGGCTCGCCAACGGGCTCGATGGGGATCTCTTGCTCTTCGAGGGTTCGGGCTCTGCGATGCCACCGGTACACTCGGATGCAACCGGGCTCATCATGCCGGCCTCGATCCCTCCCGAATACCTCCTGGGTTACATGGGTCCCTACCGGCTCTTGCTATCCGATTTCGTGGTGGTTACTATGTGTGAAGAGCCTTTCGGTTCTCCCTCCCAGATCTCCGAGATCCTCTCCCAGGTCCGTAAGGCCTTCCGCGGAACCCCTGAGGGCGACGAGATAAGGGTCGTACGAACGATCTTTCGCCCCGCGCCGACACGTTCGGTAGAGGGGAAAAAAGTGTTCGTGGGGACGACCGCTCCGAAGGAGGCCGCTCGACTCATATCCACCCATCTGGAAGAGCACTGCGGCTGCGAGGTGGTGGGGATCACCCATGCGTTATCCGATCGGGCAAAGCTGGAACAAGAGATAGCGGACGTACAGAAAGAGGCAGACATCCTTCTCTGTGAGATCAAAGCAGCGGGCATCGACGTCGCGACGCGAGCCGCGCTCGCGCATGACTTGGACGTCGTCTACATGGACAACGTCCCGGTCGGTATCGACGGCGACGATCCCTCGGACCTCATCTGTTGGGCCGGCGAGCTGGCCAAGAGCCGCTTCACGGAGGCAGGCGTATGACGCAGCGCCGGAAGCACATCTTCATCGCCGAGGACGAGTACGGCCTCCCGTACTCGAAGGGACTGACGGCCTCGTCGCTGATGGTTACGGGTCTCGGTCCTGCCAAGTCCTACGCCGTGGCGAATAAGGTCGAGGAGGAGCTGCGCGGTCTCGGCGAGGTGGTCACCAACGAGAAGCTCAGGGACCTCACCCTCGAGGTGCTGCGGCGGGAGGCGGGCGATCGATACGCCGAGGCCTTCATCAAGTGGCAGTCCGTTGCGCGTTTGGATATCCCCTTGATCATCCTGATCGGCGGCGGGACGGGCGTCGGCAAGTCCACTATCGCAACGCAGCTTGCCAGCCGTTTGGGCATCACCCGCGTGGTCTCGACCGACGCGGTCCGTGAGGTCTTGCGAAGCGCCTTCACGAAGGAGATGTTCCCGACGCTGTATTCGTCCTCGTTCGAGGCCGACCACGAGGTGCGCCAGCCGATCCCGCACTCCGGTGATCGATTGATCATCGGCTTCAGGGAGCAGGCCGCCGCGGTCGCCGTCGGCGCCCAAGCGCTTATAGATCGCGCGATCGCGGAGGGCACCGACATGATCCTCGAGGGAGCGCACCTCGTACCGGGGTTCCTCGAAAAAGTCGAAAGCGATCAAGCCGTGATCGTTCCACTGCTCGTCACGATCGACGACGAGGAGCTGCACCGCAGCCACTTCTACCGCCGGGGCCGCGACTCGGGCCTGCGGGGGCAGGAGCGATATCTCAATGCATTCAAGAAGATCCGCAAGATCCAGAAGTACATGATCTCCTCGGCCGCGATGCGGGGCGTTCCGAAGGTCGAGCACTACGACCTCGACGCGACCCTGACCGAGATCATCGATCACGTCATCACCAAGGCCCTCGAGACCGTGGAGCGTGGGGCTCCGATAGAAGGCACCGACGAGGGGCTGCTCGAGCAGGCCGTCGAGGTCGTGGGCCGGCAACGTGAAGAAGCCGAACGGGTAGGGACGGCGGACGGGGATACATCGAAGCAAAGAAGGGAGCAACACGCGTGAAGCTTTTCCTAGACACGGCGAATCTCGACGAGATCCGTGAGGGAGTTCGGTGGGGGGTGCTGAAGGGGGTCACCACCAATCCCACCTTGATCGGTAAGGAGGAGCAGGACTTCCTCCCTCTGGTCAAAGAGATCTGTTCGATCGTGGATGGGGACGTTTCGATCGAGACCTCGTCCGACGACGCGGATTCGCTGGTCCGGCAGGGCCACGACATCATGCAGATCGCCGATAACGCGGTCGTGAAGGTCGCCCTGACCCCTGAGGGGCTCGCCGCAACCCGGCGATTGTCCGACGACGGCATCAAGGTGAACGTCACGCTGTGCTTCTCGCCCGCACAGGCCATACTGGCTGCGGAGGCGGGTGCCTACATAATCTCGCCATTTGTAGGTAGGCTTGACGATGTCGCGACCGACGGCCTCCGCTTGCTGTCGGACATCTGCGAGATCTACGCCGCCCAGGGGTACGAGACCCAGGTGCTGGCGGCCAGTCTCAGACATCCGGTTCACGTAGTCGAAGCGGCCCGGATGGGATCGGACATCGCGACGATGCCATTCAAGGTTTTCGAGTCGTTGGTCAAGCACCCTCTGACCGACTCGGGTTTCAAGAGGTTCTTGGACGACTGGGAGAAAGCGAAGCCGCACCTCGGTGAGCTTCCTCCCTCGATGCAGGAGGCATAGGTGGCAACAATGGACCGCTCGGTCCTCGAGACAAAGCCGGTGGCCGAGCTGAAAGAGATAGCGAAGTCCCTCGATCTGAAGGTGACCGGTCTGAAGAAGGCCGAGATCATCGACCGGATCTCGGGCGGCGCCAACGGCGCGAAGAGCAACGCGAAGCCCAAGGCCGAGCCTGCATCCGCACCCGAGGTCAAACGTGAGACCGCGCCCCCGGCACCGACCGGTGGCAACGGCGGCCCGTCGGCGTCGGTACGCGACGAGTCCGCGGTCGACGAGAGAGATCACCGCAACGACGACCGCAACCAGCAGCGTCGCCGCCCCCAGCAGGGACGCGACAACCGCGGCAACCGTCCCCGCGAGAAGGCCGAGCCTCGCGGCGAGGGCCGCGGACGCAGGCGACGCAGAGGTCGCGGCGGACAGGGTGGCCAGGGTGGCGGTGGCGGCGTTCCGCACTACATGCGCGACGACCGCTACGACGACACCGAGGTCGAGGACGATCCGAACGCAGAGGTTCGAACCGGCATCCTGGACCTCTTGCCGGAGGGTTATGGGTTCCTGCGGACCAGCGGGTACCTGCCCGGCGACAAGGACGTCTACGTCTCCGTGTCGCAGGTCCGGCGCTTCCACCTGCGCAAGGGCGACGAGGTCGAGGGCTCGGTCCGTTCGCCGAAGGACAGCGAGAAGTACCAGGCTCTATTGAAGATCCGCCAGATCAACGGGCAGGAGCCCGAGGCCGCCCAACGGCGACCGCGCTTCGCCGACCTGACACCGCTGTATCCGGAGGATCGTCTGACGCTGGAGCAGCCGGACAACCCGCGTCTCGTGACCGCGCGCATCATCGACCTGATCGCGCCGATCGGGAAGGGGCAGCGCGGCATGATCGTCAGCCCGCCGAAGGCCGGCAAGACGACCGTGATGAAGGAGATCGCGAACGCGGTCCGGACGAACAACCCCGAGACCCACCTGATCGTCCTTCTGGTCGACGAACGCCCCGAAGAGGTAACCGACATGCAGCGTTCGGTCGACGGTGAGGTCATCTACTCGACCTTCGACCGTCCGTCCGACGACCACATCCAGGTCACCGAGCTGACACTCGAGCGTGCCAAGCGGCTGGTCGAGATGGGCAAGGACGTGATGATCCTGCTCGACGGGATCACCCGTCTCTCGCGTGCCTACAACCTGGCGACGCCTGCCTCCGGACGCATCCTCTCCGGCGGTGTCGACTCGACCGCCCTCTACCCACCGAAGCGTTTCTTCGGAGCCGCCCGCAACATCGAGAACGGAGGATCGCTGACGATCCTCGCGACGGCTCTCGTCGAGACCGGCTCTCGTATGGACGAGGTCATCTTCGAGGAGTTCAAGGGCACCGGTAACTGGGAGCTGAAGCTCGACCGCAAGCTCTCCGAGAAGCGGATCTTCCCGGCCATCGACATCTCGGCTTCGGGCACCCGCAAGGAGGAGCTGCTGCTCACTCCCGAGGAGCTCCAGCTGGTGTGGCGCCTGAGGCGCGTTCTGCACGCACTGGCTGAAGGCGGCGCCCTCGAGCTGCTGATCGACAAGATGAAAGCCACGCAAGGCAACGCCCAGTTCCTCCGGGAGATCGCCAAGGCCCCGGTCAAGGGCGAGTAGCCGTCCCGGCCGGAGGGGAATTAAGGGTGTTGGGCTTGGGTTGGCCGCAGTGGCTGCTTATCATCGGTCTCGTCGGCGGACTCTGGCTGACGTTCAAGATCATGGCCAGGGCCTCGGTTGCCTACGAGAAGGCCCGCAAAGCGAGAGAAGCTCGAGAACAAGAACTACCAGGAGAGGAACCGAGATGAAGCAAGACATCCACCCCGAATACAAGCTCACCCACGTCACCTGCTCGTGCGGGAACACGTTCACCACCCGCTCGATCAAGGACGAGCTCCATGTCGAGCTCTGCAACCAGTGCCACCCCTTCTACACGGGCAAGCAGAAGCTGGTCGACACCGGTGGCCGCGTGGAGCGCTTCCAGAAGAAGTACGCGAAGAAGACGACTGCCGCGCCGAGCAGCGAGTAGGTGAGCGCCGAGCACAAGCGACCCTCGATCGGGGGCCAGGCCGTACTAGAAGGCGTGATGATGCGCGGCCCGGCTTCCTGGTCTGTCGCGTGCCGGCGCCCCGACGAGACCATCGCGGTCGAGCGCCACCCGCTGCCGACGCTCGCGGAACGCCATCCCTGGCTGAAGTGGCCGCTGGCGCGCGGCGTCCTCGTGCTCGTCGAATCCCTGCAGATCGGGATCAAGGCGTTGATGATCTCGGCGAACCACGCGCTCGAGGAAGAGGAGCAGCTCTCCGACAAGCAGCTCGGATGGACGATGGGCTCCGCCATGCTTCTCTTCTCGGCGATCTTCATCGTCCTACCGGTGTTCGGGACGCGGCTCCTGCAGGAGCTCCTCGGCGGCATCGTCGGCGACTCCAAGCTCGCCTTCAACCTGATCGAGGGCGCCGTCCGGCTGACGATGTTCGTCGGCTACCTCTTCATCATCGGCCAGTTCAAGGACATCCGCCGCGTCTTCCAGTACCACGGCGCGGAGCACAAGACGATCTATGCGTACGAGAACGGCGACGACCTCGTCCCCGCGGAGATCGACGCCAAGTACTCGACCCTTCACGTCCGCTGCGGCACGAACTTCCTCTTCATCGTTCTCTTCCTCACGATCATCGCCCACTTCGTGATGGATCTGTTCCTGTCGGCATCGTTGGTTCCGCGCATCGCGGTGCGTCTCGCGGCGATCCCGGTCCTCGCCGGCATCTCCTACGAGGCCATCAAGCTCGCGTCGCGCAACGAGGAGTCATGGTTCTTCCGCATCTCCATGCTGCCGGGCCTGCTCCTCCAGAAGATCACCACCAAACCGCCCTCGCTCGACCAGATCGAGGTAGCCATAGCCGCCATGCAGGCCGTAGCCCAAGACATCGAAGCCCCGGCCCCGGCCACCCCGACCGAAGAGGACACCCCGGAAGCCCCCATCTCCTGATCCGTGAGTCCGGCCGCCTCGGGAAGACCCCGCTCCGGCGGCGGCAGGGACCTTCGTCTGCCGCAGGTACGCACCGGCGCCGGCCCCTACTACGGGGACGCGACGGCGCCGCCTGGTCGGCGGTGCCTGCTCGTTCGGCGCACGCCGGCTGTATCGACTCCAGCTTGTCGGCGTGCGCCTCAAGCCCCTCTACGGGACCGCCGCCGGTGCGTCCGGTGAACTGAGTTGCAGAAGGAGCCGCCGCCTCCGCTCCAGCGCAACGACGGAAGAACTTCCCGCGATCGCGAGTTCGAGGCCTCGGCACCCCTTCGGATCAGGTCGTGCAAGGAGCCAGGGAGGAACAGCAGCCGGTTTCGAGCGGAATGGCGAGGGTCGGGCCGCCGCCCCCAACTGGCGCCCGGCGGAGCGGGGCTGCCGCGCGGGCCGCGGCGATCAGGCGCTCAGGATCGGGAGGATGCCTAGGCCCTTCACAATCAGGTAGCTGGCGGTCCAGAAGGGGCTGCCGTCGGCGGTGCGGACCGCGGTGAGGGTGAGGGTTCGGGTGCGCTGGTTGCCTACCGATTGTTCGGCGCTGAGCTCGACGAGGCCGAAGCCCGAGCCTTTCGCCTTCTTCAGGAGGAACTGCGGGTCGACCTCGTCGAAGAACTTGTTCTGTTCGGTGCCGGACGAGACGATCTCGACGATGCGCGGGACGTTGGCCTGCAGGTTCTTCTGGGGATACTCGTGCAGTCGGTGGCCGTGCGCGTCGCCCGAGACGATCAGGACGGGCGCGCCGAGATCCTGGAAGAAGTCGACGAGCTCGGACCACTCGAAGAGGTAGCCGCCGCGCCAGCTTTCGCGGTTGGCGTCGGAGCCGAACGCTTGCGGCGAGGACAGGATCAACAGGCCCACGTCTTCCTCGGCGGCGCGGCTCATCGACTCCTTGAGCCAGGCCTTCTGTTCGGCCCCCAGCTTGGAGCGGTGCTCGGGCGGTATGTCCTTGCCGGTCGAGTAGCGGCGGCAGTCGATGTTGAAGATGGCGACGTCGCCGAAACGCGTCTCGAAGTAGGGCCCCGGGTTGGCGTTGATCTCGTCGTGGGCACCGATCGTGAACCGCCTCACGCTGTCGCTGTCGGCGCGGTTCCTACCGTAGTCGGCGTCGTCGCGAAGGAGCGCGATCGGCGTCTCACGTGCCAGGCCGGAGAAACTCGGGTCCATCTGCATGCGCGTCCAGTGGTCCTGATAGGTGTCGGGAGCGTGCGCGACCACCTTGGTCGGCACGTAGCCGAAGTCGCCCTGATGCAGGTACAGGTCGGGCAGCTTCAGGCGGGCCTGGTCGAAGGACGTCTTCGGGAACGCCTGCCACTTGGTGCAGGAGCCGAACGCGAAGCGAACCGGAAGCCCTGCCCCGGGCGGCGTGCGGAACTTGTGGATCGGACCGACCGCGATGTGATCCTGGCGCTCGGCGACGGCGCGCCAGTAGACGAAGCTGGAGTTGCCGAATCCGCTGGTGTCGAAGAAGCCTTTGGCGGTCAGCGCGCGCCCGGTTCTGATCGGCCCGAAAGTCTGGACCACCTGGCCGAAGGTCGGGTCGCTGGCGACCTCGAAGCGAACCCGTGACGGGACCGCGGTCTTGGCCACGACCTGGACGGTCGAACCCACGGGGGGCCCGGCCAGCCCGAACGCGACGGCCGGGGGGGTTGTCGTCCCCTTCTCGTTCGAGCGAGCGACGAAGTCCACCACGCGGAAGGCCGATGCGCGGCGATCGGTGGCATGCATGAAGTACATGCCGAACGCCCCCGGCGTCGTGATGGCTTCCGGAGCGGCATCGACTACCTCGATCGCCCACTGCAGCGGCTCCGGCGTGCCGGCCGGCCATACCTTGGCCCGGAGGCGCACCGGCCCGCGGCCGCGTACCTGCATGCGAAGCCTGTAGCGGCGGTTGGCCCCGAAGGGCACCTTCTTCTTTGCCAGCGGGTTCTCGTGGTGCGGGCCGCAACGACTGATCCGGAGCTGGCTTCCGGGACCCAGGTAGACGGCGTAGTAGTCCGCGTAACCGACGGCGCGGGCTACTAGGCCCACTCGTGAGCTTGCGTTCGAGACCGAAACCGTGCTGCGGAGATCGATGCCGGCGACGTCACGGTCGAGCACCAGCACTGGGTTCGGGCGGTAACCGATCTTGAACTCGATGCCCGGAAGGCGGAAGATCCCGCGCTCGGATCGGACGCCCCACTGCCTGTGGTAGCGCTGGTTGAACCACGGCGCGCCCCAGCCGTCGCGGTCTCGGCCCTTGAAGTGATCCTCGAACAGGGGAGCGTCACGCTTCTTCTTCCGGCGGGACCCGGCGAGCGCGCGCGCGGGCGTCAGCTCGGCGAGCGCGGCTCCGGCCGCCGCCAAGGTCGCGCCGATGAAATTTCGTCTTGATGGCCGCCTAGATGGGTCCACTACCACCCCTCGAGAAACACTTCGTCCTATCTATCGTCGGACCCCCAGATGTATCCTTGAATCGACCCCGGAGGATACTCAGGCCTCCTGCGCGCCCACCACCAGATCGAGGGACGCCATGCATCTACCCGAGGCCCGCCTGAAGGAGCTGGAGACCCGCTTCGAGCAGATCGAGCGAGAGCTTGCAGACCCTTCCCTCGGCGGGCGGCCGGACAAGCTAAGGGAGCTCGGCAAGGAGCACGCCGACCTCAAGGACACCGTCGAAGCGTGGCGGTCCTACCGGCGCGCCTCGGAGGAGCTCTCCGAGGCCCGGGCGATGCTGGCCGGGGTCTCGGGCGAAGAGAAGGCCTACGTGGAGGAGGAGATCGCCACGTTGAAGGCCACGCTTCAGCAGCTCGAGGAGCAGATCGCGGCCGCCCTCGTCCCCAAGGACCCGAACGACGAGCGCGATGTGATCGTCGAGATCCGGGCCGGCGCCGGCGGCGACGAGGCGGGTCTCTTCGCCGCCGAGATGTTCCGGATGTACACGCGTTACGCGGAGAACCACCGCTGGAAGAGCGAGGTCCTCTCATCGAACGAGAGCGGTGTCGGGGGCTACAAAGAGGTCGTGTTTGCGATCAAGGGCAAGGGCGCCTACTCGAGGCTCAAGCATGAGGGCGGAGTGCATCGCGTGCAGCGCGTCCCGGTGACCGAGTCGAGCGGCCGGATCCACACATCGACCGTCGCCGTGCTGGTCCTGCCGGAGGCCGAGGAGGTCGAGGTCACGATCGACCCGAACGACCTGCGCATCGACGTCTACCGGTCGAGCGGCCCGGGAGGACAATCGGTCAACACCACCGACTCGGCCGTGCGGATAAAGCACCTGCCCACCGGAGTCGAAGTGGCGTGTCAGGACGAGAAATCGCAACTGCAGAACAAGGAGAAGGCGATGCGCATCCTGCGCGCGCGCCTCCTTCAGGTCGAACAGGAGAAGCAGTTGGCGGAGCAGGCCGCCGAGCGCAAGTCGCAGGTGCGGAGCGCGGATCGCTCCGAGCGGATCCGCACCTACAACTTCCCCGAGAACCGCGTCTCGGACCACCGGATCAACTACACGGTCCACCGTTTGGGCGAGATCCTCGAAGGGGACCTCGACGATCTGATCGATCGCCTGATCGCGGAACACCGCGCCTCCGATCTCGAAGGTGACTCCTGACCCCGTCGTCGCTACTCGAGCGGGTTTCGAGCATCCTGGCCGATGCCGGGATCCATAACGCGGATCGCGAGGCGCGCTGGTTGATGGAGGCGGCTCCGGACGAGGACAAGGCCCTCGATCTCGCCCGGCGTCGTGTCGCCGGCGAGCCACTTCAGTATCTGACCGGGCTGGCCGGGTTCCGCCGCCTCGAGCTTCGTATCGGCCCCGGCGCGCTGGTGCCTCGTCCCGAGACCGAGTCGTTGGCCGGGCGGGCCATCGAAGTGCTGCCCGAGGGAGGGACCGTGGTCGACGTGGGCACGGGGGCCGGCCCCATCGCGCTCTCGATCGCCGACGAGCGTCCCGATGCCCGGGTGATCGGGACCGAGATCTCCGACGAGGCGCTCGAGTGGGCGCGTCGCAACCGCGATCATCTCGGGCTCGAGGTCGAGCTCATCCACTGCGACCTCTTCGAGGGGTTGCCGATCACGCTGCGGCGCTCGATCGACGTCGTGGTCTCGAATCCTCCCTATGTGTCGGAGAACGAGAGGACGTCGCTGCCGGCAGAGGTCGTCGACCACGAGCCCGCGGTGGCCCTCTTCGCGGCTCGCGACGGTTTGGAGGTCTTCGAGCGCATCGCCGTCGGCGCCAAGGGGTGGCTGAGGCAGGGCGGATTCTTCCTGTCGGAGATCGGCGATCGTCAAGGCGAGCTTGTCCAACGCCTTCTGGAGCACCTCGGCTACACCGACGTCGCTATCAGACCCGACCTTGTGGGGCGTCCGCGCATCGCGGAGGCGAGATGGGAACGATGAGCGGCCCGGCCGACGCGGTCGACGCCCTCGACGCAGGGGGCGTCATCGTTATCCCAACGGACACCGTGTACGGGCTAGCGGCTCGTCCGACGCTTCCCGATGCCGTGAAACGCATCTTCGAGGTGAAGGAGCGACCCGACGAGCGGGCACTGCCGGTGCTGGGGGGCTCGATCGACCCGTTGCGCGAGGTTGCGCTTCTGGATGAGGTTGCCCTGCGTCTGGCGGAGCGGTTCTGGCCGGGACCTCTGAGCCTCGTGCTCCCGCGTGCCGCGGGCTTTGACCATCCCCTTGGTGGGACCGACGACGGCACAGTGGCGGTCCGGATCCCCGCGTTCGACGCGACGCTCGATCTTCTGACTCACACCGGCCCACTCGCGGTGACCAGCGCGAACCGGTCGGGGGCGCCCCCGGCCGTCACGGTGGACGAGGCGCGGGCCGCCCTCGGGGACGCGATCGACGTCTTCATCGATGGAGGCCGCGTCGGCGGGGCTCCCTCGACGGTGGTCACCCTGGTTGGACCCCCTCGCGTGCTGCGCGCCGGCGCGCTGGCCGCCGAGGCGATAGAGGAGGTCCTGGGCGCCCCGCTCGCGTAGGCGACGATCTGATCTAGAAGGAGATGTCGTAGATCTCCGAGTACTTGCGCTTCAGGTGATCCAGGAACGGGCGCGGGCTCAGGGGCCCTCCGATCACTTCCTCCGCGGTTTCCTTCCCGGAGCGGCGGCTGGCCTTTATGTGGATGTTTTCGCGCAACCACGAGAGGAGGCGCGAGGTGTCGCCCTGTCGTAACTCGTCGTCGAGGCCGCCGAGGTCGTCCTGGGCCTTCTCGAACAGCGCGGCCGCGTACAGAGTGCCGAGCGAGTAGGTGGGGAAGTAACCGAGTGCACCGACGGCCCAGTGCATGTCTTGCAGTACGCCGTCGCTCTGGGTGTCGGGCCGGATCCCCACGTACTTCTCCATCGCGGCATCGAACGCGTCCGGCAGGTCGGCGACGCTCAACTCGTCCCTGAAGAGGGCGAGCTCTATCTCGAATCGCAGGGCGATATGCAGGTTGTAGGTGACCTCGTCGGCCTGAACGCGGATCAGGCTGCGCCGCGGGTGGTTGACGCCACGGTAGAACTCATCAGGGTCGAGGCTCGCCAGCTGACCGGGGAAGCGCTCCTTCAGCTGGGGAAGCACGAACTCGAGGAAGGGGCGGCCGGTGCCGACCTGTATCTCCCAGATCCGCGATTGCGATTCGTGGATCCCGAGCGACAGGATGTCGCCGATCGGTAGGCCGAGGAGCTCCTTCGGGATGCCCTGCTCGTAGAGCGCATGGCCGGTCTCGTGCATCGAGGCCCGGATCGACATCAATAGCGTTGTGCTTTCGTATCGCGTCGTTTGGCGGACGTCGCTGGCTCCGATGTGCACGGTGAACGGGTGGGGCGAGATGTCGAAGCGACCCTCCCCGTGCTTGAATCCCATCTGCTCGACCAGCCACTCGCAGAACGCGCGCTGCGTCTCCACGTCGTAATGCACCGACAGGAAGGCCGGCCGTTCGCCCGACGAGGCGAGGATCTTCTCGGCCACCGGCTTCAGCGAGGGGACCAGCTCCTCGAACAGCGCCTCGACCTCGGCCGTGGACGTCCCCGGTTCGAAGTCGTCGATCAAGGCGTCGTATCGCTCGCTCTCCCATCCGATCGCGTCGGCGGCCTCCTTCTTGAGGGCCACCATTCTCGAGAGGTGCGGCTCCAGGATCGAGAAGTCGTTGGCCGGCCTGGCCTCGGCCCATGCCTGGAAGGCAAGGGCCTCGAGCTCGGCCATCTCCCGCACGAGGCGTTCGGGGAGCCTGGTTGCCTTGTGCTGGTCCCGGCGCAGCAGCCGCAGTGAGGCCTTCTCGTCCTCGGTCAGGGTCTCGTCGGCCTCGGCCTCACTCAGCAGGTCGCCCAGCTCGGGGTCGGTGAGCCGCTGGTGGGCGAGCGCCTGAAGGGTGGCCATGACGCGCGCCCGCCCTCCGCTGGCGGCCGCCGGCATCATCACGTGCTGGTCCCAGCTCAGGAGGCGCAGGGCGCTGTCGAGGTCCGCCAGTTCGTGAACGCGAGGCAGGATCCGCTCCCACATCTTGCTCATCCAGCAACCCTAGCGAGCCGCCTTGCCCAGGTATACAGGGATGGATGAAAGTCTTGATGGTCTGTACGGGCAACATCTGCCGCTCTCCTATGGCCGAGGTCATGCTCCGTGAGGAGCTCGGCAAGCGCGGGTGTTCCGGGATCGAGGTGGCCTCGGCGGGCACCTGGGCCGGGTCCGGGCAGCCCGCGATGCCCGAGGCGCGCCGCGCGATGAGCGGCCGGGGCGTCGATCTTGAGGCCCACCGGTCCCGACCCGTCACGGTCGAGGAGGTGGCCGAGGCCGACCTGGTCGTGGCCATGACCAGTGTCCACGTCCGCGAGCTGAAAGAGGTGGCCGAGGACGTGGGGACCAAGATGGTGCTGATGAAGGAGTTGGTGGAGATCGAGTTGGGGGAACCGTCCGGAGACGATCTCGACGCCAGGCTGCGATCCCTCTTGGAGGGCAAGCGGCCCGAGCCCCGGAGGGCACTTGACCTCGACGATCCGATGGGACTTCCGGCGTTCGCCTACGAGCGGGCGGCCTCCGAGATCGCGGCCGGCGTCGAGGTCCTTGCCGATCTTCTGTGTGGCTCGGAGGCCCGCGAAGAAAGCGCCTAAACCGAGGCCTCAACAAGGGCTATCTATATGCTCGGTATGTGTCCCGCCGCGCGAATCACCGTGACTTCAGGACGCCCCTGTATCGATGGCGGCGTTCCTCGTTGGTTGCATACCCTCCTGGTATGCGCCCTCCTCGCGCCTTGCCCTCGGCGCGCATTGACGCCCTGAATATTGACGCTGCTCGCCCGGCGGAACACTCTCCGTGAAAGTCGCCCTCGGCGCCGACCACGCCGGCTATCAGCTGAAGGTCGCCGTTGCCAAGCATCTCGCCGACCGGGGCCACGATGTGATCGACCTCGGCACCGACTCGGAAGCAGCCGTCGACTACCCGCCGTTCTGCGCGGCGGTCGGTCGCGCGGTGGTGACGGGGGACGCCGATCTCGGCATCGTGATGGGGGGAAGCGGGCAGGGCGAGCAGATCGCCGCCAACAAGGTTCACGGCGTTCGCGCCGCGCTTTGCCTGGACCTGTTCACGGCCCGGCTCGCCCGCGAGCACAACGACGCCAACGTCTTGGCGTTGGGGGGTCGCATCGTTGCCGAGCAGTTCGCGCTGAACATCGTGGATGAGTTCCTTACGACAGGATTCGAGGGCGGTCGCCACCAGGCGCGACTCGCCCAGATAGCCGACATAGAGAAAGAGGAGTGCCAGTGAGCAACCCCGGATGGAGCGATTGGGCGGCCGTCGAGAAGGTCGATCCCGAGCTTGCCGATGCCGTCATGGACGAGGTTCACCGCGAGAACTCCAAGATCGAGCTGATCGCGTCCGAGAACTTCTCATCACCGGCGGTACTGGCTGCTCTGGGCACGCCCCTGACGAACAAGTACGCCGAGGGCTATCCCGGGAAGCGCTACTACGGCGGCTGCGAATACGTCGACGTGGCCGAGAACCTCGCCATCGCTCGGGCAAAGGAGCTGTTCGGCGCCGAGCATGTGAACGTCCAGCCGCACGCGGGAGCCCAAGCGAACGCCGCGGCGTACTTCGCATTCCTTCAGCCGGGCGACACCTTCATGGGCATGGAGCTCGCCCACGGCGGCCACCTCACCCACGGATCGCACGTGAACTTCACCGGGAAGCTGTTCAACGTCGTGTCGTACGGAGTCCGTAAGGACGACGAGCTGATCGACCTCGACGAGGTTCGCGATATCGCCAAACGAGAGCGCCCGAAGCTGATCGTTGCGGGTGCGACGGCGTATTCACGGATCTGGGACTTCGCCGCGTTCCGATCGATCGCGGACGAGGTCGGCGCGATCTTCCTCGTCGATGCGGCTCACTTCATCGGACTCGTCGCGGGAGGCGCGCACCCGAATCCGGTGGAGCACGCCGACGTTGTCACGTGCACGACGCACAAAACGCTCCGCGGTCCGCGCGGAGCGATGATCATGTGCCGCGAGGAGCACGCGACCGCCATCGACAAGAGCGTCTTCCCCGGCTGGCAAGGGGGCCCTTTGATGCACTCGATCGCGGCGAAGGCGGTCGCGTTCAAGGAGGCCGCCGGAGACGAGTTCAAGGCCTACGCGCACCAGGTGGTTGCGAATGCCCGCGCGATGGCGGAGACCTTGACCCAGGAGGGCTTACGGATCGTCTCGGGCGGGACCGACAACCACCTGATGCTGGTCGACCTGCAACCCGTCGAGCTGACGGGGAAAGAGGCGGAGGCGCGTCTGGATGCCGTCGGCATCACGGTGAACAAGAACGCCATCCCATATGACCCCCAGAAGCCCTTCATCGCCTCCGGGATCAGGGTGGGAACTCCGGCGGTGACGACGACCGGGATGAAGGAAGACGACGTGCGTGAGGTGGCACGGCTGATCGCACGCACGCTCAAGGACGACTCCGAGGGGACCAAGGCGGACGTGTCGTCGAAGGTGAAGGAGCTGACCGCGCGGTTCCGTCCGTACCCGGACGTGGTGTAGCCGAGCATGAGGCCGTACCTGACGGTAGGCATCGTCGCCTTCATCGTCACCTATTTCGTCACCCCCGCGGTGATCGGTCTGTCTCGACGGCTCGGGGCGATCGACCATCCCAACGACCGGAAGGTCCACGCGACGCCCACTCCAACGCTCGGCGGGCTGGCCATCTTCGCCGGCATCATGGCGGCCGGCGCGCTCGCAACGCGACTGCCTTACTTCGACGGCGTCTTCACCCAGTCGTCGCAGATGATTGGGATCCTCGGCGGGGCGGTCGTGATCTTCGCCCTGGGTGCGGTGGACGACCTCAAGGACCTGCCGGCCCCCGTGAAGCTCGCCGGTCAGGTGTTCGCGGCGGGCATCCTCTTCCTGGCCGGCGTGAAGATGCAGTTCGTGCTGTTGCCCAACGGGGACATCTTCTCCGTCAGCGACGACGTGTCCGTTCTCCTTACGGTGGGCTGGATGGTCGCGATGATCAACGCGGTGAACCTGATCGACGGTCTCGACGGTCTCGCGGCCGGCCTGGTCGCGATCGCCGCGTCGGCCTTCTTCGTCTACACCTTCCAGCTCTCGTTGAACCAGGGGAGCAGTGCAGCCGTTTTCTTCGCTCCCGCGCCGTTGCTCGCGATGGCCCTCGTGGGCGCGACCCTCGGCTTTCTCCGCTACAACTTCCATCCGGCGCGCATCTTCATGGGGGACTCCGGCAGCATGCTGTTGGGTCTTGTCCTCGGGGGCGCCACGGTGGCCGGGATCAGCAACTCCTCCGCGTTCGGTCCGTCGCTGGATCTTGGTGCTTCCGGGTCACAGGTCTTCTTGGCCTATTCACCGCTGGTCATCCCCTTGCTGGTGCTGGCTCTGCCGATCGTCGATGCCATGTTTGCGATCGTTCGCCGCGCCCGTCGCCGTACAAGTGTCTTCCATGCCGACAAGGAGCACCTGCACCATCGGCTTATGGACCTGGGACACGGGCATCGCCAGGCGGTACTCGTCATGTACATCTGGGCGGCTCTCGCAGCGGGAGCGGGCTTGGCGTTCACGTTCCTGGACCGCAACGACGTGATCTTCGCGTTACCGGTGTTGGTCGGCGCGATCGTCCTCTACACGCTGTTCCCCTTGCTGACCAAGGTGGTGCAGGACCGCATCGCCCCCTGACGGGCCGCTAGGGGCAGGCCCCCTCTTCGGGCGCGCCTGCCGCGCTCGTGTAGCGCATCTCCAGTGTCGGGATGACATCGTGTGAGGCCTGCAGGCAGAACTCGTTGTTGTCGGCGCTGACGACGTCGATGTAGAGATCCT
>DATFFR010000088.1:0-7914 GCA_035249925.1 Actinomycetota bacterium
TGTCACCGCCGTCGAACGGCCACTCGAGGAGGTTTCCGCAGGTCACGGTGGATCGACCGGTCGCCCCAAGGCCGCCTGTTCCCGTAGAGCGGGTGAGGGGAATCGAACCCCGTGTCACTTGCTTGGAAGGCAAGAGCTCTACCATTGAGCTACACCCGCAACGCTCCGGATTTTACGGGGAGCGAGCCCTGGTCGGGGCGGCCGGATTCGAACCGGCGACCTCAGCGTCCCAAACGCTGCGCGCTAACCAAGCTGCGCTACGCCCCGTTTGACCTCAGCATCGCACGCGCTACTGTCCGTAACCGAGTCATCCGTTCGGGCGGGATCCGCGGGCCAGGGACGATCCGAACCCGCCCCGAGGCCCTCTCAGGGAAGGATTTTTTCGCGAGGTGGGTTTTCCAGGGGTGTGGGAAGACTGTGCAGCGGAGCGGACGCGCTACGGTTCGCGTTCAAACTGTACGATAAGCAAGGCAAGGGGTAGCTAGGACCGGGAACCAGATTGGGAGTCACGAGCCGTCATCCCCACTTTCGTCCGCCTAGCGCGGTTCGTGGCTCCCAATCTGGCGCTCGTGCGTCTCGCTCGGTGAGTGAGGATTCGCTGGTAGACGCCTGAACCCCTGCTCGCCCGGCGAGATGGCACGTTCCTGCCACGCGGGGCCACATTGCGCTTGGGGAACGGACATACCCCGCCGCTAGGATGCTCCGAGAATGGCGACCCCGACCTCAACGCTGCAGACCACCACGGAGCAACTCGAGAAGGACCGGGTGAAGCTGCGCGTGGAGGTCCCCGAGGCCGCTCTCCAGCCCGCCGTCGACGCCGCCTACCGCAAGTGGGCGAACGAGATCCGGATCCCCGGCTTCCGCAAGGGCAAGGTTCCCCGCCAGATGATCGACGCCCGGGTGGGGGCGGACGTAGTCCGCGAGGAGGCCCTCCGCGATGCTCTTCCCGAGCTGTATCGCGAGGCCATGGCGGCCGAGGACCTCGAGGCCATCGCTCCCCCCGAGATAGACGTGGTCGAGTTCGAGGCCGGCTCGCCGATCGTGTTCGAGGCGACCGTGGACGTCAGGCCCGAGATCGCCGTCCCCGATCTGGCCTCTCTCGAGATCGAGGCCCCGCCGTCCGAGGTGACCGACGAGGACCTCGACGAACAGATCGAACGCCTGCGCGACCGCTTCGCGGAGCTCGAGCCGGTGGGTCGCAACGCCATGCGGGGGGATCACGTGTTGATCGACCTCAAGGGCTACCAGGGCGACGAGCTGGTCGAGGGCCTGACGGCACCCGACTTCCTCTACGAGGTGGGCTCGCACACGGGCCCGGCCAAGCTGGATGACGAGCTGGAGGGGACCCGGCCCGGCGCCATCCTGAAGTTCACCGACCAGGTGCACATCCACCGCGACGACGAGCCGCACCACGACCACTCGAGCACCGAGGAGGTCTCCTTCACCGTCCTCGTCAAAGAGGTCAAGGCGAAGAAGCTGCCCCCCGTCGACGACGATTTCGCCAAGACCGTCGGCGAGTTCGATTCACTCGACGACCTGAGGGAAGACCTGCGCGCTCGTCTGGCGACCGTCAAGGAGCGCATGAGCGAGGACGAGCTTCGCAATCGCGCCCTGACCGCTCTCGTGGACGCGTCCGACCTCGAGCCCCCGCCCAAGCTCGTGGAGAGCGAGTTCGAGCACCGGATCCAGCATCTCGAGGCCGATCTCAAGCAGGCGGGCATGACCCTGGACTCGTACGGGGCCCAGGTGCAATTGACCGAGCTCGAGATACGGCGCGACATGCGCGAGCAGGCATCCCGCTCGGTGAAGGCCGAGCTGCTCCTCGAGGAGATCGCCCGACAACAGGAGGTCGACGTGTCCGAAGAGGAGCTGGGCCGCGAGATAGCTCTGGCGGCGGCCCAGGCCCAGAGGGACCCAAAAGAGGTGGCCCAGAACCTGGTCGATTCGGGCAGGGTCGGCGCGGTAGCCGCCGATATCATGCGCCGCAAGGCCTTGGACTACGTAGTTCGCACCGTCAATGTCACCGGCGGGGTGACCGATGATTCATAGTGGGGGAGCCCACACCGGGGTGGCGGGAAATGGAGGCCCAGGGAACATGAACGACGACGCTTACCGCAACTACCTCGTTCCGATGGTCGTCGAGCAGACCAGTCGTGGCGAGCGCTCCTTCGACATCTACTCGCGGCTCCTCAAAGAGCGCATCGTGTTCCTTGGAACGCCCGTCGACGATCAGGTGGCCAACCTCATCGTCGCGCAGATGTTGCATCTCGAGTCCGAGGATCCCGACAAGGACATCAGCCTGTACATCAACTCGCCGGGCGGGATGGTCTACGCCGGCATGGCCATCTACGACACGATGCAATACATCAAGCCCGACGTGTCCACGATCTGCGTCGGCATGGCGATGTCGATGGGCGCCATCCTGTTACTCGGCGGAGCGAACGGGAAGCGCTACTCGCTGCCGAACTCCAAGATCATGATCCACCAGGGTTCGGCCGGTTTCTCCGGGACTCCTACAGACATCGAGATCCACGCCAAAGAAGTGCTTTCGCTTCGCAAGCGGATGGCCGAGATCATCGCCGAGCACACCGGCAACGAGTACGAGCAGGTCGAGAAAGACATCGATCGTGACCGATTTATGACAGCTGAGGAAGCGAAGTCCTACGGTATTGTCGATGAGGTCATCAGCAGCCGGAGCCTCGCGGAGAAGAAGGCGGGCAACGGCGCACTGCTACCGGGTGAGGTGGGACGCGTCGCCCGGGAGGTCGAGGTTTCTCCGGCGGAGAATCCCGAGGCCTAGGGGGGACAGGGATAGTGCCGAAGTTCGGTGACGGCGGCGACCTGCTGAAGTGCTCCTTCTGCGGGAAGTCGCAGAAGCAGGTCAAGAAGCTGATCGCCGGACCCGGTGTCTACATCTGCGACGAGTGCATCGACCTCTGCAACGAGATCATCGAAGAAGAGCTTTCCGAAACCCCCGAGCTGAAGCTCGAAGACCTCCCGAAGCCGAAAGAGATCTACGAGTTCCTCAACGACTACATCGTCGGGCAGGAACAAGCTAAGAAGGTTCTCTCGGTTGCCGTCTACAACCACTACAAGCGGATCCAGGTGGGGGCCGCGACCGAGGGTGACGTCGAGCTTGCGAAGTCGAACATCGTCCTTCTCGGCCCGACCGGTTGTGGCAAGACCCTCCTTGCACAAACCCTTGCGCGCATACTCAACGTCCCCTTCGCGATCGCAGACGCGACCGCGCTTACCGAAGCCGGATACGTCGGCGAGGACGTCGAGAACATCTTGCTCAAGCTGATCCAGGCCGCCGACTACGACGTCAAGCGGGCGGAGACGGGAATCATCTACATCGACGAGGTCGACAAGATCGCCCGCAAGTCCGAGAACCCGTCGATCACCCGGGACGTCTCGGGCGAGGGCGTGCAGCAGGCCCTCCTCAAGATCCTCGAAGGGACGACGGCCAGCGTGCCGCCGCAGGGTGGCCGCAAGCACCCCCATCAGGAGTTCATCCAGATCGACACAACCAACGTGCTGTTCATCTGCGGCGGTGCCTTCGCGGGCCTCGAGCGGATCATCGAGAACCGCATCGGGCGCAAGGGCGTGGGCTTCGGCGCCGACGTCCGCAAGATGGAAGAGAAAGACCTGGGCACGATCCTCGAGCACGTGTTGCCCGAGGATCTGCTGAAGTACGGACTCATCCCCGAGTTCATCGGGCGCCTGCCGGTGATCACCCACGTCCACAACCTCGACAAGGAAGCGCTCGTGGAGATCCTGACCGAGCCCAAGAACGCTCTGATCAAGCAGTACAAGAAGTTCTTCGAGTTCGACGGCGTCGAGCTGGACTTCACCGTCGACGCTCTCGAAGCGGTGGCCGAGCAGTCGATGCTGCGCGGGACCGGGGCTCGCGGGCTGCGCGCGATCCTCGAAGAGGTGCTGCTGAACGTCATGTACGACCTGCCAAGCCAGGAGAACATCGGGAAGTGCATCATCAACCGCGAGGTCGTGCTCGAGCGGGTCAACCCGACCCTGGTGCCGCGCGCGAAGGAGCGCCCCGAGCGCCCGGCCCGCGGCGAACGCTCCGCTTAGTTCCTTCTTCGGCCTGAGGCGTGCGGCCACGGCATCTCGTTTCGATCCTGCTGGCTCTTGTCGTGGTGGGGGCCGGAACCTACGGAGCCGTTCGCTTCTTCGCTCCCGCCACCGATCACGCGATCGAGCTGGTTCCCCGGGATGCCGTCGCCTATGCCAGCGTCTTCCTTCGCCCTTCCACCGCTCAGCGACGCGCGTTGAAGGACATCATCGAGAGCTTTCCCACGACCGACACCGACCGTGAGGCCGAGGACCTGCTCGATGAGCTGATCGGCGATCTTCTCGAGGGCTCGGGTCTCGACTACCGGCGTGACGTTCGACCGTGGCTGGGGACCGAGATAGCCGCCTTTGCTCTTACGCCACAGCCGAGGGCCCCGGACGTCGACGGCGCGGCGATCATCGCTACCGAAGATCCCGACGCGGCCTGGGACGCGGTACGGAGCGCGTCCACCGACGAGCCTCTCGAGGAACGCACCTATCGCGGCGTCGATCACGTGCGGGCGGGTGACGGCGTCGCCGGTGTGCTCGAGGACTTCCTCGTGATCGGCTCCGAGGGCGGCTTCAAAGCGACGGTGGACGTTGCCCTCGACGACGGCGAGGACTCGCTTGTGGACTCTCCCAAGCTCGAGAAGGGGATGGCCGCCTTGACCGACGACCGACTCGCCCTGTTCTACATCGACTCGCCCGCGTTGTTGTCGGCGGTTGCCGCGGAGGAGGGCATCCCACCGGGTTTCGTCGGAGGACGATTCCTTCCGCAAGGTCCCACCACAGGGGTCGTGTTCGCGCGGAGCGAGGAACTCGTAATCGACACCGCCACCGTGGGCGGCCCGGAACGGGCCGGCCCATCCGGAGGTGGCGACATGCTGCCGGAGGTGAGTGGTCGTGTTTGGGCCGGCGTCGGGTTCGACGATCTCGGTGACGCCATCGGTGAGCTGATCGATCGGTTCACCGCCTCCGGCATCCCCGGGCTCGGGTTCGCCCTCGAGCAGCAGTTGCTGCAACAGACGGGGCTGAGGCTGGAAGAGGACCTCCTCTCGTGGATGGACGACGCCGCGGTATTCGTGCAGGAGACCAACCCCGAGGCGGGGTTGGGAGGCGGCCTTGCGATCCGCTCGTCGGATCCCAAGGTGTCGACGCGGGCGGTGAACCGCTTGCACGGCGTGCTACTGGGCCGGCGCGACGTTCCCGTCGGCAAGATCGTCCTTGTCGGCGCGCTGGGGGAGAGGCTGGATCGCAAGGCCCTGCTGCAGGGCCGTTCGGGGTTCTCGATCTGGGAGCCGGGATCGCCCGAGCCGATCAACGTCGTGGCCGACGGCGATCGCGTGTTGATCATGTACGGCGCCTACGCGACCTTCGACGCGCTCAACGGTGGGACCCAGCTGCAAGACGTTCTGTCCTACGAAGCCGCCCGAGAGTCGATGAGGGATGACTTCGAGCTGGATGGGTTCGTGTCGGGGCCGCCGCTGCTAGAGGTGCTCGACCACTTCCCGCCTCCAACCGCGAACTGGGCGACAGAGGTGAAGCCCAACCTCTTGTCGATCGCGCACGTCGCGTTGGGATCGCGGCGGGAGAACGGGATGGCGCTCCATCGCGTGGTGGTGCGCGTTGAGTGAGGCTCCGGCCGGTGCCGGGATGGCCGGCCTGATCCTGCGCTAACGGAGATCGATGATCTCGGGCAGATCGAGGAATGCCCGCACGACCGCGGGATCGAACTGGACTCCCGCCTGGCCTTCGATCTCTGCCAGTGCTTGGTCGGCGGGCCATGCCTCTTTGTAAGGTCGTCGGTGCACGAGAGCGTCGTAGACGTCGGCAACAGCTGCGATCCGGCCCGATAGTGGGATGTTCTCGCCGACGATGCCCTCGTAACCGGTGCCGTCCCACCGTTCGTGATGCGTCAGCGCGATCCGCTGCGCCAGGCGAAGCGTGCGAGACACGCTTCCCGAGAGCAGACTCGACCCGATCGCGGTGTGACGCTTCATGATCTCGAATTCGTCGATCGACAGCCGGTCGGGCTTCTGAAGGATGCGATCGGGGATGCCGATCTTGCCGACGTCGTGCAAGGGCGCGGCTTGACGCATCAGATCGATCTGAGCCTCGGGAAGCTCCAGGGACTCGCCGATGCGGGCGCAGAGGTTACCGACTCGACCGGTGTGCTTGCCGGTTTCGTCATCGCGGAACTCGGCCGCCTTCGCAAGTCGCTCGATGATCTCCACCTTTGCGTCCTCGAGCTCCTGGGCGCGCTGCGCGATGCGATCCTCGAGAAACTGGTTCTGCTTGCGAACAGTCAGGTAGAGCTGCCGGGTCTCGAGGAGGTTCTTGATCCGCAGAAGCAGCTCGTTGTTCGTGAAGGGCTTGGCGACGAAGTCCCGTGCCCCCGCCATCAAAGCGCGCTCCCGCGCCTCTTGGGAGCTGTCGCCGGTGATGATCAGGACGGGCAGGTAATCGCCGCCGCTGACCGCGTTGAGCCCTTCCAGCACGCCGAGCCCGTCCATCCGGCTCATATGGAGATCGAGCATGATGACGTCGGGTTGGAACGATGCGTAGAGATCGAAGGTCTGGGTCGCGTCGCTGCAGCAGAGGACGTTGTCGTAGCCGGCGTCCTCCAGGATGGCTTCGAGCACGACCAAGTTGCTCTCCTCGTCGTCGACGATTAGCACCCGCGACGCACGCAGGACGTCGTTCATCCATCCGTGACCGATCGGATCGACCGGGCTCGAGGCGGCCTCATCGCGCCCCGTCTGGGCATCCCGCTGAGCCCACGGGGCGGCACCCTCGGCGCCGTCGCCGGTGGCGGCTGGCGGCCTCGGGCGCGGATGACTACGCCGTATTAGTCCGTCCGGGCCGACGAAATGGTCCTCCACCCTCTTCCCTTCTCTGTTATTTCTGTTAAGAATTGTCTTCTACTGTCAACTATCTGGATAGGGGGTACCTCATGGAATCACGGCCGAAGGTCCTGATCGTGGAGGATGACCCCTCGGTTCGGGCTCTCCTCCGAGCGGTGCTCGAGGACCACTGCGACGTGACCGAGGCCCCGAACGGGGTGGTGGCGCTGACGAGGGCATGGGACACCAAGCCCGACGTGATCGTGCTCGACCGGGACATGCCGGTCATGACCGGAGACGAGGCCGCCCCTTACCTGCGGGTGCTGTCTCCCGAAAGCCTCATCCTCGCCTATTCCTCAGACCTGGCCGAACGGCCGATGTGGGCGGATGCCTACGTCGACAAGGGCGATATAGAGGGCGTCGTCGATGTCGCCCGCGCCCGCGCGCTGGTCCTGCGCTGACAGGACGTCGGTCTGGGCATTTCTGCGAAGCGCCGGCGCGCCGCGAGGGTTTTCCGCGCTAGAGCTCGAGCCGACCAAGGATCCTCGGTCCCGTACTGCTAGGCGTGGCCTCTCCTCAACCTGATGGTTTCGCAGCTGCGGGCCCGTCGTTTCTCCTTGCGCGAATCCACGATGCAGACGTCGCGCCCGGGCCCGCCGTTCAAGCTGTCCAGTCCGGCTCCGCCGATCAGCCGGTCGCGGCCGCCCCCTCCGAGCAGGATGTCGACGCCTCCGGCCGACGCGTTGAAGCCGCCACTCGTGGTGGAGGCGCGCGCGACCTGGTTGGCGCCGTCGCCGGTGAGGACGTCGTTGCCGCCTCCGCCCTTGAGCGTGTCCTTGCCGTCGCCGCCGGTCAGCGCGTCGTTGTTCGCTCCGCCGTCCAGAAGGTCGGCGCCGAGACCGCCTGCGAGATTGTCGTTGCCGGCTTCACCGAAGACGCTGTCGTTGCCGCCGCTCGCGTTGTAGGTGTCGTCACCGCCCAACAGATGGACGGTGTCGTC
>DATFFR010000089.1:0-32242 GCA_035249925.1 Actinomycetota bacterium
CGCCGCCCAGGAGCTTGCCGCGCGCGCGGCCCACGACGCCGCCGAGTCCAGTCAGCGCGCCGCCGACAGCGCGCAGCAGGCGCTCACGCGCGCGATCGAGCAGTCGGATGCCCACTTCGCCGAGCAGGAGCAGGCGCGCCGGGCGATGGCCGAAGCGACCACCGCCGCACGCGCCGCCGCCGGTACTTCGGAGGAAACGCTGGTCCGGATCAACGAGCTCGCGGCGCGCTTCGAGCACGACCAGCAAGAGGCGAAGCGGAGCTGGGACGAGGCGATGCGGTCCGCGTCCGAAGCGGCGAAAGCGGCGCAGGGCGCGGCCAAGTCCGCTCAGGCGTCGTCCTGGGCGGCCCAGAAGGATGCCACCCGTGCGGCGAAGTATTCGATGCGTCTGGTGCGCACCAAGGAGCAATACGACGAGGTCGCCGACGATCTGGCCGCGAACGAGGCGATCAGGGTGGACGGGCCGGAGCCTTCCGAGGAGAACGGGGAAGGGGACTTCTGGTCCTTCGTTCCCGAGCACGCCGGCGAAGACTTCTTGGACGCGGGGGACGACGACGAATGGCTGGGCCGTCTCAAGAAGCGACTGCCGTTCGGCCGCGACAACGAGCCGGAGCCCAGGAGCTAGCGGGGCGCTTAGCCCTTGAGGACGATCTCGGCCTGGACCCAACCCACGCCGGGGCCGGTGAGGCCGATCGCGTCGGCCGCGGCCCGACTGAGGTCGAGGATGCGGTCGCCGACGTAAGGACCGCGGTCGTTGACCAGCACGATGACCCCGCGGCCGTTGCGCTGTACGAACAACCACGTTCCGAGCGGAAGCTCCTTGCTCGCGGCGGTGTAAAGGCTCGGATCGAAGACGTCCCCGCTGGCGGTGTTGTTTCCTTCGAAGCCCGGCCCGTACCACGACGCCAACCCCTCGAACGTGACGCCCGTGCCGACGTATCCGTCGGGGATGCCGATCGTCGGACCGCTGCCTGCCAGCAGGGCGAGGAACGCGGCGTCGGGGCGCGCCGCTCGCGCCGCCGCCGCGCGGGCGCGGGCCTCGAGCTCCGCTATGTCGGCAGTGAGCTGCGCCAGGAGCTCGCGGCGCGCGGCAAGGGCGTTCGAGATCGACGCTTCCACCGCCTCGACACGGGCCTGCGCCGCAAGGAGGGTTTGTTTGCGGACGTCGATCTCTTCCTGACGGCTCTCGGCGGCCTCCTGGGCGGCGACGGCCTCGTCGACGGCGGCCGCATCCATCTCCGCCGAGGCCATCGTCGCCTCGGCGATCGTGAAGAACTGGTTCATGTCCTTAGACGACAACAGCAGGGCGAGATGGGTCGTGGAGCCGTCCATGTAGGCCTCGACGGCCCGGTCGATGTACTCCTGCTGAGCCTCTTCCCGGGCGGCCTCGACCCGATGGAGCTCGAGCTCGAGGAGGCCTATCCGGCTGCTGGCGTCCTCGATCCGATCGGACAGGCCGGCGAGGCGCCGCTGCAGCCTGGCGAGGTCGTGCTCGCGCGCGCTGACCTGGTCGGCGATGAACTGAGCCCTCTCCCGAAGAGACTCGAGGTCGGCGGCGGTCGCAGAGCCGGGCGCGGCAAGGGCGGCCCCCAACAGGGCCGCTACCGCAACGGCGGCGCGCAGTGTCCTCTTCACACCGATGTCCGCTTCAGACCGATTCCCACTCTCATTTCGTCGGCGCCCATCATGACCGGATTGAGCGATTCACACCACCAGCGTCGCCAGCCCGGTACAGAATGGCCCCCGGACCGGCCGTCACAGGGGGGAGCCATGGCTCGGATAGGGATCTTGACCGGAGGCGGGGACTGTCCGGGTCTGAATGCGGTGATCCGGGCGGTGGTGCGCAAAGGCGTGAACGAGTACGGCCACGCCATCGTGGGCTACCGGGATGGCTGGCGGGGGCCACTCACCAACAACGTCCTTCACCTGACCCCGGACAACACCTCGGGAATCCTCCACCGCGGTGGAACGATCCTCGGTTCCTCCCGGACCAACCCCTTCAAGGAAGAACGGGGTGTCGAGCTGGTGCGCGAGAACCTGGCGGCCGAGAAGATCGAGGCCTTGATCGCCGTCGGCGGCGAGGACACACTCGGGGTCGCCGACAAGCTCGCGGCCGAGGGGGTCAACGTCGTCGGGGTGCCCAAGACGATCGACAACGACCTCAGCGCGACCGATTTCACGTTCGGGTTCAACACGGCCGTGCAGATCTGCACCGATGCATTGGACCGGCTCCATACGACCGCGGAGTCCCACAACCGTGTGATCGTCCTCGAGGTGATGGGCCGGCACGCCGGCTGGATCGCGACCTACGCCGGGATCGCCGGGGGGGCCGACGTGATCCTGGTTCCCGAGCGTCCCTTCGATATCGATCAGGTGTGCGAGCACATCAGACACCGTCATCAGAAGGGCCGGTTCTTCTCCATCGTCGTCGTAGCGGAGGGTGCCACTCCGCTGGAGGGCACCGAGACCCTGCAGGAAGAGGCGACCGACGCGTTCGGGCACGTTCGACTCGGCGGCATCGGAGTGATGCTCGAGCGCGAGATCGAGCAGCGGACCGGATTCGAGACGCGCGTGACGATCCTGGGTCACATCCAGCGCGGTGGCACGCCGACGGCGTTCGATCGCGTCCTGGCAACCCGCTTCGGCATCGCCGCGATCGACGCGGTGCAGGAGCGCGACTACGGCAAGATGGTCGCCCTGCAGGGGACGCAGATCGTGCGCGTTCCGATCGGCGACGGCGTCGGAGAGCTCAAAACCCTCGATCCGGGCCTGTACGACGCGGCCGAGGTCTTCTTCGGTTAGCTAATTCGGCTAAGGAACCGCGGGCGGGTTCGCCGCTGCGCCCGTAGGTCGCAGGATCCACAGCCCGGAGCGCATGTCGCTTGCGTAGACGTGTCCGGTCGCGGGGTCGATCACGACGCCCCAGGTGTACGGGAAGCCCTCCGGTCCGAAGACCGCGCCTCGGCGCGTGCTCGAGCGACGGAACTGGCCCACCTTCACCGGCGCGGTCGGATCGGTGAGATCCAGCGCCACGATGCCATGGCTGTACCACGACGAATACGCACGGGTTCCGAGGATCTCGGTGTTATGGACCGTCCAGTCCCCGAGCGGCGCGGCGGGATCGGCGGCTACGAAGGGAAGGTCGGAGAATTCCCCGACCTGCTCGAACTCGGGAACCCCATCGTCGTTGACGTCGGTCGGGTCGCTCTCCTTGAACACGCGGATGTATCCGCGTGTTGCCTCCCGCGGCGTCAGCGTCATCTGAATGGGACCGCTTCCGGGCCTGGTTCTGATCGCCTCGGCCATGCCGTCGTTATCTGCGATCAATGCGACGGGCATGTCCTGGACCTCATCGAGGATCTGCTGCAGCGCGTTCGGTGGAGGCGGACATCCACACGGATCCGTGGGGCCGATCCAGTTGAGCACCAGGACGCCGGCGTTCGCCGCGGCCGCCAGCAGGATCTGGTCTTCCGGCAGGCACGGTGCGTCGAAGGTCAGGAACGGGTCGGGCACGTCGACCAGGACGGCCGTGCCCTCGGCCCCGTCATACGCGGCCGCGGTACATCCGCCTCCGGCATCGAAGACCTCCAGGGTGGTCTCGTCGCCTTCGGCAAGGGTGGTCGGCATCCAGAAGTACTGGATCCCGGCATATTCGGTCGCGCCCGTGGCGGTGGAGGTGACTGCGAGGTGTGCGTCCGCGAAGTAGTCCTCGTCGTTCTGGAGGAGGTAGCGCTCGCCGTCGACGTCGTAGGGAACCAGCGAGTGGGCGTTGCCCTCCGCCTCGGGCGGGTACATCGTTCGGGCCAGAAGCACCGGCGCGGCGGGATCGCTGATGTCGAACTTCAACACGCCGGCGTCCCAGTAGGACACGTAGGCGGTCATGCCGTCGTCCGCGGCCCGGGCACTGTGATCGAGATGCGTGGGGTCGACGCCGAGCCCTCGAAAGACGATGTCGACCTCTGCTCCACCGCTGAAATCTGCAAGAGCGCTGTCGCCGATGACGCCGAAGTCAGAGATCGCAACGGGATTCTTGGGGCGGGTGATGTCGACGATGCGAAAATCGCCGCCGCGCGGTGCCTCGCCGAAGATCGGGCCCGCTTCCACGACCGGCACCGCAAGCAGCGCCAGGACTCGACCGTCCGGCCGGACGGCGATGTCCAACTCGTGGACCCCGAAGGCCGGCATCCTCATGAAGCTCATTGCTCGTGGTTCCGAGGGATTCGTGACGTTGTAGAGGGCAAGCCCACCGACCCCACCGTCTCCGCATACCTGCACGCCGGTTGCCATGATGTCTCGGCCGCCGATGCGCGCGACCACGACGTCTTCGGTGCTGGTTCCGGGCCGGGCCGCCGCTCGCGCCACCCGGCGCGGGAAGCGCGGACGTTCGGTCCGGACTATCTGGACACCACGCGCCGCGCAGGGAAAGCCTCCGGTCCCCAGATAAGCATGTTTGCCTCCGCGGGCGTGGTCGTAAACGAAGACGTCGGCTTCGGGTGATCTGCCTTTCAGCTTCAGGTGGCTCAGCACCTCGAAGTTCTCCGACACGGGCGCCACGGCGCGGCTCCGGGCGGCGGTCGCCGTGTAGGAGCGGTTGAGCTGCGAATAGGCGCGGGACCTCAACGCGGTCGAGTCTCTCCGTGATGTCGCGCCGGCCTCGGCGACCAACGAAGTCGCAAGCGCGGTTGCCACGATCAGCGATGCCGCGGTGCTCCGCCTCATCACGCCCCCAACGTTGATCCGTTCCGTTTTCGGGAATCCTCGCACCGGCGCATCCGGCGGTCTAGGTACTTCGGGGATACTTCGCCCCGCTTATCCTCAGGGCATGACAGAGCGACAGATCGATCTTCGTTCCGACACGGTCACGCGACCCACTCCCGAGATGCGCCGCGCCATGGCCGAGGCCGAGGTGGGAGACGACGTCTTCGGCGACGACCCTACGGTCAACTCCCTGCAGGAATTTGCCGCCGAGTTGCTCGGCAAGGAGGCCGGGCTGTTCGTCCCGACCGGCTCGATGGGCAACCAAGTCGCGCTTGGATCGCTTGCCCGTCCCGGCGACGAGGTCGTGTGTGACGCCGGCGCCCACTTCCTCCACTACGAAGGGGGCTCGGTGGCTGCCCACCTAGGCTTGATGATGCGACCGCTCGCAGGCGACCACGGCATCATCTCCGCCGAGCAGGTGGCCGGAGTCCTCAGGCCGGGGAACATGCACAACCCGCGTAGTGCGGTGGTCGCGATGGAGAACACCCACAACGCAGCCGGAGGGCGCATCTTCCCGATCGACGAGGCGCGTGCCGTAGCGAAGGTCGCGCACGACGCGGGAGCCGCCGTGCACATGGACGGGGCACGGATATTCAACGCGCAAGCCGCGACCGGCGTGCCGGTGGCCGAGTGGGCCGCGTGCGCGGACACGATCACCTTCTGTTTCTCCAAGGGGCTCGGCGCTCCGATCGGATCGATGGTCTGTTCGACCAGCGCGGTGATCGATGAGGCCAGGGTCCTGCGCAAGCGGCTGGGGGGAGGGATGCGGCAGGTCGGCGTGATCGCGGCGGCGGCCCGAGTCGCCCTGGAGACGGGCCCCGATCGCCTCGCCGAAGACCACGCCAATGCCCGCCGTCTGGCTGAAGGTTTAGCCGAGCTGCATGCGGATGCCGTGGACCTGACGACGGTCGAGACCAACATGGTGTATCTGGATCTCGCTCCGTTCTCGATGCATGCCCCCGAGGTCAGCGCGCGCCTTGCGGAACACGGCGTCATCACGTTGGGCATGCCCGGCTCGTCGATGCGACTCGTGGCCCATCGGGATGTCGCGGACGGCGACATCGATGCTGCGCTCCGCGCGTTCCGAGAAGTCCTTACCTAGGGGGCTCTGCTCGCTTTGGTTTTAGGGGACCCGGGTAAGGGAAACTCAGGTTCGTGAACATCGTTTTCTCCCTCAACCTGCCCAAAGACGAAGCGAGCGTGCCGGTGGTGCGCCGTATCTCGCGCGAAGCCCTGCTGGGCCTGGGGGTTCGGGACGACTGCGTGGCCGACATCGAGGTCGCGTTGTCCGAGGCGTGCACCAACGTGCTGAAGCACGTAGCGGGGACCGACGAGGCTTACGAGGTCAAGGTCGAGGTCAACGAGAGCCTGTGCGAGATCAGAGTCATCGATACCGGCACAGGCTTCGATCACGATTCCGCCGGCCGGGCCCATGCCGAGCACACCGCGGAGGGTGGCCGCGGGGTCTTCCTGATGCGCGCGATGGTCGACAACATCGAGTTCACGTCGGCTCCCGAGTCGGGGACGATGGTCCACCTAACCAAGAAGCTTGGGCTGACGCAGGATTCGGTCCTGGCCAAGCCGATCGCCGGCGCCGCGAACTGACGGTGCAGCACCTGAGCAACGTTTCGTACTGGATCGCGTCCACCGGCGAGACCACCTACCCGCGTCTCGAAGGCGAGAGCCGCGTCGATGTGGCGATCATCGGAGGCGGCATCTTGGGGATCACGGCCGCCTACCTGCTTCAGCAGGAGGGCCGCTCGGTCGCCGTGCTGGAGAGCGACCGCATCGTGCGCGGCGTCACCGGCTACACCACGGCCAAGATCACCTCGGGACAACAGCTCATCTACACGGAATTGGCGGGCAAGTTCGGCCGCGACGGCGCCAAGATCTACGGCGAATCGAATGAGGCTGCCCTGGCGAAGATCGCGGACCTCGTCGACCGGCTAGAGATCGACTGCGATTTCGAACGCCAGGACAACTACACCTACACCGAGACCGGATCCGAGGTGTCCTCCGTGCGCGAGGAGGCCGACCTTGCAGCCTCTCTCGGACTGCCGGCGTCGTTCGTAACCGAGACCCCTCTTCCTTTCCCGGTTCAGGGGGCGGTGCGTTTCGCCAACCAGGCGCAATTCCACCCCCGCAAGTACCTGCTCGCGTTGGCGGAACGGATCGCCTCGAACGGAGGGTTCATCTTCGAGAACACCACGGTCGTGGGCGTCGACGACGGCGATCCCTGCGAGGTCGTGACCGGATCGGGGAAGGTGTCGGCCGACCACGTCATCGTCGCCACGAACATGCCGCTGCTCGACCGCGGGCTTTTCTTTGCGAAGGTCCATCCCAATAGGTCCTATGCGGTAGCCGGCTACGTCGAGGGTGAACCCTCGCCATCGCAGGGCATGTACATCAACACCGAGAGCCCGACGCGTTCGATCCGGCTGATCCGCGACGGTTCCCGCACCTTGCTTCAACTTGGAGGAGAAGGACACAAGACCGGCCAGCAGCACGATGCGGAGGGGTGCTATGAGCGTCTCGAGGACGATGCCCGGCGACGCTTCGGTCTGAAGAGCATCGACTACCGCTGGTCGACGCAGGACACGGTTTCGGTGGACAGCGTGCCCTACGTGGGTCGCGTGACACGACTCTCGGATCAGATCCTGACCGGCACCGGGTTCCGCAAGTGGGGAATGACGAACGGGACGCTTGCTGCGATGCTGCTCACCGATCGCATCGTCGGCCGCGACAATCCCTGGGCCGGCTTCTACGACTCCAAGCGACTGGCGGTGGCCCAGTCTGCGAAGGAGTTCGTGACCGAGAACCTCAACGTCGCCCAGCACTGGTTCGGCGACCGCGTGCAGACCCCCGGCGACCCGCTCGAGGAGCTGGGCAAGGGTGAAGGCACCGTCATCAGGCGATCGGGCCAAGCCGTAGCGGTCTACAAGGAGGAGGACGGAACGCTTCGGGGTCTCTCCGCCGTATGCACCCACCTGGCGTGCATCGTGCACTTCAACAACGCCGAGAGATCGTGGGATTGCCCCTGCCACGGATCGCGCTTCGACCTCGACGGCAACGTCTTGCACGGCCCGGCGGTCAAGCCGCTCGAGCCCAAGGACGTGTGACGCCTCTCTATACTCGTATCAACTGACAGACAGGGGAGCTCGGAGGACCGGGCTGAGAGGCGAGCCGACACCGCTCGCGACCCTGGGACCCGATCGGGGTAACGCCCGCGTGGGGAGGTCGTCATCGATAAGCAACCATCTCCCGGCCCGTCCCGCTCGCCCGACGTCGTCGTCGTCGGCGCCGGCGTGGTGGGTCTGTCGATAGCGTGGCGAGGCGCGCGCGACGGCGCCGCCGTCACGATCGTCGATCCCACCCCTGGTCGGGGCGCGTCGTGGGCCGCGGCCGGGATGCTGGCCCCGGTGACGGAGGTCCGCTACAACGAAGAGGAGCTGCTCCGCCTCAATCTGGCATCGCATCACATGTTCCCTCGCTTCGTGGCGGAGCTCGAGTCGGACGCGGACCTTCCGGTCGGTTACCGCGCCTGCGGCATGCTCCTGGTGGCACGGGACAACGACGACAACGCGGCACTGGCGGACGTCCTCGCATTCCAGCAGAGGCTGGGCCTCGACGCGCGCCGCCTGCGCGGCAGCGAGGCGCGCGCTTTGGAGCCCGGTCTCGTGTCTTCGATCCGCGGCGGCATCGTGGTCGAAGGAGACCACCAGATAGACAACCGCGCTCTGGTGGAAGCGCTCATGGCCGCGTGCCGCGGGCGCGGCGTCGCTTTCGAGACTCGATCGGTGGCCGGGATCGAGCGAGCGGGGAACGCGGTGAGCGGGATCGAGCTCGGCGACGGTCGCTCGATCGCAACGAAGGCGATAGTGCTTGCAGCCGGTGCCCGGACCCCGGAGATCCGTGGCGTTCCGGCCTTGCCGATAAGACCGGTTAAAGGCCAGCTGCTCCACCTCCGTTCCCGTGACGCGTCGCCGGTGCTGACCAGGAACGTGCGCGGATTGGACGTCTACATGGTTCCGCGCCCGGACGGCCGCTTGGTCGTGGGAGCGACCGTCGAGGAACAGGGCTTCGATGAGCGGGTCACCGCGGGAGCCGTCCACGATCTGCTCAACGCGGCCTACGAGCTGGTTCCCGAGATCGCCGAGCTGGAGTTGGTCGAGACCGCCGTCGGGCACCGGCCGGGAACCCCGGATAACGCTCCTCTGATCGGACCTCTGGTCCACGACGGTCTCTTGGTTGCGACCGGTCACTACCGGAACGGGATCCTGCTCGCGCCGATCACGGCCGACATCATCGTGACCCTGCTGTCGGGCTCCACCGCATCATGGGACATCGAACGTTTCGCGCCGGCCCGTTTCGTGGCGTTGGAGAACGCGTCGTGAACGTGCGCCTGAACGGTCGCGCGCACGAGCTCGAGGCCGTCGCGACGCTCCGCGATGCCGTGAAGCTGGTCGCCGGCGAGCCCGGCTCCGAGAGGGGCATCGCGGTCGCGCTGAACGGCGAGGTGGTCGCTCGCTCGCGCTGGGACGAGACGCGGCTCTCCGCCGACGATCGTGTCGAGGTGCTGCGGGCCGTAGGAGGAGGCTGATGGAAGATCCGTTGGTGATCGCGGGGGAGGAGTTCTCGTCCCGTTTGATCCTGGGGACCGGGGGCGCGCCCAGCCTTGACTCGCTCGAGGAGGCGCTCGTCGCTTCGGGAGCCGAGATGGCGACCGTGGCGCTGCGCAGAGTGGCTCCGGACGCGCGGGGCTCGATCCTCGACGTCCTGGACCGGCGCGGCGTCCGCCTCCTTCCCAACACCGCCGGATGCTTCACGGCGCGCGACGCGATCGCTACGGCGAACCTGGCGCGCGAAGCATTCGAGACCGACTGGATCAAGCTCGAGGTGATCGGGGACGACCGCACCTTGCTGCCGGACCCGGTGGGTCTGTTAGAGGCTACGGAGACCCTTATCGACGACGGTTTCGTGGTGCTCGCGTACACGAACGACGACCCGATCCTGGCCCGCCGGCTCGAGGGCCTCGGGTGCGCGGCGGTCATGCCGCTGGGCTCACCGATCGGGAGCGGGATGGGGATCCGCAACCCGTACAACATCCAGATCATCACGGAGCAGATACAGGTCCCCGTGGTGCTCGACGCCGGGATCGGGACCGCGTCGGATGCCGCCCTCGCGATGGAGCTCGGCTGCGACGCGGTCTTGGTGGCCAGCGCGATCACGCGGGCCGAGAAACCGGCGACGATGGCCGATGCGATCAGGCGCGCGGTGGAGGGAGGCCGCTTGGCCCGCGGAGCCGGTCGTATCCCTCGCCGTCTGTATGCCGAGCCCTCCACGACCTTCGAAGGTCTTCCTCAGCTGGACGACTGACCGCCGGCCCGCGGCGGGCAACGATAGCCAACCGTGTTCAGTCACGATGTAAGAGGCGCGTTACCGGGGATGGGTCGTTGCATTCGGGGAAGGGAAAAGGGGAAGAGCCTCGAGTTCTAGGACTAGTCGGGACCGGCCCGGGGTTGGCCGCGCGCTCCCGCGCCAACCAACTCATGTGGTCGTTCGTTTTCCCGATCCTGTTGTCGCTCTTGCTCTAGCTCGGCTGCATGATCTCTTCGTTCTCGCTCGTCTTCGGTGTCGCACAGCCAGCCGACCGCGCAGTCCACATCGAACGGGTCGATGTGGTGGGCCCAGGTGTCCGGATCGACGGCGACGGCCGAGCGAATCTCTGCAAGTTCAACCTCGTTGATGCTCCGGTAGGTCGGGACGGGCTCGACCTCGGAGCCGTCCTCTCGGAAGAAGCGGATCTTGTCGCCTTCGAGGGTCATCGAATAGCCCCCGCCGTGTACGAGAGGGTGGTGGCGGCGGCACAACAGCCTCAGGCCCTCGAGGTTGGTCTCGCCACCCTGGCTCCACGGCACCACGTGGTGGCAGTCGACGAAAACCGTCGCGGTGCAGCCCGGGAAACAGCAGTGGCGGTCTCGTGCGACGACCGCTCGCCGCAGACCCGGAGAAACGGTTCGCCTGGTGCGCGAGAGCTTGAGCGGCACGCCGTCGCGCTCGAGCAGAGCCATGACCGAGCAGTCACATGCGATCCGGTCCACGGTCGAAGAAGCGATGCCCACGCCGGACTCGGTCTCGGCGGTGCCGTCAGCGCCCGCCAGGGCGGCCTCGTCGACGTGGATCACGAGCTCGTGGCGCTCGGCCCCCGAGCGAGATGCGAGCCCGGTGGCCAGGAAGCTCTCGCAGCTCGCGACCAGCGCATCGGCCTGACGCTGGGGCCAGGTGTCGCCGTGGTCGGCGAGACGTTGCTCGGAGACGTCGTCTGCGAAGCTCTTGTGCTGCTCGTGGAGCTGCTCGGCGGCCGCTCGGATCGCCTCGGCGACGATGGCGCCGTCCTCGGCGCCGAGCTGCGCCCGCAGGCGGAAACCGCCCTCGTCGGTGAAGTAGTAGGTAAGGGCCCGGTCGCGGTGGGCCTGGTCGGTGGCGCCGGCAGCGCCGGCCTTGGCACGCACCAAGGCACCGGCGACGCGTTGCATCTGTCCGGCGAGCCCCTCCTTGGCCATGTCGAGGAGAGCCTCTTCGGTGTCCTCGGTGGCGATCTTGGAGATGGTCTCGGCCTTGTCGAACGAGATCTCGCCGGCCGCGAACGAAGCTTTGATCTTGGGCAGCGCTTGGAGGCGCGCGGCGGCCTCGACCCGGGCCCGCGCCGTCGAGGGCTTGACGCCGCCGGCCCACGCGAACCAGGTGACGTGCGAGTCGCCGCCGGTGAGCTCGTCGCCCCAGGTCGCGATCAGCTCCATGCGGCGCGCCTCGGCCGCGGCTATCAACGAGGACAGCTCCTGGAACTCGGCCTGGGCCACACGCCAGGACTGATCCGGCTCCGGTTGCGGGTCCGGGAGCTGGGTCCGGCCGGGGCTGTCGAGATAGGCGTCGCGCTCGTTGCCGAAGCGGTGCCGGTTGCCGTGTCTGTCCGTGAAATACCGAGACTCGAACATATGTTCGATAGTATCCGAGGGTTACGACGACGTCAAGCGAAATGCCCGAAATGGGCTAGGAAATCTCGCCCCAACTGTGGCTTGGCCCCGTCGGGCCGGCGAGGCTTCCTCGGGACCTCCGGCCGGGGCCCGCCGCACTTTGGCACCCGGACCAGGCGGCCCGCTAATAGGTCTCTAGGGTGGCGCGGCGACGGGTCTCGAGCTCGAAGTAGCGGAAGAGGCCGAACGCGATGCACCCGTACCCCGCGCCGATCGCCAGCTCGGTGCGCACCAGGTCCCCGACGGCCGCGAGGTCGGCCCCCGCGGCCACCTCGCGTGCCGCGATGATGCCGTGCGTCAGGGGAACGGATCGGCCGATCGCCTCCATCCACGGGGGCAGTGACTCGATGGGGATGTTCACGCCGCAGAACAACAGCATCAGGAAGTAGACGAGGTTCGACACGAAGAAGACGTCGCGCGCTCGCAGCCCGATCGAGCCAAGCATCATCCCGAGACAGGTGCAGGACAGCACGGTGGCAACCAGAACGAGGGCAAACGCAACGAGGTCCGCCTCGGCCAGCGAGAAGTCCAGCAGGAGCGTGCCCACGACCAACCCGAAGACCGAAACGAAGAGTCCGTTCGCTATGGGCGGGAGGGCCCGGCCCATGAAGAGAGCGAAGCGGTTGGCCGGCGTTGCCAAGAGTGCCGAGAGCGTGCCGAAGTAGCGCTCGTTGGCGATCGTCATCGTCATCGCATAGATGGACGCCATAGAGCACGCCTGTACCGCGTTTCCGATGACGAAGAACGAGTCGTCGCGCAGTCCGCTGAAGCGCCCGAGATGGGCGAAGAAGAGGATCTGGAACAGCGGGCTGCCCAACATGGTCGGGATGTAGATCGCCGGCCTTATCCAGTTGAAGAGGGCCTTGTAGGCGATCGCGCCGCCGATGAAGAAGATCCTGATCGAGGTCACGTCAGCGCAAGGGTGGCGCGCTCGCGCGCGAGGACCTCGAAATAGCGAAGGAAAACCGAGCCGATCACGATGTAGATCACTGCGAGAAGGACCGCCATGGCGATGGCGAAGGCCGGATCGCCCTGGCCGAGGGCCGCGCCGCGGATCGCCTTGATGCCCCACGTCGGTGCCAGCACCCAGCTCAGGGGCTCGACCCAGCCGGGCAGCAGGGAGACGGGGACCAGGAGCCCGGTGATCAACCAGACCGGATACTCGAGCAGGTTGGAGAGCGCGTTCGCGTGCCGATAGAGCACGAACGTCGAGGCCAGCACTAGCCCCAGCATCCCGAGGCCGAAGATCGTGATCGGGATCGCGAGCAGGAACAGGCCGGGACGCTCGACGTCTAGTGGGATCCCGAACAACAGGCGACCCCAAAGCAGCGTGGTCACGAGCGAATACAGACCCATGGTCGAAGTTCCGAGCGCCGCGCCCGTCACCGTCAGGACGTAAGGCCGCGGTGCAACCAACAACGGCTCGAGCGTGCCCTGGAACCGCTCCCACTGGATCTGACCGCCGCTGCCGAACAGGGTCGACGACCAGATGCCCATCAGAGCCGCGCCCAGCGCCGCGTACAGAAGGGTCTCGCCTCTGGCGCCGCTCTTGAACATGAAGAAGGCGATAGTGGCGAAGATCACCGGCTGCAGTGCCGCAACGAGGACGAAGAAAGCGGACCGGAATATCTCTTTCAGAGTGAAGATCCAGTCGACGATGACCAAGCGGATCGCACGCCGGATCGGGAAGCGCTCACCCATCGGAGCCCTCCGTTATGAGTGCGACGTACGCGTCCTCGAGCGTCGGCTCGCGCGCCGAGACCCGGCCAACCTTGATCCCGTCGAGATGTGCGACGAGCTGCTGCGTCAGCTCCAGCCCGCGCGCGGACTGCACGAGGATCGCCTGGGCCTGGCCGCGCTCCTCCACGGACACCGACGCGACCTCCGGCATCGCTCGCAGCTTGTCCAGCCGCGTCTCGTCCACGCCATAGGCCTCGATCTCCACGACCGTCCGCTCGGCGATCGCCGACTTCAGGTTGGAGGGGGTGCCTTCGGCGATGATGCGGCCGTTGGCGATGACGGCGATCCGGTCGCAGAGGCTGTCGGCCTCGAACATGTAGTGGGTCGTCAGCAGGACCGTCTTGCCTGCGTGAGTGAGAGACGCGATGGTCGCGCGCAGCTCACGCGCTCCGACTGGGTCGACGCCGATCGTGGGCTCGTCGAGGAACACGACTGGGGGGTCGTGCAGCAGGCCCCGCGCGATGTGAAGGCGCTGGCGCATGCCGCGTGAGTAGCCTTCGACCCGCTCCTTTTCTCGTCCGGCGAGACCCACAAGGTCGAGGAGCGCCCCGATCCTTGCCTTCTGCCGGCGCGGGTCGACCCCGTAGAGCTCGGAGAAGTAGCGCAGGTTGTCGAGGGCCGAGACCCGCTCGTAAAGGCCTCTGTCTCCGCCGAAGACGTAGCCGATGTTCTGTCGCACCCAGCGTGCATCCGAGACGACGTCGTGACCCAGCACGCGCGCCTTACCCGAGGTAGGGATCAGCAACGTGATGAGCATCTTGATCGTGGTCGTCTTTCCGGCGCCGTTCGGTCCCAACAGTCCGAACAGCTCGCCCGGCTCGACCTCGAAGCTCACCCCGCGGACGGCGTCGACCTCGACGGTCTTGCGCTTGAAGGTGCCGGTCGATGTGCGATAGGTGCGGTGCAGGTCGACGGCTTCGATCACTCCCATGTGGTCGTGATGCTAAAGGTGGGTAGGTACCGATGGAAGCCATCTCGAACGATCAGAAGAGGTCGAAGGAGGTCTCCATGCCCAAGGAATGGACCGACAAGCAGGAGCGCAAGTACGAGCACATCAGGGATTCCGCCAAGGATCAGGGCAGACCCACAAAGACCGCCAAGAGGATCGCCGCGGCCACCGTCAACAAGGAGCGGGCGCGTAAGGGCCAGACCAAGACCACCAGCCCGTCCTCGATCAACGACATGTCCTCGTCAAAGCGCGGCGGACAACGATCCGGCACGAACCGACCCAAAGGCCGCACCAAGGAGCAGCTCTACAACGAGGCGAAGCGGCGGGGGATCAAGGGCCGTTCGAGCATGAGCAAGGACCAGCTCCAGAAGGCACTTAACGCCAAGGGCGCCTAGGCGCTCCGGCACGTGACCGTTTACCTCGGCACGTCCGGCTGGCAATACGCGCACTGGCGCGACACCTTCTATCCGAAGGGGACCGCCCAGACCAAGTGGCTCGACTTCTACTTCGAACGGTTCCAGATCGTCGAGCTCAACGTCACCTTCTACCGGCTCCCCAAAGAAGAGACGTTCGCGAAGTGGTACGCGAAGACGCCCGACGACTTCGTGTTCGCTGCAAAGGTCAGCCGCTACCTCACACACATCAAGAAGCTGCAGGAGCCGGAGGAACCGGTCCGGCGCTACATGAAGCACGTCCGACATCTGAGGGAGAAGCTCGGACCGGTTCTGATCCAGCTGCCTCCTACGTTGAAGGTCGACGTCGAGAACCTCGACCGGACATTGCGTGCGTTCCCCCCTGGCTTGAGGATCGCCGTGGAGCCACGGCACGAATCCTGGTGGACCGACGAGGTCAGGGCGGTTCTGGAGAGACACCGAGCGGCCCTGTGCCTAGCGGATAGGGGAGAGAAACCGGTGACTCCCGTCTGGAAGACGGCGGATTGGGCCTTTCTCCGCTTCCACAGTGGATCCGGGAAGCCGTCCCCCTGCTACCGGAAGAAGGCGCTGGTGCCCTGGGTCGAGCGACTGACCGAACACTGGGGGACCGGGTCCGACAGCTACGTCTTCTTCAACAACGACCCCCGGGCCTGCGCCCTGCGTGATGCGATCTGGTTCCACGACCTGATGCAGCAGGCCGGGCATCAAGTCACCCGCGTGCCCCCACGCTCGGATGTGTTCGTCGGCGACGTCGAGACCGCCGCCTGGGCGCGCGAGCATCCGACCGGCCGGGACGAGAGGCGCTACTCCCACACGATGCCCTAGCGTGATGTCATGGGAGAGATCCTCGTAGGCACGGCCTCATGGACGGACAAGAGTCTGCTGGCGTCGGGCTGGTATCCGAAGGGCGTCGAGAGCGCCGAGGAGCGCCTCCGGTTCTACGCCGAGCACTTCCCGCTCGTCGAGGTCGATTCCACCTATTACTTCCCACCGAGCGAGAGGAACTCGGAGCTCTGGGTCGAGCGGACGCCCAAGGACTTCGTGTTCAACATCAAGGCCTTCTCGTTGCTCACTCAGCATCCGACCAAGGTCAATGCCCTGTACGAAGACATCAGGCCCAAGACCGACAAGAAGAACGTCTATCTGTCGGATCTCGAACCGAAGCTCGTCGACGAGGTCTGGGATCGGTTCCTCTCGGCACTCGAGCCGCTGCGTGCGGCCGGGAAGCTGGGCACCCTGCTATTCCAGTTCCCGCACTGGTTCCCGATCTCGAAGGCCAACAAGCACTACGTCCTTGACTGCGCCAAGCGTGCCGCCCCCATGCAGATCGCCGTCGAGTTCCGTCAGCCCACTTGGATGAACGAGCAGAACCGGGACGAGACGCTGGAGTTCCTCGAGGGCCACGGACTTCCGTACGTCTGCGTCGATATGCCTCAAGGCTTCAAGAGCTCGGTGCCGCCGGTGGTCGCCGCCACGGCGGATCTGGCGATGATCCGCTTCCACGGCCAGAACGACGAGGAATGGGAATCGGGCTCGGTCCAGCGCCGCTTCGCGTATCTCTACTCTGAGAAAGAGTTGAAGCAGTGGGCGCCGCGCCTCAAGGAGCTGGCATCGGATGCCAAGGAGACCCACGTCCTGATGAACAACTGCTACAGGTCATACGCGCAGGAGAACGCGAGTCAGCTCGCCGATCTGTTGAGGGATGCGGGAGCTCCAGTGGTCCTGTCTGGTTAAACCCGACCTCTTTTCTGTCTCACCCGAGCGGGAGAATGCTATCGAAATCGGTTCTTCTTGGCTGTGGAGAAATCGTGCCGGAGATCAGTCGGTTTTACGGAATCGTCATTCGTATGTATCTGCGGGGTGAACACCCACCTCCGCACTTCCATGTTCAGTATGGCGAACATCGTGCATCGCTCAGGATCGATAACCTCGAAGCGATCGAGGGTGACCTTCCCGCGCGCGCCGCGAAACTGGTTCGCGAGTGGGCAGCCCTTCACCGCCAGGAACTACGCGATAATTGGAGCCGAGCTGGGGCACACGAAGCGCTCCTGCCGATCGAACCGCTGACCTGAGGGATAAGACGATGACGAAACTCAGATCGATCGAGTACCTGGAGGGGTATGTCATTCGAGGCACCCTTGATGATGGGACGACCAGGCTTCTCGATTTCGAACCGCATCTCTGGGGACCAGTGTTCGAACCTCTGAAGGACCCAGCGTTCTTCAGGAAAGGCGAGATCGATTCGGAGTCCGAGACGGTCGTCTGGCCCAATGGTGCTGACGTGGCGCCCGAAGTTTGGGAGCGCGGTTTCCCGGAGGAGTCATCCGATCGGCAAACGGGCTAAGGGTCGGTAAGCCAGCTCTAGCGTTCCAGTCCTCGTTGATTAACCTCGATCGCAACGAGGAGCTTCGAGCGCTGGTTCATCACCCTCCAGGGAACTGCGATCAACCAGAGACCTCCGATCGCGATGTATATCCAGCACCAGAACTGCGGTGGATTAGCCACTACGCAAGTGAAGTAGATCCACGCAGCAACGAGCGCCAGGTGAAGTGGGGCCAGCGCAGTCAGCCACTTGAGGTTCCGAAGTCGTCGCGCGGCAAGACCCACTGCATACGTCCGCAGGGCTGGATCAGCGACGGTCGTCCCTCTCTTTACGGCATCCTCGACGGCGGATCTCTGGTCCGATTGAAGATATTCCTCCCACGCGAGACGCCAGTCAGGGTCCCGACCATCGCGAACTAACTCTTCTCGGATTCGATCGCCCATTTCGAATCAGAGTATTCGCCTGCTTCGGGGGAGTCGGCTAGTACTGATAAATATTGCCCGACGCTCAGCGACGACCTGCGGAAACGCGGTCTAGCACAGCGCTAATCCGGAACTAGACAACTGCCACAGGGACTACGCACAGCAAACCGCAAAGGAACTTGCTGAACTATTACGGGTTTAGACGGCCAGCGCGCCACAGGCTGGGCGATTGTCCCTGTGCTCGCTTAAATGCTCGGCTGAACGCCTCCTCGGAGTCGTAGCCAACGCGCCTCGCGATCGCGGCGATGGTGACTTCGGTAGTGGCGAGCAGATCTTGGGCGACGCGCATGCGCCATTCGTTGACGTAGCGCATCGGCGACAATCCGAGGACATCCCGGAAGCGGCCATCGAGCGACGACCGAGAGACGGATGCTTCAGCGGCAAGGTCGCCGACCGTCCATTTGCGCTCCGGGGCCGTGTGGATCGCGCTCATTGCCGGAGCAAGTACCGGGTCGCGCAGCGCGGCGAACCAGCCCCGTTCGGAGGCGGGCGCATTGGCGAGGTGCAGGCGCAAGATCTCGATGAGCAACAATTCCGGCAGCTTGGTCGACGGAAGGCCGCGCTGGCCCACCGATTCATCGAGCGCATACGAGATGCTGGCGTCGAACCAGGTCCGAGCCGGCCCGGAGGTCGGCCGCACCACGAATACAGGCGGGAACGCCTTCAAGGCGGGATCGAACAGCGGGTCCTCCGAGTACAGGCATCCACAGACGATGTCGGTCCGCGACCCGCCTCCGCCGTAGCGGAGGACTGGGAATTCGGTCCACGGAGGTGGGGGGACGACGCTCATGATCGAGACGGTCTCTGTCGGCTCCACGCCTCCCATCTCGAACACATCGCCATACGGAAGCACGATCACCTCGCCTCGGCTCGCCCAGTATCGCTCGCCGTCGCCGCATGAGACGAAGCAGCGTCCGGACGCGACGACGTGGAACAGGATCAGGCGCTCGGCGCCGGGATGCATCATTTCGGCGAACAACGGGCCGCCCGAATCGCCTAAGGCCCAGCGCTCCGTGTATTCGGTGCGCATGAAGATGGCGCCCTCGAGGCGCAAACGCTCCAATGCTTCGTTGAGCGGTTCGACCGGAGCGTCAGTCCGTTCGTTCATCACGCGGTGAACTCTGGTGTCTCGATCAACATCCGCGGTTTCCCCGTCATGGTCATAAGCCGGCCTCGATCAGATACTCGTCGCATCCATTGTGAACCGCAATGGGTGGAAGGGTCCAGCAGAGAAGGAGGACGCAGTGAGAGCAGAGACGACAGTCTCGTTCAAGCAGTACGGAGGCAATGCGGCCCAGAACTACCAAGAGCTCTTCGTGCCGGCCATAGGAAGGCCCTTCGCGACCGCGTTGCTGGATGCCGCCGGGCTGCAGGAAGGTGAGCGCGTCCTCGACATAGCGTGTGGCACTGGTGTCGTCACGCGCCTCGCAGCAGAGCGGGTCGGTCAGAATGGCGCCGTAGGGGGACTGGACATCAATCCCGCCATGCTGGCGGTCGCGCGCTCCGTCCCCTCATCGGGTGCTGCGATCGAGTGGCACGAGGCAAGTGCCGAGTCCTTGCCCCTCGCGGACGGGTCCTTCGACGTCGTGATCAGCAGCCTCGGTCTCCAGTTCGTGCCGGACAAGGCGTCGGCGCTGCGCGAGATGCGGCGCGTTCTCACGAGTGGTGGGCGAGTGGCAATCGCCACGGTCGGACCAACCCCGCCGCTCTTCGAGATGCTCGAGCAAGCGCTCGCGCGCCACTTGAATCCCGAAGTGGCCGCCTTCATGCGGGTCGTGTTCTCACTGCACGACCCCCAGGAGCTCGAAAAGCTCACGAGCGACACCGGATTCCGTGATGTCGAGGTTCGGTCGAAGGCGGTGACGCTGAACCTTCCCGGACCCGCGACGTTTCTCTGGGACTACATCCACAGCACTCCGTTGGCGGCGGCCGTCGCGCAGATGGATGAGGCGGGCCGTGCCGCGCTGGAGAGCGATGTCGTGAGGGGATGGCAGTCGTTCGTGAAAGACGGGGTGCTCGCGGCCGACGCAAACGCGGTTGTGACGACTGCGCGGAAATGACGGCAGGGTCGAAGAAGGTCCGCCAGCTCGCGGGCGCCGGCTAGTACTGATAAATATCGCTCAACGCTCAGTGGTGAAGTGCGGAAACGGTATCTAGCACAGCGCTTATCCGGATCTAGACAACTGCTACAGAGATTACGCGCAACAGAACGCAAGTAAGTTAGCGGAACTTCTTAAGAATCAGGGTGCCCCAGTGATCTCCACTCGGTAGCCAGATCGATTGATTACTAGCTTCGGCGGGTTTCGCCGGCTAGGGACCGGGGCGGGTCAAGCCGAGATAAAAGTGTGCGCGGGAAAGAAATCGGGTGGCTCTTCGATTCCGACCTCTTTCGGGATGGAACCCATCGCGGCGTTAAAGCGTTCGACGGCCTCCTCGGATTCGAAGACATCAACTATGCAGAAACCGTCCTTGCCCTGTCCGGCCAGGTGGAACAACAGACCCTCGAAAGGGAGGTCGGATACCGACTCCAAGCGGCTCTTGCCGTTCGTGAGCCTACGGACTACCTCCTCGTACCTCTCCTGAGTGAGGCTTGGGACTTGATGAACTCCCATGATCAGCATCTCGACCTCCTTGGGAACAAAGGATGGCCCCGCAGCATACGGACGCCACCGAATCGCGAGCGTGAAGTCATGAACGGGCGGCCGCAGTATCCAGTCACCTTTTCGTAGAACGATCATGAGCGAACCAGAGCGGCGACCCATATCGTGCCGAGCAGTTGCGCATGCTGATCATCGGACCAGCCGCTTTCTTGAACGAGGCGATGCCAGAGCGCGCCGTCCATCGTTGCCGCGAGCACATCGCGGCACTCCTTCTCGCTGACGGCGAGTTGTCCGGTAGCAGCGGCCGCCCGCGCGTAATGTCCCGCCGCGTCGAGGCGACGCTCGTCGTACTCGGCCAGCATCGCTGCGGCGGCCGGCTCGCTTGTGGCCGCTCCCTGCAGCGCTCGGAACAAGGGGGTGATCCGACGAAGGACGGGGGTGATGACCACGGCGTGGGCTCGAAGGCGGGTGGCGAGGTCTGGTTCGGCTAGGACCGCCCGGATCTCCGGGCGATCCAGGAGCCGGATGTCCTCCTCGTCCCCCCGAAAAGTGGCGTACCAAACCTGTCGCAGGAGTGTGGGCTTGTTGCGACACGCCGCGTACACCGTCTCGACGGCCACGCCGGCTCCACGAGCGACCTGGGCGATCGTGGTGAGGCCGTACCCCCGGCGGACGAACAGATCATGCGCGGCGGCGATGATCCGCTGCCGCGTCTCGCTCGCCTGCTCGCTTCGCCGCTCGGAGCGGTACCGCCTCTTGACAGCTTTGCCCATTTGGATACATCATATCTATATTGAAAACAGTTAACCAGTACCGAGGACCATCTGGAGACACGGAGCTCGGCCGCGGTCTAGGGGAGGCGTAATGAACGAACGCGATGACTTCTTACGATCGGTATTGCCCCGATTGACCGACGTGGATACTGCTCTCCACAACGGGGACGCCCAGCCACGGTTGGCGCTGTGGTCCGAGAACGATCCGGTGACGCTGTTCGGCGCGGCCCTGTCAACGAGCGGCAGGGAACAGATCGCCTCCCTCTTCGAGTGGCTGGCGGGACGCTTTTCCAACTGCGCGTCGTTCGAGTACGAGGTGACGGCTGCCGACGCCCGCGGCGATCTGGGCTACATCGTAGGCATCGAGCACACCACTGCGTCCGTAGGCGGCGAGCCTCCCCAGGCCTCTTCCCTGCGCGTGACCACGATCTTGCGTCGAGAAGAGGGCGAATGGAGGGTGGTGCATCGCCACGCCGACCCCGTCCCGGATAGCGGAGCGACCGAGCAATTGTCGCGGTTGGTCGGCGAGAAACCCGCTCCCTAGCAGGAGGGTCGCCCTGGATCTCGAGGCGCGTCGCGAGGGATCTTTTGGCTTCGGCAAGCGTCGATATCTTCCCCGGCCACTGGCGACCCTCGAGAACGCGCACGCCTCGGCAGCCGCGGCGCAGCGATTCATTGCTCCCGCAGCCAGGCGAGGAGGCCGTACCCGCCCTCCGTGCCAGGAGAGGCGGCACCAGGTGTCGGTGATGGGTTGACTCGGTTCTGCGCCACGACGTGGCCGTCGTCGGAGGAGATCTCGGCGATCCCGCTCTTACTGGCGACCGCGATGCGCGTCCCGTCCGGTGACCACGCGCTGGCGAAGTAAAACCTCCAGTCCCCCGTGATCCTCCAGTCGGGCGTCCCCACGTCGTCATAGACGTGCAGCGTTTCGGCCCGCATCGTTTGGTCGGGCTGCAACCTGAGGACGACGAGCCTTGGCCACACGCCGTTGCTCGCGTAACCGTCCGGGAAGAAAGAGGCCACGACCAGCGTGAGGTTGTGGCCATCCGGGGACCAGGCCAGTTCCCCGAGCGTGAATATGGGGGGACCCCATTCGACATTGACCTCGTCGGGAGGGCTCTCGCTGAAGACCAACCGCGGCTCACCCCCGCCCGGTTCCACGATCCACACTTTGCCCTGGCAGGGGTCGCCGCAACTGTCGCCGTCGGGTTCGGTACTGATCGCGAGGCGGTTCCCGTCGGGCGACCACGCCAGATCTGTGATCCGCTGCTCTCGAGTGACGGCGGACGAAATGTCCAGCGTGTCGCGGACCGTACCGTCGAACGCGATGACCAGCAACGACTGTTCTTCTCCGGTTTCCCCCGACGGCACCGTCAACTCGTCTGGACCGGGCCCGAAAGTGGGGGCGAACTCGCAATCGGACGAAGGCGGGCACTTGAACTTCGCAACCGGTCCGCTCCGACGGACCACGGCGGCCCTATCTCTGACGTACGAGTAGAAGAAGAACGATCCGGTGTCCTGGTCGAACGCCTGCCACTCCTGCTTGCTGTCCACGGATGTGACGATGCGCCCGTCGGGCGACGGCTCCTCCTGTTGTTTCTCGTCCGCCGGGGGCAAGGGGGCAGCATCATCTCTCGTCAGAGACCGAGCCCCGGCGAGTCCGCCGACCACAAGAACTGCGACCGCGGCTCCCGTGGCCACCGCGGTTCGCGCTCGGCGCAAGCGCGCCCGGCGAACCAACCCGCGGTCGGGCCGCGGGACATGATGCACGCCGTCGGCAGTTCGCTGCATCATGTCGCGAAGATCGCGTTCCAGATCCTTCATCACGATTCACCACCTTGCTGATCGCGCATCGCCTGGATCCCACGTGTTACGAGGGACTTGACGGTGCGCAATGAACATCCGAGAACGTCGGCCGCCTGCTGTTCGGAGAGATCCTCGTAATAGCGAAGGACGAGTGCGGCGCGCTGGCGCGGTGCGATGCTCTGCATCTGGGTCCAGAGCTCGTCCTTACGTTCGACGTCGGGAAGGACATGGCTCGAGCGCTCTGCAAACCCCCGCTCGCGTGCTAGATACGCTCGTTCGGTTCGGCGCCGACGGAAGGTTCCGTAGGACAACGTCACCATCGTTCGTCTCAGATAGACGTCGAATGATTCCGGGTTCCGGAGGTCGGCAAAGCGTCCGATCAACTTCACGAACGCGTCTTGGACCAGATCCTCCGCCAGGTCGTGATCGCCGGTCAACAGATAGGCCAACCGGAAGGCTCGCGCCGCGTGCTCCTCGTACAGCCTGGCTAATGGCCCTGTTTCGGGTTCCAGTCGGATCCCCTCCACCTCTGCAGTCAGAGTCTGCCTCGACTGTGGCCTCATGCCTCTAAGACGCGTCGCAACCGCGTTTGGCTCCGGTCGGCCTCGATATTGTCCGACGCCATCGGGCGGATGGGGGATCCGGCCGATTAAGCACAACGAGATGCAACGAGGACCTGGAGACTTACTTGCAGTATCTGGTTGAGCTAGCCGCCCAGCCTGATCACCATGTCGGTGACCCCGACCTCGCCGGTGTCGTCGCCCGTGTCGGTGAACGTCGCATCGCCGGACGCGTCCGCGTATACGCCGGTCCCCCCGAGGACTGCCAATTCGTACACCCCAGGCCCCCGCGGATCGAGTCCCTTCAGGATGAGGTCCCCATCGGCAAGATCGAGAACGTAGGTGCAGTTCCAGAGTCCCGTCACGGGGTCCGTGATCTGTCGGTGGACCACGCAGTCGCCGTAGGCCGTCCCCACTCTCGTCCCCTCCGCGTCGGTTACAGACGCGCGAGCGGCGATCCGATCGCCAAGACGCAAGCCGGGCCCGTTGTGGTTGATGATCCGGGCCTTCAGACCGTCGGCCGGCATCAGCAGATGCAGAACCGTTTGTCCGCTCGCGGCGCGCATCCCAATCAGCCCCGCCAGAAGCGTGCTCACTACGAGCACCAGTGATACTCCGATCCTTGCTCGCATCCTCGGCCTCCTCTGGTCCGAACAGTCACTATCGATCCAAAGATGACCCTCATGAGCCCGTGCCGCTACAGGGGTGGGCCACTTCCTTTGTTTCCCAGGACGATTTCGATGGTTTTGGGCAGCGGGCACTGCAAGCGTGACGAGTGCGAGAGGTAGGAGAGCACCGTTCGACGCCGGTGCAGGTCCCACTCCTAGCGCAACGCAGCCGAGCCTGCGGGTTCTCAAAGATCCTCTTGTCAGCGGACCCTTGTCGCGATATGGGCCGTCGTCCTCGTCAGCACGTAGCGCGTGTAAGTTCGTTCGGACACCATGAGGGGGTGCGGAGATGCGCATTAGGTTGCTTTGTTTGGTCGCGATCGTAGGGCTTGCGGCCCTTTCCTGCGGTGGTGGCGACACCACTGGGGACGATGCGGCGGGTACGCCCGAACCGCAACAGAACGTCGTCGAGGTCGGACTGACCGAGTTCGCCTTCGGTATGTCCGCAGAAGAGATCACCGGAGGGAACGTCACCTTCGAGTTCACGAACCAGGGCGACGCTCATCACGAGGTCGGTTTCTGGCGCGTCGAGGAGGGCACCACGATCCAGGACATCGAACGCGCCCTGAACCAGGGCGGACCCCCGAAGGGGGCCGACGATCTGTCCGGCATCCCGGTCCTATCGCCCGGCTACTCGACCGCCATGGCGCGCGACCTCGAGCCGGGCACCTACGGGTTCGTGTGCATGCTCCCGGTGGCAGGGGAGAAGGGTTACACCCCGCACGCGGCCGAGGGCATGGTGACGCTGTTCGATGTAGAGGGCACCTCGGGAGCATCGGCTCCGGCGCCCGAGTACACCGTGACCGTTACGGACGATGCCTTCGACGTACAGGAGATCGAAGCGGGCGACCACTGGGTGGAGCTCGTGAACGGGGGCACGAAGACTCACGAGTTCGCGCTGTTCTCGCCGGAGGAGGGCAACGCGCTCGAGGACATCGACCGTTGGTTCGGGACGGGCCAGAAGGGTCCCGCCCCGGCGGTCTTCCCCGGCGGACTTCAGTCGATCCCGCCGGGAGACGCGATCTCGCTTCGGATCACATTCGAGGAGGGCCGGACCTACGTCTTCCAGGACTTCGAGAACGAGATCGAGACCGAGTTCGAGGTCGGATCGGGTTGAACGGCTAGCGCATACCGTCCGATCTAGCCTCGACGGGGAATCGTGAAAGTCCCGGTGATCTCCATCTCGTCTTCCGTGGCGATCCGTGTCCCACTGACGCCTTCTTGGAAATCGATGCTGTTGCGCAGCGCGGCATAGATCGTGTCGGCCTCCGACGTAACAGGATCTGGAGACGGAGCCGTTATCCGCTTGCCCGCGACCAGGGTGAGGGACGACCGGCCGAATCTGAACACGATCTCCGACGTGAGTTGATCGAGCTCGATCTCGGTCTCCTCCAACACCTTGCACGTAGCCGTTTCCACCTGGACCGGTGGTACGCCTACGTTATCTGCGACGCAGCTCTCGAGGCGCACCTTTCGCGCCGGTCCGTCGCATGCGCTGTCCGGTTGGCAGCTGACGATGCGGAACTCGTCCTTTCCCACGCGGAATGGCCAGAGATACGTCGAGGCGAACAATGCATTCTCATTTGGGGGCGACGCAAGGCCAAGGCGAAACTCGATCTCATCAGCTGTCGGCAGGTGGATCCTGGCATGTACGAGGTCCAAGCCGAGGCCGGCAACAGCCGACGACGCGGCCGATCCGGCCGTACCTCCCCAATCACCCTTCGGATCCTTGGCAACGAGCGCGCTTCGGGTGGGGACCGCCGCTTGGGCTGGGGCCAACGCGACCAGGCAACCGATCCCGACGATGACGGCAAGAACCCGTGCGACGGGCGATGGATCCATGACCAACCTCCAGAGTGGACTCTCATTCGTGTTCCGGGGCGGTGCCATCTGTGTCGCCCCAATGAACAGATACTCCGCCCGTCCTGGTCCGGTAACGCGCCCCGTCTCACAGCCGGCGCACGCCGAGCAGGCTTGATGTCGGTTTTCGTCCTTCCCCTCGGGGTGCTTGCGGCATACGGAGCTCTGGTCGAGGACGCAGGAGCTCGTAGTGGTCGGGCTCGGCCGCGTGATGGTCGATCAACGACAGACCTTGCCGAACCCTTGACGGATCCCTGACAAACGGTCGCGAAGATCGCGCACAATGAATAGTCAAAGGGGGTCCTAACGTGATCGCTTCTGCACTGAGATCTAGGATCGAGAGTCGCCCGTACCGGTTCGCCGTCGGTGTTGGACTCGCCGCGGCTGTCATCCTCGTGTACGGCATCCTCGCCCTTGGACTGGTAGGGCAGGAGGGGGATCCCTTCGACCGCATCTACGCGGCTGTTCTTGGCGTCGGGATCGTCGGTGCGTTCATCGCACGCTTCCGACCGGATGGGATGGCCGGCGCCATGTTCGCCAGCGCACTCGCTATGGCCGCGATCGCCGTTATCGCGCTTGTCGGCGGGAAACACGAGTCGCCGGCGACCTCGATCCCCGAGCTCCTGGGCCTGCACGGGATGTTCATCGTGCTATTCGTGGTATCCGGGCACTTGTTCAAGAGCGCGTCGCAGGAGCGAGCTTCGGGCGACCGGGCCGGCGAGCTAAACGGCTAGATCGCGCCGAGTCATCTTCTAGGCGCCCTACGGGCGCCGGTATCTGCAGATCTGGACGCCCGTGCCGGCGGTGACGCTCGACACCAGCTCGAGACCTCGCAAAACCCCGTCTTCGGGGAATAGCCGCTTGCCGCCCCCGAGGATGACCGGCTCGATCATCAGGTTGTACTCGTCGACGAGGTCGTTCTCGATCAGCTGGGCGGCAAAGTTGGCGCTGCCGTAGCACGAGATGTCCCCTCCGTCCTGTGTCTTGAGCTTCGCGATCGCGCCGAGGGCGTCGTCGGGATCGAGGAGGTGTGAGTTGTTCCATGCCGTCAGGTCGTCCTGGGACAGGGTGCGCGACGCGACGTACTTCGGTATCGAGTTGAGCTTGTCGGCGAACGGGTCCTGGCCCTGCCTCTGCGGCCATGCCTCCGCCGAGACCTGCCAGGTGCGGCGGCCGAAAACGTATGCGTCGGTCTTCTGCATCGATTCGTCGATGGCGGAGCCCATCGCATCCATGTCGAAGTAACGCATCGACCACCCACCATGCTGGAAGTCACCGTCGGTGTCCTCCTTGCGCCCTCCCGGGGCCTGGATGACGCCGTCGAGGCTGATGAACTCACTCAGAACCAGACGCATGATGTAGCTCCTTTTTCCGTGGGTGATCGGCCTATCCCTTTAGACCCGGGAGGATAGGAAAAATCATCGGATCGGTTCCCACTGCAGCGTGACCCTGTGGGCAGGTAGACCGGGAGCTCCGCCACCTAGCAGCGATTCGGCTGCTAGGTGGCTGCTACTCCCCAGTCGATATACGAAGGCGCTTCGCCCCGCGTTGCCGGCAGAAGCTTCTTGACTCCAGAGCCATCGATCCTCATCTTGAAGAGGCCGCTCTCGCGTCCTCGTTCGGCTTCCCGAGAGAATGCGATCCAACGCCCGTCCGGAGACGGCGCAGGGTTGAAGTCGTGCGTGCCTCGATTCGCAGTGAGATTCTTCCTGTCGCTGCCATCGCTCCGCGCGATGTAGATGTCGAGGTCGGCCCCAGGGCCGTCATTGACGTCGTCGTCGTAACGCGCCCTCCAGGTGATCAGGTCGTTCGTCACCCACGCCATCTCTTCGTCCCACGTGTCTTGAAGATTGCTGATCCGTGTTTCGTTCTCGCCGCCGGAGTCCATCACGTAGATCTCCGATGTGTACGGACCCTCTCCGGTGGGCGGCCGGCCGTTTTCGTCGTCTCGGGTCGTCTCGAAGGCGATCCGACTGCCGTCGGGAGACCACTCGGGTGCGTAGGCCTCCCCGTTCTCGGTGAGAGGTGTCGAATTCTCGCCGTCGGGTTCGATCGTGTGGATATCCCCTCTAAGACCGTTCGAGGCGTAGGCGATCAAAGTCCCGTCGGGTGACCACGAGGGGTCGGTCTCGTAGGAGTCGGGCGTGTCGGTCAGTTGAGTGATCTCGTCCGTGGCCAGATCGAGCACGTAGAGCTCCGTGTCCCCTCGATCGGTTGCTGCGAAGACGAGCTTGGTGGCGTCGGGAGACCAGTCCAGACTTAAGAAATAGCGTCGCTCGTCCAAGCGCCGCTTCTGCCGGCCGTTGCGGTTCATGACCCACAGCGAGTCGCGCTTTCGGAGATCGAGATTTTCTTTCACGAATGCTATGCGCGCCCCGTCGGGCGACCACTGAGGATCGACGTCTCGTGGATCTCCATCGGTGAGGTGGCGGACGCCCGTACCGTCCGGCTTGACCGTGAAGATGTCCTCATTTGCGCTTTCGGTCCTGAGCCAGCGGGAAGCGACGATGCGTCCGTTCGTGGCCTCTTGTGCATCCACGGACGGCGCCAACATAGGTTGGGCCAGCAATCCGAGCAGTACCAGGATCGGGGTGCTTCGTAGCGTTCTCATGCCCTATAGATGCCCGATGAGGGCGTAAACGATGCTTGCCCAGCCAGCGGCCGACAGCGCAGTTCGAGCCGAATGCAGAAGGGGCGCCGGCCGCGGCCGGCGCCCCTTTCGGTCTTTTCGATCGATCGTTAGCGCAGGGAGATGGCGACCTCCTCGAGCAGGTCGTAGGCGTCCTGAAGGCCCTCTTCCATGCCCGACTCGACGATGGCGTCTCGCACCTCTGCGCTGGGGCAGTCGATCAGCACCGTCATCGTCGTGACGCCGTTCTGCTCTACGAGCGTCATCGTGTTCGTAGTCGCGTTGTCGTCCGGGTCCGGAGCTCCCTCGTACGCCTCGGTCTGAACGATCCGCTCGTTCGGGACGATCTCGCGGTATTCGCCGTGGAAGCCAACCTCGAACCCGTCGGGCGTCACCATGACGGAGCGCCACCTGCCGCCCACTCGGAGGTCGATCTCGGCCGTGGTGACCTCGCCGCGCTTGGCGTTCCACCACCTCTTCACGAGCTCCGGAGTCGTCACCGCCTTGTAGACGAGCTCCTTGGGGGCCGCGAAGTCCCGCGTGATCAGGATCTGGGTGTCGCTCGGAAACGTCAGCTTCGCCGAATGGCTAGTTGTCATCGTTGCCACGTCCTTCCTCCTTCTTCAGGTCTTCCAACACGTCGTCGAGAGCATCGAAGCGCTCGCTCCACATGCGCTCGTAGTTCTTGACCCAGTCGTGGATCGGTCGAAGGGAGCGGCCGTCCAGTCGATAGATCCGCTCGCGTCCCTCCGGTCGAACCCGCACCAACCCGACCTCACGCAGGACCCGTAGGTGCTTGGACACCTGCGGCTGGGGGAGCTCGAGGAGGACCACCAGGTCGTTGACCCGACGCTCGCCGTCGGCCAGCGCGTCCAGGATCTGTCGCCGCACCGGTTCGGCAACAGCGTTGAACGCATCGGTCGTGGTAGCTGCTCGTGCCATGGAAGGCATCATATGCCGATATAGGAATATGTCAAGAAGAGATCTCGAGAGGGGAGCGGACACGGAAGCGGGCAAACGGGGGGCGGCGACCGGTTACCCGAAGCGGGATGCACAGGCCGGCGGAGCCTCGTCGGAGCCGTGGTCGCCCGTCTCCTCGATGTCCAGGTCGAAGATCTCGCCTAGTCGGGCGGTCGAAGTTTCGGGGTCGACGAGTTCGTCCCAGTGTTTCGCGATGCCGGTGCTCACCTGGGCGGAGGGCCGGGCGAGCAGTCGCACTGCCAGGTCGTAGTCGCCCCCGGTGGCAGGAGCACCGAAGGTGCTGCCGCTTATGGCGTCCGCGCAGCACCCGAGCTCGCCGATGACCGTTTCCGCCGCGGGGCCCACCTGGCCGGCCAACCAGTAGGCGACGACCGACCGCGCATTGTTGCCCTGGTCACACGTGATCTGGGGCTCGGCGGGATCGACGGACACGAGTTGGGTGTCAAGGCCCGTGACCCAGTTCGCCATGTCCAAGCCGAGCGCAAGCTCGGCGACGCCGGTGCCGGCCCCTCTGCCCCAGTCGAGTCCCGGCGAGGCGGACGAGTCGTCCACGCGCATCTCGTTGTTGTCGAGCATCTGAGCGATCAGGATCTCCGAGCGCTCGACCTCCACCGGGGTCGCCGCGATGACGGTTTCGACGACAGGTTGCCACCGATCGATGAAGGGCTCGTAGCCTGGGTTCGCGCAGTACTCGATCCCGTTCCTCACCTCGCACCGTTGTTCCGACGCGACGTAATTCGGTTCGAAGGTCTTGGGCAAGAAATACGAGAACAACCAGACTCCCGCCGCAGCCGCCACGATCACGACCGCGACGGTCGCTATGGAGCTGAACGCGCGAGGCCCACGCCCGAGCAGTCTCCCCGTGGCTGCTCCAAGCAGCGCGCACACCCCGACGAACGCCACGCCGAGAACGAGCTCGATGGGTTCCGGCCGACCGATGCCATCGAAAAGCGTCTTGTGCAACGCGCTCGCGCCGACGACCAGGACACCCGCTACCGTCAGGGAAACCGTCAGGCAGGTCCGCGTCTCGAACCGCGCGCGTCGGGCGAGCGACTTCGTCGATACCAAAGAGCCGAGCCCGAGGATCACGAGGGACAGACCTATGACAGTCAGGTCGTCCCGGAAAAGCACCGGGATCCACTGACCGGGAAGCACCACGAGAGAGAACGTGGTGAGTGCAGTTGCCGAGATGAAGGACGCGTGGCGGACGATCGAGGCGCCGCGCCACCGGATGTAACGCTGCACGAGCCGGCGCATGCTCCCAGGGTGACGCGGTCAAGGCCACCAGTGCAAGCACTCTCGGGCCTCGATTCAATCCCCGCGTGGACGGTACGGAGGCAGGTCGCGCGGCAAGGGTCGGGCGCAGACTGAACGCAGCCGCAATGGGTCCCGAATGTCCGTCATCGCCTTGGTCACGCGTGGCGAGGGCCCAGACAGAGCCGCCGGCTTCCCAGGAGGGCGGCGTCTTGGCCCGAGAGCCCCCAGGACTTCCGGTTCCTGCGGCGAAGCTCTTCGGAGCGAACATCTCTAGTGGAGGCGGATGTGAAGAAGCTTCTCCCCCAGGCCGCGATCCTCGTGGTACTGCTGGCGTCGGTTGCGACCGCAGCTCCTGTCAAGAGCGACAACGTAAAGCAGATCGCCGATCTGAAGATCGGGCGGATCACAGAGCTCGCCATGCAAGGGGACCACTTCTATGCCGTCGGCGAGAAGAGCGTCAGCGTCATCGACCGCGAGTCGCGCAGAGTCATCGGTGCCCTGGACTGTGAAGCCGCGATCGGAGGCACCGAGGTCGAGTCGCTGCACAAGGGATTCATAGCCTTCGACGCCTCGGGTGGATGCGGTGTCCAGGGTGTTGCCATGGTGGACGTCCGCGATCCAAAGAACCCCCGTCTCGTCGGCGGCAGCGAGGCGGTATCGAGCCACACGATCACGGCCTACCCGGGTAAGCCGATCGTCTACGTGTCGCCCAACGGTTGTTGCGGTGACCTCCGTGGAGGTATCGAGGAGATCGTCGATTTCCGCAACCCAACGAAACCCAAAATCGTCGAGTACCGCTCGAACGGGATCGGTTGTCACGACGTCGGCTTTCTGATCAAGAAGGACATGAAGCTCGCCGCCTGCGCCGGCGGAGCCGAGACGCAGCTGTGGGACGTGAGCGATCCACTCGCGCCGGTAACGATCTCGCGCATCCCAACACCGCAGGTGTTCTTCAACCACTCGGCGACCATCAGCCCGGACGGGAACCTCCTCGTGGTCGGGGATGAGGCACACGGGGTGACGTCCTGCACCGGCATCCCGACCGGCGCGCTGTGGTTCTACGACATCTCCAACCCGGCGGCCCCGATATTGCTCGGCTACCACACCGTGGACCGCGGCTCGGCGGTCTCCAGCTTCTGGGCCACGCCGGCGACCTGGTGTACCGCGCACATGTACAACTTCAAGCCCGGCACGCGTCTTCTGGCGACCGCGTGGTACCAGGGCGGGATCAACGTGCTCGACCTCACCGACCCGAGCGCGCCCGTGGAGGTCGGCTTCTACCAGAACGACGGTCAGTTCAGCCCCTGGGCGGCCTACTGGGATGGCAACCGCATCTGGACCGCCGACGAACACGCCGAGAACGGCGGAGTGGAGATCTTCGACTTCAA
>DATFFR010000090.1:0-5092 GCA_035249925.1 Actinomycetota bacterium
GCGTCGGGGACGAGTTCCAGGAGCTTCTCGACTGCGGCCTTGGCCTTGGCCTCCTCGCGCGAACCGATCACGACGTCGAAGCCGGCCCGGGCCCAGCGACAGGCAAGGGCGAAACCCAGGTCGCCGGTGCCGCCTATGACCGCGATCCTCTCGATCGTCACGCGCGCGGCTCGTATTCGCCGAAGATGCCTCGCAGCACATCAGATACCTCGCCGAGCGTCGCGTACGCGCCGAGTGCCTGTTTCATCGGATAGAGGAGGTTGTCGCTCCCTCGAGCGGCTTCCTCGAGCTCCTTGAGCGCAGCGTCGACCTCGGCCTGATCGCGATCTCGACGTATCGCCGTGAGCCGGTCGATCTGTCTGCGTTGGAGGTCGGGGTCCAGCGCGTGTAGCTCGACCGGCTCCTCGGTGTCGAGCTCGAAGCGATTCACACCCACGACGACGCGCTCCCCCGACTCGATGCCCTGATTGATACGGAAAGCCGAGTCCTCGATCTCGCCCTTCATCCACCCGGACTCGATCGCCTCTACGGCCCCTCCCATCCCGTCGATGCGCTCGAGGTACTCGAGCGCGCGACGCTCGATCTCGTCGGTGAGCGACTCGACCATCCACGAGCCGCCCAACGGGTCCGCGCCGTCCGCAACACCCGACTCGTACCCGATGACCTGCTGAGTCCGCAGCGCGATGCGCGCTGCCTTCTCGCTGGGCAGCGCAAGCGCCTCGTCGAAGGAGTTGGTATGCAGCGACTGGGTTCCGCCCATCACGGCCGCAAGAGCCTCGAGGGCCGTCCGCACGATGTTGTTCTCCGGCTGTTGCGCCGTGAGTGTGGCTCCCCCTGTCTGGGTGTGGAAGCGCAGCATCATGCTCTTCGGATCTTGCGCGCCGAACCGCTCCTTCATGACCTGAGCCCACAGCCGCCGCGCGGCTCGGAACTTCGCCACCTCTTCGAAGAAGTTCATGTGGCACGCGAAGAAGAAGGACAGGCGCGGAGCGAACTCGTCGACCTTCAAACCTGCGTCCAGCGCGGCCTGCACGTACGCGATTCCGTCGGCGATCGTGAACGCGACCTCCTGGACCGCGGTCGAACCTGCTTCGCGCATGTGGTAACCGGAGATCGAGATCGTGTTCCAGCGCGGCAGCTCGTCACGGCAGTACGCGAACAGGTCGGTGATGATCCGCATCGACGGCTTCGGCGGATAGATGTAGGTCCCGCGGGCCGTGTACTCCTTGAGGATGTCGTTCTGGGTGGTCCCGGTGATCTTCTCGGGTGGCACGCCCTGCTTCTCGGCCACAAGTTGGTAGAGCAGCAACAGGATCGACGCCGTTGCGTTGATCGTCATGGACGTCGAGACCTCAGCCAGCGGGATGTCCTTGAGGAGGGCTTCCATGTCGGCGAGCGAGTCGATCGCGACACCCACCCGGCCCGTCTCGGCCATCGCCTTCGGGTGATCGGAGTCGTATCCCATCTGGGTCGGAAGGTCGAAGGCCACCGACAGCCCGGTCTGTCCCGCCTCGAGGAGGTATCTGAACCGCGCATTCGTCTCCTCCGCGCTGCCGAACCCGGCGTACTGGCGCATCGTCCAGAGCCGCTGCCGGTACATCCCGGGATAGACCCCGCGCGTGAACGGGTACTCCCCGGGGGCTCCGAGCTTCTCGGATGCGTCGCCGGGAGCTCCCTCGGCTCCGTAGACCGGCTGTATCTCGATGCCGGAATCGGTGGTTCTGTCTTGGGTCATGAGGACATGCTAGTGCGCTGGTCCCACGGTTAGGATTCTCGCCGCATGGCGACGGTCACCGACGTTTACCGCAAACACAAACCGAAGGCGTTCACCGCCGATCGGCGTCCTTCGTCGTTCGAGGTGTGGTCGTGGTTCTTCATGCGGATCTCCGGGATCATCCTGCTCTTCCTGGTCCTGATCCACCTCTACATCATGCATCTCATCGGTGAGGGCGTTGAGCGCGTCGACTTCGAGTTCGTGTCCGAGCGATGGACGCACGTCGGTTGGAAGACGTTCGACTGGGTCATGTTGTTCCTTGCCCTGCTGCACGGCGCGAACGGACTGCGCGTGATCATCGACGACTACGTGAAGTCGCCGGCAAAGCGCACCACCATCAAGGCGTTCCTCTACACCGTGACGGCAGTGCTCCTGATAATGGGAACCGCCGTCCTCGTGACCTTCAACCCAGAGTCGACAGCCTGATGATCCGAACCCACGAGTACGACGCCGTCATCGTCGGCGCCGGGGGGGCGGGGCTGCGCGCCGCTCTCGAGGCCGGCAAGCGGTGCAAGACCGCAGTCGTCTCGAAGCTGTACCCGACCCGTTCTCACACGGGCGCCGCTCAGGGCGGCATGTGCGCGGCCCTCGCGAACGTCGAGGAGGACTCGTGGGAGTGGCACGCCTTCGACACCGTCAAGGGCGGCGACTTCCTGGCCGACCAGGACGCGGTCGACGTCATGTGCAAAGAGGCGGTCGACTCGGTGCTCGAGCTCGAGCGGATGGGACTTCCCTTCAACCGCACGACCGACGGCAAGATCGACCAGCGTCGCTTCGGCGGCCACACCCGCAACCACGGCGAAGCCCCCGTCAAGCGGGCCTGCTACGCGGCCGACCGCACCGGGCACATGATCCTTCAGACGCTCTATCAACAGTGCAACAAGGAGGGCGTCGAGTTCTTCTCCGAGTTCTTCGTGCTGGATCTGCTGTTGGTCGACGGCGTCTGCGCCGGCATCATCGCCTACGAGATCGCGACCGGCGATCTGCACGTCTTCCGCGCCAAGTCGGTGCTCTTCGCGACCGGCGGCTACGGGAAGATGTTCAAGATCACGTCCAACGCGCACACGTTGACCGGGGATGGTCCGGGCGTCGTGTTCCGGCGAGGGCTTCCGCTCGAGGACATGGAGTTCTTCCAGTTCCACCCCACGGGTCTGTACCGCCTCGGCATCCTTCTGTCGGAAGCGGCGCGCGGCGAGGGTGCGATCCTGCGAAACGCCGACGGCGAACGCTTCATGGAGCGCTATGCCCCAACGATCAAGGACCTGGCTCCACGCGACATGGTGTCCCGAGCCGAATTCTTCGAGATAAAAGAGGGGCGGGGCGCCGGACCCGACAAGGACTACATATTGCTGGACCTCACCGACGTCGACCCGCACGTCGTCGAGACCAAGCTGCCCGACATCACCGAGTTCGCACGCACCTACCTAGACGTCGATCCGCTGAAGGAAGGCGTGCCTATCGTGCCCACCGCGCACTACGCGATGGGTGGCATCCCGACCGACATCGAAGCGGCCGTACGAGCGGACCACCTCGGCAACGTCGTCCCGGGCTTCTACGCAGCCGGCGAATGCGCCTGCGTTTCGGTGCACGGTGCGAATCGGCTCGGGACCAACTCGTTGCTCGACATCGTGGTGTTCGGCCGGCGCGGCGGACTGGCCATGGCCGAGTACGCGAACGACAACAAGCTCCCGGACATCCCCGAGGAACCGGCCAAACACGTCGAGGAGTGGATCGCGGGGCTCTACGAGGGGGGTGGGCCCGAGTACGCCGCCAACATCCGCAGCCGTCTGCAGAGCGTGATGATGGACAAGGCCTCGGTCGTCCGGACCGACGAGTCACTGGGTGATGCTCTCGACGAGATCACCGAGCTGCGCCGCCGATACGACGAATGCCGGGTCCGAGACCGCAGCAAGGTCTACAACACGGAGATCACCGAGCACATCGAGCTCGGCTACCTGATCGATATGGCCGAAGCGCTGGTGGTCTCGGCGAAGGCTCGCACCGAGAGCCGCGGCGGCCATTACCGCGAGGATCACCAGCTGCGCGAGGACGACCACTGGCTGAAGCACTCGTTCATCACCAAGACGTCGGACGGCGAGGTCGAGCTCAACTACAAGGACGTGACGATGGGCCGCTACGTGCCGGTGGAGAGGAAGTACTGATGGCGCTGGTCGAACAAGAGGTCGAGGGCGCGCACGAGATCGACGTCCGCCTGCGGGTGCTGCGTTTCAACCCGGAGAGGGATCGGGAGGCTCACTTCGAGGACTACACGGTGCGAGCCCAGCCGATGGAGCGGTTGCTAGATTGCCTGCACAAGATCAAGTGGTTCCAGGACACCTCGCTCGCGCTGCGTCGCTCCTGCGCGCACGGCATCTGCGGCTCCGACGCGATGGTCATCAACGGCGAGAACGCGCTGGCCTGCAAGGTGCTCGTGAAGGACCTCAAGCAGCCGATCACCGTCGAGCCCATCCGCGGGCTGCCCATTGTCAAGGACCTCGTCGTCGACATGGACCCGTTCTTCCAGGGCTACCTCGCCGTCAAGCCGTGGTTGATCACCGACGACCACGAGCGCGAGCCCGATCGCGAGCGGCTCCAGTCGCCCGAGGACCGCGAGCGCTACGACGACACCACCAAGTGCATCCTGTGCGCCGCCTGCACCACCTCTTGCCCCATCTTCTGGGCCGACGAGGAATACGTCGGGCCTGCCGCCATCGTCAACGCCCACCGGTTCATCTTCGATTCCCGCGACCGGGGGGGCCGCGAGCGCCTCGAGATCCTCAGCCAGAAGGACGGCGCCTTCAAGTGCCGCACCGCCTTCAACTGCACCTATGCGTGCCCCCGCGGCATAAAGGTCACCAAGGCGATCAACGAGGTCAAGCAAGCCGCTCTCTTCAACTCCCTCTAGGGCCCGCTCCGCCGGGAACCCGCTCCGCCGGGCGCACATTGGGGCGGCGGACCGAACCCCACCCTGCGGTCGAAACCGTTTTGACTCCCTCCGGGCGGGGCCACGGCTCCGCCGCGTACGCAAGTTCATCTAGCAGCGCGGCGGGGCGCCCGGCTCCGCTCCTTCCAACGGGAGGGCGGCTGGTTGAACAGAGGCCCGGCTCCGCTCGCTGCCCGTCGCTCGACTCTGCGATCCCAAACCATAAAAACCCTTGTGTAGGGGCTAGCCTCTCCGGCATGAGGCTGGCACGGAGGCTGGTCCTTCTGGTGATCGTGGCGGTACTGGCGTATCCGGCGTGGCTCGCCTACCGGGTCTGGGACCAATCGCATCACGACGAGGTGCACAGCGCCGATGCGATCGTCGTGCTCGGGGCG
>DATFFR010000091.1:0-20293 GCA_035249925.1 Actinomycetota bacterium
GTTTCGATCGTCTCTTCGACTCGCGCCCATGCCTTGCGGGCCGCGATGAGGACGGGGTCCCACACCGGGGCGAACGGCGGCGCGTAGCCGAGGTCCATGTTCAACATGTCGTCGACCGTCATCCTGTTCCACAGCGCGGTCGCCAGGACGTCGATCCGTTTGGCGGCGCCCTCCTGGCCGAGGATCTGCGCGCCCAGAAGACGGCCGGAGACACGCTCGACGACCATCTTGGTCTTGATCTTCATCGTCCCGGGGAAGTAGCCGGCCCTGGTTGTGGAATCCACGGTCGCGGTCACGAACTCGAAACCCGACTCCGCGGCTTCCGCTTCGGTCAGGCCCGTTCGAGCTATCTCGATCCCGCAGACCTTTGTCACCGCGGTCCCCACAACGCCGGGAAAGGTCTCGTAGCCGCCGGACAGGTTGATCCCGGCAACGCGGCCCTCCTTGTTGGCGTGGGTTCCGAGGGCGATCGCGACGCCCTTGCGCAAGATGAGATGGAACTTCTCCGCACAATCGCCGGCGGCCCAAACGCCGTCGACCTCGGTCTGCATACGACGGTCGACCTTGATCCCGCCGCTCGTCCCAAGAGGCACGCCGGCGCTCTCGGCCAGCTCGGTGTTAGGGCGCGCACCGAGCCCCAGCACGACTACCTCGGCCTCGATGCGTCCCGCCTCCGTGCGGACCGCGGAGACGAAACCGTTCTCGGCTTCGAACCTGGTCACCTCCTCGCCGGTACGCACCGTGATGTCGAGACCCTCCAGCGCCTCGGTGACGTACTTGCCCATATCCGGATCGAGCGTCGACATCGGTTGCTCGTCGCGCTCCACAAGGGTGACCTCGAGGCCGCGGTTCACGAGTGCCTCGGCCATCTCGAGACCGATGTATCCCCCGCCGACGATCACTGCCTTCTTCGGCTTCTGGGTCTCGAGGAACTGCTCGATCGCGAGTCCGTCGTCGAGCACCTGGACCCCGAAGATCCCCGTGGCGTCGGAGCCCTCGATCGGAGGCCGGAGAGGCTTCGCCCCCGTCGCGATCAACAGTTGGTCGAAGCCCTCGACGACATCGCGCTCGTTCTCGAGGTCACGGGCGCGGACCTCTCGGGCGTCGAGATCGATCGCCGTCACCTCGTGACGCATGCGAACGTCGATCTGCTGCTTCTCGCGGAACACCTCTGGCTTCCTCACGATCAGGGCGTCTACCTCTTCCACGACCCCTCCGACGAGATACGGGATGCCGCAAGCCGAATAAGAGGTGTGATGGCCCCGTTCGAAGGCGACGATCTCGAGCCGGTCGCGGCCCCGGCGCTTCCGCGCCTGCGACGCGGCGCTCATCCCGGCGGCATCGCCCCCGATGACCACGAGCCGTTCTGGCATCCCGCCACCCTAGTGCTCCGGCGCGGAAGTAACGTCCGCGACGGAACTTACGCAACGGTGCACCTGAACCTACGGCAGGTCCCTACTCGTCGCCGCGGGTCTCTCGCTTGCGCTTCAACAGCTGGGATACGTGCGACGCGTCTTCCTCCGGCGCCGCGGGCGGCGGAGACGGCGCTTTCTTGCGAGCGAGGCGGCGACGCTTCGGCTCTGGTGAAGCGGCCGCATCGGAGTGCTCCTCCGGCGCCGTGGGACCGAGTGGTACGTCCGGAGTGGGTGGAGCGTTCCGGGCCTTCCGGGCCTCGACCACGTCCTCCTTGCGTTTGAGCAGCTGGCCCACGTGAGCCGCGTCGCGCGCGGCGGTATCCGTCCGGGGTCCCTCCAACGCGCCGTCGCCGCCCCACCAGCCGGGGCGCCATGCCTTGGCGGCCGCGATGTCGTCTCGCGTCAGGATCACGCGGCGCAGCGCGACGTCGACCGGGAAGAGCAGGGCGGCCAGCAGCACGAGCCAGTTCGTGACCTCGACCGTCCGACGTCCCGAAGGCAGGTCCGGATCGAAGGAATCCGCCGGCTCGATCGAGTAGCGGCCTCCGCCCGAGCTCGCGACCTCGCGGAGGAAGGTCTCGTCGGCCGGGCCGGGCTGGTACTCCGCGCTGTAGGAGCGAACGGCGCCGACGGTCTCGCGATACAGCGAGCGCCCCTCGTCCTCCAGAGCCACCGAGACGAGATAGACGCCGGCCGGGCCGGCGGGAGCGATGCCCTCGAACGACGTGAGGCCCGAACGCGACAGAACGATGCGATGCGTCTCGCCGTCCGGTGTCACCACGCGCGCCGTAGCCGAGGTCCCTTCCGGGATCTCGTCCTCGGCCTCGACCGTGACCTCGACACCACTCGTTGTCGCAAAGGCACGCGACGAGAACCCGGGCATGGCCGCGGCCGGCAGCGTTTCGCGCACGACGTCGGACCAGAAATCGGCGAAGCCCTCCCAGTCGACCCATCGGCGAGACCAGCGCGACTTCGCGTCCGACGTCCACGACGTGGCGATGCCGAGACCGGTCCTCCACGTCGCGAGGAGAGGGTCGTCGTACTTGCCGGCGGCCATCAACACCGACGCCGATGACTTCTGCGACGTTCCGACGTAGCCGAGCAGAGGAGGCGTGCTGGTCAGAGCCTCCGTCGCTGCCGAGGATCCGGTGATCTTCGGATAGAACACGCCCTCGTTGATGTAGCGACGCGTTGCGATCACGACCTCGTTCATCAGCAGCTCGGGGATCTCGTGCAGGTTGCGACCCGCGTAGAAGCGTCCTCCTCCCGCTTCGGCCATCTTCTCCAACTCGTCGCCGGGGCCCTCGCCGGTAGCCAGAACCGAAAGCGTGATGCCGCTCTTGCGCACCTCGCGAGCGGCGGGAACGAGCGTCTTCGTGTTCGTGAAGCCGTCGGTGAACATCACGATGTGCTTGAGCGAGGCCTTCGACGTCTTCAAGGCCTCGACGGCCTCTTTGAGGGCCTGGGGGATGTTCGTTCCGCCGCGCGGCTGCAGGCTCTCGAGCCCCTCGCGTACGACCTCATCGGGGGGTAGCTGGCTGAGTGGAACCACGAACCGAGAGCGCGTGTTGAAGGCCAGGATGCCCACCTCGTCCTGCGCGGTGAGGGCTTCGATCGCCCGTGCCGCCGCAGAGCGCGAGATGTCCGTCTTGTTGACGCCGCCCTCCTCGCGGCTGCCCATGCCGTCGGGGTTGCAGTGACACGCCGTCATGCTGCCGGAGGTGTCGATCGCCAGCACCTGCGCGATCGCCGGCCGCCTCCGTGGATCCTTGATGTCGGAGTTCAGTGGCAACAACGCCTCCAGACGCGAGTCGCGGTAATCGCCGAGCGACCAGGACGCCTCTCCGCCGACCGTCACGAGGCCTCGGCCGAGGTCGCGGACGAATCCTTCGAGGCTCCCGATCTGCGCCTCGGTGAAGGCGGTAGCGGGGACATCCACGAGGACGATCGAATCGAGCGACGCCATCTCCTCGCCGCTTGGGAACGAACCCATCGTCGCGCGCCGGACGATCAGTCCGCGCGCTTCGAGCGCGCGAACCAGCTCGGCCCCCTCGCCGGGCGAGCCCTGGACGACGACGATGCGAGGCTTGCCGCTAACCAGCGTGAGCGATGCGGCGGAGTCGTTCTGCGCGACCGAGTCGCTGGCGGTTTGCAGCTCGACGCGATACGTCAGCGAGCCGGGCTCCCCGGCGTGGCCCTTCAGATCGATGCGTTGCTCCCCCGGCTCCACCGTTATCTCGCGCCGCTCGACCACACGGCTCCCTCGACGCACGACGAGTGTGCCCGGACCGCTCGTGTTCGAGCCGATCACCGCCTGGATGTCGAAGGTCTCGTCGACGCGCACCCGCGCCGGTGCGTCGACCCGGAGGACGGCAGAGTCGGGCCCCGTGCCCCCGGACACCGAAACCGTGTCCACTTCCATCCGGCGGATGTCCAGCGACTCGGCTTCCGCGCGCGCGTCGCCTACGTTCTCGCGCCCGTCCGAGATCAACACGACGCGCCGGCGTGCACCTTCGGGCATGAGCGCGGCGGCCAGTCGCAAGGCGCGCGCCACGTCTGTCCTCGACGGATCCGGGCGGCTCGCGATGGACACGAGCTCGGGCTGATCTTGCATCGTCAGCTCGACGCGGGCGTCCCCGCCGAACGCCACGACGCCGGCCAGCGCATCGTCGGGTTTGGCCTCGATCGCGTCCTGCAGGAACGTCTCTGCCTCCGCGCGGCCCGGGGCGGCGACGCTGTCGGAGACGTCCACGACGAAAACCGTCGCGAGCCGGCGTTCTGGAAGAGAGAAGGCGAGCCCGGACAGAGCCAGTACGACGAGCACGACTATCCCGATCCGCACCCCCAAAGCGACCTTCCGTTGCCGGCGCGACACGGCGCTGATGCCGCTGCGATCGATCAACCAGAACAGCGGCACGAGGCCGAGCGCGAGCAGCCACAGCGGATCGGAGAACCTCATGCGGCGCGCTCCCGTCTGAACAGCGAGGTCAACGCCGGCGCACCGGGTCGCCCGTGGCCCCACCACCACTCGAGCATCAGGAAGGCCAGAAGGATGGCGAGCACCCAGGCCACGATCGGCCGGCGCGACGTCTCCGTGAGACCCGGTCGTCGGGGATCCGCGGTGACCTCTATATCGCGCGGCCTGAGATCGGACTCGGACGGCGGGAACGACAGGGCGATCGTGCGCTCACCGATCGGATCGTCTCCGTTGAGGAAGGTCAGCTCGTAGAACCCCGCGCGCGCCGTCTCCTCCAGCGCCTGTCCGGGAAGCAACCGTTCGCCCTTGGCACCCGGTATCGCCGCTTCGATCACGGTAGCCCCCGGAACCGGGGCGACGTCGATGGCGTCCCCCGCGTAGCGCGCCGACGGTGGTTCCGATCCTGTCAGCCACGACAGCAGGTGGTCGGCGAAGATCGGGAACGCGACCTGCAGCGGGAGGTTGCTCTCGTTGAGGGCGAATCCGATGAAAGCGCGTCGATAGCTGCCCTTCGTCCAGGTCGCGACCAGGGGGGCGTCTCCGGTGCCGATCAGGGTTCGCGCGCCCGCCACGCGGACATCCGCGGTGCGCGCTATGGCGAGCTCGGACAGGTCCACCTGGTCCAGCAAGGGATCGTTGACCGCTACGAACGTGATCTGCGGATGCCTGACCGTGCCGGAGCCCTCGACGCCAACGGGCAGTGTCTCCGGAGCTATGAAAAGAGCGGGTGCCTCGATGCTGCGCGGCGGCGCACTGCGGTCGTAGATGGCCAGATCGAAGCGCGATGGATCCTGGGGTGTCTTGGACACGGTCACGTCGCTGCCGGGGATCTGCGAGAGCAGGGCTTCCAGGAAGAAGTTGCCCGGGCCCACCAGCAGGATCCGGCGGGGCGCCGAACGCTGCAACACGGCGTAGGCGCGGTTGTCGTGAGGCAGGGTGTCCTCGGCGTCGATCGCGGCCACGAGCCGGCCGCTCTGGGGGCCTAGGTCGAAGGAGCGCTCGACCAGCGCACCCGGCTTGATCTCCAACGTGTCGGCAACGACCGGAGCGTCGTCGATCTCGAGCGAGAGCTCGACCTCCCGGGCATCCTCGGCGTCGTGGTTCTGGATCTGGACGAACGCGCGGAAGCCGTTGGGACCTTCTCCGACCTCCAGTCCCGAGATCGCCACGTTCGCCGGTGAGCTGCCCACCGTGCGCACGACCGTGCCCTCCGGAACCAGCTCGCGCTCCTCGTCGGAGAGGCCGCCGTCCGAGATCAGAGCGATCGTGGCCGGGTGGCCCGGCGTCTCCAAGCTCTCGGCCAGCAGGAAGGCTTCGGCGAAGTCGGCATCCGATTCGGACGGCTCGACGGCTTCGACCGCACGCATGGCCTCATCGCGATTCGTCGTGGATGACACGAGGACACGTGGACGCGAGTCGGCCGCGACGACGCTGACGGTGGCGCCCGGCTCGAGCGATTCGATCAGACGGCCCGCCTCCGTTCGCGCGGCCTCGATGCGCGATGGCTCCTGATCGGTCGCGGCCATGCTGCCCGACGCGTCCATGACCAGCACCAGCTGATCCCCCGCCACTCCCGGCGCAGATCGGTAGGGCTGGGCCAGCGCGAGCACCAGCGCGGCGAGGGCAAGCAGCTGCAGGAAGAGCAGGACGTTCGACCTGATGCGATCCCAGGGCCGGCTCGCGGAGACGTTCTTCGTCGCCGCACGCCACAGGAAGGTCGAGGGAATCACCTGGCGCGGGCGGCGAGTCTTCAACATGTACACGATCAGGATCGGCACCGCGAGAGCCGCGGCGGCGAGAGCTGCGGGCGCGAGCAAGCCGTCCATCAGCGCACCAGACCGCCTTCGCGAAGGCGCACCAGCAGCAGCGCCTCGAGATCGTCGTCCGGGGACACCAACTCGTAGTGCAGGTTGCGGCGTCGGCAGGTCTCGGCGACCGCTCGCAGCCACGCCTTCGTCCGCTCGCGATATTGCCGCAGGACCTGTTCCGACAACGAGACCTCGACGGCCCCTCCGGCCTCGGCATCCACCAACAGGAGGTCTCCGCGCAGCTCGGGATCCAGTTCCTCGCGCGCGAGGACGTGCAGAACCGCGCCGCCGGCGCCGGGCGACGTCAGCCGCCGTACGGTCGCCTCCCAGTCCTCGGTGAGCAGGTCGCTGATCAGAACGGTCATGCCTCGGAGACCGCCTGCGCTGGCGAAGCGCTTGAGCGCGGTCGGGAGGTCACCGCTGCCGCCCGGCTGAACCTCCTCGAGCCAGCGGATCAGAACGATGGCCGAGTCCCGCGAGCGCGCCCAGGGACTGGGCCGGATGCCGTTCGCGTCGACGACCCAGACGCGCGCGCGGTCCCCGTGCAGGGCGGCCAGATAGGCGAGCGCGCCGGCCAAGCGCGCCCCCGTGCTGAACTTCCGCGAGAAATCCATCGACAGCGTCGCGTCGAGGACGATCTGCAGAGACACCTCGTCCTCGGCCTCGTACAGGCGGATCAAAAGCCGATCGAGACGGGCGTAGATCTGGTAATCGATGCGTCTGTAGTCGTCGCCGGGAACGTACTGGCGCCAGTCTGCGAAATCGACCGAGCTTCCCAGTCTCTTGCTGCGGTGTCCTCCGGGATAGGCCCCGGTCATGCGCGCCCGAGTGGCCAGCGACAGGCGCTCCAGCCGCGACAGGACCTCAGGCTCTAAAAGCACAACAGCTCACCCCAGGACTTCCACTTCCTTGGCCGGCGAGGGCACGTGTGCCACGACGGCATCCACGATCTGATCGGCGGCGACGCCGTCCGCCAGGGCCTCGTAGGACAGGATCACGCGGTGGCGCAGCGCGGGTCGCGCGATCGCGACCACGTCTTCCTCGGCGACGTTCAACCTGCCGTCCAGCAGCGCCATCACCTTGGAGCCCAGCACCAGCGACTGCGCGCCGCGCGGGCTCGAGCCGAAACGGACGTACCGCCGGACGATCTCAGGCGCTTCCGAACGTTGCGGGTTCGTTGCCGCTACCAGGGTGGCCACGTAGGTCGCCAGATGACTCGCCAGTGGCACCTGGCGCGTCATCGCGATCATGGAGCGCAGGGTCGCCGCATCCAACACCGGCTCGATGTCGGGCTCGTAACCGGTTGTCGTTCGGTCCAGGATCGTCACCAGGTCGCCCGGCTCGGGCGGCTCGACCAGGATCTTCAACAGGAACCGGTCGAGCTGCGCCTCGGGAAGCGGATACGTGCCCTCCATCTCGATCGGGTTCTGCGTGGCCATCACGAAGAAGGGCCGCGGCATCGGCCGTGTCTCCCCGGCCACGGTCGCGGCGCGTTCCTGCATGGCCTCGAGCAGTGCCGATTGGGTCTTGGGCGTGGCGCGGTTGACCTCGTCGGCCAGCGTGAGGTTGGCGAACAGCGGCCCCTCGGAGAACTCGAACCGCCGCCGCCCTTGCTCGTCCTCCTTGAAGATCTGGGTTCCGACGATGTCGGCCGGCATCAGATCGGGCGTGAACTGGATGCGAGAGAACTCGAGGCTCAGCGCGCTGGCCAGCGTTCGGAGCAACATCGTCTTCCCGAGACCCGGCACACCCTCTATCAGCGCGTGCCCCTCGGCGAGCAGACAGACGACAACCTCGCGCACGAGACCCTGCTGCCCGACGATCATCTTCCCGACCTCACGCTCGACCGCGATGGCGGCGTCTCGGTACTGCTGCGGTGTTATCTGCGGATCGGCCATCTAGCCCTCCTAGGGTGCGAGCGATCTGAAGTAGGCGCGCACGAACGCGCGCAGGGACGCGGGGATGGGAAGCGTGTCGACGGACCGGGCGGCGCGAGCGGACCACTCCGGGTAGACGAAGCTGTAGGGGATAAGGATGTCGCCGTCGCGGCCCTGGCCTATCTGCGTGCCGAGCTCGGTATTGCGGCCACCCTGATCGGCACCCGCGACGCGTAACCGCTCGGCGATCTCCCCGCCGAAGATCGGGTCGAAGACCGGCGCGTCGTCACCGGCCTTGGACGCGTTGTTACCGGTGCCGTTGGCCGTTCCCGGCCCCCCGGTCGCGCCGGTGGACGAGTTCGCGTTGGTCCCCGAGACCTGGCCCGAGGCCGCACCGGCCTGAGTCCCCTGCCCTTGGCCGGCTCCCTGGCCCTGACCCTGGCCTTGACCCTGACCCGCTCCCTGGCCTTGGCCGGCTCCCAGGCCCTGACCCGCCGCCTGCCCCTGGCCGGGGAGCTGCCCTTGAGCCAAGGCGGCCGAGGCCGCGGCAAGCTGGTCGCCGATGCTGCCGAGCTGCGCTGCGGTTGCGGCGATGGACTCCTGCGCTGCGATCGAGGCCTCGGCCGCCTGCAACGCGGAGGCGGCCGCGCTAACCGCCTGCGGATCGCCTCCCTCCGCGAGGGCCCCGGCGGCCCCTTCGAGTGCCGCCGCGAGCTCCGGGTCGAGACCCTCGAGCGACTCCCCCAGCTGAGCGAGGCGCTCGGCCGCCTCTCCGCGTTGCTCGGCCGGCATCTCGTCCATCTGGGCCGCCAGCTGCGATAACTGCTCCGCCGCGCTTCCCGCGCCCCCCGGCGTCAGAGGGTTCTCCTCGAGCGACCGTTCGAAGCTGCGCATCAGCGTCTTGGCGGCGATGTGATCGCCCTGCTGCAGCGCGGCCAACCGTCGTTCGGACTCCAAGAGCTCCTTGAGGGCGTCATCGATGCTCGGAGCGTCGCGCAGCTCTTCCGCGAGCTGCTCGAGCTCTTGAAGCAATCGTCTCTTCTCGTTCTCGGAGATCGGCGCCTGCTCGATCTCCCGAGCCCCCTCTTCGAGGTTCTCTGCCGCCTGCTCCAGCAAGGCTTGCTCGGCATCGCGGCGTTCGATGACCGCGTCCATAGGGTTCTCGAAGACCATCAGGACGATGGCGACCACGGCGAGGATCGCCGCGACAAGAAGCCGTTGCTCCGGCAGCCGGATCGGAGCTGCGCTGCGAGGTCCGTGCGCAGTCGCGTACCGAGTCGCGTCGGAGACCTGCTCGCGTTCCAGGTCTATCTGCCGCCTCGCGTCGAACTCGGTCGCGGTTCCCAAACGATCGGCCGAGGCAAGATCGCGGTCGGCAGCGCGAGCGGTCAGATGGATCGGAAGCTTCTGAACGACCCCGGCGATGAACGGGACGACGACCGCGAACGGCAACGTGACCACTACCACCGTCTCCTCCCAACCGACGGGCTCCACCCGCGCGAACAGGAGCAACGCGACGGACGCGCCGGCCCACACCACGAGAGCGGCTCCCATCCAGCGGAATCCGCGTCGCACCCGGATCCGCCGGCGAACCCGGGCCAGCCACGCGTCTAGTTGAGGGCCGGGACGGCTCACGTCTTGTGCCTCACCTTCATCATCTTGACCACCGGGCTACGCAGACGCCGAGCAGCCAGCCACAGCGAGAGGGAGCTGATGAGCAGGAGGAAGACGACGTGGATCATCCAGAGCCTGATCGCGGGCAGCTCGCGGCGCCGGTTGTGGTTCGCGATCTCGAACCCACCCCCCGCATCGAGGATCTCCATCTGGGCATCGTCGAACGCGACCGGTGGAACGGGGACCGGGCGGGGGAATGCCTCGACCTGGTGCCGGATCACGTCACCTCCCGCCTCGACGATCACGGCCTGACCCCCGCCCTGGACCATGTCGACCTCTGCCATGCCTCCGAATCTCCTCTCCTCGTCCGCCATCATCTGGCGGTCGCGCAGGTAGTTGCCCAGCGGAGACAACGGCGAGGGCAGGAAGTCGGGGGCCGCGGGGTCGGTCACCGCGTCGGCGATCGCGGCCACCGGGTTCAGGTAGATCGCCAGGGGCTTGGGCTCGCGCCGCGGGTGACGTTGTGTCTGCCACAGGACCTCGGCGCCCAGAAGGACGACGGTTCCTACGAGCAGCAACACGGCCAAGCCGTACGCCGCCACGATCGCGAACTGGATCCGCTTGGCGACCGCCGACATGAACGTGGCCAATGAGGCAAGCGCCAGCTCGAGCGCCAGGATGACGATGAAGCCGCGCATCACCTCCCAGGGGCTGACGCCGCCGAGCACCAGGGGCACCGCGAACAACGGCGCGGTCGCGAGAACGAGAAGCGTCACGAAGGCGATCGACGCGCCGAGCTTGCCCAACACGATCGAGCGGGGGCTCAACAACGTGACCTGCAACGGGTGAAGCGTGCGGCGCTCGCGCTCGCCCACGATGCTTCCGGCCGCCACACCCGGGGCCATGAACGCGACGAACATGACCAGGAAGAACAGGAGCCACTCGAACATCAAGCGGCCGAGCGACGCGGTGTTCCCGGCCATCGGGCTGAACCGGTCGCTGAGCATCATGATGCCGCCGCGATAGGTGAGGTAGAGGATGACCGCGAGCAGCCCCAAGAACGCGATCACCATCAGCATCGCGCGGCGTGAGCGCATACGCTCTTTGATCTCCCGGCCGAGAACCGGATTGATGATCACTGCACAACTCCCTTGGTGACCTTCATGAAGAGCTCCTCGAGCCCGGTAGTCATCTCGCGGAACTCGGTAACCGCAACACCGGCGGCAACCAAACTAGAGAGAACCTGTGCCGCCGCCTCGTCGTCGCCGGAGAGAAGGAACGTCACGCCGCTTTCCGCCTCGTTGGGCAGGCTGACGCCCCGCTGCTGCACCAGAACCGCGACGGCCTCGGTCGCCTTCGCGGGGTCGGCCAGACGGACGCGGAAGTTGCGGCCACCCTCCCCGGTGCCGGAGATCTCGGACGGCCGGCCCTGAACGAGCAACCGGCCCGCCTCGAGGATCCCGATGTAGGTACACACCTCTTCGAGCTCCGACAGGATGTGAGACGAGATCAGCACGGTCTTGCCCATCCGCTGGAGCTCCAGCATCAACTCGCGTAGCTCCACGCGCGCGCGTGGGTCGAGACCCGATGCCGGCTCGTCCAGGATCAACACCTGCGGATCGTGAACGAGCGCCCGCGCCAGCCCGAGGCGCTGCTTCATGCCGCGCGACAGCGAATCGACGAAGGAGTCGGCCTTGTGCGACAGATCCACGAGCTCGAGCAGGTCGGACACGATCGCGCGTCTGCTCGCTGCCGGTAGCCGGTAGGCAGCCGCGAAGAAGTCGAGGTACTCGTGCACCTTGACGTCGTCGTAGACACCGAAGAAGTCGGGCATGTAGCCCAGCACGCGCCGGACCTCTGTCGGTGCCTCGACGGGGTCGTGGCCCATGATCGAAGCGGCGCCCGATGTCGGTGTCAGCAACGTCGAGAGCACGGAGAAAGTCGTCGTCTTTCCGGCCCCGTTGGGACCGATCAGGCCATAGATCGTGCCCGTGGGAACGCGGAGATCCAGGTGGTCGATCGCGACCAGGGAGCCGTACGTCTTCCTCAGCGCGATCGTTTCGACCGCCGCCGGCGCCGACGTGTCGGGGGCGATGTCCTGGATGGGTTCGGCCAGAGCCATCAGCGCACCTCCGGCTCGACCTCGAAGCGGAATATCTCGGCGTACCCGTGGCGCTTCGGGGTGATCCGGAAGAAGACCTCTCCCGAATCCGAGAACGCCCCCGCCGGGACGTCGGCGGTTACGCGTGCCCCACGACCTACCTCCGCCACCGCGACCCATTCTTCCGCGCTCCAGTCGTAGCAAAGGAGGTCGTGGCGGGAGGACCGGGCGAAGAGACGCACGGAGCCGCCGGAGATCCGATCCGGATCGACTCCGGCCGGTGACTGATAGGAGAAGACCGCGTTCTGGAAACCCTCCACCGTGACGGTCCCGGGGCTGTACTGCGAGACGCGCCCGTCGACCGACACGATGTTCACACGTCCGGCCTTGGCGAGCCGGCGTCCGCCCCTGTTGGCGCTCTCGGAACCAACGGGAGACACGACCATGAAGCGTCCGGCAGGTCCAGTCGGATCTCCTTCGAGCGCGATGTCGAGCTCGTAGCCCTCGATCACCGCGGTTACAAGGGGCGTCGCGAAGGCGCTGGGACCCAGCATCGATCGCAGCTCGCCGACGAGCGCTCGCTTCAAACCGCCGCCCATCGGAGAGCGGAAGCGGAACCTTCCCCTTGGATCGGGCAGAAATATGTCGGACGTGACGCTTTCTCCGGGCGCCATGTCCGGCAGCTCCACGCCGGATTGGTTGTAGAGGATCAGCACATCCGTCAGCTCGTGGGGGGTGCGATTCGTCACCTCGAAGACGACTCCCTTCTCCTCGGGACGCGCGGTGGCCTCGATGTGTCCGTCGAAGTCCTCGATCGCCCCGCGCACGACGTGGATCGAGAACGCGGCGGTCTCCACGGACACGTCCGCGCCGCTCTGCGTAACTCGCGTGGACCCGTCTTGACTGTTACCGAAGAACGAAAGGAAGCTGGGCGCCGCCGCGGCCCGCGTGGGAAACGAGAACGTCCGCGTCCCCCCCGACCCCGACGAGACCGTCGCGACCGCGCGCCCCTTCTGACCGTACGCATCTGCGAAGACCACGCCGGCCGTACGCACATCGGTACCTCCGCGCGATCCGCGCGCCAAGCCGTAGGCAACCCCGCTGAACATCAAGGCGAGAAATGGGATCGTGACCCATAGGAACTCCTTGCGTCCTCGCCGCTTCAGCAGCAAGTAGTTCACCGGCCCCACGAGGATCAGGTACACGGCGAGAAAGCCCACGAACCACGACAGTTGAAGGTTGCCGGTTCCGCGTAGAGCGTTGAACAGCTCGCCCTCCGCGGAGGGGCCGAAATCGTTGAAGAAGTCCTCGGAGTTGCTCGAATACCCGATGGGGGCAGGTCGTAGTGCCGCCTCCCACATCGACCGGGAAGCCGTAGCGACGCTCCCGCGCGCCACCAGGACCTCGCCCATACCGACCTCGACTCCGCCCACCCGGCCGTCCCCGTAGACATGGTCGGCGGTGGGCCGGCCGTTACCCCATCCGATATCCGACGCCGGTTCCGGCCAGGCCACGGCCGACGGATCTTCCGCCATGACGACGACCCGGCCCCCGATCACCGTCCAGTCCATGAGCGTGTCTCGCTGGTCGGGAGCGAGCGCCTCGAGCGCGTCGGCGTCGGCGACCACGTAGGAAAGGGTCTCGAGTGCGGCCGAGCCGAGAGACAGCCGCTCCGGGGCGAGCGGCACGGGGATCATCTCGGTGAAAGAGGGCTCGAGGGTCAGGGGATCAAGCGACTGTGGCGGCTCTCCCAGGAACCCGGCCAAGGAGTTGTCCCTCAGCGGCACCGGAGTGAGAGCCGCCGCCCCCAGGACGTCGTCGTCCGAGACCAGGGCGGCGGAGATCCTCCGCTCGCGTGGTGGGGCCGGAACAATCATGTCGAACTGTTTGCGCCCGCCTCCAGGAACCTCCACCGCCATGGAGTGCAGCGCGGTGTTGCCATCGGGAAGCTCGTAGGTCAGCTCCAGGTCGCCGGCCACGGCTTGCGAGGATTCAACGAGAACGGTTACAGGAAGCCACCGGCCCGGAACGAAGCGCCCGTCGTACCCGACCTGGATCTCGACGTCCACGGCGGATCGAGCCATCGCCTGCGGGCCCAACGGAATCGCGGCCAGTGCGAGCGCGAGTACGACCAGCGTTCGGTCGCGCGCCGACCTGGGGCAGCGCCGGGCGTACCGCCGCGGGCGGCTGCCCAGGCGTATGCGAGAGGTCCCCTTGGCCAGCACCCGCCTCCATCCCTCCTGGGTAACAGAGTATGGACGATTGATAGGGGCTAAAGGTTTCCTCTGCGCCGAAGAAGCCTTCTAACCTCGGCTCCCCAAACCTAGCGAACCGGTGCCACTCGTCGCGTGGTGCGCCCGACCGACCTCGACCAGCGGTCCTCGCCGGACTAACGTGTTGGGGTGATCCTCGGCCGGGCGGACGCGGACCTGCTGGAGCGGATCCGAAAAGGCGATGAGAGGGCTTTCGAAGAGGTGGTGCACGCCTACGGGGCGGGCCTCCAGCGCGTTGCACACTTCTATGCCGGAGAGGCGGCCGCGGACGAGATCGTGCAGGAGACCTGGGTCACGTTCCTCAAGACCCTCGATCGGTTCGAGGGCCGTAGTTCACTGCGAACGTGGCTTTATGGAATCGCGACCAACATCGCCCGTCGGCGACGGTCCTCCGACGCCCGCGTGATCGTTCACGACGAACCTGCCGTCGATCCAGATCGATTCTGGGACGATTCCGGACCTCAACCCGGCCACTGGAAGCGCTTCCCCGTGTCCTGGGACCACATCCCCGAGCAGCGCCTGCTGGGAGAGGAGATCCGCGGCGTCGTGGAAGAGGCCATCTCGGCGCTCCCCGAGCGCCAGCGCGACGTCATCGTCCTGCGGGATGTGGAGGGCCTCGGCGCGGACGAGGTCCGAGATGTCCTGGACCTGACCAAGGGCAACGAGCGCGTGCTGCTCCACCGCGCCCGATCCAAGGTGAGGCGGGCCGTCGAGATCTATCTGGAGGATCAAGATGCCGACGCCTAGGATGACCTGCCGCGACTTGGTCGAGATCGCCACCGATTACCTCGACGGGGCGCTGGACCCCGACGAGCGGGCGCGACTCGACCGCCATCTACAGACCTGCCCGGGGTGCCGCAACTACCTCGCTCAGCTCGCCCGGGTTGTCGAGCTGACGGGAACCTTCCCCAAGGACGACGTCGACCCCGCCGTCGTAGCCGCCCTCGCGAGTGTCTTCCGCGCCTGGCGCGAGGAAGGCTCCGTGTAACAGATCGAGCTCAGCTCGGACTGTTAAGCAAGACAACTTTCTCTATCGGGAGTCCATCTTGATCACATCTGTCCTGGAAAAGCCGCGAGCGCGCGATGGGCGCTGGCTCCTGGCGGCGGCAACAGTCGTTCCCATCTCGCTCCTCTACCTACCGGCCCCGCTGCTCGGTCATGCCGCGCTGCAACTGCTGGCGGGTCTGGTGGGAATCGCAGGGGTAATGGTGGCCGCCCGCCGGTGGCCGAGGCGGGGTTGGGGCTTCGTCGCCCTGGGCCTGGCCGCGTTCGTGCCGTCCATGGCGGGATACGGCCTGTATTACATAGACGGCTCCGCACCCGCCTTCCCCGCACCCGCCGATCTCGTCTACCTCGGCGGTTACCTCCCCTTCCTCGCGGGGTTGTGGAAGGTGGTCCATCCAGGCCGTGACCGGGCGGGATGGAACGCGCTGATCAGCACGGTCGCCTTCGTAGTGGCGATAGGGCTCCTGACGTGGGCCGTCGTCATGCACGACACCATCACGGGGGTCACCTTCGGAACGAACGAGCTGCTGACCGTCGCGTTTCCGATGCTCGATCTCGTGGCACTGGCGATCGTGACCCACACGCTTGTGGATGCGCGGCGTCCCAACATGTCGTCCCTGTTGTTGTGGGGCGGCCTGCTCGCCGCGTTCGCGGCCAGCGTGGCTTATGCCGCCGCAGGACTCCAGGGCGGCTACGTGCCGGGCGACCTGCTGGATGTCGGCTACATGGCGTCGTGGGCGTTCGTCGGTGCAGCGGCGCTGCACCCCGGCGCGGCGGGTACGGAACGAGGCATCCGAGGCGCGGGGACGTTCGGTCTCGCGCTGCTGGGCTTTGCGGGAGCGTTGGCATTGGTGCTGCTCGTGGTGCAGTCGGCGGCGACCACGCAGACGACGCTGGTCGTCATGGCTTTCAGCACGGGCGCGCTGTGGCTCGGATTCGCGGGAACGATGAGCTCGTCCCTGCGCGAGACGCGCTGGACCGCGCGGCGCGCGACCGCGGCCAAGGGCGAAAGTGACCGGCGGTTCCGCGGCGCCTTCGAGCAATCGTCTGTGGGGATGGCCATCATGTCGACCGAGGGCATCTACCTCGAGGTCAACGAGCGCCTCTGCCACATCCTGCATCGGGATCGGAACGACCTCCTCGGGCGGAGCTTCCTCGACGTCACGCATCCAGAGGACCGCGTCGCGGGGCTTACGACGATGGCCACACTCCGCTCCGGGTCGCATCCGACCGAGCCCTATCTCAAGCGTTACGTCACGCCCGCCGGGACGACCGTGTGGGCCGAGGTCGCGGTCTCAGCCGTGCGTGAAGCCGAAGGGCCCGTCCTCTATTACGTCAGCCTCGTTCACGACGAGACGCTTCGCCGCGCGCTAGAGGACCGGATCGCCCAGATGCAGAGGGTCGAGCTGATCGGGGAGCTTGCCGGAGCCGTAGCTCACGACTTCAACAACATCGTGGCCGTGATCCAGGCCGCGGCCGCGATGCTCGAGGAGGACACACCGGCGGGTGATCCCCGGCTCGTCGAGATCGCGTACATCTCGGACGCGGCGCAGCGGGCGACCTCGCTTACGCGACGACTCCTATGTCTTGCGCGCGACGAGATGTCTCAGCCGTCGATCGTCGATGCGAACGCTGCGGTGAGGGATGCTGCGCGCCTCGTGGCCAAGGCGATGCCACAGGTCGACATTGACGTGATTACCGCGGCGGATCCGAGCGGGATCCTGATCGATCCCACAGAGCTCGATCAGATAATGGTCAACCTGGCGATGAACGCGCGGGACGCCATGCCCCATGGAGGCAGATTGGAGATCGAGACCCGCACCACGACCGTTACGGCAGCCGATGAGCGGCCCGGCCTCGAGGCGGGCGACTACCTGGTGATCGCGGTCACGGACACGGGGGAGGGGATGCCTCCGCACGTGGTCGAGCGGGTGTTCGAACCCTTCTTCACGACCAAGCCGTCGGGGGTGGGAACGGGGCTCGGCCTCGCGTCCGTGTTCGGGATCGTCAAGCACGCGGGCGGCTACATCGACGTGTCTTCGATCGAAGGCGTCGGCTCGACCTTCACCATCTATCTACCCCTGCAGAGACGGCCCTAGGAGCGTCTTAGCAGAGAGCGCCCGCCCACTTTGCGCCGTGGGAGGCGGAATGAGCCGGCCTGCGTACGCCCTCCGCCCGTGATCTCGACCGTGATCGAGTGGAGCGCGGTGTGCCGTCGGGGAGCTCGTAAGTCAGCTCGAGATCACCGGCCACTGTCTGCGACGATTCGACGAGAACGGCTACCACGAGCCACACGCGCGTCGAAGTCGCGCAGAGATCGACCAGGCTCGAAGGTCTCAGGCGCTGGATCCCTTCGAGACCGGCAGGCTGACCACGAAGCTCGCCCTGCCCTCCTCGGACCAGTATCGGATGTTGCCACCCGACGCGATCGCCAGGGCCTTGACGATCGGGAGACCCAGCCCCGCGCCCTCGGAATCGCCGCGGGGGCCACCCCGAACGAACGGTTCGAACATGTTCTCGACCTCTGTCCCCGCGATCCCTGCGCCGTCGTCCGTGACTTCGATCGCCGTCACCCCATCAGCCCGGCGACACGCCACCCACACGCGGTCACCGCCATAGCGGTAGGCGTTCGTCACCAGGTTCGCAACGATCTGTTCGAGAGCGCTGATGTCGACCCACGCCTCCACCCCCGGGGCCGCGTCGACCTCCAGATGCTTGCCCGCGGGCGGGGTCAGACCTTCGGCAAGACCTTTGAGGAACCGTCCCACGTCGACGACCTCCGGTTTCAGCGGCACGTCTCCACGCTCGATCCGAGTGAGGGCCAGGATGTTGTCCAACCGCGCCTGCATGGTCCTTACGTTCGTAGCCGTGCGATCGACCAGGGCCTTGGCATCGCCCTTATCGACGGCGTTACCGAGCAGGTCGACGAACCCGGCGATGTTCGAGATCGGCGCCCTCAGCTCGTGCGCCGCGTAGGAAACGAAGTGCTCGCGGAAGCTCTCGATGCGCTTCCGCTCCGTGATGTCGCGCACCACCGACACGATGCGCGGCCCCTGATCCGTCTGGGCCACCTCCACCGCGACCTCGACCTCCACGCGGCGGCCGTCCTTGCGGATGAGAGCGGATTCGTAGTGATCCATGACCTTGCCTCCCGCCATGCGCTGTCGCAAACGTTCGGCGATCTCGTCGCGGTGCTCGGGGGCGGTCAGCTCCACCAAGGACGGCAGGGCCAGCAGCTCGTCGAACGTGTAGCCGGTCATCTCGCAATAGGCAGGATTCGCAAAGATGAGCCGGCCCGCGTCGGTCACCAAGAATCCTTCGCCGAGATCGCTAACCGTCTGCAGAACCGTCTCGTACATCGCGTTGCGGTCCCTTAGCTGGGTCAGAGCACTCGTCCGATCGGCTTCGGCCGTGTCTCGTTCCGAGATGGTCGCGGCCGTCACGAAGGTGCCCACGCCGACGATCGCGATCAAGCCCTGGAGGATCTGCACGGCCTCGGTGGGGCTTGCCCCGCCGATGGGCACGGCTCCCCCCGCGGTTCCCCAGGTCGCGATACCCCCGACCAGCGCTATCGCGGTCGTCGCGCCCAGCTGGCGGAAGCGCAGCGCCGCCCAGATCAGAAGCGGAAAGATGACGTAGGGATATCTCCAACTACCCCCGATGAAGACCACGATCGCCGCCACGATCACGGATGCGGCAAGGACGAGACCTTCCAGGCCGCGGTCCGGCCACCGCCGGTCGCGAACCGCGGCCGCCCACGCCAGGATAGGCGGGGCCACCAGCAGGGCACCGATCAGATCGCCGAACCACCACAGCACCCACTCCTCGGCGTACCCTCCCGATCCGAGCTCGCCCATTACTTCGAGTGCCGTGACCCCAACCGTCGCGCTGACCGTCGTTGCCGCCATCGCGGCCAGCACGACGAACCACAAGACATCGCGCACCCGCGTCAGAGAGGAGGAGAAGTCGACCCGCCCCAGGAGGGTGGCGGCCGCGACGGCTTCCAAGGTGTTGCCGAGGGCGATCGCCCCCGCTGCGGCGATCGAGATGTCGCTCGTGGCGTTCGCGACGAAGGCGCCGAGGGCGATCCCGATCCAGTACCGGCGTCCCCATAGGAGCAGGGTGGCGATCGCGATCCCGGACGGGGCCCACACGGGTGTGATGACTCCGTGGGCGACGTCCTGCTCGATCCCGAAGCGCGCCGCGGCGAGATAGACGGCGGCGAGAACGAGAAGCCGCAGGACGAAAGGGGCCCGAGCAGGCGCGATCCCGGATTCGGGCACGGCGTCGTCTTCGGCTACCACCCACGACCTCCTGATAAGGAGCGTGCCCCCAGCAGGATTCTCGCACGGTTGCCTGCATGGGAGCTAGGTGGACACTGGTTGCCGAGCCCTTGTCGTTCGCCGGTCATCGGCCGGTCGAGACAGGTTGCCCGGTTCGTCATACATTGAGAGGAATCGCATTCCCCGACCAAGGGAGTCCTGGAATGAGAAAGGTGAGGCTGTTTCTGGCAACGGTTGTGATCGCCTTGGCCGCCCTGCCCGTCACCGCGGCACCGGCGGCAGCCGTCGTTTGTCACGACCAACCGGGCATGTGCTGCGAGGACCCCGAGGTTCTCGGCAAGCCCATCAACGTCATCGACTGCTGATCGGCTATAGCTAGAGCTCGACCGCGCCCGACGGCCCGTCCGGAGGACGGACCCGACTCGAGATGAACCATGTCACGACTGCTGCGGAGAGACCCATCAGGATCTGGGGCCATGGGTCCGCGGACGGGCTGATGCAGTTTGGGTGCTGGAATCTCCCAACCTTTGCTTCGCATTCGGGGAGGCCCGCCTCTTGGATGAGCCGGGTCACGACACCGACCATGACGAGGACGCAAAGGCATAGAGCCACTTGGAACTTCGCCTTCATGCGACCTCCCACTAAGAGATCGTGACCCCTCGGCGGGGCGAGGTATAAAACGATCCGCCGGAGCCACTGTCAACGATCAGCCGGAACACCTGTAAACGATCAGGCGGAACCGCGTAAACGATCAGGTGGCGCCGGAGTGTCAAGCATCACCCGGACCAGGACAGCTGATAGTGCCCCCGGCAGGATTCGAACCTGCGACACCAGGTTTAGGAAACCTGTGCTCTATCCCCTGAGCTACGAGGGCGCTGCTTGAATCTTAGGAGTCCAGGCTCGGACCGATCTGCCGGGATCGACCAGGCTCGGGCCAACT
>DATFFR010000092.1:0-20280 GCA_035249925.1 Actinomycetota bacterium
CTCGTCCGGTCGCGCGCGGAGGCGAAACGTGTGATCGAGGAAGGCCTGGTGCTCGTGCGCGGCTTGCCTGCCGAACGACCGACCACGATGGTCGCCTCGTCGGACCCCATCCGGCTCGCGGGTCCGGTCTCCGCGTTCGTATCGCGGGGAGGAGACAAGCTGGACGGAGCCCTCGCCGACCTGCACGTGCCGGTGGAGCGCCGGAGATGGCTGGACCTTGGAGCGTCTACCGGCGGGTTCACCGACCGGCTGCTCCAGGGCGGCGCCGCCTCGGTCATCGCTCTCGACGTCGGCTACGGCCAGCTCGACTGGCGTCTGCGCAACGACCCCCGCGTTCATGTGATCGAACGGACCAACGCGCGGCTGCTGGCGCCCGGCGACCTGCCCTTCGTCCCCGACGCCGTGACGGCGGACCTCTCCTTCATCTCGCTTACCGTTGTCCTCCCCGTCGTCGTGGGCCTTGCGGCCGACGACGCCGATCACCTCTTATTGGTGAAGCCTCAGTTCGAGGTGGGCCGAGCGTCCGTAGGGAAAGGTGGCGTGGTGCGAGATCCGGAGCTGTGGCGGGCGGCGGTCCAACGAGTGGCCGACGCGGCAGCCGGGTTGGGCCTCGGGGTGGCCGGAGCCACGGCGTCCCGGTTGCCCGGTCCCGCGGGCAATCGTGAGTTCTTCTTGCACCTCCACCGCGGCGCGGAGTCCCCTCCGGACGCGATCGAGCGCGCGATAGCGGGTGCGGCGTGACGATCCGCAGGGTTGCTCTGGTTACGCACGACGGCAAGCCGGCCGCGGTCGAGCTCCGGCGCTTCCTCTCGGAGGTGGCCGACTCTCGGGGGATCTCGGTCGTCTCCGAGGATCCCGACCTCGTCGTCGCCCTCGGTGGTGACGGCACGGTGCTGCGCGCCGCCCAGCTCGCGCATGGCTGCGACGCCCTGCTTCTCGGCGTCAACGTCGGAACGCTCGGTTATCTCACCGAGGTCGAGGGCCACGCGCCGGGCGACGCGCTCGAGCAGCTGCTCGAAGGGCGATTCGAGGTCGAGGAGCGGATGATGCTTCGGTGCGAGCTGGTCGACGGAGATGAGACCTCCTCGTTCGTAGGGTTGAACGAGGTTCTCGTCGAACGAGCGTCCAGCCGCAGGCTGGTCCGGCTGGAGGTAAGTGTGGGCGGCGAGTCGCTTGCCGCGTTCAATGCCGACGGCGTCATCGTTGCCACCCCCACCGGTTCGACGGCCTACGCGTTGAGCGCGGGTGGACCGATCGTGTCGCCGCGTGCCAGCTGCTTAGTCCTCGTCCCCGTGAACGCGCACATGATCTTCTCGAGACCGTTCGTGCTCGCGGCCGACGAGACCGTTGCGATCGGCCTCGGCGAGAGCGATCAACGGGCCTCTCTCGTGCTCGACGGCGCGCAAGGTAGCGATTTCTCGAGCGGGGCCACCGTCACGGTGCGTCGGGACCCGCGCCCCCTGCGGCTGGCGCGCCTCTCGGGGCCGGGCTTCGTCGAGAGACTGCGCACCAAGCTTGGCCTTCCGAGGTGAAGCAGCCCGGCTGACTCGTTCGCCCGCGCCTAAACCGGCTCCACGGGGACCCCGCCCATAGGATTAGAAGGATGCTGAGAGAGCTGATCGTGGAGAACCTCGGCGTCATCCAGCGCGCCGAGCTCGAGCTCGGACCGGGGAGCAGCGCGCTGACCGGCGAGACGGGAGCCGGCAAGACCCTGCTGGTATCGGCCTTGGCGCTGGTCATGGGCCGGCGCGCCGATCCGTCGCTGATCCGCAGCGGTGCGACCGAGGCAAGGGTCGAGGCGCTGTTCCACCTCGACGAGGAGCATCCGGCGATCGGAGCGTTGCGGGAGCGTGGCCTCATCTCCGACGACGAAAACGAGGTGCTGATCACCCGCACCATCAGCCAGGGAGGCGGGAAGGTCAGGATCAACGGTCGTCTGTCCGGCGTCGGTGCGCTGGCCGAGGTCGGCGGCTCGCTCGTGGAGATCGCCGGCCAGCACGATCATCACCGACTCGGCTCGCGGCCTCACCAGCGCGCGCTGCTCGACGCCTACGCGGGTCCCGATGCGACCTCGCTCGGTGACGACGTAGCCCTTGCCGTCCGACGCGCCGCCGACGCGCGGGCTCGCGCCGACGAGCTGGAGCGTGGCGAGCGTGAGCGCGAGCGCGAGCTGGATGTGTTGAGGTACGAGATCAAAGAGATAGCCGGCGTCGCCCCACGGCCCGGCGAGTCGGAGGAGCTGAGGGCAGAGGCCGACCGCCTCGAACATGCAGAGGAGATCGCCGCCGCCGTGGAGTCCGCCCGGTCGAATCTCGACGACGAGGGAGGCGCGAGCGATCGGCTCCGTGCGGCTCTCGACGCGCTGGGACCCGTGAGCGGGAAGGATCCGGGCCTCGGGCTCGCCGCGGCCCGGTTGCAGGATCTTGTGGTCGAGCTCGAAGACGTGACGGCCGAGATCGCGACGGCTCGGCCCTCCATGGATCCCGGCGACCTTGACGCCTTGCGCGATCGCCTCGCGGCACTGGCAAGGCTTCAGCGGAAGTACGGGGACGACGACGCGGGTGTGATCGGTTACCTCGAGCGCGCCGAAGCGAGGATGGCCGAGCTCGAAGAGGCAACGCTCGACATCGACAAGTCTCGCGCCGAGGCGGCCGAGCAGCTCGTCACGGCGACCGCCCTGGCCGAGCGGCTGTCCGCGTTGCGGGCCGCCGCCGGAGCGAGACTCGCGCGCGAGGTCACCGAGACACTGGGATCGCTGGCCATGCAGGGGACCGAACTCGAGGTGGCGCTCGTTCCCGCCGAGCTGCACGAGGGCGGACTGGAGACGGTGGAACTCCGCATCACCTCTCCGGGCCACACCCCGGGCCCATTGTCGAAGGTGGCGTCCGGGGGCGAGCTCTCCCGGATCGCACTAGCGCTTCGGCTCGCGGCGGGACCGTACGCGGACCCGGCGTCCACCATGATCTTCGACGAGGTCGACGCCGGCGTCGGCGGCGAGGCCGCTCGCGCGGTAGGGGAGCGGCTGGCCGACCTGGCGCGCGCCGCGGGTATCCAGGTCCTCGTCGTCACCCATCTTCCGCAGGTAGCGGCGTTCGCCGACCGCCACCACCGCGTACGCAAAGACGTGATCGAAGGGCGGACGACGGCAACCGTGGACGGTCTCGAGGGTCCCGCTCGGGTCGAGGAGCTATCGCGCATGCTCGCGGGGCTTCCCGATAGCGAGCGCGCCCGGGAGCACGCGCAGGAGCTTTTGGAGATGGCGGCGGGATCGTGAAGCGACTCCTGCGCCGCGAAACCGAGGTCCGCTCCGTCTCCGACGGAGCGATCAAGGGCCGAGCGCGCGTCGACAAGAGGACGAAAGACCTGACGCAGAGATTGCAGCCCGGCGATATCGCGGTGATCGACCACGAGGACATCGATCGCATCGCGGCCGAGGGCCTGGTCCAGAAGCAGGTAAAGGCGGTCGTGAACGCGGCCCGTTCGTCGACGGGACGGTATCCGAACCTCGGCCCCCTTCTGCTGTGCACGGCAGGCCTGCGCGTGATCGACGAGGCCGGGCCTCAGGTGATGAAGATCGCCGAGGGGTCGAAGGTCGTCATCGAGGGAAATCGCGTACTGCGGATGAACGGCGACGGACTCGTCGAGGTGGGTCGCGGCAAGGTGCTGACCGTAGAGGAGGCCGAGCGCACCCTCGACAAGGCGAAGCAGTCGATCTCGACCGAGCTGGAGCGCTTCGCGGAGAACACGATCGGCTACATCAAGGACGAGCGCGATGTGTTGCTCGAGGCGACCCGACTGCCGGAGGTCAAGACCGACTTCCATGGGCGACACGTGCTGATAGTCGTGCGCGGCTACGACTACAAGGACGACCTGGCGGCCCTAGGTGCGTACATCCGCGAGGTCAGGCCTCTCTTGATCGGCGTCGACGGCGGCGCCGACGCCATCATGGACGTCGGCCTCAAACCGGACATGATCATCGGCGACATGGACTCGGTCACCACCGAGACGCTGTTGTCGGGAGCCGAGCTGGTCGTGCACGCGTACGCGGACGGCCACGCGCCGGGCTTGGAGCGTCTCGAGGCGCTGGGTCTGCCGGGAGTCGCCTTCGAAGCATCGGGGACCTCGGAGGACATCGCGATGCTGCTGGCCTTCGAGCGCGGTGCCGAGCTGATCGTCGCGGTCGGGACCCACGCCAATCTCGTCGAGTTCCTCGACAAGGGGCGGAAAGGGATGGCGTCGACGTTCCTCGTCCGCCTGCGGGTGGGACCGATCCTGGTCGACGCGAAGGGCGTGGGTCGTCTATATCGAGGACGCGTTCGCCGTTCCGACCTGGCCCTGTTCATCTTCGCCGCGTTGCTCACCATGGCGATCGTGATCTCGGTGGCGGACCCGGTCAGGCTCGATCTCGAGATCTACTGGCAGCAGTTCCGTGACTTCCTCTTTGACCTGAGGCAGAGGATCTTTTGATCGACTTCAGATACCACCTCATCTCCTTGATCGCGGTCTTCCTCGCTCTTGGGCTAGGGATCCTCATGGGCTCGGTTGTGCTCAGCGAGAAATACGTCAACCGCCTCGAGAACCGGGTCGAGACGTTCGAGGGCGAGGTCGACGAGCGCCGGCGGGAGGTCACGCTGCTGAACGACCGCATCGATGCGCTCCAGGAATTCGCCCTGCAGTCGCAGCCACGGCTGATCGACGGCGCCCTCGCCGGCGAGAAAGTGGTGGCGTTCGAGATCCACGGAACCGACGAGGTGCTTCTGGAGGGGATAACCGACGTGATCAGACAGTCCGGGGGCACGGTCGTGTCGACGATCACTCTGACGGACCGCTTCATGCTGACGGACCAGCCCGAGCGCGACCAGCTGGCGTTGATCTTGGGATCGGTCTCGGGAGAGGGGCGCGCTCTCCGGGACGAGGCCGGCCGACTCTTGGGCCAGCGCGCCGCGGTGGCGGCAAGCACTCCCGTCGAGGACCGCCGCCGCGGCGCGAGTCCGGCCACGCAGCGCCTGGTCGACTTGATCGAGCAACTCGAGGAGGCCGAGTTCGTCGGCATCAGCACGACCGAAGAGCTTCCGGTGCCGGCGGGTGCATCCTTCGTAGTCGCGGCGGGTTCGTCCGAACCGTCGCGGGGCGGCGCACGCGATCTCGCGCTCGCGCTCGCCGGCGGGATCGCGAACGGCGAAGGCAGCGCGATCCTGACCGAGCCCGTGGGCAGCTCATGGGAGCTTGCTTCCACGCTCCGCGACGACGGGTCTCTCTCGGCCGTTGTGGCGTCGGCCGATCACGCCGACACCGTTCCCGGCCGAATCTCGGTCGTGTTGGGTTTGGATCTGGTGCTGGACGGCGTCGTCGGGCACTACGGCACCGGCGACGGAGCCAGCGAGATCGTTCCTCCGCCTACGCCGAGAGCTTGAGCGCCGCCGGGTCTCTCGCGCGCGGCGCCGCCACGATCACAGTCGCGACGGCACTATCGCGGTTCACCGGGTTCGTGCGCGTGGTCGTCGTGGCGGCCGCGATGGGCACGACGTTCTTGGCCAACACGTACCAGACCGCGAACACGGCCCCCAATGTCGTCTTCGAGCTGGTCGCCGCCGGCGTCCTGACGTCGATCTTCGTGCCAACGTTCGTCGACTACCTCGTCAAAGGACGCACGGAGGAGGGATGGGACGCAGCGAACGCGCTGGCCTCCGTCGCCCTCGTCGCTCTCGTCGGCCTGTCGGCGCTCGTAGCCCTGGCGGCGCCGTGGCTGATGAGCGCTCTCACGATCGGTGTGGCCAACGGTGACCTTCGCGCGCGCGAGATCGCGCTCGGCTCGACCTTCCTCAGGTTGTTCGCCCCGCAGATCGCTTTCTACGGGGCGGGAATGATCATGACCGGTGCGCTGCACGCTCATCGGCGCTTCGGGATGGCGGCCGTGGCCCCCATCTTCAACAACCTGGTCGTGATCGGGGTCTACGTGACGTACGCGCTGATGCGAGGTGACCGGGATCCCACCGTCGGCGGGATAACGACGGGGGAGACCGTCCTGTTGGGCCTCGGCACCACCGCCGGGGTGGTCGCCATGACGGTCTGCCTGATCCCTCCGTTGTCGGAGCTCGGTTGGCGGTTCAGGTTCCGATTCGACACGAAGCACCCCGCCGTCCGCCGGGGAGCGCGCCTGGGGGCGTGGGCGCTGGGCTACGCCGGCGGCTACCAGGCGGGCCTGATAGTCGTGCTGCTTCTGGCGAACAAGGTCCGCGGCGGCGTGGCTGCCTATCAGTGGGCCTACACCTTCTTCTATCTTCCACACGCTCTGTTCGCGATCCCCATCTTTCACGTGTTGTTTACGGCGATGTCCGAGCACGTGGCGAAGGGTGAGGCGCCGGAGTTCCTGGAGCGGCTGAGAGACGGCTTGGCGATGCTTATGTTCCTCCTGCTTCCTCTTGCCGCCTTCATCCTGGTTGTGGCCACGCCCTTGACGCGGCTGACGCTCGAGTACGGCGTTATGACCGGGGCCGGAGCCGAGCAGGTCGGACGCGTGCTTGCGGCCTTCGCGGTGGGGCTGCCGACGTACTCCACGTTCCTCGTGTACACACGCGCGTACTACGCGCTCGGGGACGTGAAGACGCCGGCGCTCGTCAACGCCGCCAGCGTCGTCGTCTCGAGCGCGGCCGGAGCCGTCCTCTTCTTCTGGTTCCCCGAGGACAAAGCCGTCGCCGGGCTCGCTCTCGGTCACTCGATCGGCTTCGCGGTGGGAGCGTTCCTGCTCGCTCGACGCTTCGCGGCGCGGCAGGGGCCATTGGGAGGGACGCGGCTGGGTTCGTCCATCCGTCGATCGATGAGCGTGTCCATCCCGGCCATCGCGGCGATGGTTCTCGCCGAGTGGGCGCTGCCGGAGGCGACCAAGTTCGCCCTGCTGCTCAACATCGCATTCACCGGGATGGTGGGGGCCGCGGTCTATCTCGTCGCGATGCGTTTGATCGCGTCGCCGGAGCTCGCGCGCGTCGGCACGCTGCTGTCGCGGTCGAGACCGTGAGCCGCCGCGTTCTGCAGCTCTTGGGACGCTCGGCGGGCGGTATCGCCACTCATGTCGCCCAGATCACCAAGGCTCTCGACGGGGACGGACTCGTTGTCGATGTGGCGTGTCCGCCAGGGCTCCCTGTCGAGATGCCGAAGCCGGCGATTCCACTGAGTATCCCGAACGGCCTCGTGGGCCATACCGGCGCGATCCGAAGGATCCGGGCGCTCGTCAAACAGGGCGACTACGACGTCGTTCATGCCCACGGGTTACGAGCGGGGATCGATGCAGCGCTGGGGGCGCGGCGGCAGGCAACGGTGATGGTCACGGTGCACAACCTGGTGCGCTCCGAGATAGCCGGCGCCCGCGCTCGCGTCGACCGACTGGCTGAGCCTCTCGTCGTGCGGTTGTGCACGCGCACCCTGGCCGTGTCGGAGGAGATCGCGTCTCACCTGAGGGCCGTAGCGCCCGGCGCGGCCGACAGGATCGAGGTTCTCTATCTCGGCGTGGGTGAGCCTCCAGAGGTGCGAAGGGACACTGCTGCCATCAGAGCGGAGCTTTCGCTCGGCGATGACGACGCCCTGATCGTCGCGGTGGCGCGTCTTGCCCCGCAGAAGGCGCTGCCCGTCATGTTCGATGCGCTGGGCCGCATGCGCTCTCCCGCGACCCTTGTTCTTCTGGGCGAAGGTCCGCTCGAGAACGAGCTGCGTTCCATTGCAGAGCTGCGCGGACTCGCCGACCGCGTCCACTTCCTCGGGTTCAGGAAGGACGCCGCGGATTACGTGGCCGCGGCAGACGTCTTCTGCCTGTCGTCCACGTGGGAGGGCGTGCCGCTGTCGGTGCAGGAGGCCATCCTGCTCGGCACTCCGGTCGTTTCGACCGACGTGGGAGGGATGCGCGAGATCGTTACCGACGGAGTATCCGGGCGGCTCGTCCCCCCGGGCCGGCCCGACGCGCTGGCGGACGCCCTCGACGAGCTCTGTGGATCGCCGCAGCTGCGCGCCACGCTGGCCGCCCGGGCGCGTCGCGATCTCGCGACGCGGTTCTCGACACCCGCGATGCTCGAGCGTCTGCGGGCTCTCTACCTCGAAGATCTCGATGCGCGCTAGGTGGGCGATCCCGGCGCTTGTGGCCGTCGCCGTCGTCGTGGTGGCTTCGCCACCGGCGGGGGCACAGACCTGCGGCCGTGGGGTGATCGTGACGATGCCGGGCGTCACCTGGGAGGAGGTGGCGCGGGTCGATCCCCCTCACCTGCTGGAGCTCGTGCGGGAAGGGGCCGCGGGGTCGGTCTCCGTGCGCACCAACTCGTCGCGCACCACCTACCCATCCGGCTTCGCCACACTTGGGGCCGGAACCCGCATGGACGTGCCGCCCGGGGCCGCTCAGCCCTACGGCGGTCAGGACTCGGGCTTTGGCCGAGTGACCGTCCCCGGCGTCGACGACATCGATGCGCTGGCCGAGGAAGAGGGATACAGCCTGGCGCAACCCGGTGCGTTGGGGACGGCGGTGGCGTCGGACGGCGCAACGCGGGCCGGTGGCGTCGTCGCGATCGGGAACGGCGACCCCGGCCGGCCTCCTCCTGCTCCCCTGGGGTTCGCGCGCTACGCGCTCCTCACCGCCATGGACGATTCCGGCCGGGTGGCGTCTGCTTCGACCGGCACCGACCTGACGACCGACGCGGCCGACGCTCCCTTCGGGGTGCGAACCGATCCGGTGGCCCTGCACGACGCGGTAGGCACCGCCCTCGAGGACCCGTGCGCCGTTGTGGTCGTCGACGACGGGGACCTGGTGCGCGCCGACCGAGCCGCCGCCGGCGCCGGCGAGGTCCAGGCATATGCCTCGGACCGCCGCGCGGCCCTGTTGGCGGCGGACGATCTGATCGGGCTCGTGCGGGACGAGCTCGACCCGGCCCGCGACCTTCTGGTGGTCGTGGCGCCGACCTCGCCCGGTGCCGACGACGACGTCCACTTCGGCATCGCGGTGGCCGTCGGTCCCGGTTTCACCGCGGGCGAGAGCCTGGGGTCGCCGGCCACGCGACGCCCCGGGATAGTCACCTTGCCGGACGTGGCGCCGACGGTCCTCGACCACCTAGGCATCGCCCGACCGACGTCCATGCTCGGCCGCCCCTGGTTCTCCGAGCCCGGCCCGGCCCCGGCGGATCTGATCGCCGAGGCGATCGATCTCGATCGAGAGGCCGTGTTCATCGACCGGATACGCACCCCGGTCTCGACGGGCTTCGTGCTCTTTCAGCTGTTGGTCTATGCGGTCGCCGTCTGGGTCCTGACCCGAGCGAGGTCGCGCCGCGGCGACCACCGCCCGTGGACCGAGAAAGCTCTCCACAACGCGGCGCTCTACCTGGCGGCCTTCCCGGTTGGGACCTACCTTGCAGGAGTCGTCCAGGGACATGAGCTCGGATGGGCCGGATACACCGCGTTGCTGATGGCGATCGCGGCGACGATCGTGGTCGTCGTCGACGTCCTCGTACCCGACACGTTGGACCGGCTCCTCGTGGTAGCCGGCCTGACCCTGACGACGCTGGTGATCGATCTGATCGTGGGGGCCCCGCTCCAGCTCAACACGGTCTTCAGCTACTCGCCGATCGTGGCGGGACGTTTCGCGGGCCTGGGAAACATCGGTTTCGCCGTGCTGTCGGCGGCCAGCCTGCTGACCGGCGCTCTGCTGGTGCACCGCTTCGGGTCCTCTCGGCGCACGCTGACCCTGGTCGGCGTGCTCTTCGCCCTGACCGTGCTGGTGGACGGCGCGCCTCAGTTCGGTAGCGACGTGGGAGGCGCGATCGCACTCGTGCCTGGTTTGGGCATCGCGTGGCTGCTGCTGGCGGGACGACGTCCGTCGGTGAGGGCCACGGCTCTCGCTTTCGCCGGAGGGATCGTCGTGCTCGCGCTTTTCCTGGCTATCGACCTGTCTCGTCCGGAGGACTCGCAGACCCATCTCGCGCGGCTGTTCCAGGACGTGCGTAGCGGCGGGGGCGAGGTGTTCCGCGACGCGATCCTGCGAAAGGTCAGGACCAACCTGCGCGTTCTCGGCTCCACGATCTGGACCTTCGTGGTCCCCCCGGCCCTGGGGTTGCTGGCGTGGCTGCTGTTGCGGCCGCGCTGGCAGTGGCTGTCGCGGACCTACCCGAAGGTGCGCGCCGGACTGGTGGGCGGGCTGGTGATGGCGGTGCTCGGCTACGCGGTGAACGATTCCGGCATCGTGATCCCCGCCATGATGTTCTCCTACCTCGTTCCGGTAGCCGTCGCCCCCCTTGCGGCCGCACCGGCGATCCGGGAAGAACCATGACTACGGATACGGCGATGACGGTGACGGCCGCAGGTCTCGTGGGCTACGTCACATGTGCGTTGCTCGCCCGCCTGAGACTGAGCGCGCCGCCCGCCCGGCTGATGCGCACCAACGTGAACGACAAACGCGTTCCGGCGGTGCTCGGGGGGCCGCTGACGGTGGCCGCCATGACCGCCCTGGCTTGTGTGGCGTTGGCGGCGGCCGCGGGATGGGCTGCGGCGCGCATCCCCGAGCGCGGCGTCGCGACCGCTCTCGTACTGGGCGTGATGGGGATCGCCGGCGCGGCCGACGACCGCAGGGGCGACGAGGCCACCCGAGGCTTCACCGGCCACCTTGCGGCAGCGCGCCGGGGCCGCCTCACCGGAGGTGTGATGAAGATCGTGGCGGCGATGATCGCGGGCGTCGGTGCGGGACTGCTGTTGTTCGGACCCGACCTTTGGGCGGTTGTCGCCACCGTTCTGCTCGTGGCCGGCGCGGCGAACGCGGCGAACCTCTTCGATCGCGCGCCGGGACGAGCCGGAAAGGTCGTATTGCTTGTGGCCGTGCCGTTGCTGGTCGCGGGCGACCCCGATTGGGCCGTGGCCGCGGCGGGCGCGCTCGGCGCGCTGCTCGCGTGCCTGCCGCTGGATCTGTCGGAGAGGGGGATGCTGGGCGACGCGGGCGCCAATCCTCTCGGAGCGGTGGTGGGTTTGGGGCTGGCGGCATCGTTGGGCCCGGCGGGGCGATGGGTGGCCGTCGCGGTCCTGGTAGCCCTCAACCTCGCGTCGGAGCGGTGGTCGTTCTCGCGGGCCATCGAGCGGACGCCCTTGTTGCGCAAGCTGGATCTGATCGGGCGGAAATGAAAGGCGCTCTAAGGCGCGCGTGCTAGCTTGGGACGACTTCCCCCCGAAGCGCGCCGGTTCACCGGTGGTTTGTTCTTTAGGGGGTCGTCACCGGTAGCCCTTGGCGCTGAGGCGCCGTGATCTAGGGATGGAGGACAGGTGGCGAAGCACGTATTCGTGACGGGCGGGGTTGTTTCCAGCCTCGGCAAGGGGCTGACGGCGGCCTCGGTCGGCCGCCTCCTCAAGGCACGCGGGCTGCGCGTGATGATGCAGAAGCTCGACCCCTACATCAACGTCGATCCCGGGACGATGAACCCGTTCCAGCACGGCGAGGTCTTCGTGACCGAGGACGGAGGCGAGACCGACCTCGATCTCGGCCACTACGAGCGATTCATCGACGAGAACCTCTTCCGTGCCTCCAACGTCACTACGGGCGCCATCTACTCGAACGTCATCGCGAAGGAGCGCCGGGGCGACTTCCTCGGTGACACCGTTCAGGTGATCCCACACATCACCAACGCGATCAAGGACCGGATCCGCTCGCTGGCCGAGGATTCGGGGGCCGACGTCCTGATCACCGAGATCGGCGGAACGGTCGGAGACATCGAGTCCCTTCCCTTCCTCGAGGCGATCCGTCAGCTGCGCACCGAGTTGGGGCGCGACGACACCTGCTACATCCACGTCACGCTGGTGCCCTGGATGGGCCCGGCCGAGGAGCTCAAGACCAAGCCCACCCAGCACTCGGTGCGGGAGCTCCGAAGCATCGGTATCCACCCGGACGCGATCGTCTGCCGGTCAGATCGGCCGATCAGCCCCGACCTCAAGCGCAAGATCTCGCTCCTGTGCGACGTGCACACCGATGCGATCGTCTCGGCGGTCGACTCGAACAACATCTACGAGATCCCTCTCGTGATGCAGGCCGAGGGTCTGGACGACATCGTGATCGACCGCCTTCGGCTGGAGGCTCCCATCGCCGAGCCGGACATGAGCCAGTGGCGCGATCTGGTCTCTCGCATCGACCGGGCGGATGGCTCGGTCCGGATCGGCGTCATCGGCAAGTACGTGAGCCTCCCCGACGCATACCTATCGGTGGTCGAGAGCCTCAAGCACGCCGGTTTCGCCCACGGCGCCCACGTCGATATCGCCTGGATCGCGGCGGACGACCTCGAGACCGCCGATCTCGACGAGACGTTGGGCAACCTCGATGGGATCCTCGTTCCCGGCGGGTTCGGGGTCCGCGGCATCGAGGGCAAGATAAAGGCCGTCCGCTACGCCCGGGAGAACTCGGTTCCGTTCTTCGGGATCTGTCTGGGCCTGCAGTGCGCTGTGATCGACTTCGCCCGCGGCGTCGCGGGTCTCACGTCGGCCAACTCTTCCGAGTTCGACGCGACCACCGAGTACCCGGTGGTCGACATCCTGGCCGGCCAGGACCTCGATCGCATGGGCGGCACCATGCGACTCGGGGCGTATCCGTGCAAGCTGAAGCCGGGCTCCAAGGCGGCCCTCGCGTACGGGACCGAGCTCGTCTACGAGAGGCACCGTCACCGCTACGAGGTCAATCCTCGTCTGCGCCGCAAGCTCGAAGACGCCGGCCTGGTCTGCTCCGGCGAGTCGCCCGACGGCACTCTCGTCGAGATCATCGAGCTTGCCGACCACCCGTGGTTCGTCGCCGGCCAGTTCCACCCCGAGTTCAAGAGCCGTCCCGACCGGGCGCACCCGCTCTTCAGGGATTTCGTGGGTGCCGCTCTGGCCGGAACCGGATCCGAGGTCAGGATCGAGGACTCCACCCGGGTCGTCTAGGCCACTGGGCCCACCGCTGCACTCAGCCTGTGCCCCGTCGCGAAAGTCCCGTCGCGCCAGTACGGCCCTGCATCGACGATCGCGGCGTTGCTCGTCGGGAACGTACCCCCGGTACGCCCCTCTCCTCACGCCTTGCCCTCGCCGCCCAGTGCCGCCCTGGACGCGGACGTTACTTCCGCTCCGGAAGCACTAGGGTCAGGGCATGAGGGTCGGGGTTCCGCGCGAGCTGAAGGACAACGAGTACCGGGTCGCGATCACCCCCGCCGGCGTGCGCGAGCTCGTCGTGGGCGGGCACAGTGTGATCATCGAGCGGGACGCGGGGGTGGGCTCCAGCATCCCCGACTCCGAGTTCGAGCGGGCCGGCGCCACGATCGTGCCCGACGCCGACACGGTGTTCGCGGATGCCGACATGGTGCTCAAGGTCAAAGAGCCGATCCCCGAGGAGTTCCATCGTCTCCGCGAGGGATTGATCCTGTTCACCTACCTGCATCTCGCCGCGAGCGAGCCGGTTACGCGCGCTCTGATCGACTCGGGAGCCGCCGGCGTCGCATACGAGACCGTTGAGCTTCCCGACCGTTCGCTGCCCCTGTTGGCTCCGATGAGCGAGGTCGCCGGGCGGATGGCTCCGCAGGCCGGGGCGAAGCTGCTCGAGCGCGAGCACGGGGGCCGGGGCGTGCTGCTGGGCGGGGTGTCCGGCGTCAGGCCCGGCAGGGTGGTCGTGATCGGGGCGGGGATGTCCGGGATGAACGCGGCTTGGATCGCCCAGGGCATGGAGGCCGAGGTAGTCATCCTGGACAAGAACATCAACAAGCTGCGCGACGTCGACCGGATCCACCAGGGAAAGATCCTGACGCTGGCCTCGAACCGCCTGGCGGTGGAGGAGGTCGTCGTGGAGGCCGATCTGGTGATCGGCGCCGTGCTGGTCCCGGGCGCGGTGGCACCGAAGGTGGTCACCGAGGAGGTCGTGAAGGAGATGCAGCCGGGCTCGGTCGTCGTCGACATCTCGATCGACCAAGGAGGTTGCTTCGAGACCTCCCGGATGACCACTCATTCGGACCCCACCTACGTCGTACACGATGTCGTGCATTACTGCGTCGGGAACATGCCCGGCGCGGTGCCTCACACTTCGACCTACGCGCTCACGAACGCAACGCTTCCGTACGTCGTCGACCTCGCCGACAACGGCCTCGAGGCTGCGGTCAAGGCCGATCCGGCGCTGGCCAAGGGCGTGAACGTGTACAAGGGCCAGGTCGTGTACGAGCCCGTCGCCGACGCCCATGGGTTGCCGGCGGTCGAGCTCGCATCCCTGATCTGACGGGCGCCGCGATGCCGACGACGGCCGCGCAGGCGGGCTCCAGGTGGATCGACGAGTTCCTGTCGTTCCTCCGCTTCGAGAAGGGACTGGCCGACAATACGATCGCGGCCTATCGCCGTGACCTGACCGTATGGCAGAGGTTCTGCGCTCAGCGGGGGATCGCGGTGGACGGGGCTTCGACGGACCAGGTAACCGCCTACCTCGAGTACCTGCGCTCACCGCGTTCCGGTGAGGGAACCTACAGCCCGGCCTCGGTGGCGCGGATGTTGGTGAGCCTCCGAGCGTTCCACCGCTTCCTCGTACGCGAGGGCGGATCCGGGAGTGACCCGACCGCGACGGTGGGCTCGCCGAAGCGGCCGCGTTCGATCCCCAAGGCGATCCCGCTCGAAGACGTGGAACGTCTTTTGGACCTTCCCTCCGCCGACGGCCTCGGTCGGAGGGACCGGGCGATCCTGGAGACGCTGTACGGAGCCGGGCTCAGGATCTCGGAGCTCGTCGGGCTGGATGTCGACGACATCGACCTCGACGAGGGATCGGTGTTGGTTCGCGGGGGCAAGGGCGGCAAGTCGCGTCGAGTGCCGATCGGACGGGCCGCTCGCTCTGCCGTCGGCGACTATCTCACCACCCTGCGCCCGGAGTTGGCCCGCAAGGCGTCCGGGGGGGCGGCGGCGCTCTTCCTCAACGCCCGGGGCGGTCGCCTGAGCAGGCAGGGCTGCTGGAAGATCTTGAGGCGTTACGCTGAGCGGGCAGGGCTAGAGGATCGTGTATCGCCTCACACCCTGCGCCACTCGTTCGCGACGCACATGCTCGATGCAGGTGCCGACATCAGGGTGGTGCAGGACCTACTGGGCCACGCGAGTCTGGCAACTACGCAGGTGTACACGCTCGTGAGCGACTCGAAGCTGAGGGAGGTCTACTACTCCTCCCACCCACGAGCTCGCACCTGATCGACCCACGAGGGGGCAAGAGCAATGGACGGCAAGCAACTGGACGACGCACGCACGCTGCTGGAGGCCGAGAAGGCAGCGGTGGACCGCCAACTACTGGACCATGGGGTCCGGCTCGAGGGCGACGAAGGCATCTCGATCGAGAGCCACGAGGGCTTTGCCGACTCCGCTCAGGTGACGGCCGAGAGGTCGCAACAGATCACGCTCGTCGAGCAGCTGAGGTCCCGCCGGGCCGACATCCTCAAGGCGTTGCGCAAGATCGACGACGGCACCTACGGCAAATGCGAGAACTGCGGCAACGACATCCCGGTCGAGCGGCTCGAGGCCGTCCCGGCCGCGACGCTCTGCGTCTCCTGTAAGCAACAGGCCGGCTGATTGGCTCCGCCATAGGAATGAACGAGGCGGGAGGAGGCGGGTCCGCGGTGGGAGTGGTCTGTCTCGTCGTCCTGGACTCGGTGGGCATCGGCGGAGCTCCGGACGCGGCCGAATTCGGCGACGAGGGTTCCGCCACCCTGCAGCACGTGGCCGAGGCCGTAGGAGGTCTGCGCCTGCCCAACCTTCAGCGGCTGGGGCTCGGGAACATCGTCCGGGTCGCCGGCGTGCCGGCACAGGCGGCGCCCGAGGGAGCCTTCGGCGCGCTGGTCGAGACCTCGCCCGGCAAGGACACGACGACCGGGCACTGGGAACTCGCCGGGGTGGTCCTCGACGGCCCGTTCCCGACCTATCCCGACGGATTCCCTCCGGACGTGATCCATGCGTTCGAGGCCGCGATCGGATCGCCCACGCTGGGCAACGTCGCCGCGTCCGGGACCGAGATCATCGAGCGGCTCGGCGAGCGTCACCTGGAGACCGGGCACCCGATCGTCTACACGTCCGCCGACAGCGTCTTTCAGATCGCGGCCCACGTCGAGGTGATCGAGCTCGAGCGGCTGTACGAGATGTGCCGGGTCGCCCGGGAGATCATGCGCGGCCCCCACGAGGTCGGCCGGGTGATCGCCCGGCCGTTCACCGGCCACCCCGGGGCGTTCGTGCGGACACCGGACCGCCACGATTTCTCGGTCCTGCCGCCGCGCGACACCGTCCTCGACGAGATCTCGGCCGCCGGTCTCGAGGTGCGTGGGGTCGGCAAGATCTCGGACATCTTCGCCGGGCGTGGCGTGACCTCGTCCCGGCCCACCCGCTCGAACGCCGAGGGGATAGCGGCGATCGTCGAGGAAGTCGAGGCGATCGGCTCCGGACTCGTGTTCGCCAACCTCGTGGACTTCGACCAGTCCTTCGGGCACCGCAACGACCCCGAGGGCTACGCGCAGGCCCTGGCCGAGTTCGACGAGGGCCTGCCCCGGATCGCCGGGGCCCTGGGGCAGGACGGAGTCCTGTTGATCACTGCCGATCACGGGAACGACCCAACCACCGCCTCCACCGATCACTCCAGGGAGCGGGTCCCCCTGCTGGCGACCGGTGCACCGGTGACCTCGGGTCGAGATCTCGGCCAGCGAGCGAGCTTCGCGGACTGCGGCGCGACCGTGGCCGAGCTTCTGGGGGTACCGACGGCCGGACCGGGGGCCTCGTTCGCCGCGGCCCTGCTCGGTTAGACGGGTCTTCGGCCTCGATCTCTCGGCAATCCGGCTGAAGGCGCGGGCGAACGGATGAAGACACGAGACCCGATCTGGGTCTTGTGTTGCTTGTTGGTGCCGGTGTAACCTCCGAACCCCATTGGAAACTTGTAGACAAGTTTCCAAAGCCACAACCGTCGCACCCTCGGAGGTTCTATGCCGGACGAACACGTGCAGCACCCAGGCAGCGCCGCCGCCCTGAGCGGAGCCGATCCGGGCACCGACGGCGGGGGAGTCGCCCTCGACCCGAACGCCCCCGCGTCGCACGACCCCCTCTTCGCGGATCGCGGCGACCAGCGGAGCGGCCGGATCATCGCCCTCGCCAACCAGAAGGGCGGCGTCGGCAAGACCACGACCGCCATCACCCTTGGAGCCGCCCTCGCCGAGCAGGACAAGACGGTCCTGCTGGTGGACTTCGATCCCCAGGGGGGGTGCGCTCTCGGGCTGGGGATCGAGCCCGGCGCCCTCGAGCTCTCCGTCTACAACGCGCTTCTGGACCGCAACTGCCAGGTCGAGGACGTCATCCTGAAGACGAGCGTCCCGAACCTCGAGCTGCTGCCGTCCAACATCGACCTCTCGGCGGCCGAGCTCATGCTGGTCCAGGAGGTGGCCCGGGAACAGACCCTGCTTCGGGTCCTCGCACCCCTAAGGGTCAAGTACGACTTCATCCTTATAGATTGCCCTCCCTCGCTGGGGCTGCTCACGATCAACGCCCTGACCGCCGCCGACGGAGTGATCGTGCCGCTCGAGTGCGAGTACTACGCCTTGAGGGGCATGGGCTTGCTGATGGATTCGATCGAGCGGATCCGGGAGCGGCTCAACCCCCGTCTCCATATCGACGGCATCGTGGCAACGATGTTCGACTCCCGGACGTTGCACGCCCGGGAGGTCCTCGAGCGGGTGGAGGAGGCCTTCGGGCCGTGGTTGTTCGAGACCAAGATCCGCAAGACGATCCGCTTCGCCGAGGCCCCCGTGGCCGGAGAGCCCATCCTGACCTACGCGCCGACCTCGACCGGGGCGGCGTCCTACCGGAAGCTAGCCATGGAGGTGATCAGCCGTGTCTCGTCGAGCGAGCCTGCCCGGAGCTGAGGAGCTGTTCCGCCGAACGTCGGGCGGAGGCCGCTCTCAGGCCGAGGAAAGACCACAAGAAGCTAAGTCGACAAAGCTACAAGTCGCCTCTCCGGAGCCCGCAGCACCGGTGACGGCGGCCCCGCCCCGGCGGGGTCCCAAGCACGACGAGAAGATCACCTTCTACTGCACCAGCGACGACCTCATGGGTCTCGAGCGGGCCCGCCTCAAGCTCCGCTCCGAGCACGCCATCGCGGCCGACCGCGGCCGGATCGTCCGGGCCGCGTTGGCCTACGTGCTGGAGGATTTCGAGGCACGCACCGACGACTCGATCCTTCTGAGGCGCCTCTCCGAGTAGTCCCACCCGGTTACGACAGGGCCGGTTCCCGTGGGGGAGCCGGCCCTGTCTCTTTCGGAAGCTCCAGCAGCCAGGGCCGCGGTCGTCCCTAGCGCGTCCCTTAGGGAATCCGGCGCGTGGATGTCGTCGCCGGCCGCCGACGGGGGGACCAACCCTAACCCTCAACTAATAGGTTCACTCTAGGCTGCGGTTCCTCCACGGATCCTGTCCCGGCGTGGGTCTGGGGAGGGTTCTCGCGGAGGATCGGTGGCACATTCGGCGGTCACGGGATCGTCCGCTTCCTGAGGTCTGCTCGGGTCTGCCGATCACTTCCACCCGCGGCGCTCTCAGGCCGACCAGGAATGGGGGGAGCGGGCTCGAAGCGAGGCGGGTGGGTGGATAAGTCTCTTTGTCTATAAGGTGATAAGTCACTAAATCTACGACCGCGGCTGAGGTGGCGCCGCAGGCCGGGAGCCTAAGTCGATAAGTAGATTCATCAGCAAGTCTATTCAACAATAGATCGATTCATCAATCTGGGGACAAGTTGATTGAACTCTTTGATTCCCGCTGACGGGAGCCCTGGAATCGAAGGTCCTCGGCGGGAGGAACTCCGGCCGGTTGCCGACCGGCATCCGGAGGGATCGGGGACCTCGCGGCACCCCGGACGTCCATGCTCGAACGGGGCAACTCCTTTGGCGGACGTCGCGGGAGGAGCAAGGCGCTTGATCACCTGACTAACCCTAAAGTGAACAGATAGAGTAGTCAAACGACTGCCCGCCGAGGCCGGCTGCGGGGGGAGGCGAATCGAAGCACGGAAACAGGCGTCTCCTGCGGCCGGCGCCGGGAGCCGGGAAGGTGGGGCGTGGCGCCCGGCTCGACAACTCCCGGAGGACCTCCGCCGCGCACCCCAAGGACGATGAGACGTTTTCGAGGGGCAGCGGCTCCGGCCCTTCCGGCGAGAGCTCCACGTCGTCGACGTCTTGTGGTGGTCGATCGCCGGGGTCAGCGGCGCTCGTCCTCGAGGGCGACTTCCTTTAGGGCCAGAGAAGGGGCCGGCGGCAGAGTGCGATGCCACCGGAGCATCGGCCCTATATCCGGGCCGGCCACGAGCCCGATCTAGCCGCACCGGGCCATCGAGGCTTCCTCTTCTGGGGATCCGACGCGGGTCCTCGGGGCGGGCTCTGCAGTGTTGTAGACAAGACGACTAAACGATCTATCGACTCATCTATTCAGGGCATCTACCTGCACATCTAGGCCTGGCTGAGCCCGCTGAGACTGAGGACCAGGTCGAGCGCGAAGTCGATGATGGGGGTCAGAAGCCACGGCATCAGGAAGACGATCGCGATGAGGATCAGGAAGCCGAAACGATCGAGGAAGAAGATGATCTTCTGCCGTCCGGGCGGAAGAAAGATCGTGAGCAGCCGGGAGCCGTCGAGCGGGGGGATCGGGAGAAGGTTGAAGACGGCCAGGATCACGTTGATGCGGACGAACAGTCCGAGGAAAGCCTCGAGGAAGAAGGGCGGATTGCCCGCGAGGGCGAGGCGGTACAGAACCGCCCCCAGGATCGCCAGCGCGACGTTCATCATCGGGCCCGCCAGGGCGACGATGGCGGCGCCGAAGCGCCGCGACGACAGAGCCTCGGGCCGGAATTCGACGGGTTTTCCCCAGCCGAAGCCGGCAAGCAGGAGAAGGATCGTCCCGAGAGGATCGAGGTGGCGGATCGGGTTGAGGGTGAGGCGGCCCATAGCGCGGGGGAGACGGTCGCCCTGCAGGTCGGCGGCCAGCGCGTGCGCGTACTCGTGGAGCCCGATGGCCACCACCAGGGCCCCCGCCAGGAGCGCGAACACCAGGAATCCTTCGGGTCCCTCGGAGAGAAATTGCAGGGGACCCGATCGCATGGTCGGTATTGTAGGCGGCACTCACGCCTCTACCACTCGAAGGAGCTAAAGCTGAACTCGACGGTTAAAGATGGGCGCAAACGCGTCTTCAGCGGGATCCAGCCGACCGGAGAGGCCCATATCGGGAACTACTTCGGGGCGATCCGCAACTGGGTCGCCAACCAGGACGAGTACGACGCCTTCT
>DATFFR010000093.1:0-53096 GCA_035249925.1 Actinomycetota bacterium
TCGGAACCGTCGACCTCAGCGTGCCCCATGCGCCCCGGTCGCGCAGCGCCTTCAGGCGGGGCATGGCCCCCTGTTCGAAGATCGGGTCGAGCAGATGCCATGCGGCCCCGTCGAGCCCGATCACAACGCCTCTGGTCATGCCGGGCATCCTAGGGGAGCCTCAATCCTGGCCATCTCCTGTCCTGGTGCGCGGGTCCAGAACGAAGTGAGCGGCGTCGGCGAGCATGTTCGCGACCACTACGAAGCCGGTCGAGACGACCAACATCGCGAGCAGAAGGGCTCGGTCCCGATCGTAGATGGCGGTGTAGAGCAGATGTCCGAGGCCGGGGATGCTGTAGATCGTCTCGACGATGATCAGGCTGGTGATCAGCTGGCCGATGTTCGCCACGATCAACGTGATGAACGATGCCATCGAGACCTTCATGGCATGGATCCACACGATCCTTCGTTTGCGGATCCCCAAGGATGTGGCGGTCTTGATGAAGGGCTGGCGCAGCACGTCGCGCATGCGCGAGCGCGCGAAGAGGATGAGCAGGCAGGTGGTGGTCAACGACATGCTGATCACCGGCAGGACGTAGGTGGGCCATCCGGTGAGTCCCGTCATGGTGACCCACCCCAGTTTCCATGCGAACGTGGTCTGGAGGCTGTATGCAAGCGCGATCACGGGGATACCCAGCAGCGCAACGGCCGCGACGTAGACCGCCCGTCCCCCGATCCGGCCTCGATAGACCGCGGCGATCGTCCCGAGCGCCGCGCCGGCGATCAACTGCACCACCACCGAGGGAACGATCAGCCGGAGGCTGGTGGGGCCGGCGGCCTTGACGATGTCCATCACCGGAGCCCCCCGGAGGGCTCCACCACGGATGTTGGTAGGGAAGCTGTGGCCCCAGTCGCCGGTGAACATGTCCTTGAGATAGATGAGGAACTGCACTATCCACCTCTCGTCCAGGTGGTACTGATCGCGTAACGCCTGATAGATCTCAGGATCCGGATCGAGAGGCGCGAACAGGGCCCGGATCGGGTCACCCGGGAGTAGCGCGAGACCCCCGTGGACGAGGAGCGCCAGCAGTACCAGCGTCAGAGCTCCACGAGCGACCCGTCGGACGACGAAGCCGCCCATCAGTCGTCGGCCTCGAATACCCGGCGGCACGCTTCACTCAGGAAGACGAAGGCCGCGACCGTCGCCGACAGGAAGAGGGCGGGGATCAGGAGATGCGGCGCCGCGACGCTTCTGAAGCGGGCCTGGGCCAGCATGAGACCCCACGAGATCGCCGGTAGCTCGAGACCCGCGCCGAGGAACGTGAGGATCGCCTCGGCCGCGACGGCGATCGCAGTGAAGCCCGCGGCGAAGGCGAGTATCGGCCAGATCGCGTTCGGCAGGATGTGGCGGCGAAGCAGCCGCATCTTCCCGGCGCCCAGTGCGCGAGCGGCGTCGACGTACTCGCGCGAATGAAGGGAACGGACCTCGGCTCGAACCAGGCGAGTCATCGGCGGCCAACTCAGGACCGTGAGCCCGACGACGACCTCGAGGACTCCGCGATCGCCAACCAGGGTCATCACGAAGGCGGCGGCCAGCAACAGAGGTACCGAAAGCAACACGTCCGTCAGCTGGTTCACGGCTGCATCGACCCAGCCACCGCGCATCGCGCTGAGGCTGCCCACGACGATCCCGATGAGCCCGGTTAGGACGACGACGAGCACCGCTACCGCCAACGACGAACGCGCTCCGTTCAGCACGCGGGTGTAGTAGTCGCAACCCTGGAGGTCGAAGCCGAATGGATGGCCCGAGCGGGGACCGTCCAGTGAACGGGAGAGCGAGCAATCGAACGGGTCGCCTGCGCCGAACAACTCGGGGGAGACGGCCATGGCCGCCAGGACGAAGATGAGTGCCACGGGGGCGAGGAACGCGGGACTTCGCACCAACCGGCGGCCGGCTCCGACGCGCTCCTCCAGGCCGTGGTCCATGGGCGCCCCGCTACTCGGGCCAGATCTCCCGAACGAGCTTCCGCGCGCGGCCCTCGTCGAGATCGGCGTCCTCGATGATCGTGAAGCGCCCAGGCCGCGTCTGTGGGGCGTGGAGGAGCACCTCGACCGTCTGGCGCTCGCTCAACCCCAGGTCGCGGGGGTTCTCGGGAAGGCCCAGCTTGCGCAAGCGCGTGCGGAACACCTCGGTGTCGTCGCCGTAGAGGGCAACCGAGAGGATGCAGCCGAACGCGACCTGGGCGCCGTGATGGGCAAGCCCTCCGTGCAACTCGTCGATCGCGTGCGAGATCTCGTGCTCGCCGCCGGAGGCCGGACGCGAAGTGCCCGAGCAGATCATCGCCATGCCGGACAGGATGAGCGCGTCGCAGAGGCTGCGGTAGAAGGCGGGATCGTTCGCCGAGACGCGGGGGTCCGTGTCCAGCGAGGGCTCGATGCGTTCGAAGGATTCGACCGAAAGGTCCCAGGCCCGCTGGTCGATCTCCTCCAGACCGCGCTCGGCCGCCAGCGCCCAGTCGCGCAGCGCGAGGGGGTTGGCCAGCAGGTCACCGAGACCGGCGGCAAGAGATTCGACCGGAGCCGTCACCAATGTGGGTTGCGAGACGAACACGAAGAACGGCGCTACGGCTCCGATGCTCTCGGGCCGGCCGTCGGCTCCCGGCACGACTGCTACAGGCGAGCAGATCCCGTCATGGGAGAGCTGCGTCGGCACCGCCACCATCATGAGCCCGGCGCGCGCGGCCGCGAGCTTTGCGATGTCGAGGCACCGTCCGCCTCCGACGGCCACGATGGCATCGGCACCCGAACCCTTAGCTCTCGAGCCGAGCTCGGCGGCCGCATCTTGATCCGCTCCGGGGTCGTGCCGTTCCGGGGGCCGCGGGCCGGCCAGATCGGCGGAAAGCTTGCGTCCGTGCACCGAGGAGACAACGAACGGGGCCTCGATGTCGCGTGCGTCGATCTGGCGCGCCAGCTCGGTCGCGGCGTCGGCTTCGTCGTCGGTCTCGTCGAAGACGAAGACCTCGGGGAACTCCACGGTCACGCGACGGTCGCCGGAGCCTCCGCGCCCTCCCACACAGATGCGTTGGTCTCGATGACATGTGCGGCGGAGTCGAGGTCGGAAGGTTCGTCGACCTCCGCGTACTCGTCGGGCCCGACCCACGCGGCTCTCGTATCGACCCTGGGGATGACCGCGCCATAGACGTCTTCGTAGTAAAGCGTGGTGGCAGCGCGCCACTCGAGGTCGGTCGCGTACTGCAGGTACTCACGCGCCGCGGCCGGCTTGACGAGGGACACGCCGGCGAACTCGCCGTGGCTGTGCGCCCTGCTGAGATCCTTGCCGATGGCCTGGACCTGGTCCCGTTGCAGCTTCACGCGCATGTCCTCCTCGTTGAGCAAGTGGGGAGGACGTTTCTGTACGGCGAGGACGAGATCGCCGGAGTTAGTTGCGGCACGGGCGTACACGTCGGGATGCACTATGACGTCGGAGTTCACGAACATCACGTTCATGCCGGGCGATTGGTCGAGTGCCATCCGCACGGTGTGGAAGTTCCCCCACGAGGCGTACCTGGCGTTGAACACGTAGGTGACCTCGCCGCCGCTCCAGTGTTCGTCGACGAAGCTCTGGACCTGGGCCGGCTCGAAGCCGGTTACCACGAGAAGGTCGTCGACCCCGGCGCGCCTGAGGCCGGCCAGGATGTAGTGGAGGAGGGGCTCGTGATCGCCGACGGGGATGAGCGTCTTGGGTAGGCGGCCCCCCATGCGTACGCCGCGCCCGGCCGCCAGCACCGCGGCTCTCAGCTTCGCCACGAGACCTCCAACACGATGTCCTCCTTCAGCGGTCGCTCCCAGATCAGCTCGTCGCCCTGCCGCTTCCAGCCCTGCGCTCGAACGTCGCGAGCGCCGACCGGAAGGGTCACGCGCACGGAAAGGGTCTCCTTACGAACCTTCGGTTGGCGTTGGACGGTAAGCCGGTAGACCTTACGACCTCCTCGCTCGACCACGGCGCCGGGCACCACGTAGCCGAGCCTGAAGGATCCCGACTCCTGCGGGTTGATGTCCATGGTGGCGGTCCATACCCTCTTGCCCCGCTCGAGGTGCTCGGCCGGGCGGCCCTCGGCCGGCCACGTCGCTGCGCCGGGAGGCGTGTCGAGCCGTTCCGCCCCGGTGATCTGGGCGAATCGAAGCTCGGCGTCCTCCGGGACGTAGACGTTCATCATCGGGAGGTGGTGACCGTTGGAGCCGATCTCGCGCCCCGAGTCGCCCATCGGATACAGCGGCTGCGGCAGGAAAACGTTGTTGTCGATCGTGACGTCGAGTCCGACGGCGGCGTCGTTCCCGTCGAACTGCACGTCCAGGCTGTTCGTGTGCTGCGTGAAGTAATCGAGCTTGTTGCCGCCCACGTTCTGTTCGACGACGTAGAGATAATCGCCCTCGGCCTCGGTCTCTATCCCGCCGTCCCAATCCATCCGCTCGATGAACGCCTGCTCGGCCGGGTCTTTCAGCCACACCTGCATGTGCTTACCGGCGAGAGCCGTCCCGAATCCGTCGACGAGCTCGGTGGGGTGCTTCGGTCTGAGCATGTGCTCGTAGAAATCGTCGACGACGGCGCGCAGACGATTGCGTCTGACCTTGGGGATCGGGTACGAGGCGTAGGCCTTGTAGAGCAGGAAGTGCACCACGCGGTTCGCCGTGACATACAGGTTGTAGGGCCTGGTGTGGAAGGACCCGGTGCCCGGCATCAGGGCCTTCATCAGGACGGGATCCACCGCGATCACACCGTCCGCATCGGGGAACTCGGGGGTGCTGGCGAGCGCGTAGTCGAGCGTCAGCTGGGCGGACAGTGGCCAGTCGGGTGACCAGTTCGCGTTTCCGAACCGCTGTGCGTCTTCGATCTCGCGGACGTACCAGGCGTCGTCGGGAAGATCGATGTCGATCGTCTGCCGGTTCCTGTCGATCTCGTAGATGGTGCTGGTGGGGATCAACTCCGGCTTGCCCTCGTTGATGGTCAGGATCGCGTACTGGAGCAGTGCGCCTCCCGGCCCGCGCTGCTCTGCCGAGTTCTGCATCCCGAAGACGTAGTTGCGCGTGCCGTCGGCGCCCAGGAATCCGGGAAGGATCTCGAACCCGGCTTCCGCATCGGCGAGGAGCCGGTCGGTCTCCCCGGCCTTCTCTATCGCCTGCGTGATCTGAGGCCGCGTTCGGCGCGGCAGGTTCTTCAGATCGACGGCCTCGAGCTCGCGGCGCACCCCGTCGATCGAGCGCCGGACATCTTTGATGATCTGTCCGATCTCCTCGATGCGCTCGATCCGTATCTGCGATCCACCCTTTTCGTCCGAGGGGTCCTTGGCGATGATCTTGTCGGGCCCCCGCAGCGCGTTCTGTGCCACATCCAGCGTCCCGGCGGCAGCCTCCCCGGTTAGCTCCGCCGCCCGGACCAGGTGATCGACCTCCTCCAACGCACTTCCGGCCACCGGCACCGCCTCGGCCAGATCGAACCCCGGCCCACCGGCCGTTAAGCCGCGGCGCGCTCGCCGAGCGGCGGCCACCCCGGCCAGCGTCTCGTATCGAGCTTCCTTCATCGCCTGCGCCGACAGTTTGTTCTCGGCCTTCTCGAAATGCTTCGAGGCGTCGCGCAACCCGGTTGCAAGGTCGTAGGGCGCCGAAAGCATCGAGACCCACAGAAGCGTCCCGGCCAGCGCCGCGATGATGACGAGGGCCGTGATGAGCCCCGGCGCTCGGGGCTGAGGCTTCATCAGGATGGTGCGGCGGCGATGCGCCGAAGCTCCGGCGCGACCTCTGCGGCGAACAACCGGATCGCCTCGGCCGCGGGCGGGGCCGTCATGCCGGGATAGTAGAGACGAAGGATCATGTGGCTGTCGGGGAAGGCGGCAAGGATCCGGACCGCGGGGGCCAGCTGCTCGACGACGTCTTCGGGAGTCCCGTAGGCAGTCGTCGCCCTGAGGTCGGCCTCGGGCGGCGGCTGCACCTCCAGCGGCTTGCCCTCGACGTCGCTCCCGGCGCGCCACCCCGCATAGGTGCCGAGTTGATGCCCGGTCCCGGCCCGCACCATCGGCCAATCGCGCTCGGGATCGGTCGTGACGTACGCGTTGTGCAGCATGGCCACGAGCGGAGGGTCGTCGTGGCCGGCTTCGCTCCGGGCGGCCGCGGCCATCTGAAACACCTGCCCGAGGCGCTCCAGGGGGACGCGCGAAGAGATGTAGCCGTCGCCGATGCGCCCCGCGCGACGGACGGCGTCGTCGACGTAACCGCCCAGGAGGATCGGAGGCACGCGGACCGGTTTGGGCGTGACCGCGACCGAGCTGTACTCGTAGTGGCGTCCCTGGTAGTCGAACCTCTCCTCGTTCCACGCGAGCCTGAGGATCTCGACGATCTCGGTCAACCGTCGGGTGCGTGTCGACGTCTCGATCCCGAAGGCCCGGAATTCCTCGTCGCGCCAGCCGATGCCGAACCCGGCGATCGTCCGTCCGCCCGAGAGCTGGTCGACCACGGCGAAGTCCTCCGCCAGGCGGATCGGATCGTGGAACGGTGCGAGCACTACCCCCGTCCCGAGCTCGATCCGCTGCGTGACGGCGGCGAAGGCGGCCAGCATCGGGAGCAGCGAGGGCAGGTAACCGTCGGCCGCGAAATGGTGTTCGGAGACCCAGGCGGAGTCGAGCCCGACCTCCTCGACGAGCCGCACGAGCTCGAGCGTGTCGCGATAGTCGTCCTGGATAGAGCGGTCGCTGCCGGGCGGAACCTGACCGGTGAACAGCCCTATGCCGAGCTTGAAAGCGATCGATTACCCCCTGGCGCGCCGACGCAGTGAAAAGACAACGGGCCCCCGAAGGGGCCCGTCAAAGCTACTTCAAGAGTTTGGCTACTTCTTCGGAACCTTGTACGTCGCCGTCTGCGATGCGGCGTCGATGATCACGGCGTTCAAGGAGCGCTCGGCCACGTGGGTGACCCAGCAGATCGGACAGATCGAGATGGCGTCGCCTCCGCCGGGACCGATGACGGAGCCGGGCTTGGCCCCGATGTCCTTCAACGGAACCGTCACCGACAGAGACATCGTCGCGGCGTCGATCGTTCCCTCGTAGTAGCCGAGGGGCGCACAGTTGACGAAGTTGATCCCGGTGGTCACGGTCTCGCACTCGCCCTCGAGCCGGAAGTGCCCCATCGCGTCGACGCGGCCGATGCGCTCGTCGGTCTGGCCGCCCGCCACGTCGGGCTTGCCGATGTCGGCGGTCTTCATGGTCCACCGGAAGCTCTTGGTGCCGACGTTGAATCCCCACATGAAGCGAGCGGCCTCGGGCAGGCTGCCGGAGGGGGGCATGTCGTGGTGTGTGACGGTGAATGTGACGTCCTTCCCTTTCGCCTCGACCGTGCCCGAGGCGAGATCGAATCCGGCCGGGATGGAGCTGCCAAGGCCCTGACCGGCGTCGGCGTCGCCGGCGTCGTCCTCCCACAAGGTGGCCGGCTTGGCCGACGCAGGGGCGAGCACACCCATGAGCATGCCGCCCGCCAGCAGAAGCGCTGCGAGTTTCTTCATCATCCTCTCCCTTACCGAACCTTGTAGGTGGCGGTCTGGACCGCCGCGTCGATGACCGTGTGCGGAGTGAGAGAGCGCTCTGCGTAGTGGGGGATCCAACAGATCTGGCAGCCGGTATCGGACGCGCCGCCTGTGCCCCCGGCGATGACCGAGCCCTTCTTCGCCTTGACGGCCTTCATGGGAAGCGTGACCGTCACGGTGCCGGCCGCGGGATCGAAAACACCGTCGAGCATCGCCACGACGGTGTACACCGGCATGGTCAGCGTGCCTACCGTTTGGCCCTCCTCGAAGGTCTCGAGGCGGAACGCGCCGTCGAGGTAGACCTGGCCCACGCGCTCCTGTCCGTTCGGACCGCTGAGGGGATCGGGCTTGCCGATGTCTACGCTCTTGATGGTGAAGCGGTACTGCTCGTTGTTCACCGAGAAGTGCCACATCAACCGGAAGCCCTCGGGAAGCGCGCCGCTGGGCGGCATCGCGGCGTGGGCGACGGTGAACTTCAGGTCGTTCTTCACCTTCTCGATCGAGCCGGAGGTGATGTCGAAGCCGGCCTGGTCGGCGCCGGGCAGCGGTTGGCTCTGGGACGAGAGGCCTGCGTCGCCCGGTGGGTCCTCGAACACCGTCGTCGGCTTGGCGCCTGCGTTCCCCGCGAGGGCGGCGACCAGCAACGTTGCCAGCAACACCCCGCTCAGCTTCTTCATGTCCGCCTCCTGCTCCGTCTTTGGTTGGTTAGTGCTTGCCCGTGTACCTGAGGATGTCGATGCCGCGGTTGTAGTCGACGGCGTACATGATCTCGTCGGTGATCCAGTAGATGGCCCCGGTCTCGCCCGCGATCGGGATGAAGTAGCCGGCCTCGCTGATCTTGCCCTTGCTGTTCACCCTGAACATGCGCGTCCCGTGACCGAAGAAGGCAGCCGCCACGATGCCGCCGTTGCGGAACTTCGGCGAGGCCTCGAGCCAGTGCGACGAGCATCCGCCGATGCCGGGGTTCGCCGCCGGATTGCCGTCGGTCCAGGTTCCGTTCTTCGCGTAGTACTGGTCGATCATCGTGAAGCTGTGGGTTTTCTTCCACTTCGACGCGTCCCACGTCATGAACGCACCTCGGTCGGGCGTGTCGGCGCAGCGAGCGACCGTGTTCTTCTCGCCGCCCATAAGAAGGAACTTGTCCTTGGCGCCGTTAGGCCAGCGGCCCGAGTGGATGAATCGACCGTCGACGTTGCCGCCCGCGGCCAGAAGCTTGGGGTGACGCGGGTCCTTGCGGACGTCGAGCATCATGATCGGTTGCGTCGCCGTTAGGACGATCCCCGGGGCGACCTCTTCGACGTCGTGGCCGTTGCCACCCGGCAGGCCGTCGTTCCACCGCTCCTCCATGAGTTTGGGGGCGGAGGGGTCGCGCAGGTCGTGGATCGCGCCGTCCGAGCCGTACGCCCAGGTGCAATCCAGGATGCAGCTCTGAGTGTGCTGGCCGCCGGTCGTGCTGGCCAGGATCCGCGGGTTGGTCTTGTCCTCGACATCGATCACGTAGAAGGTGTTGGCGCCCTTCTCACCCACCGTGTTGGGGATGATCAGGATCTTGCCGTTGGTATCGATGTCTTCCCGGCTGTACTCCCACTCCTGCGGCATCGGGACGAACCCCGTAAGGGTCGGGTTCAGGGGGTCCTTGATGTCGAAGATCATGATCTTGTTCTGGTCGTTCGCGTAGAAGTAGTTGCCGACCACGCGGCCCCCGACCGCGTCTTGCGAGAGGGCGACGTTGCCCACCCACTCGACGTTCTCGGCGAAGACGCCCGTCTTGTCGGGCAGCACGGAGTAGTCGCTTCTCAGGGTGTACGCGGTGGTACCGGCCACGGGGGCGGCTGCAGCCGAACCCATCAGGCCTAGAAGCAGCGAGCCCAGCACCAGTGCAAGGATCTTGCGCATGTCGTTCGTCCTCCCGGATTGGTCGTGTAAGGGAGGGTTCGACCACCTCCGGCCCTCCTCCTGCATGCGCCCGGGCCGTCCAGCACGTGGCCGACCTGCGGGAATTGCGTACTTGACCCCATGTCCTCCTGAACCCACGGTTGGAAGATGTTGTTCGCGTCCCGCGCATCTCCCGTTCGCGCCGGCGCCCTGGTGGCGCTCACGGACGCTCGCGCCCTCGACGCCGCCCTGGTAGGTGCCAAGGCGGCCGCCCTGACGCGGGCGGCGCGTTCCGGGCTTCCGGTCGTGCCCGGATTCGTCCTCCCCACATCCGGCGAGGTGCCGGTTCCGGAGCTGCGCGCCGCCTGGGAGGAGCTGTCGAGCGAGGGCGCGGTGCCGCTTGTGGTCAGGTCGTCTTCGACGGCCGAGGACGGGGACGAGTCTTCGATGGCGGGACGGTTCCGCTCGGTCGTGGGCGTTGCCGGCTGGGATGCGTTCGTGGATGCCGTCGCCGAGGTGAGAGCCTCCGCCCACGAGGCGAGGGCGAGCGGGGGCGCGATCGGCGCCATGGCCGTCCTGGTGCAGCCAGAGCTCGACGCCGCTCTCGGTGGCGTGATGTTCGGGCTCGATCCCGTCACGGGCGACCGGCACGTCTCTGTATCGGTCGTGGAGGGGGGCCCGGAGCGCCTCGTCGGCGGCCTCGCCGACGGTCAGAGGCTCGCGCTCGGCGCGGGTGGCCGGCTGTTGCCGCAGAGCCAGAGCGGCCCCATCCGGCTGTCCTATCCCAAGCGCCTGGCACTGGTCCGGCTGGCGCGGGCGGCCGCGCGGACCTTCGGCGGACCGCAGGACATGGAGTGGGGCATCGATCGCACCGGCAAGCTCTGGTTGTTCCAGAGCCGTCCGATCACGGCGGCGGCGTCACCGCGGCGCGCCGGTGGTCCGGTCCTCGGCCCCGGGCCGGTGGCCGAGACGTTCCCCAACTCGCTCACCCCGCTCGAAGAGGATCTCTGGTTCACGCCCTTGGAGAGCGCGGTGGTGGAGGCCTTCACCCTTACGGGAGCTGCCTCGCGCAGGCGTCTGCAGCGCGCTCCCGCGGTGGTTTCGATCGCCGGCCGCGTCGCGGCCGACCTCGAGCTGTTCGGCTATCGGAAGTCGAAGCGCACCTTCCTCTCGCTGCTGGACCTGCGCGCTCCGGTGAGGCGTCTTTCGAGGTCGTGGGCGGTAGGCCGCTTGCGCGGCGCGCTGCCGACCTTGAGCATCGACCTTCTCGACCGCACCGACGAGGAGCTCGCGAAGGTGCCGGCACTCGACGAACTCAGCGACCGTCAGCTGCAGCGGATCCTGGCCAACGCACGCCGGATGCTGGTCGCGTTGCATGGCTACGAGATCCTCGTCGGGGCTCTGGTCCCCGGCGATCCGGACGCGTCCTCGGCGGGCTCGATCGCGCTGCGCGCTCTCGCCGAAGGACGGATGGAAGGGCTGAGCGACGATGAGATCGTGCGCAAGCTGCCGTGGGTGCTGGCGCTCGTGCCTCCGTCGATCGCCGGTGGTGGCCTTCCCGGTATCGGATCCGTGCTGACGCTGCCCGAGGCCCAGGGCGACGAGACTCCGTCGCTGCGCGAGAACCTGCGACTTCGCACGCGCTGGGTGCAGGAACTGACCGCGCGCGCAGCGCGTGAGGCAGGCGTCCGCCTCGAGAGGCGGGGCCTCCTGCGCGACCGACGCGATGTGACGAAGCTACGCCTGGCCGAGCTCGAAACGGCGCTGCTCGAAGACGACGTCCCGGCCGTGTCCCCGTCCGCGACGTCCGAAGAGGTGGCGCCGCTGCCGGCCGCGTTCCGGATGAGCGACGACGGTTCGGTCGTGGCCGAACGCGGTACGGGTGGCGGCCCTATAGCGGCGGGGGGCGGACGCGTGACCGGCACGGTCGGCGTGGCCGGTGAAGGGACCGGCGATGTGCTCGTGGTCAGGACGCTCAACCCGGATCTGGCTCCGCTGCTCCGGGGGATCAGGGCGATCGTCTCCGAGACGGGCAGCCCGTTGTCGCACCTGGCGATCCTGGCCCGCGAGCTAGGTATCGCAACCGTCGTGGGGGTGGAGGACGCGACCGACACCTTGCGCCCCGGTGACCGCGTGCTCGTCGACGGCACAACCGGCCAGGTCGAGATCCTGGCCACCGAGTTGGAGGTGTCGGCATGACCGCCAAGCGGTTGGGGTACGCCGTCGCGCTCCTCGTGATGCTGTCGTCGGGGCTCTACGTCTTCGTCTACCTGTACCGGTGGGAGTGGAACAGGGCGATCGTGGCAGGGGTCTTCCTGATCGCGTCGGGAGTCGCGCTGGCGACCATGGCGATCCTCGACCGGATAGCACGGCTCGAGGAGCGCCTCGACGCCACGCTGCAGGCGTCGCCGGCGGCGCTGGCGTCGATCCAAGCGGCGCGCCCCGAGGCACACAGTCATTTCGCCTGGTTGGTGGATACCGAGAACACCAACGTCTTCGTTCCCGTGCTGATGGGAGCGGGCGTGGTCGTGTCGGCTCTGGCCTGGGCCGTGGAGAGACTCGCCCTGACGACGATGCGACCTTCGATGGAGCGCTCACTGGCGACGAACCTCGGCGCGCTGTCGCTCCCTCCCGGTGGCTTACTCGGGAAACCGCAGCCCGCCGTGGCTCGTCATGCCGTCGCGCCGTGGAAGAGCATGACCGCGTTGGTGGTCGCCGTGGCTCTCCTGTGGGGCGGCATCGATCTTCTTGGCGACATGACCCAGGGACGGCCCGACCTCCACGCGTCGGGCGCGGCCAGCGAGATCCTGCTGGACGTCAGCGCCGATGACGGAGACCTCACGTCCGAGGTGATGGCGGCGAGAGGGTTGTGGGGCGCCTGCCGCAGCACGCTGAACAAGCGGCTGGAGAGCGCGCCGGTGATCGACGCGACGGGCTCGATGGTGCGCATCTTCCTTAGGCCCGGCCTCGGCGAACACAGCAAGCGCAGGCTGGTGGGGTGCCTGGAAGACTCCCTGATCGACCACGTGCAGGGCCGGGTCGTATCCATCCGCAACTTCAACTAGGGCTAGGCGCATAGCCCCAACGCGGCGTCGCGTCGACGGTGCGCGTGCGGGTCCGACCGACTAGAAGTACTTCGAGATGCGACGCGGGCCGTCGAGGATGCGGCTCACCGCGGTGATCAGCGGGTTGGGCTTGCCGACGTCGTCGCTCTCGAGCATGGCGACGAAGTTGATCTGCTCGAGAGAGGGGGGGCCGACCGACAGGTTGAAGCGTAGGGCTCCGGCCGCGTCGGCGTGTCCGCCGGCAACCAGGTAAGAGGCCACCATCGTTCCGGTGCGTCCGACGCCGGCGCCGCAGTGAACGAACACTTTGCCGTCGGTCTCGTCGACGATGTCGAGGAAGCTGTCGACCTGCTCCTGGGTGGGCACCTGACCGTCGCGCATCGGGATCGCGATCCGCGTGATGCCGAGGTCGTCGAGCAGCTCCTGATCCCACTTGATGTGGCGCTCGGCGCGCAGATCGACGACGACGGTGACGCCGCGCTTGGCGAGGCTGCGGTATCCGGTCGAGGAGGGGCGGCCGCCGCGCAACAGCTCGTCGTCGACGACCCTGAAGTTGTCCACACCGGGGATGTGAGTGACCGCGGCCGAGGCCGAGGAGCTGGCCCACTGGAAGAAGGCGAAGATCGCGAGGTTGCCGAGGATCAGGAATGCGATCGAGCCGGCCAAGCCGGTGAGCAACTTCCTTCGCATCTCCCAGTCCTCCACCCTTTTGCGTATCTCCCGTATCCCCCGGAAGACCTACGCAAGCCCTCCGAAGTACCTAGTCTTCAAGGTTATTCGGCGCGCTCGGTACGCTCTTGAGCGGGGGACCCGGCTTTCTTCGGGGGCCGCGCCGCGATGTCCTGTTTGTCGCCCGAGAGGCGGAGATTGCGCTATTTGCGCCGCGAGAAAGTTACGGAGCGGCGGGGGCGATCAGGTCGGCGATCTCGCCGATCATGAGGCTGAGGTCGAAGTCCTTCGGCGTGTAGACCCGCGCTACTCCAAGCTCCAGCAACTTCCGCTCGTCCTCTTCCGGTATGACACCGCCGACGATCACAGGGACGGCCGACACGTCGACGCCCTCGGCGCGAAGCCGATCGAGGACCTCGGGCACCAGGAGGTTGTGGGCCCCGGACAGGATCGAGAGCCCGATCGTGTGCACGTCTTCCTCGACGGCCGCCCGGCTTATCTGCTCCGGAGTCAGACGGATGCCCTGATAGACGACCTCGAATCCGGCATCCCGGGCCCGAAGGGCCACCTGCTCGGCGGCGTTGGAGTGGCCGTCCAGGCCGGGCTTCGCAACGAGCATCCGTAGCTTCGGGACCCCGGCGCGTTCGGCCGCGGCGGCAACCTTCGAGCGCGTGTCCTCCAGGCTTTCCGGCTGGGCCCCGGACAGATGCGCCCCCATACCGGTCGGAGGCCGGTACTCACCGAAAACGTCTCGCAGAGCGTCGGCCCACTCGCCGGTCGTGGCCCCGGCCTTGGCGGCCTCGATCGAGGGAGGCAGAAGGTTGTCCGAGGTTGCCGCGGCCGCCTTGAGCGCATCGATGGCGGTCTGGACCGCGGCGTCGTGGCGAGTCTCTCTCCAGCGGGCGAGGCGCTCTAGCTGTTCGGCCTCGGCGGCGGGATCGATGCGTTCGAAGGCGAGCTCGTCGAGCCCTTCGACGAGCGGCGACGATTCCGATTGTTGGTAGCGGTTGAGGCCGACCACGACCTGCTCGCCCGCCTCGATCGCTCGCCGCCGTTCCGCGTGAGCCGCAACCAGGCTCTCCTTCATGTAAGCGATCGCCTCGACCGAGCCGCCCATGTCCAGGACCCGTTGAAGCTCCTCCCACGCTCCCGTTGCGATCTCGTCGGTCTTGGCTTGGATCACGACGCTGCCCTCGAAGATGTCGCCGTACTCGAGCAGATCTGTCTCGTACGCCAGGATCTGTTGCGCGCGCAGCGACCACTGTTGATCCCATGCGCGCGGCAGCCCGAGGGCCTCGTTCCATGCCGGCAGCTGCACGGCGCGCGCTCGCGCGTCCTTGGACTGCGTTACCGCGAGCATCTCGATCATGATTCGATGGATGTTGTTCTCGGGCTGGTTTGCGGTGAGACCCAGCGAGTTCACCTGAACGCCGTAGCGGAATCTGCGGAACTTCTCGTCGTCGATCCCGTAGCGCTCTTTCGTTACGTGGTCCCACAACTGCCGGAACGCACGCATCTTGCAGGTCTCCTCGATGTAGCGGATCCCTGCGTTGCAGAAGAAGGAGATGCGGCCGACGAGCCGCGGGAAGTCGTCGTCGGACACGCGGCCCGTTGCTTTAACTGCGTCCAACACAGTGATCGCGTTGGCGAGCGCATAGGCGACCTCCAGAACCGGGTCCGCGCCGGCTTCCTGCAGGTGGTACGAGCAAACGTTGATCGGGTTCCACTTCGGGGCCTCATGGAGCGTCCAGGTGATGAGGTCCGTCGTCAGCCGGATCGAGGCCTCCGGCGGAAAGATGTGCGTGCCGCGCGACAGGTACTCCTTGAGGATGTCGTTCTGGGTCGTCCCGGCGAGGTCCGAGTGCTCGGCGCCCTGCCCATCGGCGACTGCGGTGTAGAGGGCGAGGAGCCACATCGCCGTCGCGTTGATCGTCATCGAGGTATTCATCTCGCCGACGGGGATGCCCTCGAAGACCGTCTGCATGTCACCGAGGTGGCAGATCGGGACGCCGACCTTGCCGACCTCACCGCGAGCCATCACGTGATCCGAGTCGTAGCCCGTCTGGGTGGGCAGGTCGAACGCAACCGAGAGGCCCGTCTGGCCCTTTGCGAGGTTGGCCAGGAAGCGGGCATTGGTAGCCGCAGGCGTGGCGTAGCCCGCGTAAGTTCGAAAGATCCAGGCCCGATCGCGCCCTTCGATGGATGACATGTCCCGTCAATCGTAGGCTCTCGGCCTCAACCTCGAACTCCCACGAGGGCGCACCGGCCTGATCCCAGGCGTCGCGTTCTCCGAGCGATCAAAGGAGCAACGAACGTGGAGATACGCAAGGTCGGAGTCGTTGGATGCGGAACGATGGGTTCGGGCATCTGTGAGGTCGCGTCCCGCTCGGGGTTCGACGTGACCTTCAGCGAGATCTCGGACGAGGCGGCCTCGGCCGGCCGCCAGCGGATCGAGGGCAGCGTTGCCCGGGCGGTCGACCGCGGCAAGCTCGAGCAGGCCGAGGCCGATGCGTTGCTCGGCCGGATCTCGTCCACCACGAATAATGCCGACCTGGCCGGGTGCGACCTGGTCTTCGAGGCGGTGCCGGAGCAGCTCGAGATCAAGAAGCAGCTCTTCGCGGAGCTCGACGAGATCCTCGGCGAGGACGCGATCCTGGCCACCAACACGTCCTCGCTTCCCGTGATCGACATGGCGGTCGCTACCAAGCGGCCCCACCGCGTGATCGGGTTCCACTTCTTCAACCCCGCGCAGGTGATGAAGCTCGTCGAGCTCGTCCGAACCGTCGCCACCGACGAGGACGTCGTCGATGCGGCCCGCGGATTCGCGGAGAAGATCGAGAAGACCCCGGTCGTCGCGCGCGACCGCGCAGGGTTCATCGCGAACCTCTTGCTGTTCCCATACCTGAACGCCGCCACGCGCATGTACGACGGTGGGTTCGCATCGCGCGAGGACATCGACGCGGCGATGCAGCTCGGCTGCGGGCACCCGATGGGACCGCTGGCACTGCTGGACCTGATCGGGCTCGATTCCTCGTACGAGATCTGCGAGGCCCTGTGGCGGCAGTTCCGCGACGACCAGGACGCGCCGGCCCCGCTGTTGAAGCAGTACGTCGTCGCCGGCTATCTCGGTCGCAAGACGGGCCGCGGGTTCTATCGCTACGAAGCGCCGGAGTCTCCCAAGGTGGTCGACGCGCAGACGGATGACGCGGCGCCCGAGCCATCGAACATCGGGACGATCGGAGTAGTCGGTACCGGGCTGATGGCCTCGGGCATCGCCGAGGTCGCCGCCAAGGCCGGTAACGAAGTCATCCTGCGCGGCCGCAGCGAGGCGTCGATCAAGCGGGCCAAAGGTGCGGTCGAGAAGAGCCTGAGTCGCGCGGTGTCGAAGGGGAAGCTCGAGCAAGAGAAGGCCGACGAGATCCTGGGCCGCATCACGACGACGCTCGAGTTCTCCGATCTGGCCGAGGTCGACCTCGTCGTCGAGGGGGTGGCCGAGGACCTCGACGTAAAGGTCGGCATCTTCAAGGAGCTCGACGCGGCCGTGAAGCCCGACGCGATCCTGGCGTCGACGACATCGTCGCTGCCGATCGTCGATCTGGCCGCCGTGACCTCGCGTCCCGATCGCGTGCTGGGGCTGCACTTCTTCAACCCGGCACCGATCATGAAGCTCGTCGAGGCGGTCCGGACAGTTGCGACCTCGGACGAGGTGGAGACGCGGGCGATCTCCTGGACGCGCGAGATCGGCAAGCATCCGGTCAGGTGCCGCGATCGCGCTGGATTCATCGTCAACTTCTTGCTCTTCCCCTATCTCAACGACGCGGTCCGCATGCACGAGGAGGGTTACAGCACGCCGGAGGACATCGACGCGGCGATGAAACTGGGCTGTGGGCACCCGATGGGACCCTTCGCACTGATGGACATCGTCGGCCTGGACGTGACCTACGCGATCCTCAACTCATTGCACCAGGAGTTCCGTGAGCGGCGCTACGCCCCGGCCCCCCTGCTCGAGCACATGGTTCGGGCCGGTTATCTCGGTCGCAAGACCGGTCGCGGTTTCTACGACTACTCGAGCTAGGACCCAACCCCTTGACGATCCGCATCAACTGCTGGTCCGGGCCGCGCAATGTCTCGACCGCGTTGATGCGCAGCTTCGCTCAACGCGCCGACACTCGTGCCTTCGATGAGCCGCTCTACGGGCACTACCTCAAGACGACCGGAGCGCCGCATCCCGGCCGCGATGAGCTGGTCGAGATCCTCGACACCGACCCGGAGCGTGTCGTCCGTGAGGTGGTGCTGGGGACGTGCGACCGCGCCGTGATGTTCTTCAAGCAGATGGTCCATCACCTCACCCCGGACCTGGACCTGGGATTCCTCGATCGCACCGTCAACGTCCTGCTGATCCGAGACCCTGCTGAGGTGATCTCCTCCCTCGTGAACCAGTTGCCCGAACCCACGATGCGCGACGTCGGGCTCGAGCGTCAGGTCGTCCTCTTCAGAGATCTGCGGTCGCGCGGCCAGGACGCTCCGGTGCTGGACGCGCGGCAGCTCCTCCTGGATCCCGAGCGGGTACTGAAGCAGCTCTGCGGTCGCGTCGGCATCCCGTGGGACCCGGCGATGCTGTCCTGGCCGTCCGGCCCTCAGCCGGAAGACGGCGTGTGGGCCAAGTACTGGTACGACAACCTACATAAGTCGACCGGCTTCGAGCCGTACCGGGAGCGAAACCGGGAGGTTCCCGCTGATTGCCGGCAGCTGCTGGCCGAATGTCGTGCTCATTACGACGAGCTGATCTCCCACGCGATCGTCGCGGCCGCAGCGGAGGCCCACTGATGGCGCCCGCGCCCTATTCGGCCTCGGACCTGCCGGATCCGCGCAACGCGGACATCGTGGTGCACGTGAACGGCAAGCTCGTCCCCCGCGACGAGGCAGTCGTCTCCGTCTTCGATTCAGCCGTACAGGGCGGGGACGCCGTATGGGAGGGGCTGCGCGTTTACGACGGGCGTGTCTACGCGCTCGAGCGCCATCTCGATCGACTCTTTGCATCGGCGCATGCGCTGCGGTTCCAGGGCGTTCCGACGCGCGACGAGGTCCGTAACGCAGTGATCGAGACCTTCACGGCCAACGAGATGTACGACGAGGCTCACGCGCGCCTGACCCTCACGCGCGGCCTCAAGGTCACGTCGGGGATGTCGCCGGCGAACAACCGGGTCGGGTGTTCGCTGATCGTCCTGGCCGAGTGGAAGCCACCCGTCTTCGGCGACCAGGGCATCCGCTTGATAACCGCCTCGACGCGGCGGAACTCGCCGGCCACACTGGACTCGAAGATCCACCACGCCAACCTGCTCAACAACATCCTCGCCAAGATCGAGGCAGACGTCGCCGGAGCCGACGACGCACTCATGCTCGACCTGCAGGGGTTCGTGGCCGAGACCAACGCGACGAACGTGTTCCTGGTGCGCGGTGGGATCCTGATCACGCCGAGCCCCGATGCCTGCCTCCCGGGCATCACCCGCGGCATCGTCCTGGAGCTCGCCGCTGCCGACGGCTTGGAAGTCATCGAACGCAACGTCTCGTTGTCCGAGCTCTATACCGCCGACGAGGTCTTCACAACGGGCACCATGGGCGAGCTCGCGCCGGTCGTCGAGATAGACGGCCGGACCATAGGAACGGGCGGGCCGGGCCCCACGACGAAACGCCTCCGGGACCTCCACCGGTCCCACACCAGGCACGAAGGCGTAGCTCTAACGAAGTGAAGGGGCGACGCTATCTGGCGTCGCCGCGGCCGTTCAGGCCTGGGTACTCGCGGCCCCCGAAGGGGAAGCGCGTGCTGAGGCGCCACGCGTCCTCGTGGCTGAAGCGGTCGCGGTAGTCGAGGTTGCCGAGGCGGCGGCCCTGCGCGCGGCCGGCCCGCTTCCACACCGACGCGGCCCGCGCTCTTCGCTCCTCGGCGATCAGCTCCTCAAGCGCGTTCTGGATCGCGTCCCGTTCCTCCTCGTTGGGCGAGCCGTCGACGCTCACCAGGCGAAGCTCGGGCTTGGGCCCGGCGCTCACAGCGGGATGTTCCCGTGCTTGCGCTGGGGGATCGTCTCGCGCTTGCTACGCAGCATCTCGAGCGACTGCACGAGTCGCTGCCGGGTCAGTTGTGGCTCGATGACGTCGTCGACGTAGCCACGCTCGGCCGCGATGTAGGGGTTCGAGAAGCGCTCGCCGTAATCGGCGATCAGCTCCTTGCGCTTGGTCTCCGCGTCGTCGGCCGACGCGATCTCTTTGCGGTGGATGATGTTCACCGCTCCCTCGGCCCCCATGACCGCGATCTCGGCCGAGGGCCACGCGAAGGACACGTCGGAGCGGATGTGCTTGGAGTTCATAACGACGTACGCCCCGCCGTACGCCTTGCGGGTGATGACCGTCATGCGCGGCACGGTGGCCTCGCTGAACGCGTAGAGAAGCTTCGAGCCGTGGCGGATGATGCCGCCGTACTCCTGCTCGGTGCCCGGAAGGAACCCCGGGACGTCGACGAACGTGACCAACGGGATGTTGAACGCGTCGCAGAATCGAACGAAGCGGCCGGCCTTCGTGGACGACTCGATGTCCAGACAGCCGGCAAGCACCTGGGGTTGGTTCGCGACCACTCCGACGGGGTGCCCGCCCAGACGCGCGAAGCCGCACAGGATGTTCTGGGCCCAGTGGGGATGGACCTCGAAGAACTCACCGTCGTCGAAGACAGACCCGATGACCTGGTGCATGTCGTAGGGCTGGTTGGGCGAGTCCGGGATCAGGTCCAGCAGCTCGTCGCACGATCGCATCGGGTCGTCGGTCGGTGGGAAGTAGGGCGGCGATTCGAAGTTGTTCGACGGCAGGAAGGACATCAGGTAACGCACCTGCTTGAGGCAGTCCTCGTCGTCGGCAGCGACGAAGTGCGCAACCCCGGACTTGGACGCATGGCTCATCGCACCGCCGAGCTCCTCCTGCGTCACGGTCTCGCCGGTGACAGCCTTGATGACCTCCGGACCTGTGATGAACATGTGCGACGTCTCCGACACCATGAAGGTGAAGTCGGTCATCGCGGGGGAGTACACCGCGCCGCCGGCGCAGGGTCCCATGATCGCCGAGATCTGCGGGATCACCCCGGACGAGCGAACGTTGCGATCGAAGATGTAGCCGTAGCCGGCCAGCGACGCGGCCCCCTCCTGGATGCGCGCCCCACCGGAATCGTTGAGACCGATCACCGGTGCCCCGGTCTCGAGGGCCAGGTCCATGATCTTGCAGATCTTCTCGCCCATCACCTCGCCGAGAGATCCACCGAAGACGGTGAAGTCCTGGGCGAACACGAAGACCTTGCGGCCGTCGATCGTTCCCCACCCCGTCACGACGGCGTCGCTTAGCGGCCGCTTGTCCTCGATCCCGAAGCCGTGGGAGCGATGGCGGACGAGCATGTCGGTCTCGACGAACGAGCCCTCGTCCAGGAGCTTGCCGATCCGCTCGCGGGCCGTGAGCTTCCCGCGAGCGTGCTGTTTCGAGATGTTCTGCTCGCCCCCGGCGACCTCCGCCTCGGTCTTCTTGGCCTGCAGCTCCTCGACGCGGTCCTCGATGGGGCGTCGGGCGGCGGCGGGGACCTGCTCCTCGGGGGCGCTCATGGGCCGCCGATTGTAGTCATGACCAGCCGAAGCCGGTCATGCGTGCTATCCCCCCCTTGGCTCCGGCGCAAGGCGGCGATAGTAGTCATGACCGGCCGAAGCCGGTCATGCGTGCTATCGACCGGCGCCACCGCCCCCGTCGGGAGACACGGACCTCGGGCCGCCTGGGGAAATACGCAAATCGGACAGATTTCCGCCTGAGTCGGGCAGGGGAGGCGTGGGCGGGGGCGAACCCCACCGGTATGGGATTCAAAGACCTGGTCACCGACATACGCGAGGTGCAGCGCAACCTCTCCGAGCTCTTGGCGGAAGACACCGCCGAGGAGCGGGCCGCGAGCCTGGAGATAGCGGAGAGCGCCAGCCGTTTCTCGCGTCGCACGCGGCAGGTCGTGGACGACAAGCTGTCGTTCTCCGCGACCCTCATGCGCGCTGGCGAGGTGACCGCAGCGACCCGTCTGTTGGCCGAGGTCGAGGAGGAGGTCCGCAACGAAGAGGTCGCGCTCATCGAGACCGTCAACGAGGTCAAGGTCGCGCAGGCTGTCCGCCGCGGACGCATCACTCGGCTCCGCCTCGCGCGCTCGCTGGCGGCGGCGATGCTCGGCGCGTCCCTGCTCGCGTTCTCGGCGGTCGGGATGGCGGTTGCCGGTGCCTTCGACGACGGCGCCAACGAGACGGCACTCGCCCCGCTGGAGATCGCATCCCGCGCGCGTGCATCGGATCGCGACCGTGTACCGGTTTCACCCTCCGTGCGCAGGCTGATACGTCGCTTGAGCATCGGCGGAGTCAACCTGGTGCTAACCGAGAAGCAGTACCGACGCCTGTCCGCGCTGACCGGCGGCACCGTCAACGAAGCCGGATTGACGGATGTGGTCGGTCTCCTCAACGGCGCTTTGGCCGACAAGGTTCAGGAGGTCATCGATGTCGCGGCGGCGACCGTCGACACCACCACCTCTACCCTCGCGGTCGAGCCGGTGCCCGAGGTCCGTCGTGTGGAGCGCACCAAGAAGAAGGCGGAGCGCTCGGCGGACGACACCCAGCCCGCCGACCAGCCCGGCGACGACGACGACCCGGCCCCGCAGCCCGACCCCGACCCAGAGCCCGAGCCGTCACCGTCCGAGGAAGAGGGCGACGAGAGCGGAGAATCCGAGGGTGAAGGCGAGACGGGTCCAAGCCTGGAGCCCGATTTCGACGACGGAGTTTCGGGCATCGAGCGCTAGACCTTCTGGAAGCTGCTTTCGCCCTGATCCAACGTTCCCACCAGGTCGGCCGGCCGGATCTTGACCCTGCCGCGGTCGTCGTCGACGACTCCCAACCTCTGAGCGCGGTAACCGCTGTCGGATAGCCGGGTCAGCGCGGTGTCGGCTTGGCGCTCCGGGACGATGACGACGAAGCCCACTCCCATGTTGAAGACGCGGTACATCTCGGTGTCTTCGATGCCTCCCGCCTTCTGGATCACGTCGAAGATCGGAGGCCGGTCGGGCAGCTTCTGGAGGTCGTATCCGACCGGGGCGTCGAGACGGCAGAGATTCGTGAAGCCATCACTCGTTATGTGAACCAGGCCTCGCGTCTCGATGCCGGCGCCCCACAGGTCGATCACGGCGCGAACGTAGATCTCGGTGGGCTGTAGCAGCTCCTCGCCGATGCTGCGGCCGAGGACCGACACCTCGTCGGCGAACTGGAAGCGGCCGGCCTCGAGCAAAGACCTGCGAGCCAGCGTCAGGCCGTTCGAGTGGATGCCGGACGATGCGATGCCGAGGATCGCGTCGCCGGGCTGGATCGCCTGCCCCAACACCAATCGATCGGGGTGGACCGTGCCGATACACGTGCCGACGAGATCGAACGCCGTGGGATCGCCCTCGTCGCGTCCGTTGGAGCCGATCACCTCGGGCAGCTGCGCTAGCTCTCCTCCCGGGATCGCGATGGACGCCTCCTTGGCCGCGGCGCCGAGGCCGCGCAGGATCTCGTCGGTGATGCCGGGGTCGAGCGTGTGGACGCCGAGGTAATCCACCATCGCGAACGGACGAGCGCCGACGCAGATGATGTCGTTGACATTCATCGCCACGCAGTCGAAGCCGATCGTGTCGTAGCGACCGAGCGCGGAGGCGACGATGGTCTTCGTTCCTACGCCGTCGGTCGAGATCGCGATGGCGAGGTCGTCCGTGATCTTCAAGACGCTCGCGTATTGACCGAATCGAGTTAGCAGCTCGACATTCTCCGGCAGCATCAGCGTGGGGCCGAGATGCCGTTCGATCGCACCGAGCGCGTCGCCTTGCCCCCGCACTCCGGCTTGTGAATAGCTGCCCGTCGTCACCCCTCGACCGTAACCCGGATCATCCGACGGGCTCGTGAGGTTCGACCGGATCTTCGCGCGCAGATGCCGGACGTCCCGGCAGGTATCGAGGGAGCCGCAGCGCGAGGAAGAACACCACGAGTGCCGGAACGGCCCCCAATAGATAAGCGCCCTCATAGTCGAACGAGGTCTCCGCCGCGGCTCCAAGGACGGTGGGAGCCGTCAGGTAGCCGAGATCTCCTACCATCTGGTTCACCCCCACCGCCGCGCCCGAGCCGCCTTCGGGGATCGAGTCGGCGAGCAGCCCTCCGATCGCCGTGCCGCCGGCGGCGACCCCTGCCCCGATCAGAGCCATGAGCGGGAAGAACGCGATCGGGACGCTCTCGATCTGCCCCAGCAGGAAGGCGGCGGCTGCAACGACCCCGAGGCTCGGCACCAGTACGGAGCGGCGCCCGTAGCGGTCGGACGCGCGTCCGGCAACCCAGAGGATCGCGATCTCGCCCACCGCCAGCATGGTGATCGCCAGCCCGATCTGGTCGGGCGACAGCTCGAGGCGGTTCTTCGCGTAAACGACCCCGATGATCTGTCCGGGCCCCGAGATGGTCCACCACCCTACGAAGGTCGCGGCCAGGGCGACGACGTAGCGGAGGTCACCGAGCAGGGGCTTCGCGGCGCGTAGGGCCTCGACCGGAGACCGTCGCTCACTCCTGAAAGCCGCCTCGGCACCGCCCATGACTATGTAGGCGATGACGGTCGCCACGAGCAGGCCCGTCGCGTAGAAGTGGAACGGAGCGGCCACGCCGAACGCGTCCGCCACCAGACCTCCCAAGACCGGTCCGGCTCCGATCCCGACCAGGAACGAGCCCCGGAACGCCCCGGTCGCGCGCCCCATCGCCTCCGGCTCGATGATGCGCAGGATCCTGTTCATCAGTCCGCCGATGAAAAGCGCCGAACCGGCGCCTCCGAAGCCGCGCGCCAGGACCAGTTGCGGGAAGGTGGTCGAGAACCCGGCGGCGTAGGAGGACAGAGCGACGATCAGCAGACCGGCCATCGTCGCGGCCCGATCCCCGAACCGATCAACCACCAGTCCTCCCACGATCCCGAACGAGAACCGCGTGAGGCCGAAGACGAGTTGCACCAGACCGATCGCCGCGAGGCTCACGCCGAACGACTCGGCCAGCAGCGGCAGTACCGGGATCACCATGCCGAAACCCAGCGCGACCGTGATCGAGATGGCCAGCAGCCTGCGGAACTCGGGCCGTCGCAGCGGTGAGGGTGGGACCGCTTCGTCGGCGGTGCGCGACCCGTCGTCGAGCCGTGGGTCGGAGGGGTCTTTGCTCAATGCGTCCCGGGGCTCTGGATCAGCTCGACGAGAAGACCGTGGTTCCCCTTGGGATGAACGAACGCGACCATGTGACCGCGACCTCCCTTGCGCGGCACCTCGTCGATCAGAGGTACGCCCTTTGCCTTGAGCTCGGCGAGCGTGGCTTCGAGGTCGTCGACCTCGTATGCGATGTGATGGAGGCCCTCTCCTTTGCGCTCGAGGAATTTGCCGACCGTTGTGTCGGGTCCGGTCGCGCCGAGCAGTTGGAGATAGGAGTCGCCGAGCCGCAACATCGCCTCGTCGACGCCCTGATCTTCCACGCGCTCGCGGTGCTCGACCTCGAGACCCCACACCTCGGCGTAGTGCGCGACCGCGGCGTCGATATCTGCGACGGCCAGGGCGACGTGCTCGATCTTTTCCAGCATGGCGCGCATCCTACGGGCGCACGTCGCGCCTTCCGAGACCGCCCTTCTTCGTCGCTCCCATCCCGCTTAGATGTCCTCGAAGCTCCCGTGCCGGCCGCGCCCGGACGCAAAGCGTTCGGCTCCCGTTTGCGTCTCGCCGGTGGCGGCCGCGTCGATGCCCCAGGAGAACTCCTGAGCCATCGCCCGATCCAAGGGAAGCCCCCACTGCTCGAACGTCGATCGCCGGTCGGCGCGCATGACCGTCTGAGGAAAGCGCGCGATCTCCTCGGCCAGCGCGATCGCCTGGGCCAAGGCTTCGCCCGGCCGCGTGAGCCGATTGACCAGACCCATCTCGAACGCTTCGGTTCCCGAGACGGGCCTGCCGGTGAGGATCATGTCGAGCGCTCGGCTCTGACCGATCAGGCGCGGCAATCTCACGGTGCCGCCGTCGACCAAGGGAACGCCCCAGCGCCGGTCGTAGAAGCCGAACGTCGCGTTCTCGGCCGCGACGCGCAGATCGCACCAGAGCAACAGCTCCATGCCGCCCGCCACTGCGTGACCTTCGATGGCAGCGATCACGGGTTTGTCGAGAACCATCCGTGTGGGACCCATCGGGCCGTCCCCCTCGGGATCGATGCGGTTCGCGCGGCCGGGGTCGTTCGCCATCGCCTTCAGGTCGGCTCCGGCGCAGAAGGTCCCACCCGCTCCGGTCAACACCGCCACGAGTTGGTCGTCGTCGCCGCCAAAACTTCGGAACGCTTGCGCGAGCGCGTCGGCTGTGGGGCCGTCGACCGCGTTTCGAACCTCGGGACGATCGATCGTCACGATGGTCACCGCACCCTGTGCTTCTACCTCGATCGTCACGGTTAGGGGTTTCCGATCTCCAGACGGACCTCGAGGGTATGGAGGTCACCGTCCTGAAGGGTCTCGCGGACACGTGCCATCCGTTCGGTGAATCCGGGATGCTCGCGGAACCGCTGGACCGAGGCTGCGTCGTCCCAGGGGCCAAACGTGTAGAAGTGCGTGGGCTCATCGCGGTTCTGCAGCAACCGTGCGCCCTGCGCTCCATCGATCTCATTGAGCGCCCATTCGGCCAGCTCCTGCCAGGCCGCGACGAACTCGTCCTCCTGGCCCGCCCTCACTCTCCAGATCCCATGCGTGTAGATCGAGGCCATGTCTCCTCCTTCATCCGAGACTCGTAGAATGCGGAGTCTTACCGATACCGCTCCGAAAGGGGTTTCCCGATGGCCAATTCCGTCGTCGTCTCCGCAGCCCGAACCGCGATCGGCAAGTTCGGCGGCGCTCTCGCAGGCGTCCCCGCGGTCGACCTCGGCGGCCGGGCCATCCAGGGCGCGCTGGAACGCGCCGGGATCGCGGGCGACCAGGTCGATTACGTGATCATGGGACAGGTGCTGCAGGCGGGCGCCGGTCAGATCACGGCGCGCCAGGCCGCGATCAAGGCCGGCATCCCCGACTCCGTTCCTGCGATCACGATCAACAAGGTCTGCCTTTCGGGTCTCAACGCGATCGCAATCGCCGATCAGATGATCCGGGCCGGCGACGCGTCGGTGGTCGTGGCCGGCGGCATGGAGTCGATGGACCAGGCGCCGTATCTGCTTCCGAAAGCCCGAACCGGTTACCGGATGGGTGACGGCAAGCTCGTCGATTCGATGATCTTCGACGGCCTGTGGGACGCCTTCACAGACAAGCACATGGGCGCTCAGTCCGAGGACGTCAACACCGAGTTCAAGATCACGCGCGAAGAGCAGGACGCATGGTCGCTCCGATCACACCAGCGCGCGGCCGCGGCGATCGAGGAGGGCCGCTTCGCCGAGGAGATCGTTCCGTTCGAGGTCCCGCAGCGCAAAGGCGACCCGATCGTGTTCGACACCGACGAAGGCGTGCGTGCCGATACGACGGCCGAGTCCCTGGCGAAGCTGAAGACGGCGTTCAACAAAGAGGGAACGATCACGGCCGGCAACGCGTCGCAGGTATCCGACGGCGGTGCGGCCGTCCTGGTCATGAGCGCGGAGCGCGCGCAGGAGCTCGGCGTAACGCCGATCGCGGAGATCCTCGCCCACGGCATGTCAGCCGAGAGGCCGCCCTACCTGCACACGGTGCCCGCACTCGCTGCACAGGCGGCGATGAAGAAGGCCGGCCTGTCGATAGGGGACATCGACCTGGTCGAGATCAATGAAGCGTTCGCGGCGGTCGCGCTGCACTCCACCCGGATGCTGTTCAACGGGGACACCGGTGCGGAGGACAAGGTCAACGTCAACGGGGGAGCGGTGGCGCTCGGTCACCCGATCGGGTGCACCGGCGCGCGTCTGACGGTCAGCCTGCTTCACGAGCTGAGCCGCCGCGGAGGCGGAACCGGCATCGCCACCCTCTGCGGTGGCGGCGGCCAGGGCGACGCCATCATCTACAGGACGCTGTAAACCCCGGGAGAGTTGGACTTCCGCGCGTCGGCGCGCTTGACTTACCCCTAAGGAGTCCCGGCTAGGGGAGGAGAGCGTCATGCTCGACCGTTCGGTTCTTCGGATCGGCGGCGCGGCCGCGATGGCGGGCGCCGTACTCGGGCTGGTGGCGAATCTGTTGCATCCGAGGGCAAGCGGCGTCGACACCTCCCGCGAGGAGCTGCAGCTCGTCGCGGACAGCGACATCTGGCTGCTCGATCACTACCTGATCGGGTGGTCGCTCGCCCTGGCGGGCGTCGCGTTGGTATGCATAGCTCTGTCTCATGCGACCGAGCCCGCTCGTTCGTGGGGTCGAGTGGCGTTCGGTTTCGCGATCGGTTCGATCGCCATCGCGTTCGCAGGGATAGCGGTCGACGGCAGGGCCCTCAAGGAGGTCGCCGATGCATGGGCTGCATCGCCCGACGACCCCGCGTTGATCGCGTCGGGGGATGCCGTTGCCCAGCTTGCGCTGAGTCTCTTCAACGCGCTGATCGCCAGCTTGTTCGGGGTTACTCCGATCGTCTTCGGGGTCACCATGCTCATGGGCGAGCGGTTCCCGAGATGGCTCGGGTATCTGGCGATCGCGTCGGGCGCCCTTGGTGTGCTCTCCAGCTCCATGATCTATTTCGCCGGGCCGACCGATCTCTCCGTCAACTACATCTTCGGCGTTGCCTCGGTCGGCTACACGGTCTGGGCCTTCGTCTCCGGATGGCACCTCTGGAACGCGCCGTCGGGGTCTCCCGAGCCGGAGATGGCGAACTCGCGCGCCGCGGCCTAGCGATCCGACGACGGAGTCTCAGCGTGAGACTCCGTCGTCTCGCGTTCAGTCGCTGAAGCGGCGGAACAGGTCTATGCGATCCTGGTGCTTGGCTCGTAGCTCGGGGTCGCTCACGCCGAGCCCATCCTCGGGCGCCAATACCCTGATCCCGATCTTTCCCTTGTGAAGGTTGTGGTGGACCTGGTACGCGGCCTCGCCCGTCTCGGCCAGCGGGTAGGTCTTCGACAGGATCGGATGGATCATCCCTAGCGCCGCAAGCCGGTTGGACTCCCACGCTTCCTTGTAGTTGGCGAAGTGGGAGCCGATGATCGACTTCAACATCATCCAGAGGTAACGGTTGTCGTAGGTGTGCTCGTAGCCCGAGGTGGACGCACAGGTCACGACCTTTCCGCCTCTCTTGACGACGAACACGCTCGCACCGAAGGTCTGCTTGCCGGGGTGCTCGAAGACGATGTCGGGATCCTCGCCGACCATCGAGCGGATCTGCTTACCGAATCGCCGGAACTCTTTCGCGTCCTGCCGTCCGTCTTTCCAGAACTGGTAGCCCTCGGCCTTACGGTCGATCACGTGCTCGACGCCGATCTCGTGCAGAAGGTCGACCTTGTCCGGAGACGACACGACTCCGACCGGGATCCCGCCGCCGTTGAGCACGTACTGACAGGCGAATCCACCCAGGCCGCCCGTCGCGCCCCAGATCAGTACGACGTCGCCCTGCTTCATGCTGGCGCCGTTGGGGGAGACGAGCATCCGGTACGAGGTGGAGGACACGAGCCCGAGACACGCGGCCTCTTCCCAGGCCAGATGCTTGGGCTTGGGCATCAGCTGGTTGGCCTTGACCATGGAGATCTCGGCCAGACTGCCGAAGTTCGATTCGAATCCCCAGATCCGTTGGCGCGGATCCATCATCGAGTCGTCGTGACCCTCCGGGGACTCGAGATCGACGTAGTTGCAATGGACGGTCACCTGATCGCCGGGCTTCCACTTCGTGACGCCCGGACCGGTCTTCAGCACTACCGCGGCGGCGTCCGATCCCACGATGTGATAGTCGAGGTCGTGCCGGGCGCCGAGCTCGCCTTCTCGTCCGAACTTCTCGAGGAAGGCGAAGGTCGAGACCGGTTCGAAGATCGAAGTCCAGACGGTGTTGAAGTTGATGGCCGACGCCATCACCGCGATCAGGCACTCGTTCGGGCCGAGCGGGGGGAGCGGGACCTCGTCCACGTGAAGGGCCTTGCGCGGGTCCTTGTCCTCCGATGGGATCCCCTCGAACATGTCCTGCTGGTCCTTGCGGGTGAAGGCCGCGGTGATGCTGTCGGGAAGCTCGAGCGAGCCGATCTCCTCGCCCGGAGCCCCGTTCAGGATGGCATCTCTGATCTGTGCGATGTCTCCAGCCACGACTGCGATTTCCTCCTCGGGATTGGGTTCCGGGAGCCTACTAGTGCCCCGTAACGGCGCACCTTCCACGCTCCAGAGCACCGGCCCGGCAACCCCGGCTCGCCCCCGGACGTTGAAGATGGTGGGGGCCGAGGTCGACTATCTGGATATGAGGGCGCCGGAGTGAGAAGACGGATCGTTGCAGCCTGCGTAGGCCTGGCCGCTCTGTGCGCCGTCCCCTCTGCCGTCCTGGCCACCCCGGTCGAGGTCAAGTTCGTCTGCTTCGACAAGGTGGGCAACCAGGCGAAGCCGAACCGTCGCGGCGTGATCCGAGGCACGCCTCGCGCCGACGTGATCATCGTGCTCAGGCGGAAGGTGACGGTCTTCGGGCGAGGGGGCAACGACCGGATCTGCACGGGCAAGAGGAACGATTTCGTCAGCGCGGGGAACGGCAACGATCTGGTCTCGAGCGGGGCGGGCGCGGACCGCGTGTCGGGTGGCAGCGGCGCCGACTACCTCAATGGGCGGGGAGGCAGCGATCGCCTTGACGGCGGGGTGAGTGGGGCGGACACCATCGTCGGCGGCCCCGACCCCGACGTTTTGCGTGGAGGCGAGGAGTCCCCCGATCACCTGTTCGGCGGGGCCGGCGACGATTCTCTCGATGGAGGCAACGGCGATCAGCCCGATCTGCTCGTCGGTGGTGAGGGCGCAGACGCGATCGAGGGAGGGTCGGGATGTTGTGACACCGCCTCGTTCTCGTTCGAGCAGGCCGCGGTACAGGTGGATCTCGCCGCGCAAGGGACGCCGCTCGCCAACGGAGATGTGCTTTCAGGGATAGAGAACCTCGAGGGCTCGGTCTTCGAGGATGTCCTCAACGGCGACGACAAACACAACATCCTCAACGGCGACGATGGGAACGATTCCATCTCTGGGCGCGGAGGCTCCGACCAGTTGGAGGGTGGGGCCGGGGACGACCTCATGGACGGCGGCTCGGAGATGGACCGGCTCACTTTCCTGACGTCTGGCGAGGGGGTACACGTCGACCTTGCGCTCGGGTCGGCCCAAGGCCACGGCGACGACTCCCTGTTGGGGTTCGAGAACGTGCAGGGCTCGGCCCATGACGACGAGATCGCCGGTGACGACGGACCGAACGAACTCGACGGATTCCGAGGTATCAACGCCGTTCGAGCCGAGGCGGGCGACGATCGCGTTTCCTCGTTCGCGTCCGGCGATGCGGGGCCGGGAGAAGACTCCTGCGTTACGGCGTTCCAGGTCCAGAACTGTGAACAGCATGTAGTGGTCGACCCCATGGCGTACTCGGAGATCACCTCTCCCGCGCAGGGCGCCACGATGGACGTCTCTGCGCTCCGCGTTCTGGAGGGCACCACGAACCCCGCCCTGGGCCCGGACCCGGAGGAGGTTCAGGTTGGTCTGCGTCGTCTGAGCGGCGCAGGCTGCTTCTGGTGGAATGCACGCCGGACCGAGGTCATCCCCTGGCACTGCTCGCGGCCGATCTGGAACGACGCCAACCTCGCCGGGACGGGAGACTGGACCGAACGGATCCCATCTCCGATGCAGCTTCTGGTGGCCGGTCGCTACCAGGCGCGATCGCGGATCCATCAACCGGGCTACACCGAGCCCGTTCCCGGCTACTCGCTGCTCAACCTGGTGGAATTCCGACTGCGCTAGGCGCCTCGTAGTTTCATCGAACGCATGGATCCCTGGCTTCGCAACGCCGCCCGGCGCGCGATCGGGTTCATGCCCGACGACGAAGGCATGGCTCTTTATGAAGCTGCGTTGGAGGCCGCCCCGCTCGGCCCGATACTCGAGATAGGCAGCTATTGCGGCAGATCCACCCTCTATCTGGCCGGCGCGGTGCGCGACGCCGAGACCGGATCACCGAGCTACGTCGTCACGATCGACCACCATCGCGGTTCGGAGGAGCACCAGCCGGGCGAGGAGTATCACGACGCCCGCCTGGTCAACGAAGACGGCGTCCTCGACACCCTCGCGACGTTCCGGCGCACCATCGAGCAAGCGGGGGTCGAAGACGTCGTGGTCGCGATCGTGGCGAGGTCGCAGACGGTCGCGCAGCTCTGGCGGACCCCGCTGGGGATGGCGTTCATCGACGGCGGGCACAGCTCCGAGGTGGCGGACGGCGATCTCGACTCGTGGTCGCCCCACGTGGTGCAGGGAGGCCTTCTGGCGATCCACGACGTGTTCCCCGACCCCGACCAGGGGGGCCGGCCTCCCTACGAGATCTACCTGCGGGCGCTGAGCTCCGGGGCCTTCGAGGAGGTCGCAGAAAAGGGCAGCCTGCGGGTCCTGCGCCGGACTCGGCCGGCTAGTGCCCCGGCGCGGAAGTAACGTCCGCGTCCGGGGCGGCTAGAAGCAGAGCGCGCTGGGCCCGCCGCGCAACACGTCGGCGGCCAGCACCACCGAGCCGGATCCCCAGGTCGGTTTCTGACGCGGCCACACCGTGCCGTCCGGGAAGGTCGCGCCGATCCAGTACGCGCCGTCCTCGTCGCGCAGATGCTGGACCCAACGCAACATCAGGGAGGCTTCCATCGGCAGCTCTGCCGCGATCAGCGCAAGAACCAGCTCCGCGGTCTCTCCCGAGGTGATCCAGGGACGGTCCGACACGCACCTGCACCCGCGGCTCGACACGACGAAGTCATCCCAGCGCGAGCGAAGGCGCTCCCGCGCCGCCTCGCCCTCGATGACGCGCGCTATCACCGGGTAGTACCAGTCCATCGAGAAACGCCGCTTGGGCTGAAAGTTGTGATCTCCGCCGGAGATCGCATCTCCCAACAGCGACAACGCTAGTTCCCACTCGGGTCGTTCGTGGCCGAGCGTTCCGGCGATCGCCACTGCGCTGCGCAAGCTCATATGGATACAGGAGCTCGAGGTCAGCAGGGCGGCATCCCACCGGCGGCCGTGCGCGTCGCGCGCCCACGAGATCGTGCCGTCGGGCCGCTGCAGGTCGAGGACGAACGTCATCGCCCTGTCCACGACCGGCCACATCTCCTCGAGCAGGGTGCGGTCGCCCGTGCAGACGTAATGATGCCGGAGGCCGAATGCCAGATAGGCGGAGAAGTTCGCGTCCCGCGTCTGATCGACTACTGCGTGGTCAAGGAACCCGGCCGGCCAGTCGCCGTCGTCCCGCTGCACGGCTGCCGACCACCGGTAAGCGCGACGGGCACGCTCGTGGAAGCCGGCCACGTCCAGAGCCATCGCGGCCTCGACGTGGTTCCACGGGTTGATGACCCCGCCGGGAAACTCGGGGATCGCGCCGTCGGGGAGCTGAACCGAAGCGATCGCCTCGGCCGTGAGGGTTGCCTCCTCGATCGTAAGGACCGGATCGATCTCAAGCATCGGCTTTGTCCGCGTAGACGACGAGGCTCTTGCCCAACAGGGGATTCAGGGTCCTTTCGATCGCGTCCAGCGCACGCGACCTCCTCTCCAACTGCCAGACGAGCATCCGGTGGTAGAGCTTGGGCAGCGGCGCTTCCTCGTCCCGCACTCCGCTCGCGCATTTAAGCCACCAGTACGGCGCATGCAACGCGTGAGCGTGATGAGAGCGGAGAGGTCGCAAGCCGTGGCGTGCCAGCCGCTCGTCCAGCTCTCGGGTCCGGTAGATGCGGACGTGTCCACCCTCGTTCGCGTGGTACTCGTCCGATAGGGCCCAACAGACGCGCTCGGGCCACCAGCGTGGGACGGTGACGGCCGCCGTGCCGTGCGGCTTGAGTACGCGAGCTACCTCTTTCATGGCGGCGCCGTCGTCGGGGATGTGCTCGAGGACCTCCGAGACGATCACGCGGTCGAACGCCCCGTCGTCGAACGGGAGTCGGGTGGCGTCTGCATGGACGAACGACGCCGTCGTTCCTTCGGGCACAAGGCCTTCCTCGTACATCCCCGCGCACATCGCGGCCACGTCTGCCAAGAGGTCGGCGTCGAGATCGACCGCGACGACGTGTGCTCCGCGTTCCAGCGCGGCGTAGGTATGGCGGCCGGCGCCGCAGCCAAGATCCAGCACCGCGTCTCCGGGGCGCAGCTCCAGGAGGTCGAACTCGACCGTCAGCACGTGGAGATCAGCTCTTCGTACAAGCGGACGGTACGTTCCGCCGAGTTGCGCCAGGTGAAGCGCTCGAGGACGCGGTCCCGCGCCGCGGCGCCCAGCCTCGCCCGTAGGCGTGCGTCGTCCATCAGCTCCTCGATGGCCGACGCCATGGCACCTGCGTCACCCGAGGGAACCAACAGTGCTCCACCGCGGTCGGTTCCGACGACCTCCGGTAGTGCACCGGCATCGGTCGCCACGAGAGGGGTTCCGCAGGCCATGGCCTCCACCGCGGGCAGCGAGAACCCCTCGTAGAGGGACGGAACCACGGCGACCTGAGCCTGGTGGTAGAGCTCGACCAGCCGATCCCAGCCGATCTCGGTCTCGAAGCGGACGGCATCTCTCATCCCGAAGCGATCGATGGCCCTCGCCACGGGACCGCGCTCGGGAGCACGTCCCACGACGACCAGGTGCGCGTCGGCGCGTTCCGTCCGGAGCTTCGCCACCGCTTCGATCAGGTACGAGAGACCTTTCAGGGGAACATCCGCGCTGGCGGTCGTGATGATCCTGCCGGGGACCGACGCGTCCCCAGGGCCGGGCCGGAAGAGCTCGGTGTCCACCCCGTTGTGAACCACATCTATCCGCGACGGATCGATGCCGAATCCCGCGGTTACGTCGGAGCGGGCGAACTCCGAGACGGCGAGCAGTCGCGGCAGGCGTCGTGCAACCCGCGCCTGCATCCGAGTGAACGCATACCAACGTCGCAAGGAGAGCTTCCGTTTCCACCCGTGGGCGTGCGAGAGCTCGATGTCGCGGTCGATCGAGCAGGGGTGATGGACCGTGGCGAGGACGGGAAGGCCCGCTCTCTGTAGCCGCAAGAGCCCATATCCGAGCGATTGGTTGTCATGCACGACGTCGAACCGCCCGGGCTGCCGCAAGAGCTCTCGTGCGAGCCGAAGGGTGAACGTCAGCGGCTCGGGGAACCCGGCGCCGCACATCGTTGCGAACTCGAGCACGTCGATCCGGTCCCGGAAATCGGTTCGGGACGGCGTTCGGAACGGATCGTCGGACCGGTAGAGGTCGAGGCTCGGCAGTCGCACGAGCTCGACCTCGGGATGGAGCTCCGGATAGGGCTGCCCGGAGAAGACGGTGACCTCATGACCGAGGACGGCGAGTGCCTTCGATAGGTGCCGGATGTAGACGCCCTGGCCTCCCGAGAAAGGATTACCTCGGTAGGTCGAAAGCGCGATCCTCAGTTTGGCGCGGGCCGTCATCACGAGGCGGAAACCTTAAGCGGCCCTGAAGGGAGGTCCGAGGCACGGGTAGCATCGCCTCATGACTGAGGGACTCTCTTTCCATCTCACCGAAGAACAGGAGCTGTTCCGGGCCTCGGTCCGGGAGCTCGTAGAGGACAAGATCGCGCCGCGGGCGGCCGAGATCGACGAGGCGGACGAATACCCCCACGACGTGGACGAGGCGCTGGTCAAGGCCGGCTTCGCCGGCGTGTCGTATCCGGAGGAATACGGAGGGGCAGGTGGGGGCGCGGTCGAGCTCTGCATCCTCGTCGAGGAGATCTCTCGGGTCTGTGCCGGGGTATCTCTGATCCCAGCCGTGAACAAGCTGGGCGCGATCCCGGTGCTCCTGGGGGGGACCGACGAGCAGAAGAAGACGATCTGCACCGGGATCACCAACGGAGATCACCGCATGTCGTACTGCCTGACCGAGCCCGGTTCCGGGTCCGATGCGGCCGCGATGCGTAGCCGTGCGACCAGGGACGGCGACGACTGGGTCCTCAAGGGAACGAAGCGTTTCATCACCGGAGCCGGAGCCAGCGATCTATACACCTATTTCGCGGTGACCAACCCGGACGCCCAGAAAGGCCGCAACATCACGTGCTTCCTCGTTTCGAGCGAGATGGATGGTTTCGAGCTCGGTCGCAAGGAAGACAAGATGGGCATCAGAGGCTCGCCCACGCGCGAGGTGATCCTCAACGACGTACGCGTGCCGGCCGAGAACGTCGTCGGCGAGGTCGATCAGGGCTTCCGCCTGGCCATGCGCACCTTGGACTTCTCGCGCCCGACCGTCGCCGCGCAGGCGCTCGGCATCGCTCAGGGAGCGTTCGACTTCGCCGTCGGTTACTGCAAGGAGCGCGAGCAGTTCGGGAAGCCGATCGCGGGATTCCAGGGGATGCAGTTCATGTTCGCCGACATGGCGATGAAGATCGAGACCGCGCGTATGGCCGTGTACAAGGCGGCGACGGCGGTCGACGAGAGCGCGGCGGACGTGTCCTACTGGGCCGCCATCGCCAAGTGCTACGCATCCGACGTCGCGATGTCGGTCACGACCGATTGCGTGCAGGCCCTCGGCGGTTACGGCTACGTACGCGAGTACCCCGTCGAGCGGTTCATGCGCGATGCGAAGATCACTCAGATCTATGAAGGCACCAACCAGATCCAGCGTGTGGTCATCGCCCGCCAGATCTTCGGCAAAGTCTAGGTAGCGCACTCCTGTGGCTCCCGATCCCGAGTGGATCGAGCTGACCAAGACGGTCGGGGAGATCAACGCCCGCCTGCTCGCCGGAGAGCTCGAGACCGAGGGCATCCGCGTGCATCTCGAGATGGCTTCGGCCGTGTGGTTGTACGGCGCGGAAGACCCAAACAAGCTCGTCACGATCTACGTACAGGACGAGGACCTCGAGCGCGCCGAGCGTTTGTTGGCGGAGGCGGAGGCCGGCCGGGCGGAGCCGGCCTACGAGGTCGAGACGGCGGGCATTCTCGAGTTCGAGCCCGAACCCGGCGTCTACGCCGATCGCGAGCGGGGTCTGCGTAACAGAGCGCTGCGCTGGATAGTGGCCGCCGTGGTCGCCGCCGCCCTTCTGTACGGGTTGCTGGCGAACGTCCTCAACCTCTTCCGCTAGGCCGCCCGTTCCGTAGCCCGCCGGTCCCGCAGGAATAGGCTGGTGGTGATGTCGATCGCACTCAGCAACCCGCCGAAGATCGGATCCGGCTCGCCTCCACCGGTGCTCGAGGACCACGAGGGCGGTGGCGGTGGCTCGGGCTGGGTTCGGCTCGTCGTCGCGCCCAACGACATCGAGGCTCACCTGCTGGCCGGCCGCCTCGACGAGGCCGGCATCACCGTTCATCTGCTGAAGGACCGGTCGGGTCCGGGCGCTTGGCTCTACGGCGGCGCCAACCCATGGGCGCCGGCCGCCATCCTGGTGCGCCGCCTTCAACTGGACGACGCCCGGCTGGTGCTGGCGGAGATCTCGTTCGAGGCTCCGGACGCGCGGCCGGGCCCAGGTCTCCTGACCGCACGTGACTGGCGGACCCCGGTCTTGTGGTGGTCGCTGGCGCTCGGCCTGGGGCTCTTGCTGACCGGTGTCGCCCTTGCCCGTACCGTCGATGTCGTCCAGCGCTGCGACCTTCCCATCGTCTGCGGCGACGCGGCCCAGAACGGGAGCTAGCGTGGACTTCCGTATGGACAAGGACAGCCTGGGCGAGGTGCGCGTCCCGGCGGACGCGCTGTGGGGTGCGCAGACCCAACGTTCGATCGAGAACTTCGAGATAGGCCGTGACCGCTTCGTCTGGGGCCGGCCGGTGATCCGGGCCTTCGGTTTGCTCAAGAAGGCCGCTGCTCTGGCGAACGGCGAGCTGGGCGAGTTGCCGGGCGAGAAGGTGGACCTGATCGCCCGGGCCGCGGACGAGGTCATCGACGGGCGCCTCGACGACCAGTTCCCGCTCGTCGTCTGGCAGACGGGGTCCGGAACCCAATCGAACATGAACGCCAACGAGGTCATAGGGAACCGCGCGATCCAGCTGGGCGGCGGCGAGGTCGGCTCTAAGAAGCCGGTGCATCCGAACGACGACGTCAACCGCGGGCAGTCCTCGAACGACACGTTCCCCACCGCGATGCACATCGCCGTGGCCGAGCAGACGGAAGACGTCTTGATCCCGGCGATCGAAGCTCTGCGCCGCACCTTGGACGAGAAAGGGCAGCGGTACACCGACGTCGTCATGGTCGGTCGCACCCACTTGCAGGATGCGACCCCCGTCCGGCTGTCCCAGGTGTTCTCGGGGTGGGTCGCCCAGCTGGATCAGGCCGTGGCCGGTATCCGGCGCGCTCTGCCCGGTATCTACGAGCTGGCCATCGGGGGCACGGCGGTGGGCACCGGGTTGAACTCGCACCCCGATTTCGGAGACCTCGTCGCACGCAAGCTGGCCGACGAGACCGGCAAGCCCTTCAAAGCCGCCGGCAACAAGTTCGCCGCGTTGTCGGCACACGACGCGATGGTCGACATCTCCGCGGCGATCAGAACGGCGGCGATCGCTCTGTACAAGATCGCCAACGACGTTCGCTACTACGCGATGGGCCCGCGGGCCGGCATAGCCGAGCTCACCATCCCCGAGAACGAGCCCGGTTCATCGATCATGCCGGGCAAGATCAACCCCACTCAGTCGGAGGCCCTGACGATGGTGTGCGGCCAGGTGATCGGAAACGACGTCGCCGTGGCGTTCGGCGGCACCCAGGGTGCGTTCCAGCTCAATGTCTACAAGCCGCTGATGCTGCACAACGTCCTCGAGTCCGTGTCCTTGCTGGCCGACGCGACGCGTTCGTTCAACGACCACGCCGCGGTCGGGATCGAGCCCAACCTGAAGGTGATCGAGGATCACCTCGACAACTCATTGATGCTGGTGACCGCTCTCAACCCGCATATCGGCTACGAGAAGTCGGCCGAGATCGCCCTGATGGCGCATCGCGAGGACCTAAGTCTCAAGGAGGCCGCGTTGAAGCTGGGCTACGTCACCGAGGAGCAGTTCGACGAATGGGTCCGTCCCGAGGACATGACCGGACCGTCGGCCCCCTGACGGTCTTCACCGGATCTTCACATCCTGAACCCCTCGTCTAACACTCACGCGGTTCCATAATCCCTACGCGATGAGAAACCCGTTCAAGCGAGACCCAGATCCCTTCGCCGCGAGCCGCTTCGACGGCATGGTCAAGGGCGTCCGGGTGCGCCAGCCCAAGCATCGGTGGTGGTACTGGGCGGCGTTGGGCTTCGTCGGGCTGCTGTTGGTCCTCGTGGCCTACGGCGTCTACAAGTACAACGAGACGATGGGAGACATCCAGCGCAACATCCGCGGCGTGCAGCCGCAGGAGGACGAGCTGGAGCCCTTCAATGCCCTGCTCGTCGGATCCGACTCTCGCGGCGACCTCACCGAGGAGGAGCAGCTGGCTCTGGGCGCCGAGGCAGTGGCGGGGGAGCGGGCCGACACGATCATCCTCGCTCACATCGATCCTGGGGAGAACCGGGTCACGATGGTGCAGTTCCCGCGGGACCTGTACGTGCCGATCGCCGGGGGTGGCGAGAACAAGATCAATGCTGCGCTGGAGGGCGGGCCGAAACAGCTGGTCGAGACCATCACCGATCTGACCGGTCTCGAGATCAACCAGTACGTCCAGGTGAACATCGCCGGGTTCCGCGACCTGGTCGACGCTCTGGGGGGCGTCGAGCTGTGCATCACGGAGCCCGTCCCGTTCGATCCCCAGACCGGGATCGAGATCACCGAGGACGAGCTCGGGATGGTCAGGTTCGACGGCGATCGCGCGCTGCGCTTCGTCCGCTCGCGCAACTTCACCACCGGCGATTTCGCGCGCATCCAGAACCAGCAGAAGTTCGTTGCCGCCGCGATCAACAAGGTCACGTCGAGCTCGACGCTGCTGAGCCCCACGAGGCTGAACAAGCTGGCGGACGTGGCCGGCGACAACCTGAAGACCGACGACCACACCACCCTGTTCGGCTTGAGGAAGCTGGCCGGCCGCTTGCGCGCCTTCGACCCGGAGCACTACGAGGCGTACGTCGTCCCGAATCTTGGGATCGCGGCGGTCGACGGCGCGTCGGTGGTCTTGCCGGACGAGGAGGCGATGCGGGTCCTGTTCGAGGCCGTGGGCGACAACGAGTCCCCGGCCGAGGCCGACGGGGTGCCCGGCGTCGAGCCGTCCACGGTCAATGTGGGGGTCTACAACGGCAGCTTCGCAGAGGGGGCGGCCGAGGGAGCCGCCGCCGCCCTCGTCGAAGCGACCGATATCGGCCTGGGGCCCGTCGAGATCGTCGAGACCGCCAACGCGAACCGGTTCAACTACCGGAAGACGTTCATCCTCTACGACCCCGACAAGCCGGAGACCGAGGCGATGGCCCAGTTGGTGGCCGCCGCCGTCCCCGATGCGGTCGTGCAAGAAGGGAAGGTTCGTCCGGGGACCGACATCGCCGTCATCGTCGGGAAGGGGCAGTTCCGTACCGAACCGATCGTGCAGATCGTTCCGATCCAGTTGCCCAAGCCGACGGAGCCGCCGGCCGTCTGTCGCTAAGGCGCCCGGCTATCCAGTTCTTCGAACAGCTCCTCGTAGGCGAGCGCCACGGCGGCCGGTGATGCCCAGCTTTCCACGAAGCTGCGCGCGTCCGCGCCCATACGCTCGCGTTCGGCCGGCGCGTCGACGAGCTGTCGTATCGCTTTGGTCAGCATCTCGGCGTCCTCGGGTGGGACCGGGATCCCGCCGCCGGAGCGCGCCAGTAGGTTGGCGATCTCGCTGCCGGCGTCGACGCCGGCGATCAAGGGCCGTCCTGCCGCGAGGATCGAATAGGTCTTCGAGGGGACGCTCGAGCTCGCGAGACCTTTCTTGAGAGGAACGAGATGGATGTCCGCGGCCGCCAACACCTCGGGCAGCCTCTCGGCAGGCTGCATGTCGACGAATCGAACGTTGCTGAGACCGCGCGCCTCGTGCTCGAGCCTCTCCCGTTCCGCCCCCTGGCCGTTGATGACGAACAGGATCTGGTCGTCGTGCGACAGCGCGCCGGCTGCGTCGAGGACCGTTTCGAGGGATTGAGACAGCCCGACATTGCCGGCGTACATGACGACGGTCTTGTCGCCGAGCCCGAACTCCCGGCGATAGTCGTTGTGGCGCGGAGCCGGCGCGATCGCGTTCACGTCCACGAAGTTTGGGATCACCCGAACCTTGCCGGGATCGTCGGTCTTCGCCTGGACGTTTCGCTGCAGATCCTCGGACAGGACCGTTACCGCATCGGCGCTCGAGTAGCAGAGCCGTTCGAGGCGGCGGCTCGCCGACAGGACCGGGCCGTCCTTGAGGATCCCGAGCTCGACGGCGACGTCCGGGTACACGTCCTGCACGTTGAAGACCAACGACCCACGCCGCGCCCGCGCCACGGCCCACCCGGTGAGTCCCAGGGTCAGCGGTGGAGAGACGGCGAGCACGCCGTCGACCTTCGGCCCTCGGACACCCACGACCGCGCCGAGGATGCTGAAACCGGCGAAGGCAAGAGCGCGCCGCACGAGGGCTTTCTTGTCGGGCGCCGGGAACGGATGCATGCGGACGATCTGACCCCAGCGGACGTCCTCCCGCCTCACGAGCCGTCCCTCGTAGCCGGCTTCGACGGCGTGATCCCGATACCACGGCAACGAGGTGAGGACCTCGATCTCGTGGCCTCGTTCGGCGAGCTCCTGCACCACGCGAGTCATCACGCTGCCAGTCGGCGCGGTGTCCGGTGCGAAATGTGGAGTGATCACGACGAGTCTCACAGGGTGGTCTCCAGCGCGTAGCTGTAGGAGTCCTCGAGGATCTCCGCGGAGCGGGTCCACGCGAAGTCCTTGGCCCTCTCGATGCCGAGCTTCGCCCACATCTGTCTCTGATCGTCGTCCTCCAGCAGATGGGACATCGCGTTGCACCAGTCCTCGGCGTTGTCGGGTGAGACCAGACGGCCCGCGCTGGCGACGACCTCGGGGATGGCGGTGGCGTTCGACGCGATCACCGGGCAGCCCCTCGCCATCGCCTCAAGAACCGGGGCTCCGAACCCCTCGAAACGCGACGCGAAAGTCACCGCCGTCGCTTCTTGATAGAGCGCATCCAGGTCGCGCGAGGAGACATAGCCCAACATCTTGACGGAGTTCTGTATGCCGAGCTTGTTTATCTCTTCCATGATCCGGTCGCGCATGTCGGCCGCGACCTTCCACTCCGCCCACGCTTTGGCTCCGGTGAGAACCAACGAGACCTTCGGATGCAGGGTGAGCATCCGCGCGAACGCCTCGAGCAGGACGAGATGGTTCTTATGGGGGTAGGTGGCGGCAGGGTAGAGGAAGAACCGCTCCGAGATCTCGAATCGTTCGCGTATGTCTGAGGCATCGACCTTGTCTTCGCGCGGAGAGATCCCGTGCGGAACGGCGACGACGATGCTGGGATCGATGTTGAGGCGCTCGATGACGGTTCGCCTGGTGAACTCGCTCGGAGTCAGGATGAGCCGCGCGTTCTCGGCCGATCGCGGGACCATCCGCTTCAGGTAGAGGAGCTTCGTTCTTGTGAAGTACTCGGGGTAGTAGAGGTATTGGAGGTCGTGGATCGTCAAGACGGGACGCTGCGACGGGAACACAGGGAGGACCCCGCCGGCGTGATGCAGGAGATCGATCTTCAGCTTTCGCGACTGCGTGGTCAGCCAGCTGTTCTCGCCGGCCACCCGAAACGACTTCCACTGTCCCGTGAGGGGGGCGTACAGGGTTTCGAACTGACTGGTCAGGTCGGGGTGCGCAGACGCGAACTGCGGCAGCGCGAAGAGGACGTATTCCATCTTGGAATCCCGCTCGGCGAGACCATGAAGGAGGCGCGTCGTATAGGTCTCGGATCCGCCGACGACCCCGGGAACCATCCAGAGGAGGTTGATCCCCACCTTCTTCATCCGGCTACCTCTCTGTAGACATCGACCAGCGCACTTGCCGTGCTGGTCCATGTATAGGTTGCCGCACGAGCGCGCCCCGCGTCTCCCAGGCGGGCGGCCAGGCCGGGATCTTCCAGGACCGAGCGCAGCCCCGCCTCGATGGAGCCGGCGTCGAGTGGGTTGACGAGCACGCCCGCATCGCCCACGACCTCTTCCGTTGAGGTGCCGGCGGAGGTCACCACCGGCGTGCCTTGAGCCATCGCCTCGAGCACCGGGAAACCGAAGCCTTCGAGCAGACTTGGGAAACAGAAGACCTCGGCCCCCGCGTAGAGGGCGCCGAGTTCCGAATGCGGCACGAAACCGAGAGCGTGCACGCGTCCTTGTAGCCCGGGCGTCAAGGCCTCGAGGTCCTCGTTCCAGCCTTCCGGTCCCGCGAGGGCGAGGAGCACTTCTCCATCGAGGGCGCGGAATGCTTCGATCAACCGCGGAAGGTTCTTGCGAGGCTCGATCGTTCCGGTCCAAAGGACGTAAGGGCGGTCCAGCCCGTGTTTCGCTCGGACCGTGGATACGTGCTCGGCCGACACCGGCGAGGCGTCCACTCCGAGCGGCACGACGTGAGTGCGACCGGGATCGAAGCCCGCCGCGGCGGCGTCCCGCGCCGTCGCACGCGACGGACAAACGATCACGTCCGCTTCTTCCAGTGCTAGTTGCAGGCCCCTCCTGAAGAAGCGGAGTCCTCGGGATGTGAAATGGCTTGGCTCGTGGAGGAACGCCAGGTCGTGCACCGTCATGACGACCGGAGCGCGACGCGGGGGCATCGCCATCGTCGTGGCGTGGATGACGGAGACGGGACCCGTCGCGCTTTCAACTGCGGGCCACCGCAACCGGTGCCACGACTCGTAGAGCAGTGGACGCGGAAGGGGTAGGTGCCGTACCGGTACCGGAGGCTGCCAGTCCTCCGGTGCGCGGCTCCGGTGTGCGGCTGCCACTCCGATCACGGAGACGTCATCACGCTCCAGCAATGCTCGAGCCAGTCCGAGCGCGGCGACCGCCGTTCCGCCCGGTACTCGATGCCAACTCTGCTCGACCGTGAGGGCTACAGAGATCGGGTCTGAAGACGGCACGGCGGGATTGTCCCACGGGCTCGAAAACGCACCCCGTGTTGACGGCCGGATATCGGTGCTAACCGCCTCAGGTGCGAGAAGCGTCGCGCGCCATCCGCCGGGAACGATCAAGAAAGGCCGACATCTCTGCGGGTCCTTTTCTACTGCCTAGAGCAGGTCGCCCACTTCACCGAGGTCGGGAGCCGGTGGCAGCGGCGGCGTCGGAACGCTCGGCGGCTGTGGCAGAGGAACGCTGGGCTGGTCGTCGCCCTCCGGCGTAGACGGCAGCGTCGGGGCATCGTCGCCCCCCGGAACCGGGACGCTGGGAGCAGGAGGTACGGCCGGGACGTCCTCGGAAGAGGGTAGGGGAACCGTCTGCGCGGCGCTCTTGGGATCGCCCGAGGCGTTCTTGCGTTTCGCGGGCTTGCGTCTGACCGCGTCGATCCGTGCGTCCAGCTCGCGCGCGAACGCTCGCTCCTTGAGAGCGGTAGCCGTTGCCGACGGCTCGATGGTGGCGCCGGTGGCGCCGGAAGCGTCGATGCCGGCGATCGTCCTCTCCTGCGTCAGGGAGTCGGCCGGGCGCGCGCTCGCTTTCGGGGTCAATGCCGCGGGTGCGATCACGGCGCTAGAGACCCCGAGCACGAGGCAGATCATGCACGACGCTGCTGTGACGCCTCCCTCGCGCAGGGCGAACAGGCCTTCGAGGAACTCGGCCCCCTTGCGCACCCGGAGGGCAACGAGTCCGGAGACGTTTTCGAGAGCGCGCCTGAGCTTGCGGCGCGCCCGCATCCTGGTCATCTTGTCCGCAGCAGCGTCCGGAACGGTGTCGAGTGAGGGCGATCCGATCTCACGCATCAGAGCGCTGCGATACGCGGGGCTCAACTCGGCGAGCGCCCGCCGAACCCGGTCGAGCTCGAGGCGCGCTATGCCGACGGTTTCGACGTCCGTGCCGGAATCAAGGTCCGGGAGCTCCGCGACCAGATCGTCCTTCGTGAACGTGCGGCCCCGGTCGCGCAGGAGGTTTAGCGCGATCGTCACCGTCAGCGGCCACAGGGCTCTGTTTCGGTCGACCGAGTCCCACATCGACAGCAAGCGCAGCGCGGTCTCCTGCACGAGGTCGTCGTGCTGCGACGCCGGCACGCGTTTGCGACAGAGGAGAACCCTGAGGCGGCGCGACAGGAGTGCCCACTCCGCTTCGAAGTTGCGCTCAGCCTCCGGAGACATCTCCAGCTCCCGTCACGCGTCCCGCCTGGACCCAGATTCTTACACAAGCAAGACAAACCGGACGGAAGTGGGCAGAACGGGCGCCCCCGGCCCTCACTGGCCCCGCTCTGGGTGGTTCTCGACGGTGTTGTCGTAGTAGACGGCCTGCGCCACCCCCGTCGTGGACAGGTCGTGGATCCACCAGTGAACCGTCTTGGTCATGTGAGCGGCTCTGACGCCGTAGAGCAGGTTCTCGACGCTGTTGCTTCCTATGTGGATGTCGGCTTTGTCGACGTCGCCCAGGTAGATCCCCGCGTCGTTGGCAAGCTGCTCGTCCAGCAGGTCGCGATCCTCGGGAGCTTCCCCGGTGATCGAGTTGCCTCCGATCATGACCATCGCGTCGACGGCGCGCAGGACCGAGATGCCGTCCTTGCGGGACATCCACAGCTGGTCGTTCGAAGACCGCTCCAGAGTGATCACGTTGTTGCGGATGTCGACGAGGCCCGTCGACGTTCCCGTGTGGCGTTCGTCCTTGGCGTTGAAGATGTCGACCATCAATCCGGCACCGGTGAGGGTGTTGCCGACCAGGTGAACGCGGGTGAAGTGGACGTGGCTCTTGTTCAGATCGGGGTTGGTCTCCGAGGGCGCGGTGCGGTCGTCACCCGCGTGCGCCTGATCGGTATAACGGAGGGCGTAGTCGCCGTCGGCGAAGATCTTGTTGTTCGTGATGAAGACCTCGTGGTAGCGCTTGGTGTGGTCGACATCGGGGCCATGCATCGCATGTGCCTCTTCCTTCTCACCCTCCTCGGCTGCCCCACCGTGGTAGTGGCTGCCCTGGTTGAAGCCAGAGCCGTGGTGGTGGCCGTGCAGCTTGACGTCGACGAACCCGTAGATCGTGTTGTTACGGAAGCGCGATCCGTGGAAGCCGTCGAACTGGACGGCCTGGTTCGAGAACACGCCGGCGAAGATGGATTCGTCTCCCGTGACGGTGTTGTTCTCGAACACGCCGTCGAAGTGCCTCAGTTGGCCGACGATCCCGAAGGTGTTGTTCGCGATCCTTCCCCCGGTTGCGTCGCCGGTGCGCTCGATGTTCTGGTTAACGCGGAGATCGCCGATCGTGTTGCGAACCACGGTCGTGCGGTCGCCGTTCCAGTTGAGACGAAGTTGCCCGGTGATGTCGTTGTCCCTGATAACGACGTAAGCATCGGTATCGCGGATGGACACGCTGCTGACTCGCCAGTTCGAGATCACGAAGGGGTCGTGCCTGGTCCCCGAACCGCTCCTGACGCCGTTCGCGGGGTTGAACTGCGAGTCGCCCACGATGTTGATGCTCGGTCGATCGACACGATCCTCTTTGCTCGGCCCCGCGTCGGCCGCCCCTACCGCCACGGTCGAGCTCCAGAGGAGCAGCGTGGTCACGATCATCGTCCGCCAACCTGAGAACCTCAGTCCCCGCATGTGAACCTCCTAGTCCGCGCCTCGTTAGAGGCGTCGAGCCGCCTGGCATCTATCCACAGAAAAGGTACGAAAGGGACGCAAGCAGGTAACACCCGGCGAGGGCGCCGGGGCTCCGGGGAGGGAGGGTGACCCCGACTACGATGGCTCCGTGGAGGGCTTCTGGAGCGGCAAGCGCGTGCTCGTGACCGGTGGATCCGGCTTCCTGGGGCGCGTGATCGCCCGAAAGCTCGAGGAGCGCGGGGTGGGCCAGCTGGCCCTCCCTCGTAGCAAGGACCACGACCTCACCCGGCCCGACGATGTCGAGAAGCTCTTCGCCGAGGTCGCCCCAGACGTCGTGATGCACCTTGCGGCGCGCGTCGGAGGCATCGGGGCGAACATGAACAACCCTGCAGTCCTCTACCTCACGAACCTTCTGATGGGCACCTACATCCTGGAGGAAGCACGGCGTCGAGATGCCTCGAAGACCGTGCTGGTGGGCACGATCTGCTCGTACCCGAAGTTCACCCCGGTGCCGTTCAAGGAAGGGGATCTATGGAACGGGTACCCGGAGGAGACGAACGCGCCGTACGGAGTGGCGAAGAAGGCGCTCCTCGTCCACGCCCAGGCGAACCGCGCTCAATACGGCCAGAGCTCGATCTACCTGCTGCCTACCAACCTTTACGGCCCCGGGGACAAGTTCAACCCCGGCGTGTCGCACGTGATCCCCGCGCTGATAAAGAAGTTCGTCGAGGCCGTCGAGTCAAACTCGCCGACGGTCGCGGTGTGGGGGACCGGTAAGGCCACGCGCGAGTTCCTCTACGTGGAGGACGCGGCCGAGGGCATCGTGCTGGCCGCCGAAAGCTACGACGGTGCCGAGCCCGTGAACCTGGGCTCCGGTCGAGAGGTCCCGATCGCCGAGCTCGCGGAGTTGATCGCCCGGCTCACCGGATTCTCCGGGGAGCTCGTGTGGGATCGCACGAAGCCCGACGGTCAGCCGCGTCGGATGGTGGACACCACGAGGGCCCGGGAGCACTTCTCGTTCGAAGCGAGGACCTCGCTGGAGGAGGGGCTGGCCGCCACCATCGACTGGTACCGGGGTAACCGAGAGGCGGCCGAAGCGGCGACCTTCTGATGCGCGTCGCCTACGACGCCGGCCCTGTGATGGGATCGCCCACCGGGGTCGGTCGTTATGCCGGCGAGCTCGCTCGCGCGCTGGAGGCCCGGAGGATCGAGCTTCATCGCTACGCGGTCTCGCTGAAGGCGTCCCCCCGGGACGACATCGAGCAGATGCGGTTCCCCGCCACGATCGTGCATCAACTGTGGCGCGTGAGCGGCAGGCCGTTCCCCGAGCGGCTGCACAAAGGATGCGACCTGATCCACGCGACGAACTTCGTGTTGCCTCCCACGCGGGTACCCGGTGTCCTGACCGTGCACGACCTGTCGTTCCACCGCGACGATGTATTTCCCGGCGGCCACCGCTTGAGGAAGCTCGTCCCGTGGTCGCTGGAGCGGGCGGCGGTGGCGGTCGTGCCCACCACCGCCGTCGGACGCGAGCTGGAGGAGCGCCACGGCTTTCCCGGCGACCGCACGGTCGTGACGCACGAGGGCGTTGCGCCGGTGTTCTTCGGCGCGAGCCCACTGTCGGATTCGGTGTTGGGTCGGATGGGCATCCCCGGCCCGTTCGCCCTTGCGGTGGGCACGATCGAGCCCCGCAAGAATCTCGCGCGTCTGCTCGAGGCGTGGGCCTCGGTGCAGGGCGAGCTGAAGGGATGGCGGCTGGTGGTGGCCGGGCCCAGGGGGTGGGGTCCCGAGCTACCCGAGACGCCCGGCGTGATGCCGATCGGCTACGTGCCGGAAGAGACCCTGCCCGGTCTGATGGCCGCGGCCGAGATCTTCTGTTATCCGTCGCTCTACGAGGGGTTCGGCTTGCCTCCCCTCGAGGCGATGGCCGCCGGTACCGCGTGCATAGCGGGACGCCATCCGGCCGCCGAAGAGGTTCTGGGCGAGGAGGCGATCTTGGTGGACCCTCATCGCCCCGATGAGATCGCCACGGCCCTGGTGCGTCTCGCCGCCGACGACGCTCTGAGGGCGAGACGGGCGCTCCTGGGGCGCTCGTGGGCCGCCCGCTTCACGTGGGAAGCCACCGCGTCCGCCACGATCGAAGCGTACGAACGCGCGCTGGCGCATACGTAGTTCTACGTATGCCGGTATGTCCGCTTTTTGGTGCATCATGGGTCGATGCGTTTTTTCGCCAGGGTGATGGGGGTCGCCCTTCTTCTGAATCTGCTGCCGGCGGGGCCGGCGTTGGCCGCGCGCACGGTGACGATCACCGGCGGCGGCTGGGGCCACGGCATGGGCATGTCGCAGTACGGCGCCTACGGCCGGGCCAAGCGGGGGGACGCCCCGCAGGCCATCCTCGAGCACTACTACTCGGGCTCCCAGGTCACGACGACGAAGATGCCGTCTCGCATCCGGGTGGGCTTGCTGGAGTACCGCTCGTCCATCTCGGCCTCTTCGTCGGCGTATCGCTCGGACGGCGGCCGGATCATCTTCAAGGTGCAGGGAACCAAGGGCCGCATCGCTCGGGGTAACGCGGGGGCGAATTGGCGGGTCGAGCCCAGCTCCACGGGCGGCCTGCGCCTCTACAAGAACGGGAACAGGGTCCGCAAGGACGGACGAACCGTCTTCGGCGATCCCGCGCATCCGCTCGTAGCTCTGTTCGAGCGGTATGGATCGCTGATCCGCATCAGCGAGAAGGGGATCAGCTACGCGCACGGCCGGATGGAGTTCGGAACCTTCGCGACCAACCGCTGCAACCCGGGACACTGCCTCCGGTTGGTCCTGAGCCTTCCCATGCAGAAGTACCTCTACGGCCTGGGCGAGGTTCCGTTCTCGTGGCCGGGGGCCGCGCTGCGCTCGCAGGTGATAGCGGCGCGTACGTACGCGTACGAGAAAACCACCCGCTCGGGACAGCACCGCTATCCGTGTGATTGCGCCGTCTACGACTCGACGCTCGATCAGGTGTACAGCGGTGACTCCAAGCGTGAGTCGTCCGGCCAGTACTGGGATGACTGGACGAGCGCGGTCGACGATACGAAGGATCAGGTCATCCTTCACAAGGGCGCTCCGATCCAGGCTCTCTACTCGAGCTCCTCGGGAGGGCATACCGAGAACAACGAGAACGTATGGGGCGGTACGCCGCTTCCGTATCTGCGGGGGGTGCCCGACGCGCCGGACAACAACGACGCCAACCCCAACTTCAAGTGGTCGGTGGACATGAGCTACTCGAGCTTCCAGTCCAAGCTCAACTCGGCGTACGGGGTAGGCAACGTCGAGAAGTTCACCTTGGTCAAGCCGTTCGGTGTTTCGGGCAGGGTGACGGTGGTCAAGCCGGACAACACCGGCGGCGTTCGGATCGTGGGCTCCAAGAAGACGGAAAGGGTCAGCGGCTGGTCCATACGGTCGACGCTGGCGCTCAAGGATTCGCTGTTCAGGGTCCAGATCAACTACCAGGTGTCCTCTGAGATGGTGCGCAAGTACCGTCGCCTGGACCGCGCGCCGGGGGCCCCGACGAGCGACTCCTACCGTGTTCCGATCGGTCGCGATCGTTCTCTGGGCCGGGCCCAGGACTTCGAGAAGGGACGCATGACCTGGCGGCGTTCGACCGACAAGACCGTGTGGCAGCACGGACCCGTATTGCGCAAGTACAACCGCCTGGGCCGCGAGAGATCGACCCTCGGGATGCCGACGTCGGATATCTGGGGGCCGGGAAGCTACGTCGGAGCTTCATACGTCAACGGGTTGATCCTATGGTCGAAGGACACCGGCGCACATTCCATCAGGGACAGGTTCCGCAAGGCGTTCACCGCGGCCGGAGGAGCCGACGGGCATCTCGGGCTCCCGACGACGCAGCAGAAGAAGGCGCGCAGCCTGCCCGGCGGCGGCAAGCTGCAACGTTTCCAGTCGGGAAGCATCTACCTCAATCCAACGAACCACACCGCGTTCGCACTGTGGGGAGATTTCGACGCGAGGTACCGCGCGCTCGGCCAGGCCGCGGGGGTCTGCGGTTATCCCGTGTCGTCGGTGACGGGCGACGACGGGGTCAGACAGGTGTTGTTCCAGAACGGATCCATGCACTGGACGGCCGCCACCGGGCTCGAGGTCGACTGCAGTTAGCCCCCGACCGGCGCCGGACGCTGCTAGGGCCGCACTACACTCCTCGGCATGGCTCTGGAAGCCCCACCTCCCGAGATGCTCCCGGTTGCCGCGGCGCCCGCACGGACGGCGTCGACGCTTATCTCCATCGCCGTCCTCCTGGTCAGCGTTGCGTTCGCCACTGCCGGGCAGTTGACGCTCAAGGCCGCGATGGAATCGATCGGCAGGATCGGAACCGCCCAGGTCACCGACGCGGGCCAGACCGTGCTGCGCGCGATCAAGGAGCCGCTGCTGTGGATCGGTCTGCTGCTCTTCGGCGTCTCGGCGATCTTCTGGCTGGTGGTTCTGTCGCGTGTTGACCTCTCCCTCGCCTATCCCTTCGTCGGGATCTCCTACATCATCGTCGTTGCGCTGGCGCGGTTCTTTTTCGACGAGCACGTCCCCGGCTTGAGATGGGTCGGCGTCACGGTGATCGCGATCGGCATCACCCTGATCGGGATCTCCTCCAAGACCGTTTCCGGTAGTTGAAGGCGCTGCTCCTCGCGGGAGGCTTCGGGACCCGCCTCCGACCGCTCACCTACACGCGCCCGAAGCATCTGCTTCCCATCGCGAACCGTACCCACATCGAGCATGTCTTCGATCTGCTGTTGCGGTACGACATCCGCGAGGTCGTGCTGACGACGTCCTATCTGGCGGAGGCTTTCGATGGGGTGGTCGAAACCGCGCGTGCCGCCGGACTGGACGTCAGGGTTACGCATGAGGAGGTCGCATTGGGCACGGCGGGCGCGATGAAGCACGCCCAAGGTGAGATCGGTTCGGCCACGTTTCTGGCGCTCAACGCCGACGTCCTCACCGATGTCGATCTGGGGACCCTGGTCGAGTTCCACCGATCGAATGAAGCCGAGGCGACGATCTTCCTTGCTCCCGTGGAGGACCCCTCGGCGTTCGGCGTGGTGCCGACGGACGACGTCGGGCGGGTCCTGGACTTCGTGGAGAAGCCGGCGCCCGGCGAGGCCCCGACGAACCTGATCAACGCGGGCGTCTACGTGCTGGAGCCATCGGTTCTCGATCGCGTTCCTCCGGGCGAGGAATGGTCCGTGGAGCGGGCCGTCTTCCCGCAGCTGGTCGACGACGGCGCAAGGGTGTTCGCCACCGCTCCGAGCGCGTACTGGATGGACATAGGGACGCCGGAGAAGTACCTGCAGGCGAATCTCGATGCGCTGCAAGGACTGTTCTTCCACCAGGGCGCCGCGGTGGCGCACGATGTCGAGATGGCTTCCAGCGCTACGGTGACGTCGAGCTGCGTCGGCCCCGGCGCTCGCATCGAAGCAGGTGCCAGCGTCGTGCAGTCGGTGCTGTTGCCGGGCGTGGTGATATCCGAGGGGGCCGCGGTGGAGCGTTGCGTGCTGGGGGAGGGCGTCGTGGTCGCATCGGGCGTTCACGCCGTGGCCCGCACCGTGGGCGACGACGAGAAGGTTGAACCAGGCGCATGAGGGTTCTCGTGACCGGGGCTGCCGGCTTCATCGGCTCCCATCTCGTCGACCGGCTCCTCTCCGAGGGAGACGAGGTGTACGGCGTGGACGACATGTCCTCCGGGCAGATGTCGAATCTGGTCGAAGCTCGCCGCTCGAGCATCGGGAAGTTCCGCTTCCATCGCCTCGATGTGACCTCGACCGCCCTGGGAGAGTTCGTGGCCCGCAGCAAGCCGGATGTCGTCTTCCATCTGGCCGCGCAGGTGGATGTGAGGAAGTCGGTGAAGGACCCCATCCACGACGCCATGGTCAACATCGTGGGGACCTTGAATCTCCTGCAAGTGTCGGCACAGGCAGGGGTTCGCAAGGTCGTGTTCGCCTCTTCAGGGGGGTGCATCTACGGGCAACCTTCGGACGACCGTCTGCCGGTACAGGAGGATGACGTGTACCTGCCCGAAGCGGTGCCGGAGTCGCCGTACGGCGTGTCCAAGAAAGCCGTGCTCGACTACCTCCGTTACTACAGGCAGGCGCGGGATCTGGACTACACCGCGTTGGCCCTGGCGAACGTGTTCGGTCCCCGTCAGGAGCCCGCCGCCGAGATCGGGTTGGAGGGTCAGGTCGTGGCGATCTTCTGTCGCAAGATGATCTCGGGCCGGCCCTGCACGATCTACGGGGACGGCACTCAGACCCGGGATTTCGTCTATGTGGACGACGTGGTGTCGGCTTTCGTAGCCGCCCGCGAGGCGGCCGGAGGCGAGCTCGTGAACGTCGGAAGTGGCGCCGAGACCTCGATCAACGAGCTCTTCGCCCAGCTCAAGGAGCTGACAGGTAGCCGCTACGAGCCCATCTACGGAGCGGCCCGGCCGGGCGAGCTCGAGCGGATCGTGATCGATCCCACCAGGGCCTCGGAGCTTCTCGACTGGCGCCCGACCACGGCCCTGAACGACGGGCTGAAGCACACCGTCGCCTGGTTCAAGGCGACCTCCTGAGCCTCCGGTAGGGACTTTCCTCGACCGACGCTACGTACGTCACGCAGAAGGCATGACCCTTCGGTACTACTCGCTCAGTAGTCACTACTGACAATTACGCACTGTTGCGTATGGGGCCGGTCTAGTCCGCCGCCGAAACACCTCCTGAGAGAGAAAGCAGACGACAGGAGAAGGCAATGGACAAGGGCACTAGCAGGAACACCCGCCGGGTCTTCAGGTTCTCGATGATGTTCGCACTGGTTGCGTTGATCCTCAGCGCTACCAGCTTGACGGCGTTCGCCACTCCCGACAACAACGGCACCGGTCCCGACCGTAACGACGCGACCGACATGGACAAGGGCCAAGGGAACTGCAACGACGGCAACGAGGGTCAGCCGAAGAAGTGCGACACCGACCCGACCCCTGACCCCGACCCGACCCCTGACCCGGTCACCTGCACCGACCCCGAGGTCCTGAACGACGCCGGCGACGCCTGCGAGCTGCCCCCCACGGGTGGCGGCGGCGACACCGACCCGGTCACCTGCACCGACCCCGAGGTCCTGAACG
>DATFFR010000094.1:0-16781 GCA_035249925.1 Actinomycetota bacterium
TGCACCGATCGCGATCCGAAGCGTCAGATCCTCGCCCAAGAGGATGGCGGCCAGCGCGATCGTCGTGACGAGCTCGAGCATGTTGGCTATCGCGGTGCGCGACGAGCCGATCCGCGCTATGGCGGCGTACGTGGCGATGAAGGCGATCGCGGTTGCGCCGCCCAGCCCCATAGTCGGCCCCAGTGCGGCGCGCGGCAGGCCCTCGCCGACGATAAGTGCGGTCACCCCTAGGGCGATCGCGGCTCCCGTTGCCGTCCAGGTGGCAGCCGTGGTCGGCGGCGTTCCCTCGCTCAGCACCTGAGCACCTATGTAGAAGAGCGCCACCATCACCGCCGCGCCCAGCGCCAGTAACGGCCCGGCGAGGGGCGTGCCGGTGAGGGAGAAGATCGACGCAACTCCGACGGAACCCAGAAGCAGCGCCGCCGCCAGTCGTAGCTCGAACCTTTCCATCCGCAACGCGATGGCCATCAAGGTCGTCCACAACGGATAGCTGTAAAAGACCAGGCCAACCACGGAGGCCGGCGCGCGTTCGAGGGCCAGGAAGAACAACGTCGCCTCCACCCCGTACCCGAAGGCGCCCAGCAACAGGAGGCGTCCGACCTTGGACGCCCCGATCCAGAGTGGACGTCTGGTTGCCAGCAGATAACCGATCAGCAGGACCGAGGTCAGCGCGAAGCGCGCGGCCAGGAGCGGTACCGCCGTAGCTCCATGGTCGTAGGCCTGTTTGGCGAAGATGGCCAGGGTGCCGAAGGCGACTGCTCCGAGCATGGCGAGGCCGATGCCGGTCAGCTCGGAGCTCCTGGCCCCGGTTTTCGGTTCGGTCATGCGTCCTGCTAGGGGGCGGGCGCTGGTTGTGTCCGGCCGCACTCCTCCAGGCCGTACTCCTGGGCGATCTCGTTAGCCTCAGACGCGGCGGCCTGCAACTCCTGGCCCAGCCGTCCGAGCTCCTCGTTATCGCGCTGCCGGGCGGCCTCCTGGATCCGCGGCAGATAGTCGATCGCGTCCTCGATGCGCGCCAGCATCCTGTTGATGACGTCCTGGTCGTCTTCCGGCGGCTCCAACGCCCGCAGGTCGTCCAGGAGCTCGATGCTGATCGCGCGGGCGCGTTCGACGAAGTCGTCCAGGGCCTCGGGCGTTCGGGGTTGCTCGAGCTCCTGGGTTCGCTCGTCGGCCTCCTTGCAGATGGCGTCGGCCTGCTCGATGTAGTCCTCTTTACTGAGTCCGCCCCCTGCGCAGCCACCGCTCAGGAGGAGTGTGGCGGCGGTCGTCGCGGCGACCACTATCCTTGCGCTCTGCATGACCATCTAGATCCCCTCTAGGTTCTCGCGTTCTTAGACCATATGGGACGCACGGCGGCTCGGGAGGCAGCTTGGATTCGTGGTTCCTGTACGCGGGCTTCATCGGCTTCGTCATAGCGATGCTGCTCATCGACCTCAAGTTCTTCCATGCCGAAGAGCACGATCCAACGCCCAAGGAATCGTCGATCTGGGTGGGGGTGTGGGTCGGCTTGGCGGTCGTATTCGGCGTGATCGTCTTCTTCTGGAAGGGCTCCACCGCGTCCGCCGAGTACTTCGCCGGGTACCTCATCGAGTATTCGCTGTCGGTCGACAACATGTTCGTCTTCGTTCTGATCTTCGCCTATTTCAAGGTGCCGATGCGCTACCAGCATCAGGTCCTCTTCTTCGGGATCTTGGGAGCGATGATCTTCAGGGGCATCTTCATCGCCGTGGGTGTAGTGCTGATCGAAAGATTCGACTGGATCATCTACGTGTTCGGCGCCTTCCTGGTCTATACCGCTTTCCGGATCGCCCGGGGCACCGAAGAGGTCCATCCGGAGGACAATCCGATCCTGCAGTTCGCGCAGAGAAGGATCCGTACCACGACGAAGCTCGACGGTCAGAAACTCTTCACCGTCGAGAACGGCAAGAAGGTTGCCACACCGCTGTTCATCGTCCTGCTCTTCATCGAGCTGACCGACATCGTGTTCGCCATCGACTCGATCCCGGCGATCTTCGCCATCACGACAGACCCGTTCATCGTCTTGACATCGAACGTGTTCGCGATCCTCGGGCTGCGAGCCCTCTACTTCCTGCTCGCCGACCTGATGGACAGGTTCCATCTGCTGAAGTACGGACTGGCGGTGATCCTCGGCTTCGTGGGCGTAAAGATGCTGGCGACGGCGGTGTCGTGCGAGGGCGCATCGATGTTCTGCAAGAACCACCATCTGACGGTTCCGATCTGGATGTCGCTGGCCCTGATCGTGTCGGTGCTGGCCGTCACGACGTTCCTATCGCTGAAGCTGCCTCCTCAGCACGACACCGATCCGAACGACGAGCACGGCCACCGGCTCGCCTAACGGCCGAACTTCTCCACCGATCGTGCGTTTTCCGCCGGTACTCCGGCGCGGTGAACGACGAGGCTCAGGAGTTGCGGGCCACCACCGTTGACGTTGCCTGAGCCCGTGGGCGCACGACGATCTCGTCGACGTTCACGTGGACGGGCCGCGTGACCGCCCACGCGATGCAGTCGGCGATGTCCTCGGCGATCAACGGATCGATGCCCTCGTAAGGCCTGGCCGCTTTCTCGGCATCGTCGCCGAACCGCACCAATGAGAACTCGGTCTCGACCAGCCCGGGAGCTACCAGGGTCACCCGGATCGGCTTGCCCAACAGCTCCAGCCGCAAGGTCCTGGTGATTGCCCGCACCGCGTGCTTCGAGGCGGTGTAGCCGCCTCCACCGATGTAGGTCTCGAAGCTCGCGGTCGACCCGAGGTTCACGATGTGGCCGTTGCCGGAGGCCTCGAGCTTGGGGAGCAGGGCCCGGGTCATACGGATCAGTCCCAGCACGTTCGTTTCCCACATCGTCTGCAGGGCCTCGTCCTGGATCTCGGCGATGGGCTCCAGACCAAGCGCGAGGCCCGCGTTGTTGATCAGGACGTTGACGGTTCCGACCTCGGAGACGAAGGCGTCGATAGACGACGCATCCCGTACGTCGAGGGAGTGAGCGACCGCGCCTATGGGGCCTGCGATCTCGCTCAGCTTGTCGACGCGGCGAGCCCCCAGGATCACCTCGAAGCCATCCCGTGCGAGGCGCGTCGCCGTGGCGGCCCCGATCCCGCTCGATGCGCCGGTCACGACGGCTACGGGTCGCTGGTTGCGTTCGTTCATGCAACCATCGTGGCATGGAAAATCGAAGGCTCGCGATCCTCGGCGCCCCCTTGGACCTCGGCGCCTCGCGCCGTGGGGTCGATATGGGCCCGAGCGCGATCCGCTATTCAGGGTTGCAAGAGCGCCTCGAACGTCTCGGTTTCGAGGTCGACGACTGCGGCAACGTCGCCGCGGAGATCCCTGAGGTGGCGGCCCAGAGCGACGAGCACGCTCGCTTCCTCCCCGCCATCCTCGCCTCGTGCGCGCAGATCGCCCGCCGCGTCGCCGACATCGCGGGACAAGGGCAGTTCCCCGTCGTCCTCGGCGGCGACCACTCGATCGCCATGGGGACGCTCGCGGGGCTGCACTCGGTCCATGGTCGTGGAGGCGTCATCTGGGTCGACGCTCACGGCGACCTGAACAGCCCCGACAACTCGCCGAGTGGAAACGTGCACGGGATGCCGCTGGCCGCCGCTCTCGGGCGATGCGGGTTCTCGCTCGAGGGTATGGCCGAGGCTCCCTGGCTCGATCCACGACGCGTGGCATTGGTGGGCGTGCGCGCCCTGGATCCCGGCGAGAAGGATCTCGTGAACGAGCTCGGTCTTCACGTCTTTACGATGTCCGACGTCGACCGCAGGGGGCTGCCCGAAGTGATGCACGAGGCCATGGAGGCGGCTTCGGGAGACGGATTCGTTCATCTCTCCCTCGACGTCGATGCTTGCGACCCGGAGATCGCTCCGGGGGTCGGGACACCGATCAGGGGTGGATTCTCGTACCGCGAAGCCCACCTGGTCATGGAGCTCATCGCCGAGCGCGACGTGCTGACGTCGATGGAGGTGGTCGAGGTGAATCCGGTCCTCGACCATGCCGACGAGACCGGGATCCTTGCCGTCGAGCTGGTTGCCAGCGCGCTGGGAGCCAGCATCCTCTAAGCGCGCTTTCCGCGTAATCGGTCGCGCATAACGCAAGGAACTACGCGGAAAGCTGGTTAGTCGTGGAGGACGCGGCCCTCCATGCCGCCGGCCACCGTTACGACCTCGCCGGTGACGTGACCGGAGATCTCGTCCGATGCCAGTGCGACGACGACGCGCGCGACGTCTTCGGCGCGGCCCACCTTCCGTAACGCCATCGTACGCGTGATGCGGTCGACGAACCCCTCCTGTTGCAACGCGTCGCGAGCCATGTCGGTCTGCGTCCAACCCGGACAGACGACGTTGACGCGACCGTTCGGAGCGATCCGCACGATCTCGTTCTTGAGACTCTTCAGGAGGCCTCCTGCCAGAGCGGACTTGGAGGCCGCGTAGTCGGCGTGACCCGCCTCGCCGATCAGCCCCGCAGTTGACGAGATGATCACGATGTTGCCGCTACCCGTTGAAGCGACGTGGCGCAGAAAGGCGCGGCAGGTCAGAAAGACGCTGTCCAGGTTCGCCGCCACGGTGGCCCGCCACCGCTCGAGAGACATCTCCCATACGGGTTCGTCCTGGGACGGCCAGGCGCCGGCGTTCGCGATCAGAACGTCCAGCCGGCCCAGTGCGTCCACCGCGGCCGGCACCAGCGCGTCGACGTCCTCCTCGATGGTCAGGTCCGCCGCGAGGGGGATCCCGCCGGTCTCGCTCGCGAGCGCTTCGGCCCGGTCCTTGCTCGAGCGGTAGTGGATGCCCACTCGTGCTCCCTCTCCGGCGAACGTGCGCACGATCGCGCTGCCGATTCCGCCCGCGCCGCCCGTCACGAGCACGCCCTTGTCCCGCAACCCGGTCTCCATGACGGGGAGGCTACCCTCGGCTCCCATGAAGGACGTCGGCATCGTCGGGATGCCTTACTCCGGGAAATCGACACTGTTCACCGCGCTCACACGCTCGGGCGGCTCGGGAGGTCGTTCCAATCAGGCGGTGGTCGACGTGCCCGATCCCCGCATAGCCGTGCTGGCCGAACAGGAGTCGTCGAAGAAGGTAGTGGCGGCAAAGGTTCGTTTCGTCGACGTGCCGGGAGGTCTGACCGCGCAGGGGATCGCAGAGTTCCGGCAGACCGACGCGCTCTGCATGGTCGTGAGGGCCTTTGGACCCGACTCCGATCCGGCGGGAGAGCTCTCGTCCCTGGAGGCCGAGCTGATCCTGGCCGATCTGGCCAGCATCGAGTCGGGTCTCGACAAGGCCAGGAAGAAAGCCAAGGGCAAACCGGAATTCAAAGCAGAGGCCGACGTATTGGAAAAGGCCCACACCCTTCTCGACGGAGAGCGTCTATTGCGCGATGGGGACTTCGACGCCGACGAACGCAAGCTCCTGCGCGGATTCGGGCCGCTCACCCTCAAGCCGTGGATCGTGGTCGTGAACGTGGAGGAGGGGGCAGGGCTACCCGAGGGGATGCCGGACGAGGCCATCGCCGTAAGCGCGGCACTCGAGGCGGAGGTCGCCGGGGTCGAGCCCGACGAGGCCGCCGAGTTGCTGACGGGCTTCGGGATCGACGAGCCCGGACTGGATCGCGTGATCGCGGCCTGCTACCGGGCCCTCGATCTCATCACCTTCCTGACCACGGGCGAGGACGAGACGAGGGCGTGGGAGGTCCGGCGGGGTGCTAAGGCTCCGGAGGCCGCCGGAGTCATCCACACCGATCTCGAGCGTGGGTTCATCCGCGCCGAGGTAGTGGGCTACGACGACCTGGTCGCGGCCGCCAAGTGGGACAACGCAAAGGCCAAGGGCGTGCTGCGCGTCGAGGGCAAAGACTACGTCGTGCAGGAAGGAGACGTGCTAAACATCCGCTTCGCCGTCTAACCGGCGGCTAGGTCTCCTTCTTGTCGTACGGGTAGACGTCTTCCTCGCGTTCCTCGTAGACGCGTCCGTCGAGGGTCTCGACGTTGAAGCTGTACTCGTAGACCATGGCTCCGCCGTAGGCCGCTCCGACCGTGACCATCGTCCCGATGATCACGGACAGGACCGTCACCATCAGCTCCGAGTATCCGCCCTCCCAGTAACCGAGCCTCAGGAGGAGGTTGGCCGCGACGAGCATGGACATGGTCAGCATGATCGCCATGTGGACGTTCGCGGTGCGCCACACCTGGCTGCGCGCAGGAGTCGACTTCAGCCAGTCCCAGAAACCGGTCAGGATCGTTGGAACCGTAACGATCGCGCCGACGACGAGCACGTGGGTTCCGGAGATGAAGAAGTCGCGCGCCAACGTGCTCTCTTCGTTGCGGCTGTACGAGATGTAGGAGATGAGGTCGAAGACGGCCACCATCAGGTAGCAGGCTACGGGGATGTCGGTCAGTGGGGGATGGAACGGTTTGCCGGCGAACCCCCTCAGGCCCTTGAACTTGCGGCCCTTCATCGTGAGGGTGGGCTTTATCGAGAAGAGTCTTGCCACAGTTGTTCCCCCTTCGAGTGGACTCTGATGGCGTCAGCTCAGACTAGTGCGCTTCCTCCTGAACGGCGAGGGTCATGTGCTGCCTGCAGAGTCCCGTCGTCTTGCACCGCGACGGCCTGCACGGCGCCGAAGTACATATGGAGGTCGTCGTAAGGACGAGGCGTGTAGCCCAGCTGGTTGCCCGGCAGGCCGGGCTCGTAGCACAACTTTTCTCCCTCGGGACGCGGGTCGAGGTGTGCTCGGGGCGAGGCGACCGCGTCCTCGATCGAGGCGCCGTCGACGGCGATCTTGATGAACGTCTGTGCGATCGCGCCGACGATGCGATCGGCACCGGGTGAACCGAGGCCCAGGGTGATCCCGTCGCCGCGGGCGACGGTAGGGGTCATGTTCGAGTGGCAGCGTGACCCCGGCGGCAGACGGTGGGCGCCCAATGGATTGAGCTCCTCCTCGCCGAGCGTGTTGTTCAACAGCATCCCGTGGACGACGAGCCCCGCGCCGTAGCCGTTCGACTCCGTCAACGAGCAGACGTAGCCGTCCGTGTCGGCGGCCGACATGTGGGTGGTGTCGGGCGATCGTTGCGAGCGAGCGGTCAGTTCCTTGAGGGCTTCGTCGAAGGCCGCGGCCACCCCGTCTGGATCCTGGTACCGCTCTTTCCGGTAGCCGACCGCGGCGCGCTGGGCCTCGACGATCGACCGCAGGCGCTCGACGTCGTCGGACATGTCGGCGTGCTCGAGCATCGCGAGCATGTGGATGAGAACGGCTCCCCCGACCGCGGGAGGAGGATTTGAGAACACGTCCCACCCGAAGGCCTGCGTCGAGATAGGGCTGCGGATCACCGTCTCGTACTGCTTGAGGTCCGCCAGGGTCATGAACCCGCCGTCGGCGGTCATGGCGTCGATGATCTCTCGCCCGAGCTCGCCTTCGTAGAAGACCTCTGGGCCCCCCTCGGCGATCGCTTGCAGGGCCTCCGCCAGCTCGGGCTGTTTGAACGTCTGCCCCTCGCGGATGTGGGTGCCGTCCTCTATCTCGAAGATCGCGCTCGGCTCCGGGTACGTCGACCAGATCGATTCCCAGGTGCACGAGAGGTAGTAGTCGGAGGTGCGGGGGAAGGGGAACCCGCTCCTCGCTGCGACGATCGCGTCCGCGAACAGCGCGGCCCACTCGATCTTGCCGTGCCGCTCCCAGGCTTCGCGCACGGCCGCGAGTACGCCCGGGACCGCTACGGACCCGGCCGCGATCCCCATGTAGATCCCATCGGCGTAATCGGGAAGGAAGATGCGTCGAACACCCCGGCCGGCTGCCTCCGGGATCGTGAACGGCATGATGTTGTTGCCGTCGATCACCTCTACCTCGTCGTCGGGGGTGCGGATCGTGATGAACCCGGAGCCACCGATCGAGGTGAAGAACGGCTCTGCGACCCACGCCATGATGGCCGAGGCCAGACAGGCGTCCACCGCGTTGCCGCCGGCTTTCGCTATCCCGATGGCGGCTTCCGTCGCCAGCTTGTTGCCTGCGGCGATCGCAAGGGTGGGGGAAGGCATGCGGGCAGGATAGCCGTCGAGCCGCCCGGTTTAGGTTGCACCGATGCGCCGCACTCCCAGGTCGAAAACGCTGGAGATACAAGCGTCGATCCCTTCGGCAGCGTCGCCGGAGGTGGTCATGGCCCGTATCGCATCTCCCTCGACGTGGCCCGAGTGGCAGTCGGAGATCCTCACCACCCAGGGGCCGAAGCTCGCAGCTCCCGGCGATGTCGTGCAAGGCCGGGCACGCCTGTTGGGGTTCGAAGTCAACGGCCGCAGCGACATCGAGGAGGCGGACGATGAGGACTTCTTCGAGGACGTCATCGTGGGCGTGAGGATGCGGATCCGCTACACGGTGGCTCCGAACGGCACCGGCACCGTGATCGGTCACCAGCTGCAAGCGGACCTGCCGGCGGGCCCCGCGGGCAAGGTGCTCTCGCTGTTCCTGGCGCGCCGGTTGAGGAGGATGCAGAGGGAGTTATTGGAGCGCCTACGCGATCAGACGCAGCGCGATCAGGCCGGGGAGTTGGATCCGTCCTGAACGATCGCCGACATCGAGTCCAGCAGGTCCCGCAACGAGACGATGCCGACCGGATCGTCCATCTCCATCACAAGCAGGTGGCGGAAGCCCCCGTCGGTCATGGCCTTCGCGGCGCGCAGGATGTCCCATCCGGGGGCACCGCTAACCACGTCGCGCGTCATGACCTCTTCGACCTTGGTGTCGTCCATCACCTGATCCGCGGCGATGGCCCGAAGGATGTCGCGTTCGGTCACGATCCCAGCCACCTTCTCGTTCTCGATGACCACCGCGCAGCCCACGCCGCGTTCGGTCATCACTTTCGCGGCGCGCCGCAGCGTGGCCTTGGGGTCGACGGTAAGAAGGTGCCGGACGGAGACGTCTCTGAGGAGCTTCATCGTGGCATCTTGCTCCAATCAACCCACGCGAGCAAGCTGCCTGCGAGCGTCGGCTAGCTTGTGGGGATGCAGATCGGAGCGCACGTCCCGGACGCCGACCCGCTCGCGGAAGCGGCCTCGGTCGGGGCCGATTGCGTCCAGCTGTTCGTAGGACCGCCCCAGTCCTGGAAGAAGCCTCCACCTCGGCCCGACGCCGACGTGCTGAAGGCTTCACCGCTGCCGGTATACGTGCACGCTCCCTATCTGATCAACGTCGCTTCCCCCAACAACCGGGTTCGCATCCCGTCTCGCAAGATCCTCGATCACACCCTCGAGGCCGCGGCGACGGTGGGGGCGACCGCGGTCATCGTTCACGGAGGCCACGCGGAAGACGGCGTCGAAGAGGGCTTCGGGCGATGGAGGACGGTGTTCAAGCACCTCGAGAGCGACGTGCCGGTGTTCATCGAGAACACGGCCGGGGGCACGAACGCGATGACCAGACACGTCGACACGATCGCTCGGCTCTGGGAGCATCTCGATGGTTACGAGGTCGGTTTCTGTTTCGACACCTGTCATGCGCACGCGGCGGGAGAGGACCTCGACGACGTCGTTGAGCGCGTCCTCAAGGTGACCGGCCGTATCGACCTGGTACATGCGAACGGCTCGCGGGACAAGCCCGGGAGCGGCGCAGATCGCCACGCCAATTTCGCAACCGGACAGCTCGGCCCCGACGTCGTGGTGGACATGGTGCGGGCGGCCGGCGACGTCCCCGTCATATGCGAGACGCCGTGGCCGGGCATCGCAGACGACATCGCGGTGCTGCGAGAAGCGCTCTAGCTTCGAAACGGTGCGCCTAGACGGGCACGCCTAGCTTCGAGCGCAGGTCTTCGACGTGGCCCTTCGCCCGCACGCCGTACTCCGCGAGCTCGATGCGTCCATCCTCGTCGATAACGAACGTGGAGCGCTTGACCTTGAGTGGGATGCCTTCGTAATCGCCGAGCTCCTTGTACGCGCCGAACGAGCGTGTCGCGGCAAGGTCCTCGTCGACAAGAAGCGGGAAGTTCAGCGAGTACTTCTCGGCGAATCGCTGATGCGAGGCCGCGCCTTGCGGACTGACGCCCAGCACGATGTAGCCGGCTTTGGCGAGGTCCGCGGACGAGTCGCGGAAATCGCACGACTCCTTGGTGCAACCGGGCGTGTCGTCGGCGGGATAGAAGTACAGGATCACCTTCTGACCCTTGAGGTCGGTCAGGCGCCACGACTTTCCGGACGCGTCCTTCATCTCGAACTCGGGGGCTGCGTCGCCTTTCTCGAGCATGACTCTCCTTCCTCCGCCGGTTACGTCATCTCTTCCAGGATCGAGGTCTGGACCCACGCCAGCCAGTGGAGGACCGCTAAGGCCGGAGCCTCCGGATCGTCGGGGTCGTACTGCTTGTCCATCTTCGCCTCGTCGACCTGCAACCGCGTCCCGATCGCCAACCTGATGTCGTTGATCAGACGGAGCCACTCGTGGATCTCGCCCTCGGGAAGCGTGTCGTCCAGCGGTCCGTCGGATCCGAGTCGTCGTTCGACCGTCCGCAGTGCTTCGAGCTTGACGTCTTTGAGCTCGCTACCCACCAGCTCCTGGTAGGCCGCTTCGTCCTCGTCGTCGTCGTGCGCGCGCGGGAACAATCGCTGCTGAACCGGGTCGGCGTCGGGGATGTCGGCCTCGAGCACCAGACGCATCTCGTTGGTCAGGCCGCGCAGCAGGTCTGCCTCGTTCGCGTCAAGCTGGACGCGCAAGCCCTCGGGCACCTTCTGCACCTCAGTCGCTCCTCGTGATCGTGGCCCATAGTCCATGTGCGTGAAGGCGGAAGCAGTCGAGCTCCGCCTTCTCGCGCGGTCCGCTGGAGACGACGGACCGGCCTTCGTTGTGCACCTCGAGCATCAGCTTCGTCGCCTTCTGCAACGAGTACCCGAACAGCTTCTGAAACACCCAGGTTACGTAAGACATCAGATTGATCGGATCGTTCCAGACGATTACCAGCCACGGCTTGTCGGGATCGACGACTTCGTCGGTGTCTCGTTCCTCGGTGCGGTCCGGAGCGACTGTCGTTTGCGTCACTGTTGCTCTGGCGGCCTTACCTCATGCCCGCCGAACTCCTTGCGCAGGGCGGCGAGGATCTTGCCCGAGAACGACGGGTCGCGACGGGAGGCGAACCGAGCGAACAGAGAGCTCGCCAATACCGGCATCGGCACGGCCGAGTCGATCGCCTCGTGTAGGGCCCATCGGCCTTCGCCCGAATCCTCGACGTAATCCGAGAGCTTCTCCAGACCGGGATCGTCGCGCAGGGCCGAGACGAGCAGGTCGAGAAGCCAGGAGCGCACGACGCTCCCGTGACGCCAGAGCTCCGCGATCTGGGCGAGGTCGAGGTCGAAGTCGCTCTCGTTCATCAGGTCGAATCCCTCGGCATACGCCTGCATCAGCCCGTACTCGATGCCGTTGTGGACCATCTTGGTGAAGTGGCCGGCGCCGGGGGGGCCGACTCGGGCGTAGCCGTTGTCCGGCGCCAGGGTCTGGAGGATGGGCTCGATTCGTTCGAACTCCTCGCTGTCGGCGCCGACCATCAAGCAGAAGCCGTCTTCCAATCCCCAGATGCCACCGGACGTGCCGGCGTCGACCAGGGCGATGCCCTTCTTGAACAGCTCGGTCGCACGCTGCAACGTATCGGTGTAGCGGGAGTTCCCGCCGTCGACGATGACGTCACCCGGTTTGAGCAGAGACGACAGCTCCGCGAGCGCGGCCGAAGTGGGCTCTCCCGCGGGAACCATCAGCCAGACCACACGCGGCGGAGCCAACTCGGAGACGAGTTCCTGCAATGACGACGTCCCCGTCGCGCCGTCGGTGGTACTGCGTTTCACCGCTTCGGCATCGAGGTCGTAGACGACGACCTCGTGGTCTCCGCGCAGGAGCCGCAGGGTCATGTTCGAGCCCATCCGGCCGAGGCCGACCATCCCGAGTTGCATGTATCAGAGGGTAGCCTGGACGTATGAGAGAGACCTTCCGTGTTCCGGACGTGTCCTGCGGTCACTGCAAGAGCAGTATCGAGACCGCGCTTCATCCCTTGAACGGGATCGAGAAAGCAGACGTGGATCTGGAGGCAAAGGCCGTGCTCGTCGATTTCGACGAGGGCGTCGTCGATCGAGCGACGGTGGTGCGGGCGATCGAGTCTGCGGGCTACCCCGTCGCGGGCTGAGAGCCGCTGGCTTCCGTTCTGCTCGGCGAGTTTCCGTTCTGCTCCGCGAGCTTCCAGAACTCCTCAGCCATCCTGAGTTCGGGTCCGTCCTCTGTGAGATCGATCTGAACACCGTCCATCCGCTCGAGCTTGAACACCATCTGGTTGGCGCCCAATAGAGCGCCGGCGACGCAGCGGAAGCGTTCCTCTTCGGACAGCTCGCCCCATTTGCGGAAGACGACTTCGAGCCATCCTTTTGTCACGGCCAGCGCGTCGCGAAGGTCGTGGGAATCGTTGCCGGAGATGCGCGCGCCGTTGCCGTTCCGTCCGTCCATGGCAGAAGAGTTGGCGCAGACCGGCTTGCTTCCTCCTGTCGGCCCGCTGTTTTTCGACTACGGCGCGCGCCTGCTCACTCTGCTGCCGGTCCCGGCCTGTTCGATCAGGTCTGGGTGCTTCCGGTGGAAGCCAGGTAGTACTCATCTCCGGAGAACGTGGCCGTGAACTCGTGGTGCGCCGCGTATCTTCTCGGAACGTCCAAGCTGGCTCGGCCGGAGTCATCGGTCGTTGCGGTGCCTATGAGGGTTCCGTCGACCGTGAACTCCACTTCCCGACCGGCGACGGCCTCGACCGCGTCGTCCACATCGGCCACCTCTGCGCTCACCGTTCTGTTGGCAGGCTTCCCCGTAACCGTCGCCGACGTCGTCGTGTCCTCTGCGTCGATGACGAAACCGGCCGTGTTCGCCGAGGGCTCGTACGTCGTCTCCTCACCGGCGTAGCGAACGGTGATCACGTACGCGCCGGGCTCTTCGACGATGCGGAAAGCCTCGGTGCCGATGCCGTTCGCGTCCGTTGTGGCTTCGAGAGTGCGCGTTCCCGTCGCGCCGGTCAACTCGAACACGAGGTCGGCTCCCTCGATCGGGGCGCCCGTCGTCGCGTCGGAGAGAACCGCTTCGAAAGTGGCGCGGTCCGAGAACTGACCCGACTCGGATTGATTGTCGGTGAACTCGACCGTCGTCGCAGCGGCGGTCGGCGTTTCGGTTGGGGTCGGCTCCGGCGCCGGCTCCGGCAGAGCCTGGATCGCCGCGAGCGCGTTGATCCGTCCGTAACCGACGATAGGGTCCCATCCGGGCGCGTAGAGGTCGTCCGCCGAGTCGAGGATCGTCTGAACGATCAGGTCGGCGTTGGCCCTTGTGCGCTGTCCGCCGATGCGGTCGTACATCAGTGCGGCGAGCCCCGCCACGTGTGGAGACGCCATCGATGTTCCGTCGAGGCCCTCGTAACCACGCTCGTAGCAGATGGGTTCAGCTTCGGCGAGGTAGTAGGTAGACACGATGCTTTCCTCACAGAAGGTGCCCTGGCCGCCCGGCGCAGCTACGACCGGCTCGATCTTGGGCTCGTCCGAGTTCGGATCCGCGTTGACCGGGAAGTCCGTGTAGTGGGTGCGTAGATCGTTGCGGTCGGTCGCAACCACGCATATGACGTTGCGGGAGAACGACGGGTACTCGCACGTCGGCTGGTTGAAGTTGCCGGCGGCTGCCGCGATCACGACGCCGGCGTTGCGGGCCTCGTTCATGGCGTCTTCCGTCTCGGGGAAGCCCAGGGCACCGAGGTGGCTGAACGGTGGGATGTCGCCGATCGACAGGTTGATCACGTGAGCGCCGTTGGTCGTAGCGAAGCGGATCCCGTCGGCCATGGCCTGATCCAGGTCGCCGTCGCCACCGATCGTCCGCACCGGCATGATGGTCGAGTCGGGAGCCACCCCAACGACGCCCTTGCCGTTGTTCGTGCACGCGCCGGCGATGCCCGACACGTGCGTCCCGTGGCCGTCTTCGTCCTGGGGGTTGTCGTCGTCGTCGGCAACGTCGGAGCCGGGAAGCACCAGGAGCTTGCCGGGGCACGCGAAGTCCTCGTGGTTGAGCTCGGTGCCCGAGTCGACGATCGCGATGTTGATCCCGAAGCCGGTTGCGTGGGTCTCCTGCCACGCCTCCGGCGCCTTGATCTTGGTCATGCCCCACTGGTCGGCGAACAGAGGATCGTTCGGGTTGACCGGGTACGTGCCGCGGCCGCTCGGGGGCGGGGGCTCGGTCGGATCGGGGGTCGGCTCCTCGGTGGGAGTCGGGTCGGGATCGGGGCTCCCTGCGTGCACCGTGAAGCTCGCGGGGTACTCGACAGAGTCGTAGACGATGTATGACCCTGCCTCCTCATCGAAGAAGTTGCCGGTGATCGAGATCGTTGTCGGGGCCCCGGCGGGATCGATCGCCAGCGGGACCTCGGCACCGCTTGCGTCGAGCATGGTGGTGAAGGTCTTGGTTATGCGTGACGGTACGTCGCCGATCTGCGGCTCGATGCTCTGGGTGATGAGGGGGAGCTCGTGGCGTACCCCATCGGCGAATATCGAAGCCGTGTAGTTGACCTCGCCGAGCAGGTCGCCCACGGGTGTCTTTGCCCAGAAGTCCAAGGTGAGCGCGTTGATGGGCCCATCAACGGCGCCGGTCCAGAACGGGTCGACGGGAGTTCCCGCACCGGTGCTCCCCAGGAACGGGATGTCGTGGAATCGGGAGAAGTCGGCGAAGGTCGGCTGGGACTTGTCGAACGTCGAGCCGTCCACGAACAACGCGTCGGCGTTGCCGATCCCGGAAAGAGAGTGGAAGTAATAGGTCGTGCCACCGGTGGGCGGAGGAGTAGTCGTTTCGGTGGGAGTCGGGGTTGGTGTAGGGGTCGGCGTCGGCTCGGTTCCGCCACCGCCGGTCTGGTTGCTGTCGCAGCCGCGCGCCAGGAGCCAGTCGACCGCGGCCCGCACCTCGAGTCCTCCGTGGCCGACCTCGAACGGCTCGGCCAACCCGCCGCCTGCGGATTTCAGGACGTCGTGCTGCGCCGTGGCCATGATCGCTCGCATCACGTCGAGCGGTTTGGCGGTCGGACACGCGCTGAACGCCAGAGCAGCCGCGCCCGACACGTGCGGTGCGGCCATCGAGGTCCCGCCCATGATCGCGTACTCACGGATGCAGCATCCCGCGCCACCTGTCACGTCCCCGCTGTTCACTCGTGGCACAAGCGAGGCTGCTCCGCCGGTCAAGGTCCGTGCCGACCAGATGCCTACGCCCGGCGCGGCCACGTCGGGTCGCCGCTCCCCGTTCGCCGGTTCGGATTCCGGCGTCCAAGTCGAGGCGTCGGGGAGTGAGTTATCCGAGCCACGGCTCGAGGTAGATGCCAGCCGCTTGTTCGTGTCGTCGTACGACGCGACCCCGAGCACGTGAGGGCTCTGCGCGTAGCCGGAGAAGGCCGTGCCGCTGCTGTTACCTCCGTCGTTCCCCGCCGCGAACACGACGACGATCCCGGCGTTGTACATGTCCTTGAAGAGCTGGAAGGTCGGAGAGTTGCCGGCGAAGGAGCACCCCCCGACGCAGCCCCACGAGTTCGATGACACACGGATGTTGTGGGTCGCCGCGTTCTCGAGTTGCCATTCGAGCCCGAACTGCGACAGGCCGGCCCACAGCGTGTCGCCGTTCTTAGTCATGATCAGGTTGGACTGTGGCGCGACGCCGATCGGGATCCCGTCGCCGCCGTACGTGGCTCCGTCGGCCGCGCCGTCGCGGGCCATGTAGCCGTTGCCTCCGATGATGCCGGCCACGTGGGTGCCGTGACCGCTGGCGGCCTCCGTGGTCGGCAGCGAGTCGCCTACGTCGGGCCCGCCGAAGAGGTGCTCGGTGGTCACGGCTCGGGCGATGCGGCTGTCACAGGGTTGGTAGGGCCCGGGCGTGCAGTCCCAGCCCCCGAAGTCACGGTGGGTCCGGTCGATGCCCGAGTCGGTGATCGCAACCGTGACGCCCTTGCCCGTGGCCTGGTCGACCGTCAGCCCGGCTATGTCGGAGCGCAGTGAGTCCGTGGCCGCGTCGTAGGACCACACGCCGGCGCCGTCCGTGCCGTTGCTGCGGGCGTGGACGTCGAGGGTGGAAGAGGACAGGAAGTAGGTAAGAGGTACGTCGGGCTCGATGAAATCGATCGCCCCGGAGCCCAGGAGGACGGCGAGCTGATCGGGAGTGACCGCGGCGTAGAAGCGGGGATTGTCGAAGTACCACCTGACCCACGTGGTGGACTCGTCGACGAACGACTCGACCGCAGGGGTCCGGTCGGATACGGCGACCATCACGCGGAGCAGCCCGTTGCGGGCATACCGGAGCCGGGGGCCGAACTCGTCGGGCAGCTTGTGGGAGTTGGCCGCGATGGCGTTCTGGACGGCAACGGGGTCCGAACCCGAGGTCAACCAGGACGACCCGCTGCCGGCGGAGGCCGGTAGGGCTCCGAGAAGGCTCCCGGTCAGGGCGGCGACCAGGAGGAGGGCGAGAAAAGAGACGCGGCATCGGAGCGCACGAGGCATGAGCGAGAGTCCTCCCAAGAAAGGTGTCCCGGATGTGGGAGTGGGACCGAGCCCCCACGCCGCTCGGGACCCACTACCGCAAGGGTTGTTTTCGTCCTCCGGGGGGGAACTCCTGCCCGTAGGGCGAGCAAGTTGGCCCGAGCCTGGTCGATCCCGGCAGATCGGTCCGAGCCTGGACTCCTAAGATTCAAGCAGCGCCCTCGTAGCTCAGGGGATAGAGCACAGGTTTCCTAAACCTGGTGTCGCAGGTTCGAATCCTGCCGGGGGCACT
>DATFFR010000095.1:0-2628 GCA_035249925.1 Actinomycetota bacterium
TCACGCCGAGCCGCCACGCGGCCTGCGCCACCGACCAGCCCGCCCGCTTCCTATCCCGCTCGAGCAACGTCGGGAGCATCGCCATCGGAGGACCGTAGGACATCGCGGACAAAGTGAGAAGCCGCCGGAACCCGAAGGCCCTAGCGGCTTCTCGATCAAGCCAAGGGTCCAGCCTCGGTCAAGCACTGCCCTGACAAGGCGGGGGTGCCAGCCGACGCTTCATCCGAATGCGCCTTCACAACTCGCACGACGCTGAAGCAGTCTTATGGCCCGATCCGGATGGAGTCCACGATGTCACGCAGCTCGGCGAGGTCCTGAGCGGGCGGGTCGGGCGTCTGTCCGGTCGCGATCATCAGACGGGTGCCCTCGACGTCGAGGATCCAGAACTCCTCCGTGTACCCAGGACGTGTGTACCCGAAGAACGGCTCTTCCCAGTTCGCGGGTATCCAGCTCGCGAGGTTGCCGCCCTCGCATCCGACGAATTCTCTCTCGTCGTGGACGCCGACTTCCTTGATCGGCAGGTCGGGCACGGTGAGCTCCAGCTGCTTGCCCTGGTAGCCGGCCAAGGTGACGTCGGCCGGCGCCGAGGTCACCCGGAACGGCGCCAGATCGGCAAGCTCGGTGGCGAGGTCCTCGACCGTCGGACCGACCGGGGGATCGGCCGGGGAGCGGTCCTTGCAGCCATGAGTCACCAGGTTCGCCACGACCGCGATGCTCACCTGGACGTGCCCGTCCTCGCCGTGGAACTTTGTCGCGCCGATCCATTGCGACCACCCCTCCTCGGCGACCTCGTACACCACCCGGAGGGGAGTTGAAGGGTCGAGGTCGGGATCCGTGAAGTAGGTCCCGGGCTCGAGGGCGGCAAAGGACTCGACCTCTGTGACGTCCCGGATCGTCGGCGCGGGACTTGAGGTGGTCTCCGTCGGCGAAGGGCTCGCCGTTTCCGGACCCGTTGAGCAGGCTCCGAGCGTCAGCAGGCACGCCAACCACAACGCACGTCCGTGATGCCTGTTCATGAGAACTCCCCTTTCGTGTGAGCCGCCGTGACGGCGATCTAGATCTCCCAGGTGCTTGTTCATCTCCGTCCGGCTCCCCGCGTGCGCGAAGCCCTGAGTCTCCCCATCTTTCAGAAGGCCTCCGTGCACCCGGATGGAAAGTCGACCCCCCACCTAGGGAACGAACCAGTCCCCATTCAGCGTCCCGGCGACGATGACGCGAGTGTCGGAACCGTCGACTCCGCCGCTCCACAACTTCGCTCTCACGGGACCAACCGCCCCGCCCTCACGGCTCGAGAAGAGGACGCGGTCGCCCTCCGGTGAGAACCCGATGACTCTGAGGGACGTTCCAGGCTCGACCGTCAGCAGCGTGACCGATCCGGAGTCATCCGAGCCTTCAACCCTGAGCGACCGGCCAACGACGTATGCGGTGTGCGATGCATCGGGCGAGTCCACGCGTACGCCGCTCGTGGCGAGGTGATCTTCTGCCCACTCGGCCACTCGTAGGGTGTCGAGCCGCGTCGCCGCACCGCCGTCGGGCGGGATCTCCACATCGTCGATCGCCAACGTCCCATCGCGCAGCCACGCCGGGTCGAGATCGGCTCTGTGTTGCCACCACGACGGCATCGTGACCAGCGCATGCCGGGCGCCGTCGACCCCGTAGACGCCGACGGTCTCGAACAAGGTGTCCCACACCGCGATCCGCGAGGAATCGGGTGACCATCCGATATCCCATCCATCGGCGGGGAAGGCTGCGAGCACATTGCCCACTGCGTCGCTGATCACGACGTCTCCCCAGTTCTGGTCCGTGTTTCCGGGCTTCTCGCTGGAACAGTCCACGCGGCGATAGGCGAGGTATCTCCCGTCGGGCGACCACATCGATCCCTCAGCCCAGTAAGAGAACCCCTCGGTGGAGGCACAGTCGTCGTCGGAGACGCCGTTCGCGATCTTGACCGCGTTCGAGCCGTCCGGATCGGCCACGTACACGTCGCCATCCAAGATGTACGCGAGGGCGCCAGCCGTCGCTGGCGCGGGCCGGGGCTCCACGGTCCGATCCGCCGGGATCTGGTCCGACGTCAGCGAGCGGACGAAGATGGTCGCGACCGCGAGCGCCACGATGACGCCGAGGGCGCCCGCACGGATCCGCCGGTTGCGTAGCTTGCGCTCGCGTCGGCCGAGCAGGCGCTCGAAGTCGCCCTGCTCGAGGTCGACGGTCCGGCTCTCGCGTTCGAGGACATCCGCGATCCTAGGCATCGTCAACCTCCACTAACTTGCGAAACGCGTCGCGCCCGTGGCGCGACAACGAGCGGATCGTCGCGTCGGTGACGCCGAGGGCATCCCCCGCCTCCTTAGACGTGAACCCGAGCATCTCGGTCAGCACGAGCGCCGCTCGTTGCCTCGGCGGGAGCGTGGCGAGGACGTGCCGGACGACCTGCCGGTCGTCGGCATCGGCGAAGTCGTCGTTCGATGGCGCGAGCCCGACGGTCCGACGGAGCGCGAGCGTGGCCCGCCGGAACCGCTTGCGGAACAGATTCATTGCGGTTCGGTAGAGGTAGCCGAGGGGGTCGTCCATCCCACCGACCCGGCCCCATCGCTCCCACACCCTGAGGAACGCGTCCTGCATCAGCTCCTC
>DATFFR010000096.1:0-4879 GCA_035249925.1 Actinomycetota bacterium
TCTTCGCCGGATTCGGCATGGTGATCGCAGGCCTGGTGCTCGCAGTGCTGGTCGGACTCGGCTTCCGTCACGCCCGCAAGGCGGCGGCAAGCTAGCGAACGCCCAAGGCGAAAGAGCGCCCCTCGCCGGGGGGCGCTCTTCCCGCGTTCGGAGCACGCGTCGATGTGACCTTCGGGCCTTCAAAGACATGCCCTTCGGCACTGACGCCGGCCAGCCTCGAAGCCGACGATGGGCGACAAACGAGACACGGCGACACGACAGCTAAAGGAGGAATCGGATCGATGGATGCGGCGATGTCAGATCGGACCAGGCTCATGTTGGTATGGCCCGTCGCGGGCTTCTTCGTGGTTATCGCGTTCGGCGTCGGGCTCGTCTCGATGGCTGCGTTCGATTCGAGCCAGGACTCAGCCGCCACGTCGAGCGCGGCGCCGGCGAGCCAGACGATCGAGGTCACCCTCGGCGACCTGTTCATCGAACCGAAGCAGCTCGATGCCGCAGCCGGTTCGGTCACCTTCGAGGTTACCAACGAGGGTCAGACGGAACACAACTTCGGTATCGTGGGGCAAGCGGCGACCGAGATGATCCCTCCCGGCCAGAGCACCACGCTCCAGATCCCATCGCTCGAAGCCGGCGAGTACAAGGTCCTCTGTGAGGTGGCCGGACATGCCGGCGGGGGGATGACCGCAACTCTCGTCGTCACGGACGAGGCCGCTACGGCGCAGCCCGGCGACCACGCCGGCCACGGGATGTCGGGCATGTCGGCGCAAGAGATGGTCAAGGTCGATACCGCGGTCACCAAGAGCTACCCGGCCGAGACTAAGGGCCTGGGCGGACAGCCGCTGGAGCCCGAGCTCGTCGACGGGGTCAAGGTCTTCGAGCTCACCGCGGACGAGATCAGATGGGAGGTCGAGCCCGGCAAGGTCCTCGATGCGATGGCCTACAACGGGATGCTTCCGGGACCGCAGATCAACGCCGACATCCGCGACCGCGTGCGAGTGGTTCTGCACAACAAGCTCGACCAACCGACGACCCTTCATTTCCACGGCGTTCGGGTGCCCAACGCGATGGACGGCGTTCCTGTGATCACGCAAGACCCGGTCATGCCGGGCGAGTCCTACACCTACGAGTTCAGGCTCACCAACAGCGGGACGCACATGTACCACCCGCACTTCAACGCAACCGAGCAGATCACCGAGGGGCTGTTGGGCGCGTTCGTGGTTCACGACCCGAGTGACCCCGAGGTTGCGGTCGACCAGACGCTGGTGCTCAACGACGGGCCGCTCGGCTTCACGATCAACGGCAAGGGCTTCCCCGCGACCGCGCCGATAGCCCTGTCACAGGGTCAGACGCTTCGCCTCAGGTACATGAACGAGGGGCTTCAGATCCACCCGATGCACCTCCACGGGTTGGTCCAGCGTGTCGTCGCCAAGGACGGCTACCCGCTCCCGCAGCCTTACGACGTCGACACGCTGATGGTCGCGCCCGGCGAGCGCTACGACGTCCTGGTCAAGGCCGACGCGCCCGGCGTGTGGGCATTCCACTGCCACATCCTTAACCACGTCGAAGGCCCTGAAGGCATGTTCGGCATGGTTACCGCAGTCATCGTCGAGTGAAGGAGCAAGCTATGAAAAGGGACGAGGCTCTGTTCCCGTTGACGCACGACCATCACCACGCTCTCGGGCAAGCGAGGCGCCTAAGGGGCGCAGCCGACGCAGAGCTCCCAGAGCGGGCTGCACAAGCGCGCGAGTTCCTCTCGTTCTTCGCAGCCGACACGATCGCCCATTTCCGCGAGGAGGAAGAGCTCATCTTCCCGCTCGTGATCGACGAGCCGGCTGCTAGGGCCACCATCACGCGCTTGTTGCTGGAGCACGTGAAGCTCCATGCGCTCGTGACCGAACTGCGTGCGGAGCTTGTTGACGCCGAACCGACAACCGAGACTATGTCGTCGATCGCCGCGCTCCTTCAGCACCACATCCGCCTCGAAGAAAAGGTGTTCTTCCCCTTGGTCGAAGACATGGCGCGCGACGTGCTGTCGGCGGTGGAGCTTGGTCCTCGTAGGCGCGCGACGGCAACTAATCAGATGGATGAAGGTCGAGGGGCCATACGGATAGGGGCCGAACGGCCCTGACCTCGGCAACGCAACTGGCCGACCATGTCGACAAGCGCTATGGACAGGAGGAAGACGTGCGAGGCAGGACGATGGAAACACTCGACCGGCATGAGTGCATCAAGCTCATGGAGGGCCACCCAGCGGGCGTCGGACGGATAGCCCTCGCGGGCCCACGGCCGGTGATCTTCCCGGTCAACTACGCGATAGACCGTGGCAACGTCGTCTTCCGCACCGACGCCGGTACCAAGTTCCACGCCGCCGTACACCAGGCCTTCGTGGCCTTCGAGGTTGACTGGGTAGAGCCCACCTGGCAGACGGGCTGGAGCGTCGTCGTGAGGGGGCAGGCCCGTCTCGTGACCGACCCCGATGAGCTCGCGCGGCTTCGACGTCTTCCGCTGTTGCCATGGGCCGAGGGCGACAAGAGCAACTTCGTGACCATCGAATCGAAGCTCATCTCTGGTCGACGCCTAGGTTACTGAGAGGGGGACGGGTCATGGACAAACCGGTCGTCGTGATCGGAGGCGGCATCGTCGGCACCGCGGTCGCGCATGAGCTTCAGCTCAAGGGTGCGCCCACGATGCTCGTCGAACGAGACGTGGAACCACAAGGTGCTTCGGCGTTCTCCTTCGCGTCGCTGACCTCGTTCGACGAGCCCCAGCGGGACGTGTATCTCCTGAAGAACCACGGCATGATCGCGTGGCGAAGATGGGCCAAGGTCTATGGCGACGAACTCGGGGTTCGTTTCGATGGAGAGCTCCGCTGGGCCGAATCAACCGACGGGGGTCGCTTTCTCACCGAGCTGTTCCAGCGCGCCCACGGACGGGGGTATCCCGTCAAGCTCGTCAAGGGCGAGGAGGTCAAGAAGCTAGAGCCGGCGAGTAACTTCAGCGGCACCTTCACCGCGACCTACGCGGCCGGTGACGGACAGGCCGATCCCGTGCTCGCCATTCACACGCTGACCTCAGCTTTTACAGAGCACGGCGGCATGCTCTTGATCGGTCGCGCCGCGTTGCACGTGGAGCAGCGGGGGATAACGGTGCGCGTCGGTGAGGATCGCATCGAAGCCTCGAGCGTGATCCTTGCGACCGGAGCAGAGACGACGTCTCTGTTGGAACGACTGGGCTGGGATGCCCCGATGGACCCGAGCCCGGGGCTGCTGTGCGTGACGCGGCCGCTCGAACGTTTCCTCAACCGGACCGTCTACGTCTATCCGAAGGGCGAGGTTCCCGTCCATCTGCGCCAGCTCGACGACGGACGTGTCCTGATCGGCGAACGGGCCCAGGACGCGGTCGTCAGGAACCCGTCGACCGAACATGCCCGAATGCTGTTGCGTCAAGCCAGCAAGGCTTTCCCCATCCTCAAGGACTCGGATCTCGAGCACTTCACGGTCGAATGGCGCCCCATGCCGCGGGACAGGATGCCGATCGTAGGACCGCTGCCGGGCCTTCCCTCCCTGTATGTCGCCACCGGTCACAGTGGCGTGACGATCGCGCCGGCCCTGGCGGAGTTCATTACCAAGGAAATCCTCGAAGGCACCGAGCAGGACCGGCTAAAAGCGTTCCGGCCGAGCCGTTTCTCGGCGCACACCGCCGACGCGTACAGGAGCGTCGAGGAAGCGTTCGGCGAAGCCTCCGAGCTCTTCATCGGTTAGCTCTCATCATGCGACTCACCCTTGTTGCAAGCTCATCGGCCCGTCGGTGTACGGCACGGGGCACTTGTTTCGCGAGCCTGACTGAGCCACGGTGGCGGCATGACCTCTGCTGAACGCGGTAGTCCCGAGAGCGGGGCGGACCACACCCCCGAGGCGATCCGTTCCCGGCTTTCTCAGCCCCTTCGTCACAGCTATCTCGGTGACTTCGTCTACGGAGCCGTCGACGGGACCGTCACGACGTTCGCCGTCGTGGCCGGTGTGGTCGGGGCGAATCTGTCTGCTTCCGTGGTGATCATCTTGGGACTGGCCAACCTGATCGCGGACGGCTTCAGCATGGCGGTCAGCAACTTTCTCGCGACCAGAGCCGGACTTGCGCAACAACGCGCGGCGCGGATCGAGGAGCGTCGGGAGATCGAGACTCATCCGGAGGGTGAGCGGGAGGAGATCCGTCAGATCTTCGCAGCCAAGGGTTTCGCCGGAAGTGACCTGGAGCGCGTTGTAGAGGTAGTCACCGCGGATCGGGAGCTCTGGATCGAGACGATGATGGCGGAGGAGCACGGCTTCGCGGGGGTCAACCCTCGCCCTCTCAGGGCGGCGGCAGCGACCTTCGGCGCATTCCTCGTCGTCGGTTCGTTGCCACTGGGCGCCTACCTGATAAACGCCATCCGGGCTGGTGCCATCGAGGGTGTCTTCTTCTGGAGCTCGTTGGTGACCGGAGTGGCTTTCTTCGTCGTCGGGATCCTGAAGGCGAGGTTCGGCAGCGGGACGTGGTGGCGAGGAGGGCTCGAGACCCTGTCGGTGGGCGGCGCGGCCGCGGCGATCGCGTTCTTCGTTGGACGGCTACTTCAAGGTGTTGCCTAGGTTCGGTCTTCGCTTACGTCAGGCGACGTCCAACAAGGGTTGCCGGCGCGTGGCGCACGACCTGGTCGCTTACCGAACCAAGCAGCGCTCTTTTTAGGGGACCCAATCCGCGCGAGCCGACCACCACGATGTCGGCCCCAAAGGACTCGGTCTCCTTCAGGATCTGCTCGTGAGGATGTCCCCACACCGCCGCGGTCTCCGTCTCGTAGCCGGCGGTCCTGAATTCGTCTGCGAAGTGAGCCGCCCGGCGCTCGGCC